>CAKTQR010000007.1 GCA_934597175.1 uncultured Oscillospiraceae bacterium | reverse complement strand
GTGCGAGGATCTGAGCGCCAAGACCGCCGCCGTCGAAGGCGGGAAAAAGTAAAGTCCAAAATAAAATACGGCTTGCTGATTTGTATCAGCAAGCCGTTTTTTGTTATCTCGCAAGCTCGATGGAGCAGGTCGTTTCCTTGCCGTCATCGGTGGGGTAGGTGACAGTGACATTTCCGCTTGCGTCAAATGAGGCTTCGGGGGTGAACTCTGCCGGCGCTGCGGCGCTTTCAAGTTTCAGCTCCGTGTGATACGGGGCGTTTAAAAACAGCCCGTCGACCACCGCAAAATGCTCGCCGCCTTTGTACTCAATGCACACGACATAGCCGTTTTCTGCCGCAAGCACATAGTGATAGGTGTCCGAGATATCACCGTTTTTGAGGTCGTAGAACACCGCATAATTCGTTGATAGACCCGTTCCGGTCTGCACGGTCATGCGCAGTATATCCTCGCCCGCCGAGGTAAATACCGGCTCTTTTTGGCTTTCCCCCTCGTCCAAGACCTTGCCGTCCGTGCCGTAGACGGTGTAGCTGAAATTGAGCCCGTCCGTTTGCTTGACCTCATAGTACGCTGCCGGTTTGTCGCCTGCGCCGCATGCGCACAGCGAAAATGCCATTGCCGCAATGAGCAGTGAAGTGATCGTTCTTCGCATGGTGACCTCCAAAAGTTTTCTTTTGCAAGCTCGGTGAGCGTGTCGCCGGTGATGCGGTAGACCGTCCAGTCGGACATGGGCTCTGCGCCGAGGGAGAGGTAAAAGTCGATGCTCGGCGTTTCGTATTCAAACGAGATGGCGGTGCGCTCGGTGTAGTAGCCGTATATCTCAAGCAGCCGCTCGGCATCTGCCATAACGGCGTCACGAATAGTTATCATGGTACAGCCTCTTTTTTGCCCCATTATACCACATCCGCCCCGCCTGTCCACCGCCGTTTAATAATTTTCCCCGCCCCGTTGCACGGCATGACAAAATATGCTATCATGAAGAAAAAACTGATGGGAGGATACGAAAATGACCGAGCTTGAGATGATCGAGCGGGCGAGGATGTACATGCAGAAGCTTGCAAACGGGATAAACCCCATCGACGGCAGCGAGGTGCCGGGCGGCGATGTCGTGAACAATGTCCGCATTTCACGCTGCCTGTTTTTCGTTGCGGATGTGCTCGGGCAGGTGCTCGAAAACGGCGGCACTGCTGCGCCCAAGGCGGAGAAAAAGCCGCAGAAGCTCCCATTTGCGCTCACATTCGAGCAGCGAGAGCGCTTTGAATATTCGGAAGCTCCCATCAACATCAGCGAGCTGTCCCGTCGGCTCAACGCTTTGATCGACACCGAGAACATGACGAAGCTGCCCTACACTGCCGTCTCGTCGTGGCTCACGGGGCTCGGCCTGCTTGAGACCGTGACTTTGCCGAGCGGGAAGCTCGCCAAGCGTCCGACCGAGGCAGGTGCAGATAACGGCATCGGCGTCGAGGAGCGTATCGGTCAGAACGGCCCGTATCAGACCGTCGTGTACGACACTGCGGCACAGCACTTTGTTTTGGACAATCTCGACGCTATCGTCGCCGAGGTAAATGCTGCCGTCGAGCTGCAAGGCACGCCGTGGACGCAGGAGCAGGACGAAATTTTGGCGCAGATGCACGCAGGCGGTGCTTCGTCAAAGGAGATCGCCGCCGTACTCAAGCGCCGCACCTCGGCGATAACATCAAGACTCAAAAAATTAGGACTGAATTAGGAGTATGACCATGAAATTTATCTGCTACCCCAAGTGCAGCACCTGCCAGAAGGCGCAAAAGTGGCTGGACGAAAACGGCGTCGCATACGAGCTGCGGGATATCAAGACCGAAAACCCCACCTACGCCGAGCTTGCCGCATGGCACGCCCTCAGCGGGCTGCCGCTCAAGAAGTTTTTCAACACCAGCGGCCTGCTGTATAAGTCGATGGCGCTCAAGGATAAGCTCCCCGACATGAGCGAGGACGAGCAGCTTCACCTCCTTGCCTCCGACGGCATGCTCGTCAAGCGCCCCCTCCTCGTCGCCGACACCTTCGTTCTCGTCGGCTTCAAAGCCCCCGAGTGGGAAGCGAAACTGAAATGACAAAAATTAACTTTTCTTTGTTCTGCCAAAGAAAAGTTTTTTTCAATAGCGAACGAACACTTTTGCTGGTCGTAATTGCAGTAGCCCGAATCGTGATATAAACGAATTTTCGGCGCGTCCATTTGCCCAACAAGATAGCGCAAGCTTTTCCCTTTGGAATCCCGGTACGGGGTATCGGTGCACCGGTCGATTTGGCTGCGGAGGTTTAACATAGTGCGAAAAGCTTTCGGTGCATCCGTTGAACGATCTGCGTCGGTCAGGTAGGTGCGAGAAACTTTCGGTACGCTCGTTTAACGAGTTGCGTCGGTTAGGCTGTCGCAAAAAGCTTGCAGTGCGCCGATAGGTTGATGTACAGACTAAACTCTAAGGTGCACTCACGGGTCGGGCTGACGAAAAAACGATCAGTAAAAGTGTTGATGCGTATTGAAAGACCACCCTTTGGAATCCCGGTACGGGGTATCGGTGCAGCAGTCGATTTGACTGCGGAGGTTTAATATAGTGCGAAAAGCTTGCAGTGCACCGATAGGTTGATGTACGGACTAAATTTTAGTACGCACCCACCGGTCGGGCTATGGCAGCGACGATTAACGAAAGCTTAAGTGCGTATTGAAACTTCACTGGCGGCAAAGCCGCTGACTTCACTGGCAGCAAGGCTGCCAACTTAACTTTTTGCCAAAGGCAAAAAACTTAACTGCGCAGCTTGCCGGTCGTCCTCGTCGGCTTCGATACCACCGAACAAACTCAGCCGCCACGGTCTATGCACCGTGGCGGCTGAGTTTTTACGAAAATGCTGTTGACACCGACAAAATTCAGAGTATAATGTCACATCATTTGAATTGTTCGAGGTAATTTGCAATGGAGCAGGCGAGCTTGTTCGGCACGGAAAAGATAAGCAAAATACTGCTGCGGCTTGCGCCGCCCGTGATGCTGGCGCAGCTTATTCAGGCGCTTTATAACATCGTCGACAGCCTGTTCGTCGGCAGATACTCCGGCAGCGGCCTGACCGCACTGTCCATCATCTATCCCGTGCAGCTTTTGATGATAGCGCTCGCCGTCGGCACGGGCGTCGGCATAAACACCGTCATGGCCGCCAAGCTCGGCGAGGGCAGGCAGAAGGAAGCTGACGAATACGCCGGAGTGGGCACACCGCTTGCCATTGCGCTGTGGGCAATATTCGCCGCCCTGTGCTGGGCGCTCATGCCCCTGTACGCACGGCTTTCCACAGACTCCGAGGCGGTCATTCGTGATGTCATCGTCTACGGCAGAATAGTCTGCGTGTTCAGCTTCGGACTGTTTTTGGAGAGCATTTGGACGAAGATACTGCAATCGGGCGGCGACATGAAAACGCCGATGCTCGCACAGATACTCGGCGCAGTCACCAACATAATTTTAGACCCGCTGCTCATCTTCGGTATGCTCGGTCTGCCGGAAATGGGCATCGCCGGTGCGGCGGTCGCCACCGTTGCCGGGCAGATAGTCGCAGCGCTGGTCGTGATGAAAAAGGGCTATCACCCATCGCCGGACAGGGCGCTGTATGTGCATCACATAAAGAAAATTTTCCGCCTCGGTATGCCGAATATCCTCATGCAGTCGGCGTACACCTTCTACATATTCGGACTCAACCTCATCCTCTCGACATTCTGCGACGAGGCGGTCACGGCGCTGGGGCTTTACTACAAGTGGCAGACATTTTTCTTCATCCCCCTCGGCGCAATGCAGACCTGCATTGTGCCCGTGATAAGCTACAACTACGCCGCACGCAAGATCGACCGCTGCCGCAAGACGCTGTCGATCTCCGTCATATTCGGCATGGCGCTGATGTTCCTCGGAACGCTGTGTTTTGAGTTTATTCCCGAGCAGATGCTGCGGGTGTTCACATCGGACGACCTCGTGGTCAAGATAGGAACAGTGGGCTTTCGCATCATCGGCGTGAGCTTTCTGCCGCTTGTGACCTCGCTCATCTTCCCCGTGTTCTTCCAGGCGGTGGCGTCCAGCCTCAAAAGCTCGGCGCTGACCGTCATCCGAACGGTGGTGCTGTTTGTCCCGCTGGGCTATGTGTTCTCCCGCTTCGGGCTTGACCGGTTTTGGCTGACCTTCCCCGTGACCGAGGTCATCACGAGCCTTGTGGGCTTCGTGTTCTACCGCCAGTTCCTAAGCAAGGACTATGTCAGCGAGCCCAGACCCGTTCGAGCCGACGACGGCGACACGGTCGCACTCAAGCCCTCGAAGCCCGGCGTTATCATCACCATCGCCCGGGAGCACGGCTCGTCCGGCAAGCAGATAGGCAAGGTGGTTGCGCAGAAGCTGGGCATCCCATTTTATTATAAGGAGATGGTCGCCCTCGCCGCCCACGAGAGCGGGCTGGACAGGGAGTTTATCTCCGACATTCACAAAAATGCCCCCGATGCGCTGCGTGAGCTTTACCTGTCGTCGACCGCCGTTCAGCAGGCGATAAAGGCGCAGGCGAGCATAATCCGCAAGATCGCCGACAACGGCAGCTGCGTCATAGTCGGCAGAGCCGCCGACTATGTGCTCAAGGACTACGACAATGTCGTGCGGGTGTTCATCCACGCCCCGAAGGAGTACCGCATGCGCCGGGTCATGGAGGTCTACGGCGATACGCCCGGCGAGGCAAAGCGCAGCATCCGCCGCTCCGACAAGGCCAGAGCGTCGTATTACCGGCACATTTCCGGCCGCCGCTGGGGCGATGCCCGCCAGTACCACCTGACCCTCGACTCCTCCGCCGGCATCGAGGAAACAGCGGACATCATCGTCAAATATGTCAGCGAACGGGGATAGACCGGCACAAAGAAAAATCCTGTCGGAAGTCCGACAGGATTTTTTGGCGGATAGGGTGGGATTCGAACCCACGAGCCGCTTGCGCGACTACCTGATTTCGAGTCAGGGCCGTTATGACCACTTCGATACCTATCCGTATTTAACTTTGGGCGAGGACTCAGTTATTATCCTCAAAATCGATGGAGTCGTCGTCGATATCCATGCTCATCTCGCCGACACGCATGCGGCGGGCAATCTTCATTTTCTCGACATACTCGTGAATAAGCTCCTTGACCTCGTTCGGCTGGCGGATATTTTTAAGCGTAAGCTCGGGGATGCTCTTATCGGTCGATATGACCGTCACCGTGCCGACACCGAACAGCCGCTGCCACAGCGACACCGACACACGCAGGTCACGCACACGGTAGAGCACGACTTCATCCTGCTTGATATTCAGAACGCCACGCTTCAAAAACAGGCGATCCTCGCTGAGGGCGTATCTCGTGAACGAAATGGGCAAGCCGAGAATCCTCTTTCTATCGTGCCAGATTTCAACGATCTTGGATACGAGCTTAGCCATAGACGATACCCCCATATCAATTGTGTACGCCCCATTGTAACCAATCTTCGCAAAAAAATCAAGAGAAGATTGCAAATTTACTCAAACAGGCACATAAATCCACTGGACAATCGCCGTTTTTCGCTATATATTTAAGCATACGGGGAGCATCCAAACCCCGTTTTTAAGCGGATTTAAGCGCCGCATGCTGCGTTTTGCTCAATCACAAGGCAACGGCCTTCCTCATTCCCAAAGCCTTGCCTGCGACACTCCTCTCTCACTTAAAAATCTGAAAGACCTCTGCCATAGGGTTTTTGTTCTTTATCAAGGCAGAGGAGGCGGGAATACACAGGTATTTCAAGGACGATAACGCAGAGAAAGGACAAAAAGACATGGCAGAGGCGGAGTTTGGGTGCTCCCCTTATGCTTCAGGAGGTGAAAGCCGTGGCTGAGTTTAAAAGCACTGCGATAAGCGCAGGAAAATACTTCAGAACATTCTACCGCTGGGTGCTGCTGTCGACGGTGACGGGGGCAATTTGCGGCCTTGTCGGCTCGGCGTTCAACCTGACAGTCAGCTGGGTGACCTCGTTTCGTGGCGGCCACCACTGGCTCATTTACCTGCTGCCGGTCGGCGGCGTCTTGATTGCCGCACTGTACTATGTGACCAAAACCGAGGGCGCAGGCACGAACAAGATAATCGACTCCGTGCACGAGGGCAAAAAAGTGCCGCTGATGCTCGTGCCGGTCATTTTTGTCTCGACGGCGATAACCCACCTTGTCGGCGGCTCGGCGGGCCGTGAGGGCGCAGCCTTGCAGATAGGCGGCGGCATCGGCTTCAGGGTGGGAAAGCTTTTGCACCTTGACGAAAAGGACATGCCGCTCGTTACGCTGTGCGGCATGAGCGCAGTTTTTGCGGCGCTGTTCGGGACGCCGCTTACGGCGACGATATTCGCCCTTGAGGTCATCTCCGTGGGCGTGGTGTACTACTCGGGCTTCATCCCCTGCCTCGTCGCATCACTGGTTGCATACGGTATATCACGGCTCATCGGCATTGCGCCCATGGGCTTTGACATGATCTACGAGCCGCTGGGGGTCGTGATGCTGCTTCGCACCTGCGTGCTCGCCGTCATCTGCGCCGTGGTGAGCATAGTGTTCTGCGTCACGATGCACCAGACCGAGCGGCTTGCGGCGGCAAAGATAAAAAACGCCTACCTGCGAGGTGCGGTCGGCGGCGTTGTGCTCATTGCGCTGACGCTTCTCGTCGGCAGCTACGACTACAACGGCATCGGCACGGGAATGATAGCGTCGGCGCTCGCCGGGGCGGACACCCCCGACTGGGCATTTTTCTGGAAGATAGTTTTCACCGCCGTGACCATCGGCTTCGGCTTCAAGGGCGGCGAGATAGTGCCGACCTTCTTCATCGGGGCGACACTCGGCTGCGTGCTCGGCCCGGCGCTCGGCATGCCGGCGGGCTTTGCGGCGGCGATTGCGCTCGTTGCGATGTTCTGCGGCGCTGTCAATTGCCCGATAGCGTCGATAATCCTGAGCGTGGAGCTTTTTGGCTCATCTAACCTCATCTACTTTGCCCTTGCCTGCGGCATATCCTACATGCTGTCGGGATATTTCGGGCTTTACAGCAGTCAGAAGATAATATATTCTAAGACCAGAGCGGAGTATATAAACCGCTACGCAGAATAAGGACGGATACATATGAAATACAAAATAAACGACCACGCAAAGGCGTTTTTGGAGGAAAACCTCCCCGAGGCGCTCGCCGCCGAGAGCAGCTACGATGCGCTCAAGATGCTGTACGCACTCATTGACGAAAAGGGCTTTGAAGCGCCGAAATACGACAAGCTCAACGACTTCGGCATCCTCGCCGACGAGGTCTACGACGAGATCTACGAGCTGAATATGTAAGCGTGGATATTAACGCAAACCAAGGGCGTAACGGGTATCGTTATGTCCTTTTTTGCATTTTTACGAATAAAAAATTTTTTGTTGTACGCAAATGTACAAGTTTTGGCCAAATGCAGCCTATTAGTGAAGGGACTATTCTCTAAAATGATAGGAGGTCAAAAAATGACAGAGGAAAACTATAAGTACCGAACGAGCCAAACTATGCTCCGCAATCAATTTCCGGGCAAGGGCAAGCTGAGCATACCCGTCATTCCCAAGTTTGAAGCAAAAGAAGATGATTTTAATGATCTTTTGCTGATAGGCTTTGACAAGACCAATCTTCAAGATATGAAGCATCTTGACCGGATGGTGCACTTTTTCTTGTACGACTATAAGTTTGAAAGAGTGTGGAAAACCCCGGACACCGACATTGAGCGGCTTTCCCGTTATCGTGCAGTGCTCTCGCCTGACTTCAGCATGTATATTGAGATGGCGTCGGTAATGCAGATTTTTAATGTTTTTCGCAACCGCTGGTGCGGTGCGTATTGGGCAAGCAAGGGGATTCGGGTCATCCCGACTGTAAATTGGGGAGATGAATCGACCTTTGATTTTTGCTTTGACGGAATCGAGAAAGGCAGTACGGTCGCAGTGTCGACATATATGGCATCGGCGCACGACAACAGGCAGGATCAAAAGGAATGGTTTATGGCGGGGTACAATGAAATGCTTCGGCGCATTGAGCCCGAGAGGATAATTTGCTACAACACGCCGTTTCCCGAAATGCAGGGGGAATATAGCGTATGTTGATTATGAGCTCAGTTCGTGGAAGTACATGAGCTATGAAAACGACTGCTCAGAAGAAAATTTGGATTGTTTTAAAATTCCCGACACAAGCCGTCGAGATTGTGATATAATGTCAGCATACATGATATCCGCCGGAGGCGGAAGTGCTTATGGCGGCAAATGGAGACCTGCAAAGCCGGCTGACGAACGGTTTATAGGGAAGCCGGGTGAAATAAAAATAACATATACGAAAAAGGGTACGAAGATTGAAACAAAAATTGGTCCTAACGGATATGCTGTTGCAGAGAGACACCATGATAGTGCGCCAAACCCAAAGTTCCATAGCAATCCGCACGACCATTTAATTGACTGGAATACACCCAAACGAGGGTTTCCGAATTTTATAAAGCCTCACATCAACTATTGGCCTGCTGAGTATCCAAATGGTGCGCCGGAGTTCAAAAGTATGCAAGGAGCGAAGGTTATGAAATATTTATACAACTCGGATGAGGATAACAGGTTTAAGACGATAAGCGAGTTCGTTGATTGCATTATCCGTGGAGGTGAGCCTGTGTTCGAATGGAACAACGAATGTTACGGTGTGTGCTTTGCAGAAAACGGATACTGCATTGCTCATCTTGACGGAAGCGCTGAAAAGCTTTGCAGCACAACCGATGATGTCTTGGAATACATGCTCGGGGACGACAAACTGCGTGATGTCGTGACCAATGTCAATGTAATAGACAGAATGCTTTAACGGCGTAAAGGAGCGGTGACAATGGACGGAATGATAGGAAAGACAATAATAGTGCCGCCGGACGCAAACTTGAATTTTGAGTCTGCTTCAGAATTTAAGGATGTCCTGCGCAGGGGTGCTGAAATACAGTTTGACTGGAAAGGACACTCTTATGGAGTGATCCGCTACGGGACTAATAAAATCACAGCCTATGAGATATACAAGCCCGAGACCGAAAAGGTTTACGAAACGCCTGACGATGCGCTTGAGTTTATGCTCGGCGAAGATAAACTGCGTGATGTCATAACCAAGGTAGAAGTGACAGACAGAACGCTTTGATATATATGGCAATTACGCAAAAAAAACGGAAAGTTTCAAATTTATTAACACATGTCGGTGAAAATGCGATATAATATCAGTGCATGTAGTATTTACAGACCGCATGACGAATTTTGAAAGGAGCGCACAGATGAAGCTGACGCTGAAATTCAAGCTGCCGGAGGGCGAGACATACGATATTGAGGTCGGCGGCGAGAAGAAGGAAGTCAACTCCACCGAGAGCACGGCCGTGTTTGAGCTGGGCGAGGGCGAATACACCGTCGGGATACGCCAGCAGGCGGACGGATTTATACTCAAGCCGTTTGCGTCGTGGCTCGTGTTTGCGCTGACCGCCGTTTTTCAGGGTATTTTCTACATCTTCACTCAGGGATTGCAGTTTGACGGTCTGTATGGCGAAAAGTGGTGGACGAGCGTAAGACCCTACCGCCTGTATACGGAGCTTGCCGTGCTGCTAAGCGGCGACACCGAGAAAACGATCGACATCAAAAACACCGAGTACGACACGGAGGACGAGCTGTGGCTGCCGCCGAGTGCGTCTACGCCGGACGGCGAGCTCAAAACGGAGCTCATCAAAAACGACGGCGACTTTGAGTATCAGTATCTGCGCTATGCAAGAGGTTTCACCTCCGTCGCTTCGGTCGGCATTGTGCTCTTTGCGGTTTTGTTTGGCATAACTCTTAACCGCCAGATCACCGCACTTGCGGCACTCTTCGGCATCCTGCTTGCAGCAAGCGTGATACTGACCATTGTGACGCTCATCACCGAGCACAGGCGGATGAAAAAGCTGTTCCAAAAGGCGTACCGTGAAAGTTAAATAACATGAACATGAAAAACCCGGCGGGTGCGGAAGCACTCGCCGGGTTTGCGTTTGCGGTCAATTACTTGTTCTTTGCGTTGTAGGCTTCGATGCCTGCCTTGAGGAGCTCCATGGAGCGGGTGATATCCGCTTCGTTGATGACATATGCCATGCGGATCTCGTTCTTGCCGGTGTTGGGAGTCTTGTAAAAGCTCTCCGCCGGGGTGAACATGAGCGTCTCGCCGTTATCGTCCCACTCATTGAGCATGAACATCTGAAGCTTCTCTGCGTCGTCAACGGGCAGGGCGGCCATGACATAGAACGCACCCTTGGGCTCGGAGTACACGACACCGGGGATCTTCTTAAGACCCTCGACGAGGCAGTCCTTTCTTGCGCAGTATTCCTTGCGGACGGCGTCAAAATACTCGGGACCGACGGTGTACAGCGCAGCGGAAGCGACCTGGTCGATGGTGGAGGCGCACAGACGGCCCTGACACCACTTCATGGCGTGGTTGTAAAGCTCTGCGTTGCGGGTGATCATGCAGCCGATCCTTGCGCCACATGCCGAGAAGCGCTTGGAGACAGAGTCGATGACAACGACATTGTCCTCATAGCCCTCGAGCTGGAGAAGGCTCATGAGCTTTTCGCCGCCGTAAACAAACTCACGGTAGACCTCGTCGCCGATGATGAACAGGTCATGCTCCTTGGCGATATCGGCCATGAGCTTGAGCTCCTCCTCGGTGAGGACGGTGCCGGTGGGGTTGCCGGGATTTGTGAACATTATTGCACGGGTGTGCTCGTTGATGCAGGCCTCGATGCGCTCACGGATGGCGAACTTATAGCCCTCCTCGGGCTTGGTGGTGACGGGGCGGATAGTTGCGCCCGTGAGGGTCACGAAGGTCGAGTAGTTGGGGTAGAACGGCTCGGGAATGATTATCTCGTCGCCCTCGTCGAGGATGCTCGACAGAGCCATCTGCAAAGCCTCAGAGCCGCCGGTGGAGATGAGCACCTGCTTGTTGGTGATGGGAGCGCCGATCTTGCCGTAGTAGTCGACGATGGCGTCGATCATCACGGGCACGCCGTCGGACGGGGCGTAGGCCAGAACGGGCTGGGAGAAGTTCTTGACGGCCTCAAAATATGCAGCCGGGGTGGCGATATCGGGCTGGCCGATGTTAAGATGATACAGCTTCTTGCCGTTTTTGACGGCCTCGTTTGCGTAGGGAGCAAACTTGCGCATGGGGGAAAGACCGCATTTTTCGATCTTGCTGGAAAACTTCATTTTGTTCATCCTTTCACTATATTTGTAATTCATTTCTTCTATAAATTGCAAGGCTATTTTATCACCGCACATGTGTATATTCAACCAAAAACGCTGAAAAACATTGACAATATTCAGTCAAAAAGGCATGGGAATATGCCTTGCGCTTGCCCTTCGGCCGATAGTTTGGTAAAATGCGAGTGAAGGCGGTGAAAAAATGCTTCAGATAGTTTTGGGCAAGGCCGGCACGGGCAAAACTGCGGCGGTCATGGCGAGAATAAAGGACGCTGTAGATAGGGGGCAAGGCGGCAGACTGCTCATCGTTCCCGAGCAGTACAGCCACGAGGCCGAGCGAGAACTGTGCCGCATTTGCGGGGACAGCCTTTCGCTGTACGCAGAGGTGCTGAGCTTCACGGGACTGGCTCGCAAGCTCAGTGCCGAGCTTGGCGGCGGAGCTGCGCCCTGTCTTGACAAGGGCGGCAGACTTTTGTGCATGGCGCTTGCAAGCGACGGACTGTATTCAAGGCTGCGTGTCTATTCCTCGGCACGCAGAAAGGCGGAGCTCCAGACGATGCTTCTTTCGGCAGTGGACGAGCTGAAAACGGCGTGCATATCCCCCGAGCAGCTCATGGAGGCATCGCAAAACTGCGTCGGTGCGCTCGGCGATAAGCTGTATGACCTGGCGCTCATTTTGGAAGCGTTTGACGCCGTGGTCGCAAACGGTCACGCAGACCCGACCGACAGGCTCACCCTGCTTGCCGAGCAGATAGGGCAAAGCTCCATGGGCGAGAAAAACGAAATTTTCATCGACGGCTTTACCGACTTCACCGCACAGGAAAAACGCATAATCGAGGCGCTGCTTTTAAAGGGCGCAGCGGTCACGGTGTGCCTCGGCTGCGACGATCTCGGCGGCGGCAGCGAGATATTCGAATTAAGCCGCATGACCGCAAGAGGCTTGCTCGCCTTTGCAAAGGAAAACGGCATACCGCACGAGGTCAAAGAGTTTGCACAGACCAAAAACGGCAATGCTTCGCTCGGCTTTTTTGCCGACAACATGTTTTCCTATTCATCGAAAAAGTTCGAGAGGGACACCCCCTGCGTTTATATAAAGACCGCACCGAATATGCAGGCCGAGTGCGAGCTTGCGGCGTCCCGGGCGATAGCCCTCGTGCGTGACACGGGCTGCCGCTGGCGTGATATCGCCGTTGCGGTGCGTGGCTTTGACGATTACCGCCTTTCGCTCGAGAGCGCCTTTGCCCGCTACGGCGTGCCGCTTTACACGGCGAGGAAAACCGACATGTTCGCAAAGCCCCTGCCTGCGCTCATCGCCTCGGCGTATGAGGTGATAGGCGGCGGCTGGGAGGTAAGCGATGTACTCTCGTACCTGCGCACGGACCTCACGGGTCTGACGATGGATGAGTGCGACGAGCTTGAAAATTATATTTTAATGTGGCAGCTTCGTGGCAGTGCATGGACGCAGGATGCCGATTGGCGGCTGCATCCGGACGGCTTCGGCGGCGAGTATGACGACGAGGTCAACGAGCGCCTGCGCAGGATAAATGCTCTGCGCCGAGCAGCCGCAGCTCCGCTTCTGGCGTTTGCCGAAAAGACCGAGAGCGCCGAGACCGCCGGTGCGCAGGCCAAGGCGCTTGCCGAGCTTTTGCAGGACTTGAATCTTGCCGAAAAATTAGAAGAAAAATCGCAGGCGCTTGCCGAGAGCGGCAGGCAGGCGGCGGCGCAGGAATATGCGCAGCTGTGGGATATCATCGTGTCGGCGCTCGAGCAGTGCGATGCCATTTTGGGCGACACGCAGACCGACCGGGAAAGCTTTGCGAGGCTCTTCACGCTCATGCTGTCAAAATACGATATCGGCACGATACCCACGGCGCTCGACCGTGTCACGGCGGGCGACTTTGACCGCATGCGCCGCAGAAATATAAAGCACCTCATCGTACTCGGCGCTTCCGACGCCCGGCTGCCGCAGTCTGAGAGCGAGACGGGCATGTTTTCAGCCGACGAGCGCCGCAGGCTGCTCGAGATGGACATTGACCTCGGCGGAGCGGGCGACAGCGAGCTGTGGCGTGAGTTTTCGCTTATCTACAACTGCCTGACCCTGCCGTCGGAGACACTGTGCCTGTGCTATCCGGCGTTTGACAGCGCCGGCGAGCCACAGCGCCCGGCGTTTGTTGTTAACCGTGCCTGTGCAATATTCGACACCCAGCCCGAGCAGGCGGACATGGCGCTTTTGCGCATGAACGCCAAGACCCCGGCGCTCGAGCTTGCAGCCAACGCTCTGCACGGCGGCGGTGTCGCCGAGGCGTCGGCAGCGCAGCTTTTTAATGAGCTTGAGCCGGAGCGCATGCAGGCGCTGCACAGGGCGTCGGAAATGACGAGGGGCAGCCTGTCCCGCCGCTCGGTCAGCGCACTTTACGGCGAAAATCTGCGGCTTTCCGCATCGAGGATAGACAAGTTTGCCTCCTGCCGCTTTGCGTACTTCATGCAGTACGGCTTAAAGGCGAAAACAAGAGAGCCTGCGGGCTTCACCCCGCCCGAGATGGGCGTTTTCATGCACTACATATTAGAGAACACCGCACATGAGGTCATGACCCTCGGCGGGTTTAAAAAGGTCGATGACGAACTCCTTGAGCGCATCACGGATAAGTACATCGCCGAGTATGTGCACGAAAAATTAAACGATTTCAAGGAAAAAAGCAAGCGCTTTGAATATCTTTTCCGCCGCCTGACGAAAAATGTCCGGCAGGTGGTGCAGGACATGGCAAACGAGCTGCGATCATCAGACTTCGTGCCGCTGTCGTTTGAGCTCGACTTCGGAAAAACGAGCGAGCTTCCGCCGGTGCGCCTCGGCGAGGGCGAGGACAGCCTGGTGCTCACCGGCATTGCCGACCGTGTCGACGGCTGGCTGCACGAAGGCAAGCTCTACCTGCGAGTTGTAGACTACAAGACCGGGCGAAAGAGCTTTTCGCTCAGCGATGTGTGGTACGGTATGGGGCTTCAGATGCTTTTGTACCTGTTCACCCTCGGCGAAAACGGCAAACTTTTGTACGGGCACGATATCGAGCCTGCGGGCGTTCTGTACATCCCGGCTCGGGATGTCATGATATCGTCGAGTGCCAACATGACCGACGAGGCGATAGCCGCCGAGCGGGCAAAGCAGATAAAGCGCAGCGGACTTATATTAAACGACCCTGCGGTCATAAACGCAATGGAGCACTCGGACACCCCGAGGTATATCCCCGTGAAATTCAAGGACGGCACGGCTCAGGGCGATGCTCTTGCATCCGCCGAGCGTCTCGGCCTTCTTGCACAGCATATAGACAAGACCCTGCGCAGCATGGCAGCCGAGCTCAAGCACGGCAGCATCGCAGCAGACCCGTATTACCGCACTCAGCAGGAAAACGCCTGCTTAAACTGCGATTACTTCGACGCCTGCCACTTTGCCGACGGCGAAAACGGCGAGACGGTGCGCAAAATGCCGAAGCTTGCCGCCACAAAGGTGTGGAGCATCCTCGAAGGAGGTGAGGGCAATGGCTGAATTTAAGCCTACACGCTCACAGCAGGCGGCGATAGAGACCCGTGGCCGTGCGGTGCTGGTATCCGCAGCGGCGGGCAGCGGCAAGACGAAGGTTTTGACCGAGAGACTGCTTTCCCGCATAAGCGATGATGCCGATATCGACAGCTTCCTTATAATAACCTTCACCAAGGCAGCGGCAGCGGAGCTTAAAAGCCGCATTGTTGATGAAATTGCAAAGCGCCTTGCAGCAGAGCCCGATAACCGCCGGCTGCGCCGCCAGAGCGCACTGTGCCAAAAGGCGCAGATAGGCACGATACACAGCTTCTGCGCAGCGTTTCTGCGTGAAAACTGCCATGCGGCGGGGCTGTCGCCGGAGTTCAAGGTCATCGAGGAGGAACGCTCCGAGGCGATACGGGCCCGTGTCATCGGCCGTGTCATGGACAAAGCCTACGAAGACCCGACGCCGGAGTTTCTGCTGCTTGCCGACTCCGTGGGCGCAGGGCGGGATGACAGCCGCCTTGCCGAGATAGTCCTGAGCCTGCACAAGAAAATGCAGAGCCACGCCCGCCCCGACCTGTGGACAAAGCGGCAGATAGAGCTGATGAGCGTCGGCGCTGACGACATCGCCGCAACGCCGTGGGCGCAGGAGATACTGCGCTCGGTCAGGACAAGCGCCGAGTTCTGGGCGCAGGCGATGGAGGATGCCGCCCAAAAGGCGTATTCAAACGAGAAAATCGGAGCAGCCTACGGCGAGAGTCTCAGTACGACCGCCCTCGGTCTGCGTGACCTTGCCCGGGCGAGCGCCGAAGGCTGGGACAGAGCACGGCGGTTTCTGCCCATCGAGTTCCCGAAGTTCAAATCCCTGCGCAACTCGCCCGACCCGGAGCTGTCCGAGCACATCAAAGCTCTGCGGGATAGCTGCAAAAAGGCGGCGGGAAAGCTTGCAGATATGCTGAATGCATCCGAGGAAAAGCTGGCCTCCGACATGCAAAAGACCGCACCTGCCATGCGTGCGCTCTTGGAGCTGACGCTCGAGTTTGACAAGGCCTACGCCGCCGAGAAAAAGCGCCGTGCCGAGGTCGACTTTGCAGACCTTGAGCACTTCACCGCCCGGCTTCTGACCGATGAAGCGGGTGCACCGACACCGCTCGCCCGGGAGCTTTCGCAGCGCTACACGGAGATAATGGTCGACGAGTATCAGGATGTAAACCGTGTGCAGGACGCAATTTTCCGTGCCGTTTCGAAGGACGGGACGAATCTGTTCATGGTCGGCGATGTAAAGCAGTCGATCTACCGCTTCCGCCTTGCCGACCCCACGATATTCACCGAAAAATATCTGTCGTACGCAGACCTCGACACAGCGCAGGGTTTAGATCCCGTGCGCATAATGCTTCAGGAAAATTTCCGCTCCAGAGGCGAGGTCATCGAGGGCGCAAACCATGTGTTCCGCACCTGCATGTCGGCAAAATTGGGCGAGATAGATTATGACGAAAACGCTGAGCTCAAGTGCGGCGCAGACTATGACGGCGTTGTGCCGAAGCCCGAGCTCGTGCTCGTGGATGTAACCGCCGACGGCGAGGACGACTCGCCCGACAAAACGGCGCTCGAAGCGCAGGCGGTCGCCGAAAAGATACATACGCTCATGCGCTCGGGAACGCTCGTTGCCGACAAGGGTGTGCAGCGCCCGCTGCGCTACAGCGATATTGTAATTTTAATGCGCTCCATGGCATCCACCGGCGAGGTGTTCCGCCGTGAGCTTTTAAACGCCGACATTCCCGTCTTGGGCGGCGGCAGCGGCAGCTTTTTCGATTCTGTCGAGGTCTCGGCACTCGTGTGCCTGCTCGCCGTTATCGACAATCCCCATCAGGATGTGCCGCTCATCGCAGCTTTGCGCTCACCGTTTTTCGGCTTTAACGCCGACGAGCTTTCGGAGATCCGAGCCGCCGACAAGAAAAGTGATTTTTACACCGCACTTGTCAAAAACGCCGGGCACAGCGCCCGCTGCGCCGACTTTGTCGAGACGCTCACGGATTTTCGTAAGTGTGCGCCCGACATGGAGCTCGGCGAGCTGCTGCGGTATATCGGCGATAAGCTCGACCTTGCCGCCGTGTGCTCTGCCATGACCGACGGGGCGACGAGGCGTGACAATGTGATGCTGCTCAGTGACTACGCAAAGCGCTTTGAGACCACGGGATTTAAAGGCTTGCACCGCTTTGTCGAGTGGCTGAATTCCCTTGCCGAGCGTGGCGACGAGCCGGGCAGGGGAGCTGCCGGAAATGCGGTGCGGATGATGACCGTGCACAAGTCCAAGGGACTGGAGTTTCCCGTGGTGTTCCTGTGCGGCACGAGCAAGAGGTTTAACAGAGCCGACCTGCGTGAAGCCGTGCTCATCCATCCCGAGCTCGGCCTCGGCCCGAAGGTCACGGACACCCGCCGCAGTATCGAGTACGCCTCCTTGCAGCGAAACGCCGTCAGCCTGCGGGCGGACCGTGAGATGCTGTCCGAGGAAATGCGTTTATTATATGTTGCGCTGACCCGAGCCAAGGAGCGGCTTATAATGACGGCGACGATGTCAGACCCCGAGACGAAAATGCAAAAGCTCATGATGAGCACAGCCTTCCCCGTGTCGCCCGAGATACTCATGACGGCGCAGAATACGGCGGCGTGGCTCATGTATGCTGCCCTTTCCGATAAGGACGAGCGCCTGAGCCTGAGCATTTACAGACCCGAGAGAGCGCAGGCAGAGGAAAGACCGGCGGACGAGACGACCGAGGCTGCGGCAGACCCGGAGCTCGTGGAAAAGCTGCGGCGCAATCTTGAATTTTGCTACCCCTATCCCGTTGCCGAGACGCTGCCGTCCAAGGTCACGGCGACCGAGCTTAAAAGCTACGACGAGCCCGACCCCGAGGCAATGAGCCTTGCGCCGAGCGTGCAGCGCACATTCCGAAGTCCGAGCTTCCTGCGTGAGGATAAGCCCCTCACGGCGACCGAACGGGGCACGGCGACGCACATGGTGCTGCAATTTATTGACTATAATAAGGCCGGAACGCTCGACGGCATCCGCTCCGAGATAGCCCGCCTAACCGCATCACGCCACATTTCCGAACGGCAGGCGCAGGCGGTGAACGCCGAGGCGATAGAGCGCCTGTTTGCCTCCGAGCTCGGGCAGCGGATAATGAACGCCGACAGGCTCATGCGTGAGTTCAAGTTCTCCATCCTGTGTCCCGCCGAGGACTTTTTCGACGGCGGCGAGGGCGAGAGCGTGCTTTTGCAGGGCGTCATCGACTGCTGCATCGAGGAAAACGGTGCGCTCACCATAATCGACTACAAGACCGACCGTGTGCGAGGCGAAGCGCTTTACGAACGAGCCAAAAGCTACGCCGGGCAGCTGCGTGCCTACGCCATTGCCGTCGGGAAAATGACCGGCAAGCCCGTCACGGGCTGTGCGCTGTACTTTTTGGACGCCGGGCAAACGGTTTTCATGCCGGAAAATTAAAAAAACGCTTGCAAAGCCGGTAACGGTGTGTTACAATTCACTTTGCGTCTTGTAACCATGTTTCATGCTCAAGACAGCCTATGACGAGGAGATTTAGAACAATGAAGGCAGGAATCCATCCTAACTATCAGCCCACCGTTATCAAGTGCGCTTGCGGCGCAACCATCGAGACCGGCTCTACCCGTCCCGGCATCACCGTCGAGATCTGCTCCAAGTGCCATCCCTTCTACACCGGCAAGCAGAAGCTCGTTGATACCAGCGGCCGTGTTGATAAGTTCAATAAGAAGTACGGCATCAAGTAATAACGATTACTTCAAAGACCACATCATTTCGGTGTGGTCTTTTGTCGTACTTGTGATATAATACCCTCGGGTGGCAAGGGGATGCATGCCTGACAGCGCCCCTTTTCAGCGCCTTCCGCTCTTTTTGCCTTGGCGGGTTACGACCCGCCTGCATCAAAGAAGAACGAAAATCGCAAGAAAATTGACTGCTGTCAGGTGCGAAGCAGTTTTGGCAGAGCTGATTTTCGTTCAGGCAAAGATAAAGCCCGACGGGCATAATGGAGATATATGGACTAGGGGTTTAGCGAAGCATGGGCGGAAATCAGCCTGCCAAAACCATGTATCCCCTTGCCACCCGAGGGTAACCGTGAGGTATGTAATTATGGAAAACAACGAAATTAAAACCGAACGAGCCGTGCTGTGCGGGCTTGCCGCAAGCAGCATGGATATCTCCGAGCGCTCCACGGATATCTCCATGGACGAGCTTGCCGCCCTGGTCGAGACTGCCGGCGGCGAGACTGTCGGCATGATGATGCAAAATCGCCCGACACCCGACCCGAGAAGCTTCATCGGCGACGGCAAGGTAGCCGAGCTCAAGGAGTTTATAGACGCAAACGACATTGACCTTGCGGTTTTCGATAACGAGCTTTCACCCTCGCAGATGAGAGTGCTGTCCGAGGAACTCGGGGTCAAGGTGCTTGACCGCTCGGGTCTTATTCTGGACATTTTCGCCCAGCGGGCGCAGACCCGTGAGGGTCAGCTTCAGGTCGAGCTTGCGCAGTATAAATATCTGCTGCCGAGGCTGACGGGCATGTGGACGCACCTCGTGCGCCAGACGGCCTCCGGCGGCTCGTCGCCTATCGGCACTCGAGGCCCGGGCGAAACGCAGCTTGAGACCGACCGCCGCCACATCCGCCGCAAGATACAAAAGCTTGAGGAGGAGCTTGCCGCCGTGCGCAAGGTGCGCAGCACCCAGCGCCGCAAGCGTGAGAAAAACGACATGCCCATCGTGGCGCTCGTGGGGTACACAAACGCCGGCAAGTCGACGCTTCTAAACTGCCTTACAAACTCCGACATTCCGGCAAATGACCGCCTGTTTGACACCCTCGACACCACGACCCGCAAGCTGCGCATCGACGAGCTCACCGAGGTGCTCATATCCGACACCGTCGGCTTTATCCGCAAGCTGCCGCACCATCTCATCGAGGCGTTCAAGGCAACTCTCGAGGAGCTTGCCTACGCCGATGTGCTGCTGCATGTTATCGATATCTCCAATCCCGATTGGGAGGAGCAGGCACGGGTCGTCGACTCGCTCATAAATCAGCTCGGCGCTGAGCAGACCCCGTGCATCCGGGTGTTCAACAAGTGCGACGCTTACATGGGCATCCTGCCCCACGGCGAGGATATCGTGTGCCTTTCCGCCAAAAGCGGCGAGGGCGTGCAGGAGCTCGTGGAGAAGCTCTCGGAGCTTCTCGACCGTGGCAGCCACCATGTGACGCTCAAGATCCCGTACTCCGATGCGGGCATCATGGATCTATTAAACCGTGAAGCTGCGGTCAAGTCGACCGAGTACACCGACGAGGGCATTGAGGCGGAGGTCATCGTGCCGCCGGAAATTTTCGGGCGTGTTAAGCGCTACATCCCGGGCTATGTCGAGCCGAAGGAGGACTGGGAGGATTGAGCGAATACTTCATCCCCGCAGGCGCAGGCGAGGCGGAATTTGTCGAAAAGCGGTCGAGCTTTTTAGGGCATGTGCGTTATGTCGAGACCGAGGACGAGGCAAAAGCGTTTGTCGCCGAGATGAAAAAGAAATTTTACGACGCCCGCCACAACTGCTGGTGCTACATTATTAAAGACGGTGCGGTGCGCTACTCAGACGACGGCGAGCCGCAGGGCACGGCGGGCATCCCCATGCTTGAGGTAATAAAGCGTGAGGGCGTTACCAATGTCGTGTGTGTCGTGACCCGCTACTTCGGCGGCGTGCTTTTAGGCACGGGCGGACTGCTGCGAGCGTATACCAAGAGCGCCAAGGACGCTCTTGAGGCTGCGGGCATCTGCGTCGTGCGCCGCTGGGTCAAGGCGGAGATAATGTGCTCTTATTCGATGCTTGAGCGGCTCAAGACCGAGTGTGCAGCCTACGGCGGCGTCGTTGCGGACATCGAATATTCCGCTGATGTGTGCCTGAAGCTCCTGCTTCCCGAGGACAAGGCCGACACCTTTTCGCAGCGCACAGCGGATGTCACGGCGGGCGCAAGTGAGCTAAAAATCACCGGTGAGGAGTTCAAGCCGGTGAAAATCAAATAAAATTTTATTTTTTCAAAAAAATTTTCAAAAAAATAAAGGGAAAAACAAATTTGCGTCGTATAAAGGTATTGGAAGCATTTTTCCGATACCTTTTGTTTTATGAAATTCATTTTATGAAAGGAGAAACACTATGAGCTGTCCGAGAGAGAAAAGACAGGCCGCCGAGCACGGGTTTATAGGCCCTTACGGCGTGCTTTCGGAAAATTCAAAGGGTCGGCTTGAGCCTGAAACGGAGTGCGATATACGCACCTGCTTTCAGCGAGATGTCGACAGGATAACCCATTCAAAGGCGTTCCGAAGACTAAAGCACAAAACGCAGGTGTATCTCCAGCCCGAGGGCGACCATTACCGCACGAGGCTCACGCACACGCTTGAGGTCTCCCGCCTTGCCCGCACGATAGCGAGGGCGCTTGACCTAAACGAGGATCTGACCGAGGCGATGGCGCTGGGGCACGACCTGGGGCACACGCCGTTCGGCCACGCAGGCGAGAGAGCGCTCAACCGCCTTTACGAGGGCGGATTCAAGCACTATGAGCAGTCGCTGCGGGTGGTCGATGTCCTTGAGCGGGACGGCAGGGGACTCAATCTCTGCTACGAGACCCGCATGGGCATCCTGCACCACACCTACGGCGACCCGAGCGATACGCTCGAAGCGACCACCGTGCGCCTTGCCGACCGCATTGCGTATATAAACCACGACCTTGACGACACGATAAGGGCAGGCATCCTCCGTGCCGACCAAGTGCCGGAGATAATTCAAGTTCGCTGCGGCGAGCGCAACAGCGAGAGGATAAATTCGATAATAACCGACCTTATCGAAAACAGCACCGGCGGCGTCATCAAAATGTCCGACTACATGCAGGAGGCGGTGGACTTTTTCCATAGCTTCATGTACTCGGATGTGTACACCAACCCCATCGCCAAGGGTGAGGAGAGCAAGGTCGACGGCATACTTGCCGGTATATACGACTACTACCGCAAGCACCCCGAGAAGCTGCCCGACGAGCTTCAGGCTATAGCCGAGCGGGAGAGTGCCGACCGTGCCGCCTGCGACTTCGTCTCGGGCATGACCGACGGCTATGCGATGGAGAAATACAGCGAGCTGTTTATACCGATGTCGTGGACGGTCAAATAAGATAAGAAGCACAATTCCGGAAAGGAGGGTGAGGACGCATGGCGTTTCCGGAAGCATTTTTGCAGGAGCTTGTTGAGAGAAACGATATAGTGGATGTCGTGAGCGGCTATGTGCGCCTGACCAAGCGCTCGGGCGCAAACCAGTTCGGCCTGTGCCCGTTCCACAGCGAAAAGACCCCGTCGTTTTCCGTGTCGCCGGACAGGCAGATATACCACTGCTTCGGCTGCGGCAAGGGCGGCGGCGTGATAAATTTCATAATGGAGATAGAAAACCTCAGCTTTCCCGAGGCCGTCGAGTTTCTGGCAAAGCGGGTCGGGATGCCCATCCCCGAGGAGGAAAACAGCGCCGAGAGCAAAAAACGGCGCAGGATGCTCGACCTGAACCGTGATGCGGCGAGGTTTTTCCACACCTGCTTAAAATCCCCCGAGGGCAGGGCGGCGCAGGCGTATATGAACGCAAGGCAGATAACACCGCAGACGGCGACCCGCTTCGGCTTGGGCGCTGCGCCCGACACTTGGGACAGCCTCAGAAATGCGATGCATGCCTTAGGCTACCGTGACCAGGAGCTTTTTGAAGCGGGGCTCGTGCGCAAGGGCAAGTCCGGCGGGTTTTATGACACCTTCCGAGGCAGACTCATGTTCCCCGTCATCGATGTCAGGGGCGATGTTATCGGCTTTTCCGGCAGAATACTCGGCGACGGTGAGCCAAAATACATGAACAGCCCCGAAACGCTCGTGTTCAACAAGAGCCGCAATCTTTTTGCCATGAATTTGGCTAAAAAGTCGAAGAGCGGATACATAATACTTGCCGAGGGCAATATAGATGTAGTCATGATGCATCAGGCGGGCTTCGACAGCGCCGTTGCGTCGCTGGGCACATCGCTCACCGCCGAGCAGGCAAGGCTCATTTCGAGGTTTGCAAACGAGGTCGTCATCGCCTATGACAGCGACGGTGCGGGCAAAAAAGCCTCACAGCGAGCGATAGGACTTTTGGAAAAGCTCGATGTCAAGGTCAAGGTCCTGAGCATGACCGGCGCTAAAGACCCGGACGAGTTTATAAAGCTCAAGGGCGCAGACGCTTTCCGAAATCTCTTGGAGAAGTCGGAAAACCACATCGATTACCGTTTGCAGACGGTGACGAATAAATATGACCTCACGGTCGACGAGCAGAAGGTCGAGTTTTTAAAGGAAGCGTCGGAGGTGGTCGCCCGATTGCCCGGCTCTGTCGAGCGGCAGGTGTACGCAATGCGGGTCGCCTCGCTTGCGGGCGTTCCGAACGATGTCGTGGCGCAGGAGGTCGAGCGCCGGCACAAAAGGGCGGTGCGCACGGCATACCGTGAAAACGAAAACAAGCTCAGCCACCCCGAGCGGCAGTTCCAGCCCGGGCAAAAGGAGTTTCGCTATGAAAACCCCGAGTCTGCGGCCGCCGAGGAGGGCATCATAAGGCTGCTGTTTTTGGACCAGGGTTTGTTTAAGGGCAAGGACTTGCCCGCACCCGAGGAGTTTTCCTCACCGGCGCTGGCGCAGATATACTCGGCGCTCAAAACGAAGTTTGAAAACGGCGACATCATAAGCACTGCGACACTGTCGGCGTCGCTTACGCCGGAGCTCGCGTCGCTGCTTGCGGGCATTTTGCAAAAGCCCGAGGCACTGCGCAACGGCGAGATGGCGCTTAAAGATTACATAGCAAGAATACGAAGGCAGCGTGAGCTGGCGGACGACTCCGCCGACTTAAGACGGCTTGCCGAGAGGCTTAAAGAAACTAAAGGATACGAGGGATAAGACAATGGAAAAGAACATGGAGAAAAACGAAATGATCACCGATACCGAGGTGCTTGATAAGGCTGCCGACGCTCTGCTTGCGCAGACCGAGGAAAAGCCCGCACCCAAAAAGAGGACCCGCAAAAAGGCAAAGACCGAGGAGGCCGCTCCGGCTGAGACCAATGATAAGTCGCCCGAGGAAAAGCTCAATGAGCTTTTGGAGCGGGGCAAGAAAAACGGCAAGCTCAGCACCAAGGAGCTTGCCTGCCTCGAGGAGATAGGCGCTGATGCCGACGCAATAAGCAAGTTCTACGACTCCCTCGAATCCGCCGGTGTCGATATCGACATTGCAGGCGAGGACGCAGTGCCCACGCTCGACGATATCGATGTCCCCGAGCTTGCCGAGCTCGAGGAGATCGAGGAGGTCACCGAGGAGGAGATAGTCGAAACAGAGGCCGAGATAATCGCAGATTCCAACTACTCGACCGACGACCCCGTGCGCATGTACCTCAAGGAGATAGGCAAAGTTCCCCTGCTCACCGCCGACGAGGAGATAGAGCTCGCAACGAGGATGAGCGAGGGCGACGAGGAGGCAAAGCGCCGCATGGCGGAGGCTAACCTGCGCCTTGTCGTCTCGATCGCAAAGCGCTATGTCGGCAGAGGGATGCTGTTCCTCGACCTCATCCAGGAGGGCAACCTCGGTCTTATAAAGGCAGTCGAGAAGTTTGACTACACCAAGGGATACAAGTTCTCGACCTATGCGACATGGTGGATACGCCAGGCCATCACCCGTGCCATCGCCGACCAGGCCCGCACCATCCGCATCCCCGTGCACATGGTCGAAACCATAAACAAGGTCATTCGGGTCTCCCGCCAGCTGCTGCAGGAGCTCGGCCACGACCCGAGTGCCGAGGAGATCGCCAAGGAGATGGGCATGCCCGTCGAAAAGGTGCGCGATATCCTCAAGATAGCGCAAGAGCCCGTTTCGCTCGAAACGCCTATCGGCGAGGAGGAGGACTCCCACCTCGGTGACTTCATCCCCGACGAGGACGCTTCCGAGCCCAGCGAGGCGGCAAGCTTCTCGCTGCTCAAGGAGCAGCTCATGGAGGTGCTCGACACCCTCACTCCCCGTGAGAAAAAGGTACTCGAGCTGCGCTTCGGCATCGTCGACGGCCGCACCCGCACCCTCGAGGAGGTCGGCAAGGAGTTCAATGTCACCCGTGAGCGCATCCGCCAGATCGAAGCCAAGGCACTCCGCAAGCTCCGCCACCCCTCCAGAAGCAGAAAACTGAAAGACTTCTTGAACTAACTAAAATTCGACTAAGACCTGCCCTTTGTTGGGCAGGTCTTAAATTTTGTTTTTAAAATTATATAAAAAATTACGCAAGTTTTTGAATAAAAGCCTTGACAAGGGCGCAGAATAATGGTATATTAGCACTCGGATAAAGAGAGTGCCAGCAATATTTAATTCTGAGTGCTAAAAGGAAGCTCAAATGGGTATCAGCGACAGAAAAAAGAAAATACTTGCCGCCCTCGTCGATGAGTACATCAAAACGGCAGAGCCCGTCGGAAGCAAGGCGATAGCGAAGCTTGCCGACCTCGGCTGTTCGTCGGCAACTATCCGCAACGAGCTTGCCGAGCTCACCGAGATGGGCTACCTTGAGCAGCCGCACACCTCGGCAGGCAGGATACCGACCCCCGCAGGCTACAGAATGTATGTAAACGAGCTGATGGAAAAGCAGAAGCTTTCCCTTGAGGAAACGGAGGAGATAAACCGCCGCCTCAACGACAAGATGATGCAGCTTGACAGCATGATGAGCGATGTCGGCAAGATCGCCTCGCAGCTGACGGATTATCCGGCGCTCGCCTTTGCGTCATACGCACCGGCGGTCATCACCCGCTTTGACCTTATCTATATTGACGCCAACACATTTATAATAGTTGTGATGCTCAGCAATAATACGGTCAAGAATAAGCTCGTGCACCTGCCCGTTTCCGTTGATCAGGGCATGATAAACAAGCTTTCGGCGCTTTTCAACGCAAACTTCACCAACATCAAAAACGACAAGATAACGCCTGTGCTCATCTCCGCAACGGAGCGAGCCGCCGACGACACGATGGGGCTTACCTCGGTGATCGCCTCGTTCGTTATCGAAACGCTGTCGAGCCAGAATGAGGTCGAGGCGTATGTCACGGGCGAGAATAGACTTTTAAGTCAGCCGGAGTACCGTGACCCGGATAAGGCACACAAGCTTATAAGCTACCTCGCCGAAGGCAGCCATGTGCTCACAGGTCCTGCCGAGGAGCTCATGGAGGGCGATTCGGAGGTGAGGGTGCTCATTGGTCCGGAGAATGTCGCCGAGGAGCTTAAAGACTCCAGCGTAGTCATAGCAAGCTACGATATGGGCGACAATACTAAGGGACTTATCGGTGTCGTAGGACCGACAAGAATGGATTACTCCACTGTTGCCGCAAAGCTCAGCTTCCTGGCGGCCGGACTTTCCAGGCGGCTCGGCGGCGGCGCAGCACCGCCCTCGGGCATGCATAACAAACTGATAATCAAGGGAGATGACATTATAGATGAGCACTGAAAAGAAAGAAACTTCCGCAGAGCAGACTAAGGAAGAAATGACCGAAGAAGCCAAGACCGAGAGCAAAAAGGAAAAGAAGCCTAAGAAGGAATCGAAAAAGGAGACCGAGCTTAAGGAAACGGCAGAAAAGCTTATCAAAGAGGAAAAGGAAAAGTACCTGCGGCTCGCCGCCGAGTACGACAATTTCCGCAAGCGCAGTCAGAAAGAGCGCGACTCGCTTTATAACGACATCAAGGCCGACACACTGTTAAAGTTCCTGCCGGTTTATGATAACCTCGAAAGAGCGCTCAAGCAGGCGACGGCCGATGAGGCCTACCGCAAGGGCGTCGAGATGATAATGACCCAGTTTTGCACCACGATGGAGAAGCTGGGCGTCACCGAGATAGAGGCCGCCGGTCAGAAATTTGACCCGACGATACACAATGCGGTGATGCATGTTGAGGATGAGAGCTTCGGCGAAAATGAAGTAGTCGAGGTTTTCCAAAAGGGCTTCAAGCTCAATGACAAGGTGATCCGTTTTGCGATGGTCAAAGTCGCAAACTGATTTATAAATTTTAATTTTGTATACTGTTTCATTTTTAATAGGAGGAAAAAACAATGGGAAAGATCATAGGTATTGACCTCGGTACAACTAACAGCTGCGTAGCCGTCATGGAAGGCGGCGAGGCTGTCGTAATCGCAAACGCAGAGGGTGCTCGCACCACTCCGTCAGTCGTCGCATTCGCAAAGACCGGCGAGCGCATGGTAGGTCAGGTCGCAAAGCGCCAGGCCATCACCAACCCCGACCGCACGATATCTTCCATCAAGCGTGAGATGGGCACCTCGCACAAGGTCAGCATTGATAATAAAAACTACACCCCGCAGGAGATCTCCGCAATGATCCTTCAGAAGCTGAAGGCAGACGCAGAGAGCTACCTCGGCCAGACCGTAACGGAAGCGGTCATCACCGTCCCCGCATACTTCACCGACGCTCAGCGTCAGGCGACCAAGGACGCAGGCAAGATCGCAGGTCTTGATGTAAAGCGTATCATCAACGAGCCTACCGCAGCGGCTCTGGCATACGGCCTTGATAAAGAGACCGACCAGAAGATCATGGTCTACGACCTCGGCGGCGGCACCTTCGATGTCTCCGTTCTCGAGATCGGCGACGGCGTTATCGAAGTTCTTGCAACCGCAGGTAACAACCGCCTCGGCGGCGACGACTTTGATGCATGCATCACCAAGTACCTCGTCGACGAGTTCAAGAAGGCAGAGGGCATCGACCTGTCGGGCGATAAGGTCGCAATGCAGCGTCTGCGTGAGGCAGCCGAGAAGGCAAAGATCGAGCTGTCCGGCGTTACCACATCGAATATCAACCTGCCTTACATCACCGCCGATGCAACCGGTCCTAAGCACCTTGATGTAACTCTGACCCGTGCAAAGTTCAACGAGCTGACTCATCACCTCGTTGAAAAGACCATGGGCCCCGTAAAGCAGGCTCTGTCCGACTCCGGTCTGTCGGCAAGCGACATTTCCAAGGTCCTCATGGTCGGCGGCTCGTCCCGTATCCCCGCCGTTCAGGAAATGGTCAAGACCCTCACCGGCAAGGAAGGCTTCAAGGGCATCAACCCCGATGAATGTGTCGCTATCGGTGCTGCAATTCAGGGCGGCGTTCTCGCCGGCGATGTAAAGGGCGTTCTGCTGCTGGATGTAACCCCGCTGTCCCTCGGTATCGAGACTCTCGGCGGCGTGTGCACCAGACTCATCGAGCGCAACACCACCATCCCGACCAAGAAGAGCCAGATATTCTCCACCGCAGCCGACAATCAGACCGCTGTTGAGATCAATGTCCTTCAGGGCGAGCGTGAGATGGCTCAGTACAACAAGAGCCTCGGCCGCTTCAACCTCGACGGCATCGCACCGGCACGCCGCGGCGTTCCTCAGATCGAGGTCACCTTCGATATCGACGCAAACGGCATCGTAAATGTCTCGGCAAAGGATCTCGGCACTGGCAAGGAGCAGCACATCACCATCACCTCATCGACCAACATGACCAAGGAAGACATCGACAAGGCAGTCAAGGACGCCGAGATGTTCGCAGCTGAGGACGCAAAGCGCAAGGAAGAGATCGATGTCCGCAATCAGGGCGATCAGATAGTCTACCAGACCGAGAAGACCCTTGAGGACATGGGCGATAAAGTCCCCGCCGAAGTTAAGGGCGAGATCGAGACCAAGCTGCAGGCTCTTAAGACCGCACTCACCGGTACGGATACCGAGAGCATCAAGCAGGCCACCAAGGAGCTGACCGATGTGTTCGGTAAGCTCTACGAGGCAGCGCAGGCAGCTCAGGGCGCAGCCGGCTTTGACCCCAACGCAGCAGCAGGCGGCAACGCAGGCGCAGCAGGCGGCCAGGACTACTACGACGCAGACTACACAGTGGTCGACGATGACGACAACAACAAGTAATTATCGCAAGTAATAAGATGTGGGCGTACTCATGGTACGCCCACATTTGAGGTGGATTTATGGCAGAAAAAAGAGATTATTATGAGGTTCTCGGCGTCAAAAAGGGCGTAACGGAGGACGAGCTGAAAAAAGCATACAGAAAGCTTGCCAAGGAAAATCACCCCGACCTGCATCCCGGCGACAAGGAATGTGAGGCTCGCTTCAAGGAGATAAACGAGGCATACGAGGTGCTCTCCGACCCCGATAAGCGGGCAAAGTACGACCAGTTCGGCCATGCGGCCTTTGACCCCAGCCAGGGCTTCGGCGGCGGCGGTTTCGGCGGCTTTGAGGGCTTCGGCGGCTTCGGAGATATCTTCAGCGACATCTTCGGCGGCGGCTTCGGCTTTGGCGGCGGCGGCAGAAACCCCAATGCACCCCGCAAGGGCGATAATCTGCGTGCAACTGTCAACATCAAGTTCGAGGAGGCAGCCTTCGGCGTCAAGAAGGATGTCTTCATCGCCAAGGTCGAGCAGTGCCCCGATTGTAGGGGCACAGGCTGCGCCGAGGGCACGACGGCGGAGATCTGCCCCGACTGCAAGGGCTCGGGCACGGTCATGTCCACAAAGCGCACCCCGTTCGGCATGGTCCAGTCGAGCGAGCAGTGCCCCAAGTGTAAGGGCAGAGGCAAAATAATCCACACGCCGTGCAAGACCTGCCGTGGCATGGGCAGCGTGCGCCGTCAGCATAAGGTCAGCGTCAGCGTGCCCGCCGGCATCGACGACGGCCAGACCATCTCGCTCAGAGGTCAGGGCAACGCCGGCACAAACGGCGGTCCTGCCGGAGACCTGCTCATCACCGTTCTGGTGCAGCCGCATGCACGCTTCGAGCGTGACGGCGCATCGATACTGCTCGAGCAGGAGGTCTCGTTTGCACAGGCCGCTCTCGGTGCGGAGATAGAAGTGCCGACGCTTGACGGCAAGGTAAAGCTCAATATCCCCGAGGGCACGCAGACCGGCACGACCTTCAGGCTCAAGGGCAAGGGTATTCCCTTCCTGCGCAACGGCGGCCGTGGCGACCAGTTCGTCACCGTCAAGGTCGCAGTCCCCAGAGGCATGTCCTCGGCTCAGAAGGACGCTCTGCGTCAGTATGCGCAGACCATGGGCGAGACCGTCGAGCAGAAGAACATCTTCGGCAAGCGCAAAAAATGAACATAACTGAACAAACAAGTCTCCGCAGTTCAGGCTGCGGAGATTTTTTGCGTTCAAGCGAAAACGCTTATTTACAAACGGGAGAATTTAGCTTAAAATAAATTAAAACTGCTCAAAGGGGGAGACGAGTATGTTGGAGGAAAATTTCCTCGAGGTGTATGACAAATTTAAGCTGGAGTTTTTCCGCAGGATATTTGAGCTCGTTCGGGAGCGTGAGGGCTCGCTGAGCGCCATGGAGGCGTTCTCCATCGAGGTCATCCATGCCCTGCATGAGCCGACGATAGGCCAGTTTGCGGAATTTTTGAATATCTCGCAGTCCAATGCGACCTACAAGGTCAATAACCTTATCAAAAAGGGCTATCTCAAAAAGCAGAATTCCGAAACCGACAGGCGTGAGTATCACCTGCTGCTGTCGGAGAAGTATTATGAGTATACCGACATCATGCGAAGCTATGTGAAAACCGTGCTCGACCGTATAAGCAATGAGTTTTCCGCCGAGGAGACCGAGCAGTTTTCTTTCATGCTGCGCAAAATTTCCGACGACATGATGCCCGAGGTAAAGATGATACCGTGACCGAAAACGCACCGACAGATCGGTGCGTTTTTTTCACATATCGATTGACTTTGGAAGCGACTTGCTATAGAATAGAATTGTTAATTCGGTAACAAAATTATTGATATAAGGATGTGAACTGCCCATGTTACTTACCCCCGAACAGCAGGCCATGCTAAACGGCGAAAAGGGTGAAACGATGGCAAAGGTCGTCAAGACCCTCGTCATGTACGGCGAGACCTTCGGCGCAAAGCGGATGGTGCCCATTACCTCCAAGTACGGCCACACCGTTATCAGCTTCGGTCTCAAGGTCATGAAGCCGGTGTATGATCTGTATCAGGAGATCATCGACGCCGGTCTTACCTCCGACCAGAAATTCACCGCCGACCCCAAGCCGCTGGATAAGCATGTGCCCAGCAGCCTCATTGAGGATCTCGTGTTCAAGAAATTCATGTACACCTATCAGGACGACTACGAAAAGCAGCTCGTGCAGCTGGGTATCACAAATGACGATGACTACACCTGCACCTGCTACCTCGATCAGGTCGGCAATAAGCCGAACAAGGGCGATATCCTCTCGTGGGCGGAGTCGTCGGCGGTCGTGTACGCAAACTCCGTGCTCGGCGCTCGCTGCAACCGCAACTCCGGCATGATAGAGCTCATGGGCTCGATAGCGGGCTTTGTCCCCGAGTTCGGTCTGCTGCTCGACGAGGAGCGCAAGGCGACATGGATAGTCGAGGTCAGGTGCGAGCACAAGCCCGAGGCGCAGCTTTTAGGCTCTGCCATCGGCATGAAGGTCATGGAGGAAGTTCCGTATGTCAAGGGGCTTGACAAGTGGCTCGGCACGGAGCTTGACGAGGAAGCCTGCGCATATCTCAAGGACTTCGGTGCAGCCACCGCCTCCAACGGCGCAGTCGGCCTGTACCACATCGAAAATCTCACGCCCGAGGCCGTCGAGCAGGGCGAGGGCATAATTGCCGAGAACGCACAGGTCTATGTAATCGACGATGCCGAGCTTGAGCGTGTCAAGGCAAGCTACCCCGTTATTTGGAAAAATCCCGATGCCGACCCGCAGCTGTGCTTTGTCGGCTGCCCGCATCTGACCCTGCGCCAGCTTATCGACTGGACGGAGAATGTCGGCAAGGAGCTCACGGCAAACGGGCTTAAAAAGGTCACCGTGCCCACGGTGTTCACCGCCTCCACGCCGGTTATCAAGGAGTTTGAAAAGACCCCGTATGCAAAGCAGCTCAAGCGCCAGGGCATAATTTTGAGCTATATCTGCCCGCTTATGTACATGAATAACCCCCTGTGCAAGAAAAAGGCGGTCATCACCTGCTCGAATAAGCTGCGCACCTACACCAGTGCAAGATATTACACCGAGGCCGAGATCCTCAAAACCATCACGACGGCAAAGGAGGGCAGGAAATGAAAACTTTCAAAGGCCGTGTCGTAGTTCCCGGCACCTGCACCGCCGAGGCTCTGGTCTCCCACGGCGGCTTCAACACCCTTGCAAGCTACCAGATGGGCATGATGTTCGGCGACAAGAAGATGAAATGCGGCGATCAGAATAATCCCGATATTTATAAAAAGCCCATGATCGGCAAGGCACTGTGCCTGCCGATGACCATCGGCTCGACCACGGGCGGCATGGTGCTGTTCACCGTGTGCTCGTCGGGCAAGCAGCCTGCGTGCATGCTGTTTTCAAAGCCGATAGACCCGCTTGCCGCCTCCGGCGCAATTTTGGGCGATGTCTGGACGGACGCAAAAATGCCCGTCGTCGACTCCCTCGGCGATGAGTTCCTCGACTATGTAAAAACCGGCATGACCGTCACCGTCAAAGACGACGGCGTTGTTGAGGTAGAGTAATAATAAAAAAGTTCGGGTCACTGACCCGAGCTTTTTTATGCGCCGATGAATTCCATGAGCTCGCCCCAGAGTTCGAGGATGCGGAATTTGTATTCGTAGCCGTCGTCCTCGGTGACGATGCCCTTCGTGTCGTCGTTCATCGATTCTACCGCCTGCTCCTGCTCGGCAGCGGAGATGCACAGCGGCGGGAACACCACGCACCACCAGTTGTGCCCCTGCCCCTCGCCGAGTATGACACGCAGCGACTGATACCTGCCCGCAGGCAGCGAAAATTTCTCGTAGTTGCGGGTGGGGTAGTATTCCTCACTGAGCGTGACAAGCACGCTCCTGCCCTCGGCGGCGGTCTCGGCAGCCCGCTTTATGCCGTCGAGCTCGGCGGCGATTATCCTCTGCGCATCGGCGGCAGACTGCACACCGTCAAGCCTCGGCGAAATGTAGGCGAGGACCTTGTCACGCACACGGAGCTTGAGTGCCTGCTCGTAGTCGTCGTCCGACACGGCGATGACATGCAGCCGCACAAGCTCGGAAGAAAGCGCCGCCTGCTTTGCCTGCGCCCAAGTGCCCAGACACAGCGAAAAGCACAGCGCCAGAAGAAGCGACATTTCCCAAATTTTCATCCTGCCTTTTGTCATAACGAAAACCGCCTTTACTATGTACTGGTCATAGTATCGGCGGTTTTGCGCATTTCTATACATCAAACATCAAGACCGTGCATGTTTTTTGCAAGGAAGCAGTGCTCGTAATCGTGCCGGAGCTTATCGCAGGCACATTTGGCGGTGTCGCCGTCGTCAAAAATGCCGAACACGGCGGAGCCCGTGCCGGTCATGATAGAGCCGAGCGCACCGTTATCGAGCATGGCGCTTTTTATCCCGGCGATGGCCGAGCGGCGGCGGTCGGGTACATCCTCAAAGACATTGTACATCCGGCGCACGATACCACCGAGGTCGCCCGTCTCAAGGCAGGCGCAAATGCCGGCGGTGTCCGGGTGGCAGCGCAGCTTCACCGAATCGAGCTTGCGGAAAAGCTCGGGCGTGGATATCGAAAAATCGGGCTTGCATATCACAATACTGCAATCGGGCAGCGGCGGCAGGGAGGACAGCACTTCGCCACGCCCCGAGGCAAGCTGCGTGCCGCCGGCTATGCAGAATGCGACATCCGAGCCTATCTCCGTCGCAAGCGCATGAAGCTCGGCGGAAGATAGCCTTGCGTCCGTGAGCTTATTGAGCCCGCGCAGAACGGCGGCGGCATCCGTCGAGCCGCCCGCCATGCCCGCACCGACGGGGATGTTCTTTTTTATGACGATGTGTGCGCCGGTGTTTTTAATCCCGACACGGTCAAAAAAGCGGTTTGCCGCCCGCACTGCGAGGTTGCGCTCATCGCCCGGAACAAAGTGCAGGTTGCACTCGGCACGGCTTTTAGCACCCTCCGTGAGCCGTATCGTCACCTCGTCGCACAGCGTGACCGCCTGCATGACCATGAGCATCTCATGGTAGCCGTCGGGGCGCTTTCCCGTCACATCAAGCGAGATATTTATTTTTGCGTAGGCTTTTTCGCTTATACTTTTCATCTTTCAAACAGCATGCTCATGAGGCTCACGCCCGAGTTTACCTGCGGGCCGAGCTCACCGCTTTTTTCGGTGTACGGCAGGCCGCAGCCGCTGCTTTCACGGCTGTCGCACAGCATGTACGGCACATAGCCACCTGCGTGGCCACGGGTGGAGGTCAGCGTCTTGTGGTCGGACAAAAACAGCATCCTGAAATCCCAGCCACGCTCGCTGAGCTCCTTGACCATGGGACGGATGAGCCTCGTGTCGAGCCACTCGATGCCCTGTATCTTGCCCTTGAGGTCGCCGTTATGCGTGCACTCGTCGGGAGCTTCGACATGCACGGCGGCAAAGTCGTTTTCCTCCAAAATGTCGAGCGTTGCCTGCATTTTGTTCTCGTAATTGGTGTCGATCTCGCCCGTTGCGCCCTCGGGGCACACGATGCCGAGACCCACGAGCGCCGCAATGCCGTGGCACAGCGGAACGGCGGAGACGACAGCGCCCGTGTGCTCGTTTTTCGCAACGAAGTCCGGCAGCTTCACAGCCGTGCCCTCTGCCCAAAACCAGATGCCGTTTGCGGGCATCCTGCCCTCGGCGACGAGTTTTGCGTTGAGGGGGCTGCGCTCCAACAGCTCGTTTGCCTTTACCATGAGCTCACGCAGCACCTCGGCGTTTTCGCAGCCCGTGGGCAGCAGCGGGCCTATCTTCTCGCCCAGATGGTCGTGCGGCGGGATGAGCCTGATGCCCTTTATATCCGCCTGCGACTGCACGGCGATGTGCCGGAACGAGTGACCGAGATTCACGGTCATGCCCGCCTTTTCGGCAAGGGAGGCAAACTCGGGGTAATTAAACAGCTCGGTTATTATCTCGTCGGAGACTTCGCCGTCAATTGAGCCTGCCGAGTGCGACAAAATGCGCTTTTCCTCAAACGGCATGTCGCCGGTCTCATAGGTCACCATGTTGCAGCGGTAGGCGACATCGCCGGGGTTTAATTTAATGCCCGTTGCCGCTGCTTCGAGCGGAGCTCTGCCGGTGTAGTAAAGATTCGGGTCGCAGCCGAAGATGGACATGATGGCCGTGTCGCTGCCTGCCGGGAGATTATCCGGCACATTGAGGACATTGCCGACCTCGCCCTTTGCCGCAAGCTCATCTATAAACGGCTTTTTTGCGTATTCCAGCGGCGTAAGGCCGCCCAGCTCCGGCACGGGCTCGTCTGCCATGCCGTCGCCGATAATAAGAATGTACTTCATATCATCACTACCTTTGATTTTAATGCACTCATTATAAAATAACTTGCCCGTTTTGAAAAGCAAAAACTTGCATTTTTAACGGGGATATGAGAAAATCGGTGTTGCATCTTATCGCTTTGGAGGGAAATATGAGCAGGAAAAAGACAAGCGTCAGCAAAAGTGATGTTAAGGGCATGGTGCGCTTTGCAAAGCGCTATCCCGTTCTTGCAGTCATCATCGCCGTCATCATCGTCGGAGTTTTCGTATTCCAGAGCGTGCAGGATAACGCAAATAAGGTCACCATCCCCATGGACGGGCTTTATGTGCATTACATCGATGTCGGGCAGGGCGACAGCGAGCTTGTCTGCTGCGGCGGCGAGTATATGCTCATCGACGCCGGCGAGCCGAGCGCATCGGACACGGTGGTAGATTACTTAAACGACCACGGCATCGAGAAGCTTGACTATGTCGTGTGCTCGCACGGTCACGCCGACCATTGCGGCGGACTTGACGCAGTTGTTGAAAACTTCGAGGTCGGCACGGTGCTCACATCCCCATATCCGGGAGATACGGCGTCGTATGAGATATTCTCCGACGCAGTTGCCGCCAAGGGCCTTGCAATGACCGTCCCCGAGCTCGGCGAGAGCTACACCCTCGGCGAGGCGAAGTTTGAGTTTGTTGGCCCATTGGAGCAGTACGATAATTTAAACGACGACAGCCTCGTCATGCGCTTAGAGTACGGCGACACGAGCTTTCTCTTCACCGGCGACATGACCTCCAAGGCCGAGCGGGATCTTCTGGAGGACGGCGCAAATGTAAAATGCGATGTTCTCAAGGTCGGCCACCACGGCTCGTCCGGCTCAAGCAGCTATCGCTTTTTGTACGAGGCTGAGCCTAAGATCGCCGTCATTTCCTGCGAGGCGGGCAACAGCTACGGCCACCCGCACGAGGAGGCGCTGTCCCGCCTGAACGACTGCGGAGCGGAAATTTATCGCACCGATCTTGAGGGCAGCATAGTCATATTCAGCAACGGAATGGAGGTCACGAAGAAGGCGGCATGAAAACCAAGCAATTTTATAAGGCGATATTTGCCGCTGCGGGCGTGTACACGCTCTGGGGCTTCAGCTTTCTTGCCTCTGCGGTCGGGCAGCGGGTCGCAACGCCGTTCGTCCTGCTGTCGTACAGGTTCAACATTGCGCTTTTGATTTTGCTCGTACCGCTCATCCTCGGCAAGGCGAAGCTGCGTTTAAGGGGCAAGAATGTCAAGATGCTGCTCCTGCTGGGGCTTTTTGAGCCGTGCATATATTTCATCGGCGAGCAGTACGGGCTTAAGTACACAAACAGCGCCTTTTCCGGCGTGATGATCGCCGTTATCCCCGTCGTGACGCTCATCATGTCGGCGGTGTTTTTAAAGGAAAGGCCGAGCAGGGCGCAGTGGCTTTTCAGCGTGCTGTCCATCGCCGGCATCGTCGTTATCACACTTGCGGAAAACAGCGGCGGCTCGGTGAGCCTGAAGGGCGTTTTGCTGCTAGTCGTTGCGGTGCTCACCGGCGCTGCCTGCGGCGTTGTCAGCCGGGGCATTTCCGACGAGTTCAGCGTTTACGAGCGCACATTTATGATCCAGCTCATGGGCGCAATTTTCTTTACGAGCCTTGCTCTCATCGAGCACGGCGGCGATGTCACGGCGCTCATTTATCCCGCCGCAAGCCTCGATTTCATGCTTGCCGCGCTGTTTCTCGCCGTGGGCGCATCGGTCGTGGGCTACTGGTTGTTTAACTACTCCGTCGCCAATGCGCCGATGGCAAATGTCATAAGCCTGTGCAACCTGACGACGGTCGTCTCCGTCCTCGCCGGAGTTTTCATCCTCGGCGAGCCGTTTTCGCTCCTGTCGGCAATCGCAATGGTGGCTGTCATGGTCGGCATCTGGGGCGTTCAAAAGTTCACACCAAAGGAAAACAGCAGTCAATAATGACTGCTGTTTTCGTACTTTGAGCCCTGCACAATATCGTGCTCGTCCATATATCGCATGAAGCCGTTTAAAACACGGTGCTTGTCGCCGCTCCACATTGGTGCAAGCAGCTGCCGCTTGTCGCCGTCGCCGGTGAGCCGGTGGATGACGATGTCCGGGCGCAGATGCTCAAGGCACAGGCCGAGAAGCCTGTAGTATTCGTCAATGTCAAGCGGCGAGTAGTCCGTCTCGGCAAGGCGGGTGTTTTTGAGCACATGCATGAGCTGGAGCTTAACGCCCTGCACATCGTGCGCCGACACGAACTTGACGGTGTTCAGAATGTCCTCCTCCGTCTCGTTCGGCAGACCGATTATGATGTGCACGATGACATCTATCCCATGTGCCCGCAAAAGCCGCACGGCGTTCGTGAAGTCGCAGTTCGGGCAGCAGCGGTTAATGTATCGTGCCGTTGCCTCGTTCGAAGTCTGAAGCCCGAGCTCGACGAATACGGGCGCTCTGGCGTTTAATTCGGCAAGCAATTGCACATTTTCCTCATCCACGCAGTCGGGGCGGGTGGCAACGGAAAGTGCCTGCACTCCGTCGACCTCAAGCGCCGCCTCGAACAGAATGCGCAGTCTCTCGACCGGTGCGTAGGTGTTCGTGAACGACTGAAAGTAGGCGATAAAGCCGCAGTCGGGCGGAAGCTTGCTTTCAATGCGCCGCTTTGCGCTTTCAAGCTGCGCTTTAATGTCCGCACCGTGCTCGGCAAAGTCGCCCGAGCCGGCAGCCGAGCAGAAAATGCAGCCGCCCGTGCCCTTCGTGCCGTCACGATTCGGGCAGGTAAAGCCGCCGTCAACGGCGAGCTTGTACATCTTCCTGCCGAAGCGGCGCTTGAGATAATCGCTGAGCGCATTGTAACGGCTCATTTAAATCTCTGCTTTGCGGTAAACTCTTTGACGGTAATCTTCTCGACGCAGGTGGCGTTGACGACCGTCTGCGTGCAGTGCATCGTGTCAAAGCCGCAGTGGCGGCAAAGCTCCGTCAGTGCGTGCACGGCGTCCTCGCCCGTTATCGTCTCGATAGTGCCCTTGCCGATGAAGCTGCGATAGTCGGCGGTCTGGTCTCCGCTCGGCAGGGTCACAAAGCCCTTGCAGACATCCGCCTCCACGCAGACAAGCTCCGCCTTTGCGGCAAGCTCGTGCCGACGACCGGCCTTTGCGCCGTGGACATAGAACACGAACGCACCGTCAATGACCTCGTAGCCGAACGACAGCGGCATGATATACGGGCAGCCCTCATCGTTAAAGCCGACACGCAGCGTGTCGCAGCTGTCTATAAGCTCGGTTATCTCGTTTAAGTCTTTTATCTCTCTGTCAAACTTACGCATCGAAGTAGTACACCCTCATTTCGTACGGTCTTGTGGTAAAGCCGTTGGATATGACAAAATTAGCGTCGTAGTTGCCGAAGACCTGCGCCTGCTCAATGAGCGTCACGCCGTCGGGTGCGTCAAAGCGCACGGGCTTTTCGGTGAACGAGCAGACGACGAGGAGCTTTTTGCCCTTGTAGTTTCGCTCGTAGACATACAGCTGCTCGCTCTTGGGAAGATGCTCCGTGTAGTCGCCGTAGATGACGATGGGGTTATCCCGCCTGAACTGCAAGGCGTCACGGTAGAAGTTCAAAATGCTCTTGGGGTCGTCGAGCTGACTTTCGACATTTATCTCGAGGTAGTTGGGATTAACGACAAACCACGGCTGAACATCGGAAAAACCGCCGTTTTTGCCGCCCGACCACTGCATGCAGGTGCGGGCATTGTCACGGGAGGCCTTCTGCGCAAGCTTCAGAACGGTTTTCTTGGAAAGACCCAGGCTGCGGGCGATGCGGGCATTGTTTTTCGTCATGATGTCCACATAATCGTCAAGCGACTTGAGCGGCGTGTTTATCATGCCGATCTCCTGCCCCTGATACACAAAGGGTGTGCCCTGCTGGAATATATAGCTTGCGGCGAGCATCTTGCCGCTCTCGACACGGTACTTTTCGCTGCCGTAGCGGCTGATGATGCGGGGGTGGTCATGGTTTTCAAGGTACAGTGCGTTCCAGCCCTTGCCGTACATCTCCTTTTGCCACTTGGAAAACGCCTTTTTGAGCTTCGTGAGCTTAAACGGGCACTGCATAAAGTCTGTTATAAAGCAGTCTGCCTCCATGTGGGCAAAGTTTATCATCATGTCGAGGACCTTGTTCGGGCCTTCCTTTACATAGCTGAGCGCCACCGCAGGCTCCATGCGAGGACCTTCGCCGACGGTAAAGCAGTCGTAAAAATCAAGAACATCACGCTTAAACTCGGCGAGGTAATCGTGCACCTTGGGGAGATTGGTGTAATACTGCATGCCCGTTGCGGCGGGAAGCTTCACTCTGGCGCTCGGCAGACCCTCTGCCTTGGCGATGTAGGTGATGACATCCTCACGGAAGCCGTCGACACCCATGTCAAGCCAAAAGCGCATGATCTCCTTGACCTCCTCACGCACCTTGGGGTTTGCCATGTTAAGGTCCGGCTGCTTTTTGGAGAAAATGTGCATGTACCACTCGTCGAGGTCCTTGTCGTACTCCCACGCACGACCCTCAAACAGGCTGTCCCAGTTGTTCGGGGGAGAGTTTTTGCCCTTGCCCTTGCGCCAGTAGTAGTAATCGTGATAGGGGTTGTCCTTGCCCTTTTTGCTCTCGATAAACCACGGGTGCTCGTCGGAGGTATGGTTTACGACAAGGTCCATGAACACACGCAGACCACGCTCGTGCGCACCGTCGAGCACCTTTTTGAAAATGTCGAGGTCGCCGTAGTCGGGGTGGATGCTGCGGTAATCGGAGATATCGTAGCCGTAATCGGAGTTCGGCGAGGGGTAAAGCGGCGAAAACCAAATGCCGTCGACATTCAGCGAGGCGATGTAATCGAGCTTGCTGTATACGCCCCACAGGTCGCCGATACCGTCGCCGTTGCCGTCGCAGAAGCTCCTCGGCCATATCTGATAGACCGCCATTTCTTTGTACCAGCTTTTTTTCTCCATAAGTAAGTTCTCCTATAAATCGATTATGAGAATATTTTATCATACAACTGCAAATCATTCAATTGAAACAATTGCAAGAATATTGACAAAGTAAATTTATTATTGTAGTATTTGCTCGTATTGAGCTGACGGCAGGGTTCGGCTCTCGTCAGCTCTAGCGCCGCATCCACGGGCAGATCACAGCCCTAAATAAAGTGGAGCGACAGCAGGAGGTTAAAAATGAATACAAACAGAACAGACAAGACCCGCCGCATGACCGGCATTGCGATCTTGAGTGCGATAATCGTCGTGCTCCAGGTCCTCAGCAATTTTGTGAAATTCGGCCCGGTTTCCATCACGCTTTCGCTTGCACCCATCATCATCGGCGCTGCGATCTACGGAACGGGTGCAGGTGCGATCCTGGGCTTCGTGTTCAGCGTCGTCGTCGTCCTTTCAGGTATCCTGGGCTGGGACGGCGGCTTTGTCATGCTGCTCATGGGCATAAGCGTACCGGGACTTCTCATCACCTGCCTCGGTAAGGGCACGGCGGCAGGCTGGCTCTCGGGCGTGTGCTACAGGGCTATCGCAAAGAAAAACGAGCTTGCCGGCGTTATCTGTGCAGGCATAGTCTGCCCCGTCGTGAACACCGGCCTTTTCGTCGTCGGCATGATGGTGTTCTTTGCAGACACTCTTACTGCCATGGCCGGCGGCAAGGATCTTTTGACTTATATCGTGTTCGGACTTGCGGGCGTGAACTTCCTTATTGAGCTCGTTGTGAACATGGTGCTCAGTACCGGCATTTCGAGAATTATCCGTGCCGGAAAGAAGATGAGGTAAAGCTATGATACTCACCATCGATGTAGGCAACACCAATGTTGTCATAGGCTGCGTTGAAAACGGCGAGGTCAGAAGCGCCTACCGTTTGGCGACCAATCTCAACGACCTGTCAAGCGACTATGCGCTCAGGATGCGCCAGAGCTTTGAGTTTGACGGCATAGATTATCATGCGTTCACCGGGGCTATCCTGTCCTCGGTCGTGCCGCAGCTTAACCGTGCCATCCGCTCGGCGGTCAAAAAGGTAACCGGCCTTGACTGCATGGTGGTCGGAGCGGGCATAAAGACCGGCGTGAATGTCAAAATTGACGACCCCGGCACGCTCGCAGGCGACCTTATCACCGGAGCTGTCGGCGCACTTGCGATGTTCAAGCCGCCCATCATCGTCGTTGATATGGGCACGGCGACCACCATCGTCGCCATCGACAAGGACGGTGCCTACACCGGCGGTGCGATAATCCCGGGCGTGAAGCTTTCGTACACGGCACTTTCCTCCGGCACGAGCCTTTTGCCGAACATTGCTATAGAAGCGCCCTCAAAGTGTATCGGCACGAACACCGTCGACAGCATGAAAAGCGGCGCAGTCTACGGCACGGCGGCACTTGTCGACGGCATGATAGACCGCATGGAGGAAGAGCTCGGTGCTCCCGTCTCCGTCGTCGCCACCGGCGGCCTTGCCGGCGTCGTCGTCCCCTATTGCAGACGGGAGATAGCCTACGAGCCTGCACTGTTACTTAAAGGACTTGCGATACTTTACGAGAAAAACGCAAAGCGTCGTCAGCATTGAAAAGAGATGACCCTTAAATGAAAAACAGACACATTTTCAGAAGGACGCTGTGTGCATTTCTGGCGCTGTGCATGACAGCAGCGCTCATCGGAACTCCGGCGTTTGCCGAGCAGACCAAGTGGACGCAGGTCGAGACCGCCTCCACGAGCACGGAGTTTGCCTCGCTCATGGGCGGCGAATTTTACGAGGCTTCGACCCCCTCGGGCGAGAAAAACACCCTCTATGTCAAGGGCAAGACCCGGTCGGGTGTCAAAATGCTCCGCATTGCGCTTTACAGCCTCGCACTGAAGCAAAACTATATAAATGTGTTCGTCAGACCTGCTTCCGACGGCAGCTTTGCGGTGAAGATAAACACCGCAGCCGACAGCCAGGAGGTCACAGCGACGACGGGCAAGGTGTTTACCGCAGCCGACGAGATGTGGGATTCCCAGCCGGGTCACAAGCCCGTTGGGACCATGCCCAAGGGCTTTTACCTTTTGCGCCTCGCCGTCGCCAAAACCGATGCGGACGCTGACCTCAGCAAATGGGGTCAGGGCACGCTCGGCGGCGGGCACGGCTTCGTGTGGAACACGGCGATGCTCTATGTCTCCGGCAGCGGCAACGACCCGAGGCTCATCGAGTTTTCCGATATTGTAAACAGCGCAAAGAAAACGCAGTCGACCGGCAGCGTGTATAACTCTCTCTACACCGATGTGTATCTCAAGGACATGAGCTATGTGCTCAAGGACGCAGACTTCAATAACAAGCCCATGACCGCCCAGAGAGTATCGTACATGAAGACCGTTGCCGGGAAGATTACCTCGGACGCAGCGACCGACGCCGAAAAGCTTGCGAAGATATACGAGTATGTGACCACGAATTTTTATTACGACCGCTATGCGTACAACCTGTACCAGACCGCAGGCGTAAACATCCAGTGCGTCAATCCCTATGATAATCTCTACAATCAGCGCAATCATATAGCCAGCACCAACAGTACCGGTGACGGCAAGGTCGCCACCGTGTGCGACGGCTATGCGGCGCTCATCGTCTCGCTGTGCCGCTCGCTGGGCATACCCTCACGCTCGGTCTACGGCTGCACGAATAACACGAGCGACGGACTTACAAGTCAGGTCAACGCCGCCAAAAAGAATCACTGGTGGGCGGAGGCCTATATCGACGGCCGCTGGGTCACCGTCGACGCCGAGCGTGGTGCGCTGAACTTCTGGAATCGCAATGAGCTGAGCCTTTCAGGGCTCGACAGCCGCTACCGTGACGAGAAGTACAAGTCTGCCCAATATTGGGACAGGCAGGGCATGACCGTGTCCGGCCTTGACATGAGCTACGCAGCCCGTGCGGTGAACTTCATGCTCACCGGCGTTCAGGATAACACCGAGGGCAAGCCCTATGTCGAGAGCATTTCCGCTGTCGCCGACAGCGTCAGCGGCAAGCCCAAGCTCACATGGACCGCCATGTCCGGCGCAGAAAAGTATTATATCTATCGTGGTACGAGCGAAAGAAGCCTAAGCTACTACGCCTCGTCGAAGACAAATTCCTATATCGACACCGCCGCCACGGTCGGCACGACCTATTACTACAGGGTCACGCCGGTCATGGGCACGGAGGGCGCAATGAGCAACATGGTGTTTGTCAAGTGCGCCGCAGCGCAGAGCACCTCGGCAAAGCCCGCAGCGCCGGTGCTCAATATAACCACCTCGGCAGGCAAGCCGCAGATTTATTGGAGTCCCGTCAGCGGTGCGGCACGTTATTCGATCTATCGCTCGACCGATGGCAAGGCCTTTAAGTATTACGACTCCACCAGGAGCACGAGCTACACCAACACCGGTGCGGTCATCGGCACGACCTATTACTATAAGATCCTTGCCGTGAGCGCACAGGAGAAGTTCTCAAACTTCAGCAATGTCAAGGGCATCAGGTGCACGCCCGCTGCCCCGCACCTGAATGTTTACCGCTCAAACGGCAAGCCCCAGCTTAAGTGGAACGCCGTCACCGGCGCAACGAAGTATTGGGTGTATCGCTCGACCGACGGCAAGAACTTCTCGGTCTATACCACCGTCACCGGCACAAGCTACACCAATTCCGGCGCAGCCTCGGGCACGAAGTACTATTACAAGGTCAAGGCGGTCAAGGTCGTGAACGGCGTAAATGTCGCCTCGGCGTTCAGCAGCACGAAGAACATCATCACGACGCTGGTAAAGCCGACGGTCAAGATAACGACCTCGAACGGCAAGCCGAGGCTCACATGGAGTGCTGTCAAGGGTGCGGATAAGTATTATGTGTATCGCTCCACCGACGGTAAAAACTTCAGCTACTACGACACCACCAAGAGCACATCCTACACCAACACCGGCGCAAAGAAGAACACCAAGTATTACTACAAGGTCCGTGCCGTCTGCGCCTCGAACAGCAACGCAAACTCCGCCCAAAGCACGGCGGTCGGCGTAAAAGCAACGAAATAGAAAAACTGCTGTCTGCAATTTGCAGACAGCAGTTTTTGTATCAAAATCAGATTTTAATCATCGAGCATGATGTCGAGAATTTCGGCGTCGGTCTCACGCATGCCCTCACGGGCGAGCTGACCGACCGATTCAATGGTTTTTTCGACATCGTTTTTGAGGATGCCGTCGCCGCCGTGCAGGCCCTTGCCGTTTTCGTAAAGGTCGAAGCCGAGCAATCCTGCCTCGACTGCGGAGGCAATTTTTGCGGCGCACGAGGGCTTTGCCCCGTCGCACACCGTGCCGGATATCATGCCGAGCGTGTTTGTGATGGTCGCCGACACCGCCTCGGTCGTGCCGTCAATGAGCCACGCAACGCCTGCCGCCGCTCCGCAGCCTGCACTTACTGCGCCGCAGAAGGCGCTGAGTCTGCCGATGGGCGTTTTTTGATGTATTGTGATGAGGTTTGACACCACAAGCGCCCGCAAGAGCCGCTCATGGCTTGCACCCATGTCGTTTGCGTAGACGATGACCGGCAGGGAGGCGGTCATGCCCTGATTGCCGCTGCCGGAGACGATGACGACGGGCAGCTCGCAGCCGCTCATTCTCGCATCCGAGCCCGCTGCCGCCTGCGCCCTTGCACGCACACGCACATCCTCGCCCCTCGTTGCGATAAGCGTTTTGCCTATCGACGCACCGTATGAGCCCTGAAGCCCCTCCTCGGAGATGGCAAGGTTATATTCTATCTGCTTTTCCAGAAGCTCACGCACATCGTCAATGTCGACCGTCTCGGCAAAATCGACGATGTCCTGCACATTCAAAACACTGCGGTCGGTTTCGCCGCCGTCGCTTGCGGCGCTGCTTGCCTCAAACAGCACCTCACCGTTTTTCTCGATGAGCACAATGTTCGTGTGCAGGTCCGTTATGCGCAGGCGCACGCTGTCCGAGCCTGCGTACATGTGCAGGTCGATGTCGAGCAGCTTGTCGCTTTGCGACTTCATGACGGTCATCTGGCACGAGTCCATAAACTCGGCTATCTTGGGGATATCCTCCTGCTTTACATCGGCGAGCACCTCAAGCTGCTTGTCGGCATTGCCGACGGCGACACCGGCTGCGATGGCTGCGGTGATGCCCTTCAAGCCGCCCGTGTTCGGCACGATGACGCTTTTTACATTTTTAATGATGTTGCCGCTTATGACTATATCGATCTTCTCCGGCATTTTTCCGAGCACGGCACGGGCCTTTGCGGCGGCGTATGCCATTGCGATAGGCTCGGTGCAGCCCATTGCGGGGATAAGCTCCTCCTTGAGAATTTGCAGGTACTGCGAATACTTTGTGTCAGTTTTTATCATATCAAGCTCTCCTTTGATACAATTATCTCCACTCCGATTATATCATCCATTTTTCCGTTTGCATAGAGTATCGGCTTGATAAAAGTGTGTCGAAAGAGCTTGCATTATGTGTTAAGGTTGTGTTATAGTCAGTGTACCACATGAATTGGAGATGTTTTTTCTGTGATAGGCTTTTATAACTACACCGTCTGGCTGACCTATATAGGGATGCTTTCGTCGGTCGTAGGAATCGGCTTTGCCTGCGGCGGCAATATCACCGCTGCGGTCATTTGCCTCATGTTTTCCGGCTTCTGCGATATGTTCGACGGCATCGTCGCCCGCACAAAGAAGGATCGCACCGACGAGGAGCGCCGCTACGGCATCCAGCTCGATTCGCTCAGCGATGTGGTCTGCTTCGGCGTGCTGCCCGTTGCCATAGGTTACAATATCGGCGCTACCGCTTGGTGGCAGGTCGCCATCATGGCGGCGTTCGCCCTTGCGGGACTTATAAGACTTGCGTATTATAATGTCACCGAGGAGACCCGCCAGCAGCAGACGACCGAAAAGCGCAAGCATTATCTCGGCGTTCCCATCACGACCTCGGCACTGACCGTGCCGCTGCTGTTCTGCTTTGACAAGCTTTTGGGTGCGAATTTCCCGCTTGCGTATACGCTGCTGCTTCTCGTTAACGGCGCATGCTTCATCGTTCCCATCCAGGTGAAAAAGCCGACAAAGACGGGGCTTTTGATAATGCTCGCCCTCGGTGTAATTTTTACCGCCTGCATTTTGATATTCTGATATCGAAAAAAGCTCCGATTTTCGGAGCTTTTTTAATTTGTATGTAGTATTTGCGACAGGCATGTGTTATAATCACCCCGAGGGGGCGATATGATGGATCTTCAGAATGTTGAGCTTTTTAAGGACATAAGCTGCCAGAGCATCGATGCGATGATGAGCTGCTTCAGTCCCGAGGTGCGCTCGTTCCGCAAGGGCGAGACGATTCTCGTTTACGAGCCGGAGATAAAATACCTGTGCGTGCTGCTTTCCGGCAAGGCGCATTTATACTGCGTGGATGTCGACGGCGAGTACACGCTGCTTGAAAACTATGTGCCCAACGACATTTTCGGCGAGGTGTTCACCCTGCCGTACAACGGCTTGGGCTATGTCGCCGAGGCCGACAGCGACTGCACGGTCATGTTCATAAAAATGAGCTCTATCTACGGCCGCTGCGCAAACGCCTGCGAGCATCATACCAAGATAAACAGCAATCTATTTAAGCTCACCGCCAAAAAGGCGCAGATGCTGGCACTCAGGATAAACATGATAAGCAAAAAAACCGTGCGCCAGAAGCTCATGAGCTATTTTGAGTATCTTGAGGAGAAAACGGGCAGCCGCAGCTTTGAAACGGAGCTTTCGCTCTCGCAGCTGGCAAACTACCTGTGCGTCGACAGGACGAGCCTCATGCGTGAGCTTCGGCTCATGCGTTCCGAGGGACTCATCGCCTCCAGCGGCAGAAAAATAACATTATTGGATCAGTGACAGACAGTCGGTGCTTTTAACAAAAAGCGCCGACTGTTTTTGTTAGTTATCTACAAAAAGCGGGCGAACGACAGATATTTAACGAAATGCCGTTGCCAATTATCTAAAGATATCCTATACTTGGGCCTGTAAACTGTACAAACATAAGGAGGAGTGCACAATGCTGCGTAAATTTGTAAGCGCCATCATGGTCATCGCCTGCCTGTTCATGCTCGTTGCCGGTGCGTTCGGCGTAAGGGATATCCTGCGGGAGAAATCCGACGGTGAGAAGGAGAAGGCGGCGACGCTTGAAAAGCTCGATACGCTCAAGGCCGGTAAGGAGAAGCTCGAGGAAAACCGAGCCGCCTACGAGGAGGGCAAGACCAGCTATGCCGACGGTACGGCGGCATACGAGCAGGGCAAGGCCGATTATGCCAAGGGTCAGCAGGACCTCCAAAACGGCCTGAAGGAATATAACGACGGCAAGGCGACGCTCGAGCAGGGCAAGGCCGACTACGCCGCCGGTGAAAAGCAACTCGCCTACGGGCAGAAGCAGTATGACACCGGCATGAAGCAGTATAACGAAAAGCTTGCCGAGTACGAGTACTCCGTTAAGAATAAGGACGCTATCGTTACTGCCGCTACAGAGGAGTATATAAAGGAAAACCAAAAGACCGTCGATGCTCTCGTTGCGCAGAATGTCGAGGCGCAGGTCACGGCTGCGGCAAAGCAGCAGATGCTCACGCCCGATGTCCAGAAGCAGATGGAGGATGCGGTAAATCAGCAGCTTTTGGCGTACAAGCAGGCTAACCCCGACGCAAGCGAGGCGGAGCTCACAGCCGTCACCGAGAAGGCTCAGGCAGCCGTCGAGGCGGCAACGCTCCAAAAGGTCGAGGCAGCAATAAAGGCCGACGAGGCCACCATGGCATATATAACCGGCGAGGTCACCAAGGCCGTCGAGGCCGGCGTGCGTGACGAGGTCGAAAAGGAAGTCGACGCTCAGCTTGCCGATGCAAGCAAGCAGCTCACAAACGCAAAGGCAAAGCTTGATGCCGCCAAAAAGCAGCTTGATGCCGGCAAGGCGGAGCTTGCAAAGAACGCTCCCACAATAGCCGCCGGTGAAAAGAAGCTCGCCTCCGCCGAGGCGGAGCTCGATGCGGGCAAGGCAAAGCTCGTCGACGCCGAGAAACAGCTTGCCGATGCCGAAAAGCAGCTTGCCGACGGCAAGGCAAAGCTCGACGAGTTTGAAGCCGGTCAGGCGCAGATAGACGCAGGCTACGAGACCCTCATGCAGAACGAGAAGATCGCAGCCAAGGTCAAGAACGACAACATGGACGCACTGGACGCCGGCTACCTCGTCGTCGAGGAGTCGACCGCCGAGACCACCGAGGATCTTGTCACCCGTGCCGTTTACATGGGCGCATCGATGATAGCCGCTCTGCTCGGCATCATCGCAGCCGTGCTCGTATTTAAGGGCAGGGACGCAAAGGTGTATGCACTCGTCATCTTCGTTGTGGCTATGGCATCGCTCATCTTCGGCATCACCCGTCACTTTGCCGCTCACCCTGTGCAGATGGCGGCGATGATAGCGCTCTGCTCGGCAGCGCTGGTGTTCATCCCGGCAGCGATCAGAAAAACCGAAAAGGTCTGAATTTAACGCAAAACTGCTGCACCGTTCGGTGCAGCAGTTTCTTGTTGTCAAATGCTTTGAAATGAGTTAAAATCAAGAAAGGATGTCCCGCTTTGGGCGGGACAAATCAAAATGAGGTATAGAAAATGAATGTTGATTTTATCGATTTTAAGACCGTTAATCTCGTGAGCAAGCTTGACACCTCTATCGGCGCAGAGCTTGCGCTCTCGCAGGAGGGCAAGGTCTCGGCCAAAGTGCCCGAGGAGTGGAGCGGCTTTGCCGTTATCTATCTGAATATAAAGATCCACGATCAGGACGACACCTACTTCGTGTTCGACATCACCACCGAGACGATAGTCAAGCTGCCCGACGAGGTCACCGAGCTCACCGAGGAGGCGATGGAGGCCGGTATAGCCATTGCACAGGAAAAGACCTTCGAGGCCGTCCGAGCCATCTCCGTCGGCATGGGCATAAACGAACTCGACCTCGGCAAGCAGGACTGAGCCATGCAGGAGCCGACGCTGGTAATCATGGCTGCCGGTATGGGCAGCCGCTTCGGTGGATTAAAGCAGATAACCTCCGTGGACGAGGCCGGTCATGCGATAATCGATTTTTCGCTGTTCGATGCCCGCCGAGCCGGGTTTAAGAAGATAGCCTTTATCATCAAGCACGAGATAGAGGGCAGCTTCAAGGCTGCCGTGGGCAGCCGCATGGAAAAGTATTTTGATGTAAAGTATGTGTTCCAGCAGCTTGATAAGCTGCCCAAGGGCTACGCCGTCCCCGCAGGGCGTGAAAAGCCGTGGGGCACGGGTCATGCCGTTTTGTGCTGCCGTGGTATCGTCGACGGCCCGTTTGCGGTCATAAATGCCGACGATTTTTACGGCAAGGGCGCATATCAGGCGATATATGACTTTTTAAAGCAGGACAGAGACCCGTCGGAGTACGCCATGGTGGGGTATAAGCTAAAAAACACCGTGACCGAGAACGGCCATGTCGCAAGAGGCATCTGCGAGGTCGAAAACGGTCGTCTCGCAGGCATAACCGAGCGCACGCACATCGAAAAGCGGGGCGAAAATGCCGCCTACACCGAGGACGGCGTGAGCTTTGTCGATGTCTCGGGCGAGAGCACGGTGTCCATGAATTTCTGGGGCTTTTCCACGCAGATGCTCGATGAGCTGGCGGCGAGATTCCCGAAGTTTTTGGACGGAAATCTTGAGAAAAACCCCCTCAAGTGCGAGTATTTCCTGCCCTTTGTCGCAAATGAGCAGCTGACCGAGGGCAAGGCGACCGTGCAGGTGCTTGACTGCAATGAAACATGGTACGGCATGACCTACCGTGAGGACCTCGACTCGGTCCGCAGCGCCATAATGGCGATGAAAGCCCAAGGCATCTACCCTGCCGCTCTTTGGGAGTGATTTTTAAAATATTTGCCCCATAGCGCCCTTGTGTGAAACACGGGGGCGTTTTGCGTTGTATCTAAAAGTGAACGGGTTTTAGCCGAAATGATATAATGCAAACAAAAGGAAGGAAATACAGACCGTGAGAAAAACGATCATAAGCGGGATAGTCACGCTTTTAATTTTTGTGTCGGTGCTGCCGATAAACGCATCGGCGCAAAACAGCACAATGACCGCCGAGCAGATAAGCCGGAGCGTCAGCTCCGCTGCCGAGAGCATCGAAGCTCCCACGCTCGCCATAGCCACCTCGGCAGGCAAGCCCAAGCTCAGCTGGAACGCAGTTGACGGTGCGGTGAAGTACTGGGTCTACCGCTCGACGGACAATGTGAGCTTCACCGTATACACCACCGTCACCGGCACAAGCTACATAAACTCCGGTGCAGCGAATAATACGAGGTACTACTACAAGGTCAAAGCGGTCAAGTCGGTCGACGGCGTCAATGTCGCTTCCACCTTCAGCAACACCGTGAGCGTAACAACGGCACTTGCAGCACCCCTTGTCAGCATCACCACCGTAAACGGCAAGCCGTGCATCAGATGGGACACGGTCGACGGTGCGGCAGGGTACTATATCTTCCGCTCGGTTGACGGCAAAAGCTACGGCTACCTCGGCTACACGACAGGGACGAGATATATAAACAGCAGCGCCGAGCCGGGCGTGACCTATTACTACAGGGTCAAGGCCGACAATTCCGGCGCAGACACGCAGACCGACGCCGCCCCGGGCAAAACGGCGGAGAAGCTTGTCGAGCAGGCAAGGGCGTGGCTCGGCTGCAAGGAGTCCGACGGCAGCAACAAGGAGATCATCGACATCTACAACGCCCATGAGCCCGTCGCAAGAGGCATAAGGCTCGGCTACACCGACGCATGGTGTGCAGCCTTCGTGTCTGCCTGCTCGATAAAAACCGACATGACCGACATCATCCCGACCGAGTGCGGCTGCGGCTCGATGGTGAAGCTTTTCCAAAGGCTCGGCGAGTGGGACGAGGCGGACGACAGGATACCGAATGTCGGAGATATCATTTTCTTCGATTGGGATGACACGGGCGAGGGGGACAACACGGCTTTCCCCGGCCATGTCGGCATTGTTGAAAAGGTAAACGGCGCAGACATCACGGTCATCGACGGAAACAATCAGAACGACGCTGTCGAACGCAGGACCGTTCAGATAAACGGCAGATACATCCGTGGCTACGGCGCTCCCAAATACGACGGTCCTGCCTCAAGCGACACCAGATCCGCTTACAGCAACGCCGTGAGCGCACTGTGCTTCCCGTCCGCCCCGGCTCTGAGCATCACCACCTCGGCGGGCCACCCGAGGATCACATGGAACGCAGTCGACGGCGTGACAAAGTATTGGATCTATCGCTCAGTAGACGGCGAGAACTTCAGACTCTACGACACCGTGACCGGCACGAGCTACACCAATATCTCGACGACTATCGGCACGACCTATTACTACAAGGTGCAGGCGGTCAAGGTCGTGAACGGCAAGGATTTCGTGTCCGAGGACAGCGCCGTCAGGAGCACAAGATGCAATCCCGCAGCGCCGAGCCTGAGCATAAGCAGAGTAAACGGCAAAGCCAAGCTCAGCTGGAAAGCGGTCGACGGCGCAGTGAAGTACTGGGTCTACCGCTCGACCGACGGCGTTAACTTCTCGGTCTACACCACCGTGACCGGTACGAGCTACACAAACTCCGGTGCAGCCTCCGGCACGCATTATTACTACAAGGTCAAGGCCGTCAAGGTAATAAACGGCGTGAACATCGCATCGGCGTTCAGCAGCACAAGGGATATTATCACGACGCTTTCCAAGCCCACGGTGAGCATCACCACCCTAAACGGCAAGCCCAGACTCACCTGGGAGGCGGTCACGGGTGCGGATAAATACTACATCTACCGCTCCACCGATGGCAGAAGCTTCAGCTATTACGACACGATCGCCTCGGCGTCCTACACAAACATCAGTGCAAAAAAGAACACCACATACTACTACAAGATCAAGGCGGTCTGCGCCTCCGACAGCAGCGCAAGTTCAGCTCAGAGCACGGCAGTCAGCGTAAAGGCAACGAAATAAAAAATTTTTTCGGAGACCGTGTCCCCGGATCCATATCGGCGGACATATAGGGGATGAAGGGACTTTGACCGGTTAAAAGTTCCTGTTCCTCAATCCCCATTATACAGGGAACAGCGGCAGTTTTACCTGCCGCTGTTTTCTTATCCGGACGCAAAAAGCCCGGTAATGCGATTTGCATTACCGGGCTTTTTTCAATCTCCCATTTCCGGGAGGCAGTGCATGTGGGTCGGGGTGAGGACACGGAAGCCCTCGGCGGCGGGGGCGAGGCGGCGCAGACCGAAAGTGGCGGAGCGCAGCTTGAGATACAGCCTTATCGCATCGCCGGTGTCGCCGGGAAACTGGCTTTGGTGGCAGGTGAATATCGCATCAAGCTGCTCATCCAAGTACCCCTTCGTTTTCACGAAGCTGTTTGCCTTTGCCGTCATGTAATACGCCAGTGCGGCGACGGGCGCAGGCTCAGCGCCGTAGTTTCTCATGATGCCCGCATAGGGAGCAAAGTACGCAATGCGCCGTGCGGCATTGCCGACATTCAGGTGGTCGGCGTGGCACTCGCTCGTGACGCAGGGGTCGGGCGCAAACACGACATCGGGCTTAAACTCGCCGACAGTCTGTGCAATACCCTGCACGAGCTCGTCAAGCTCATAAAAGCCGCCGTCGGATAAATCAAGAAACCGCACATCCGAAACGCCGAGCATTTTTGCCGATGCAAGAGCTTCCTGCTTGCGTATCCCGACAAGCTCCTCGGGCGGTATCGTTTCCGAGCCGTAGCGCCCGTCAAGGCAGATAAGAAAGCACACGCTTTTGCCCATGGCCGCAAGCTTTGCCGCCGCTGCGCCTGCGCCTATCTCGATATCGTCCGGGTGCGGACCGATGAAAAGATAGCGCTCGAACTTTTCGATATCCGGCAGGGGCGCTGCCGCTTTTAAAACAAGCTTTAGGATGCTCATGCCTGCTGCTTGCGAGCCTCGAGCTCATCGCAGATGCGGCTGTACTCGTCCTCGTCGAGCTTGTAGTGCTTCTTGTACAGGAAGTACGACAGGAGCATGAGCACGCAGGGAATGACGACCATGCAGATGAGCAGGGCAAGGGTCTTTTCGGCCTCGATGCCGTTTATGACGCTGCCGATGGAGCTTATCTTCTCCTGCTCGGTGATAAGGCTTCTGGCACACTCGTTTTCAAGGTCGGAGATCCTGTTGGTGTACTTGGTGACACCGAAGATCATGTAGGCGACATTGGTGATGAGCACGATGAGCGCCGAGCTCATTTTCGTAAGGAACGGGCGCAGCGAGGCGATGATAGCCTCGTCACGGTCGCCGGAGAGATACTCGTTGTACTCGACGGTGTTGATGATGGAGATCATCATGACAAGATAAAAGCCGTACTGACCGAAGTTCGAGAGCATGTAGCCCACGGTGACGACCCAGAACTTGGGCATCTCGGCGGGCATTGCAAGACCTGCGATGAGCATGAGCGCATAGCCGACCATGGAGATGATAAGCAGGATGCCCATGAACTTTTTGCGGGGTATCTTGCGGGAGATGGCGGGGTAGAAGATCATGAGAAACGCCGTGACCGACATACCGACGATGGTGAACAGCGAGAACAGGCCGCCGCTGTAGCCGAAGTCAAAGTATATGTATGTCGAGCCGATGCCGCCGACGATAAGGCCGTTGCCTATCTGCTGAAGCAGGAAAATGAGGCTTATCCACAGCAGCTGATCGTTGCCGGTTATGGAATTCCAGATCTTTTTGAGGCTCACCGGGGGAGCGTCGTTATACTCACGCTTTTCACGCACACCGAAGATGGTGAAGCACAAAAACAGCGGAGCGATGATGCAGATTATAAGCGAGATAACGCCGTAAGCGGTGGTGGTGCTGCCGCCGATGGCCTTGTCGCCGATGGTGAACATGGGGATCAGCACGCTTGCGAGCGTGCCGCCGATGCCGGCAAAGAGCGTTGCACGGGAGGCAAACTGGTTTCTTGCGTTAGCGTCCGAGGACAGTGCCGGCACCATGCCCCAGTAGGAGATATCATGCATGGTGTAGGCGATGGAATACAGGAAATAGATAACGCCGAAGAACCACACGAAGCTCCAACCCTGAAGATCGGTGTTGAAGGCAAGGTATACGACAACAGAGGTCGAGATTATGCCGATGACGAGCCAGGGCTTGAACTTGCCCCAGCGGGTGCGGGTGCGCTCTATGATGTTGCCCATGATGGGGTCGTTGAGCGCATCGAAAATTCGTGCGGCGACAACGATGACGGTTATTGCGCCGAACTGTGCGTTTGTCAGGTCACGGGTGAACAGAACGAAGGTCATGATGCAGCTGGTGAACAGAAAGTACACCATGTCACGGCCGACTGTGCCGAGGGGGAACATGATCAGGTTTCTTTTCCTTGTTTTAAGGTCGTCCATATAAATGCTCCTATACATCTAAATTACAGTTGTATATTGTACCAGCTTTGCGCCCCAAAGGCAAAGCTTTTGAGCGGGTTTGTGACTGTTGAACAAATCGGGCGGACAAATTTATAAAAGATTGACAAAAACTCGGTCTTGCGAAAAGGGTCGAAAGAGGCTAAAATTAAAACATCTTTGATGGGAGTGATAAAAAATGCAGGAGCTTATCGAGCGCATAAGAAAAGACGGAAGAATTAAGCCAGGCAATGTTTTGAAGGTCGACAGTTTTTTAAATCACCAGATAGACCCGAAGCTCGCCTACGCAATGGCGCAGGAGATAAAGCGGCTTTACGCAGATGAGACCGTGAACAAGGTGCTCACGATCGAGGCGTCGGGCATCGGTCTTGCGGTGCTGACGGGTTATCTTTTCGAGTGCCCCGTGGTGTTTGCGAAGAAAAGCAAGTCCAGCAATGTTTCCGACGATCTTTACACCGCAAATGTTCACTCCTACACCCACGGCACGGATCACACCGTCATCGTGTCAAAGTCGTATCTCAACCCCGGGGACAGGGTGCTCATCGTCGATGATTTTCTCGCAAACGGCGCAGCACTTGAGGGACTTCGTGCCATCGTCGAGCAGTCGGGCGCTCTCGTTGTCGGCGCTGCCATTGCCGTCGAGAAGGCGTTCCAGTCCGGCGGAGCAAGGCTCAGAGCCGAGGGCATGCGCATCGAGTCTCTGGCAAAGATAGCCTCCATGAGCGACGACGGCATCGTGTTCTGCGAGGAATAAAGGCATCTTTCACAAAAATCAGCACGAAAAAATATTAAACTTGTCTAAAACGGGGCTTGACTTATCGGGTCTGCCTTGATATTCTAAAAGCACAGGTCACAACTTAATATTTTCGATATATAGCAAATGATATGGATTTGAAGTCTCTACCCGGACGCCGTAAATGACCGGACTATCGAAGTTTTACATAAAAGGAAGAAGTGTTTCTCCCTTCGATCATGTATTTTCTTCACCGGCTGCATATCGTTTGCGGCCGGTGTTTTGTTTTTGTATCACACTTCCCGCAAGGGAGTTTGATAATATAAATGAATTTTTATTGGAGGAAAACTGAAGATGAAAAAGCTTACCGCAATTGTCCTCGCACTCGTCATGGTGTTTGCACTGTGCGCATGCGGCGGCAATAATGACAAACCGCAGACTACCGACAACGGCGAGACCGCAAAGGTCAAGGCCGGTCTGATCTGCCTGCACGACGAGAACTCCACCTACGACGCAAACTTCATCAACGCATTCAAGGCTGCCTGCGAGGCTACCGGCGTTGAGTACGAGATCAAGACCAACATCGACGAGAGCCAGGAAGCTTACGATGCAGCGGCAGAGCTTGCCGAGGCAGGCTGCAATGTCGTTTTCTCCGACAGCTACGGCCACCAGTCCTATGTCCTTGCAGCTGCTAAGGAATTCCCCAAAGTTCAGTTCACCTCCTGCACCGGCGACACCGCACTTTCCGACGGTGTTGATAACTTCCACAATGCATTCGCAGCAATCTACCAGGGCCGCTATGTTGCAGGCGTTGCAGCAGGCCTCAAGCTCAATGAGATGATCGCAAACAACGAGATCACCGCAGAGCAGGCAGTCATCGGCTATGTCGGCGCAAAGACCTACGCAGAGGTCAAGTCTGGCTACACCTCCTTCCTCCTCGGCGCACAGTCCGTTTGCCCCTCCGCTACCATGAAGGTCGTATTCACCGGCTCCTGGTATGACGAGACCCTCGAGATGGAAGCTGCACAGTCCCTCATCAAGAAGGGCTGCGTCCTTATTAGCCAGCACGCCGACTCCATGGGCGCTCCCAACGCATGCGAGACCGCAAAGGTTCCCAATGTTTCCTACAACGGCTCCACTCAGACAGCTTGCCCCAACACCTACATCATCTCCTCCCGCATCGACTGGACTCCTTACTTCACCTACGCAATCAAGGCTGTTCAGGACGGCAAGAACTATGACACAGACTGGTGCGGCGATCTGTCCACCGGCAGCGTTGCTCTGACCGAGCTCAACGAGAATGTTGCAGCTAAGGGCACCGCAGACAAGCTCACCGAGGTTGAGAACGGCATCAAGGACGGCAGCATCAAGGTCTTCGCAACCGACACCTGGACCGTCGGCGGCAAGGCTCTCGAGACCTACGAGAACGAGTTCTTCGCAGGCCACGAGTGCATCAAGGACGGCGTATTCACCGAGTCCGCCGACCGCTCCGCACCTTACTTCGATATCGACATTGACGGCATCGAGCTCCTCCAGTAATCATAATAAATTTAATGAGAAAGCCCTGCATCACAGCAGGGCTTTCTTCTTCATGAAGTTAACGGCAGCCGACCGCCAATCGTCTGTCAGTGTGCCCTTTCGGCGCTTTTCGCCTTTTTTCGCCTTGCCGGGCACAAAGTCCGCCCGCACCAAAATAAAGCCGAAAATCCCTCGAAAAACACTACTGACAGATGCTGCGCAGTTTTGCCGGAAATGACTCCGGTGCAGAATGTGCAAAAATCTGCCCCGGCAAAACCGATAGTCGTTCGACTCCCGTCAACTTTAAGGATCGTCCTGTTTAGCGTTCGGAAATAATCTTTCCACCCGGGAAGCGCTGAATAATTCAGCTTTGCCCGGATGAAAAGAGGCAGCTTGTGTATAAAGGAGAAAGCACAGTGGAAAAAAGGACCCCAACCGTAAAAATGCGTGACATAACGAAGCGATTCGGCTCTGTTCTTGCAAACGACAAGGTGTGGCTGGATATCTACCGCAGCGAGGTGCTGGCGCTGCTCGGCGAAAACGGCAGCGGTAAGACCACGCTCATGAACATGCTCTCGGGCATTTACCGTCCCGACGAGGGCGAAATATATGTCGATGACAAGCTCGTCGATATCCGCTCGCCGAAGGACGCCTTTGACCTGGGCATCGGCATGATACATCAGCACTTCAAGCTCGTCGATGTTCTCACCGCAGCGGAGAATATCACCCTCGGCCTTAAAGAGAAGTTCGACCTTAAGGCGGTCGCCGAGCGTGTGCGTGAAATTTGCGATAAGTACGGCTTTGAGGTCGACCCCGACCAGAAGATATACGACATGTCCGTTTCGCAGAAGCAGACAGTTGAGATAGTTAAGGTCCTCTACCGTGGTGCGGATATCCTCATCCTCGACGAGCCCACCGCCGTTTTGACTCCACAGGAGACCGACAAGCTCTTTGCAGTCCTGCGCAACATGCGCAACGACGGCAAGGCGATAGTCATCATCACCCACAAAATGCACGAGGTCGAGGCAATATCCGACCGTGTTGCCGTTCTGCGCCACGGCCAGTTCGTCGGCGACATGCTAACCAAGGACACCGACGCTCAGGAAATGACCAACATGATGGTCGGCCATGCGGTCACACTCAATATCGACCGCCCCGAGCCTAAAGACCCCAAGCCCCGCATTGAGGTCAAGGGGCTCACCGTCCGCAGCATGGACGGCATTTTGAAGCTCGACGATGTTTCCTTCACCGCCTACTCCGGCGAGATACTCGGCATCGCAGGCATCTCCGGCTGCGGCCAGAAGGAGCTGCTTGAAGCCATTGCGGGACTCCAGCCCACAGAGGCCGGCAGCATCAGCTATATAAACGACGACGGCGAGAAGGAAGAACTTTTGGGCAAAGACCCCTTGGAGATAAACGAAATGGGCGTTGCGCTCTCGTTCGTGCCCGAGGACAGGCTCGGCATGGGTCTTGTCGGCAACATGGATCTTTCGCAGAACATGATGCTGCGCTCGTTCAGGCGGGGCAAGTCCATTTTCACCGACCGCAAGAGCCCCAAGACCCTGGCGGAGACCGTTGTCGAGGAGCTGGAGGTCAATACCCCCGGCGTCACCACCCCCGTGCGCAGACTCTCCGGCGGCAATGTGCAGAAGGTGCTCGTCGGCCGTGAGATATCCTTTGCCCCCAAGGTGCTGCTCACGGCATACGCCGTGCGTGGGCTTGACATTAACTCGTCCTACACCATTTATGACCTAATAAATCGCCAGAAGCAAAAGGGTGTTGCCGTCGTGTATGTCGGCGAGGACCTTGATGTTCTTTTGGAGCTTGCCGACCGCATCCTCGTTCTGTGCGGCGGCAAGGTCAGCGGCATCGTCCCCGGCAGGGGCGCAACAAAGCGCAATATCGGCATGATGATGACAAAGCTCGGAGGTGCAAGCGAATGATCCAAATTTCAAAGCGTGGCACGGTCAGCCGCAAAAGAAGCCTTGTGATAAGGCTTGCGGCGATAGTGCTTGCCATCATAGTCTGCGCCATCATCACGATGGCGACCACGGGCACAGACCCGTTCGCCGTGTTCTCGGCGTTTATAAACGGCTCGTTCGGCTCGGAGCGTAAGCTGTGGATATTCCTCCAGAACACCGCAATTTTGCTTATAATCTCCCTTGCCGTCACACCGGCCTTCAAAATGCACTGTTGGAATCTCGGCGCTGAGGGTCAGGTGCTGGCAGGCTCAATGGCGGCGGTCGTGTGCATGGTGCTCATGGGCGACACAATGTCAAACGGTGCGCTCATCGCCTGCATGGTGCTGGCATCTGTCGTCACCGGCGCACTTTGGGCAGGCATCCCGGCGTTTTTCAAGGCAAAGTTCAACACCAACGAGACGCTTTTCACCCTTATGATGAACTATGTCGCCACCCAGCTCGTCGCATATTTCTGCGTCAAGTGGGAAAACCCCAAGGGCTCGGGCATCATCGGCATCATAAACCAGAGCACCGAGGCAGGCTGGCTGCCGCAGCTCGGCAACAAGTACCTGCTCGTCATCCTGGTCGCAGTAATAATGACCGTGCTCGTGTATTTCTATCTAAGCTACACAAAGCACGGCTACGAGATAGCCGTCGTCGGCGAAAGCGAGCGCACGGCACGCTACATCGGCATAAAAGTTCCCCGTGTCATCGTCCGCACCATGCTCTTCAGCGGTGCTATCTGCGGTGTTGCGGGACTTCTGCTTGCCGGCAGCATTCACCACACGGTGTCCACCTCGCTCGTCGGCGGACAGGGCTTCACGGCGGTCATGGTCTCGTGGCTTGCGGCGTTTAACCCCGTCGTCATGATACTCACGAGTGCGCTGCTCATCTTCATGGGCTCGGGCGCAAATCAGCTGGCGTCCAGCTGTGGGCTCAACCAGTCTTTCGGCGATATCCTCACGGGCGTGCTCATCTTCTTTATCATCGGCAGCGAATTTTTCGTTCAGTACAAGATATCCTTCCGCAAAAAGAACAAGGAGGCAGGCGAAAATGTTTGATATCGTATCCTTCATTCCCCGTGCGGTCATGCAGGGCATACCTCTCATGTTCGGCTGCGTCGGCGAGACGATAACCGAAAAAAGCGGCAACTTGAATCTCGGTACTGCCGGTGTCATGTATGTCGGCGGCATCTGCGGCGTTATCGGCGCATTTTTGTATGAAAACTCGGGCGCTCAGATGAGCACATTCCTCACCGTTGTGATACCCCTTTTGTGCTGCATCCTCGGCTCTGCGCTCATGGGACTTCTGTACTGCTTCCTCACCGTCACCCTGCGTGCAAATCAGAATGTCACCGGCCTTGCCATGACAACCTTCGGCATCGGCGTGGGCAACTTCTTCGGCGGCTCGCTCATTAAGCTTGTGAACACCGATGTCCCCTCCGTCGTCCTGACCAAGACCAGCACTGTGTTCAGCAAGACCCCGCCCTTGGCAGAGGATCTCGGCTGGTTCGGCAAGATATTTTTAAGCTACAGCTTTCTTGCCTATGCCGCAATAATCATCGCAGTGCTTGCATCGTACTTCCTCAACAAGACCCGTCCCGGCCTCCAGCTTCGAGCCGTCGGCGAAAGCCCGGCGACTGCCGATGCAGCGGGCATCGATGTAATAAAGTATAAGTACATTGCAACTATCGTCGGCTCTGTCATCGCCGGCCTCGGCGGCCTTTACTATGTCATGGACTATGCCTGCGGCGTTTGGTCGAACAACGCCTTCGGCGACAGAGGCTGGCTTGCCATCGCCCTTGTTATCTTCACTGTGTGGCGTCCGAGCCTGAGCATTTTCGCCTCCATCATCTTCGGCGGCCTGTACATCCTCAATGTCTACATCCCCACCGGCACGAATCTTGCGATAAACGAGATATACAAGATGGCGCCCTATGTCGTCACCATCATCGTCCTCGTCATCACCAGCATCCGCAGCCGCAAGGAAAATCAGCCGCCCATGAGTCTCGGCCTGCCGTACTTCCGAGAAGAACGGTAATAGATATGAAGATATGAAAAAGCACCCCTCGGGGTGCTTTTTTGTTATTTGCGCCGTCTTTTGCTCCTGCGGCGCTTCGATCTTGAAGGCACGAGCAGGTTTATGACCGCAAAACCGCCGGCAAACATGACTGCCAGCCCGATTATCAGCATTATGTTTTCCATTGTCTTACCTCCTTGAGCCGAGCATCATAAGTGCAAGCAGCGGGTATATCTCGAGCCTGCCTATGAGCATTGCGACGGATAAGACCATCTTCGCAAAGCCCGAGTAGGCGGCATAGCTTCCCGCAGGGCCTATAAGCCCGAAGCCCGGGCCGATGTTGTTTACGCACGAGACTGCTGCGGTGAAGTCCTCCTCGAAGCCGAGCCCGCTTATGCTCACGAGGATAAAGGTCACGACGGTGACTGCGATGTACAGTGCAAGGTAGCTCAAAACGCCCTGCTCCTGCTCGCTTGTGAGCACCGAGCCGTTGAGCTTGACGGAGTTTACCGCCCTGGGGTTTATGCTGCGGCGCAGCTCGTTTGCGCACACCTGCGCAAGCACCGTCACACGGGAAATTTTAAGTCCGCCCGCCGTCGAGCCCATGCAGCCGCCGCAGAACATGAGGATAAACAGCACTGCCTTTGCAAGCTGCGGCCATGTGTTGAAGTCCGCCGTGGCGTAGCCGGTGGTGGTGACGATCGATGCCGTCTGGAACGATGAGAGCCTTATGACATCGGACAAGCTGCCGTACATGGGGTAGATGCTTATGCAGACGATGACGGTGGCGGCGGCAAAAATTCCGAGGTAGCAGCGCAGCTCGTTTGAGCGCAGCACCTCACGCCATCTGCGCACGAGCATGAGGCAATAGATGTTGAAACTCACGCCGAACAGCAGCATAAACACCGTGATGACCCATTGCAGATACGCACTGTACGATGCGATGCTGTCGGCCTTTATGCCGAAGCCGCCGGTGCCGGCCGTGCCGAGTGCGTGCACAATGCTGTCGAACACCGGCATACCGCCTGCGAGGAGAAGAACGGTCTCCAAAAGCGTCAGCACGATGTAAATGCCGTACAGCAGCTTTGCGTTATTTTTTGCTTTCGGAGTGAATTTATCCAGCGAGTGGCCGGGCATTTCGGCTTTGAGTATATTCGTCGAGCCGTCGCCGCTTCCGGCGGCTATCGCCGTGACGAGGACGAGGATGCCCATACCGCCCAGCCAGTGAGTGAAGCTGCGCCAGAACAGTAGGCTGCGGCTCATGCGCTCAACATCGGTGAGGATGGATGCACCGGTGGTCGTAAAGCCGCTGACGGTTTCGAAAAACGCATCGGGGAAGCTCGATATCTCGCCGCTTGTCAAAAACGGCAGGCAGCCGGCGAGCGATGCAAACAGCCATGTCAGCGCCGCAACGGCGAGGCTGTCACGCACCGACAGCGGCTTTCCGGCCTTTCGTGTCGGCAAAAACATCACGGCACCGAGCGCTGCTGCGGCGGCAGCGCCTATGAGCAGATCGTCCGTACAGCCGTCGGAGTAAATGACGGAAACGCCGAGCGGTAAAAGCATCAGCGCCGCTTCAAGCAGCAGTACCTTTCCTATTATGTTGAAGATCGTTTTGTAATTCATTGCAATATATCCGAAAGGTCGCAAAGCCTTTCACCTGCGGCGATAACGATGACCTTGTCATTCGGGAGTATGGCATCGCTGCCCTTGGGAATGATCGTCCTGCTGCCTCTTATTATACCGGCGATAAGTATGCCGGGCTTGGTGTCAAGATCCTTCAGCTCCACGCCCTGCTTTGTAAAGCTCGCCGATGCGGCAAATTCAAGAGCCTCAATGCTGCCGTCCATAAGAGTGTAAAGCGTTTCGATACTGCTGCCGGCAGAGCTGCTGAGCGAGCGGGCATACAGCGTTACTATATCGGCGGTGATGCGGCTGGGCGATATCACGCAGTCGAGCCCGAGCTTACCGCTTATATCAACAAAGCCCGCCTGATTTACCTTGGCAATGACCTTGGGCACATTTTTACCCGAAGCGTAAAAGGCACTCAGAATATTTTCCTCGTCTATGCCGGTGAGGGACACGAATGCATCGGTATTGTCTATGCCCTCTGAATCGAGCAGCTCGTGTCGGCTGCCGTTGCCGCATATGATGCTCACCGAGCGGGGCAGCGTTCCGCTCACCTCGTGGCAGCGGTCGATGTCCTTTTCTATCACCTTCACATGGTGGCCGCTCTTTGCGATCCTTTCCGCAAGATCCTGTGCAATGCGGCTGCCGCCGATGAGCATGACATTTTTGGCGCTTTTTTTGACTACACCAAAGCGGTTTAAAAGCTTCGGCATATCGTCCGAGGCTGCAAGCAGACCGATGCGGTCGCCGGCCTTGAGCACGAAGCTGCCGTCGGGGATGTAGGTTTTCCTGTCTCGGAGAATGCAGCAGATAAGAAAATCGGCATTGGTCGTATCACGCAGGGCAGCAAGCGAGCTGCCGTCAAGCACGCTGTCGGGCTTTATGCGAAGCTCCGCCATTTCAAACAAATGCCTTGTGAAGCTCTCGACCCTCACGGCGGAGGGAAACTTGAGCGTGTTGAATATCGCCTGCGAGGTCAGGCGGTCGGGGTCTATGATCATCGATATATCAAGGCAGCGCTTTATATAATCGGCATCCGTGTAATGCTCGGCATCGTTGAGCCGTGCAACGGTGTGCGCAGCGCCGAGACTGCGTGCAAAGCAGCAGCTGAGCATATTTGCGTCATCGTTTGCCGAGGCGGCGATAAAAAGCTCCGCCGAGGATACTTCGGCACGCTTGAGCGCTTCGATATCCGTTCCCGAAGCGTTGATACACATGACATCGTAGTCGTCGCCTATGCTGCGCACGACCTTGGGGTCACGGTCTATGACACAAACCGAATGTCCTTCTTCGGTGAGATTTTTAAGGATGCTTCTTCCTATCTTGCCGCATCCGACTATTACGACTTTCATTGTTTCACCATCTTTCAAGTTAGAGTATACCACTTCCGGCATATAAATGGAATCAGAACATCGAAAAACGACATTAAAATTACATTAAAACGGAGCAAAATACTGCTTTTCGTTTCGCAACCGATGTGCTAAAATGACGCTGAGGAGGGTGAGAACATGGAGGAGATACTCGTTTGCCTGTCCGGCGCACCGTCGAATGTCAGGGTCATAAAGGCTGCGGCAAAAATGGCGGAGGCCTACGGCGGGAATTTGACGGCTTTGTATGTCGAGCCGCCCGATCTTCAGGAGCACGAGCCCGAGGCACGGGCCCGGCTCGAAGCAAACTTCCGGCTTGCCCACCGGCTGGGCGCAAAGGTCACGAGGCTTTACGGCGAGGACGCCGCAACGCAGATAGCCGAGTACGCAAGGGTCAGCGGCTCGACGAAGATCGTTATCGGCAAAAGCCCGACCCACACCTCCGTGTTCCGCAAAAAGACGCTTATCGACAGGCTCAACGAGCTTGCGCCCGATATCGATATCTTCATAATCCCCGACAAGGCAACGCCATCCGAGCGGGCACGCAGCCTGAGCTTTTCCGACGAAAAGTTCAGTGCGGCCGATGTTCTCAAGACTCTCGGCCTGCTCACGGCGGCAACGCTCGGCGGCTTTGTGTTTACAAAGCTCGGCTTTTCAACGGCCAATGTCATAATTCTTTACATCCTCGCCGTTCTGGGCATTGCGGTCACCACCGCAGGACGCAGCTACAGTCTTGCCTCGGCGGTGCTGTCGGTTTTCGTGTTCAACTTCCTGTTCACCGTGCCGCTGCACTCGCTTTCGGCAGAGCCGAGCGAGATTGCGACCTTTGTCGTGATGTTCATCGCCGCCATCATCATATCGTCGCTGACGACGCAGATAAAGCGGCAGGCACGGCTCAAGGCGCAGCACTCCTACCGCACGGAGATCTTGCTCGAAACGAGCCAGCGGATGCAGAAGGCCGAAAGCGAGGAGCAGATACTTTCCCTTGCGGCAACGCAGCTGGGCAAGCTGTCCGGCAGGGGCGTTATGATTTTCCCCGTGACGGACGGAGCTCTCGGCGAGCCGATGCTGTTTCCGAGCGTCGAGGGCGAGGACTTTTCGCCATACCTTGAATCGCCCGAGCTTGCGGCAGCCCGGGAGGCGCTTGCAACCGGCCACGGCACGGGCTGCGGAACGCAGAGGTTTTCCGACGCAAAGGGGCTTTACATGGCCATACGCAGCACCGAGGGCGTGCTTGCGGTCGCATGCTTTGCCGTGAACGGGCAGCCCGAGCGGGAGAGCTACTCAAGATCGCTCACGGTCGCAATTTTAGACGAGTGCGGCATCATGCTCGAAAATGAGCGGTATAAGCTCACAAAGCGTGAGATGGAGGAAAAGGCGAGGGCGCAGGAGCTTCGTGCAAACCTGCTGCGCTCAATATCCCACGACCTGCGCACGCCGCTTACGGGCATATCCGGCAGCGCATCGCTGCTTTTGACGGGCAAGATGAGCGAGGTTCAGCGCACGGAGCTTTTAAAGGCGATACGGGACGACTCCGAGTGGCTCATAACCTTGGTCGAAAACCTTTTGTGCATAACCCGCATCGAGGGTAAGGACAAGCTCACCGAGCTTGAGCCGGAGCTTGTCGGCGAGGTCATAGCCGACGCTATGACGCATATAGACCGCAGCAGCGCACAGCATAAGGTCATGACCCTGATAGCCGACGATTACCTCATGGCGTACATGGACGCACGGCTCATAGAGCAGGTGCTCATAAATCTCGTGAACAATGCGGTCAAGTACACGCCCGCAGGCTCGACGATATGCGTCAGCGCCGAAAGCTCGGGCGGCAGCGTGCTCGTTTCCGTTTCCGACAACGGTCCGGGCATAGCCGACGAATCAAAGGGCAAAATTTTCGACATGTTCTACACCGAAGCCAGGATCGGCGACAGCCGCCGTGGTCTCGGTCTGGGACTTGCACTGTGCAAAAGCATAGTCACGGCGCACGGCGGCGAAATTTCCGTCTCTGACGCCGAGCCGCACGGTGCGGTATTCACTTTCAGCTTACCGGAGGTAAAAACCGATGAACAAGGCACAGATACTGGTCGTTGAGGACGATAACGCCGTTGCAAAGCTCATGGCGGCGACGATGGAGTCGCAGGACTATCAGTACCGCATCGCGGCCACGGGAGCGGGCGCAATAATGGAGGCGCTGTCGTATAAGCCGGAGGTCATGATATTAGACCTCGGACTTCCCGACACCGACGGCATCGAGGTCATAAAAAAGATACGGGCATGGAGCATTATGCCGATAATCGTGGTGTCTGCCCGCAGCGAGGACGCCGACAAGGTCGCAGCACTCGATGCTGGGGCGGACGATTATCTCACAAAGCCGTTTTCCGTGGACGAGCTTCTTGCAAGGCTCAGGGTAGCACTTCGGCGTGTGCGCTATGACAGACAGCGGCTGAGCGAGGAGTCGAGCGTGTACGAAAACGGCGGTCTGCGCATCGATTACGCCGCAGGCTGCGTGTATCTTGACGGCAGTGAGATACACCTAACGCCGATAGAGTACAAGCTTTTGGTGCTGCTTGCAAAGAACACCGGCAAGGTGCTCACGCACAATTACATTCTGCGTGAGGTGTGGGGAAACCCCACGGCATCGGATATGCAGTCGCTGCGGGTGTACATGGCGACGCTGCGCAAGAAGCTTGAGAAAAACACCTCCGAGCCGAGATATATCCAAACGCACATCGGCATCGGCTACAGGATGCTCAGAAATCAGTAAAAAATATCGCAGTCGGGTTTTCCCGACTGCGATATTTCAGCGTGTCAAAAAAGTCTTGTGACTTTTTTGCACGCTTCAAAACACGCCACATTTTTTGTGAAGCTTTGCTTC
>CAKTQR010000006.1 GCA_934597175.1 uncultured Oscillospiraceae bacterium | reverse complement strand
TTTTTTCCTTGCAGATCTTGCGCATCTCCGCCTCGATCTTTTCGAGTATCTCGGGAGTGATGGCAAACGGTGCGTCAAAGTCATAGTAAAAGCCGTTTTCGATGGCAGGGCCGATAGCGAGCTTTACCTCGGGGTAAAGGCGCTTGACGGCCTGCGCAAGAATGTGGCTGGTGGTATGACGGTAGGTGTTCTTAAACTCGGGGTTTTCAAAGGTGTACTTATTCTCGTCCATAATGCTCCTCCTATACAAAAACGCCCCTGACGCATTGCGTCAAGGGCGTAAAAATTTACACGGTCCCACCTTGATAGGTACTCATCATGCATTTAACGCATGCGAAACGGAAGCACATTTCCTTGCTTCGGCTCGGGAGCGGTCGCTTTACGGTTTGGGCATAAGAAGCTTGCAGCCGGGGCTTCTCTCTCTGCGATGCTTGCACCTGCGTTCTCCGTCACAGCTTTATTTTCACACTATATCACGCTTTTTCGCCGCTGTCAATCTCTGAATCAGCTTTACCAGCTCAACTATGGGTATCACGCAGAAGCCAAGGCCGATGGCGATGGCATACTCGCCGAGCTCAACGCTCGTGAAGCCGAAGGCATCTGCCAGCAGCGGCACTTCGCACACGACGGTCGTCAGCAGCAGCGAGCCTATGGCAGCGCCGATGAGCATAACATTCTGGCTTGGCAGCTTAAAGATGCTGCCACGCTGCGAGCGCATGTTGAACGAGTGGAATATCTCCGCCATGGACATGGTGAGAAACGCCATCGTCATGCCGTCGGGGCTGTCGGCGATCTCCCACACGCCGCTTTCGATGAAGTGACCCACAAAGTACGATACCAGCGTCAGTATCGAAACCAGAACGCCCTGATATGCAATGTCGACACCCATGCCGCCTGCGAATATGCCTGCGTTTGCAGGTCTCGGCTTGCGGCGCATGATATCCGGCTCTGCCTTTTCCATGCCGAGCGCCAGCGCCGGGAAGCAGTCGGTGACGAGGTTTATCCACAGCAGGTGCACGGGCTTTAAAATCGTAAAGCCGAGCAGGGTCGCAGCGAAAATGCTTATGACCTCACTCATGTTCGAGCCGAGGAGGAACTGGATGGCCTTGCGGATGTTATCGTAAATGCGCCTGCCTTCCTCGACTGCGCCGACGATGCTCGCAAAGTTGTCGTCGGCAAGCACCATGTCGGCGACATTTTTCGTGACATCCGTGCCGGTGATGCCCATGCCGACGCCGATATCGGCGCTTTTGATGCCGGGCGCATCGTTCACGCCGTCGCCGGTCATGGCGGTGACATAGCCTGCGCCGCGCCATGCGTTGACTATCCTCGTCTTGTGCTCGGGCTGAACACGGGCGTAGACGCTTATATCTCTAAAGCAGGCCTCAAACTCGGCATCGGACATCTGCGAAAGCTCGCTGCCGGTTATTGCCCTGTCGCCGGGGCGCAGGATGCCGAGCTCCTTTGCGATGGCAACTGCGGTGTCTATATGGTCGCCGGTTATCATGACCGCTCTCACGCCTGCGCCGACGCACTCGTCGATGGCTGCCTTTACCTCGGGACGGACGGGGTCTATCATGCCGGTGAGTCCCACAAAGCACAGGTCGTGCTCAAGCACATCCGGCTCGAAGCTACCGGGCTCACACTCCCACACCCGCATTGCGCAGGCGAGAACTCGCAGAGCCTTGTCGGCCATTGCCTTGTTTGCCTCGGCAATTTGCTGCCGATACTCTGCCGTCATCGGCACGGCCTCGCCGTTTTTCATGTAATGGGTGCACCTGTCGATTATGACATCGGGCGCACCCTTTGTGTACTGCACAACGCCGTTGTGGGCAAGGTGCACGGTGCTCATCATCTTGCGCCCGGAGTCAAACGGCGCTTCGCCGCAGCGGGGGAAGTCCTCCTTGAGGGCGGTTTTGTTGTGCCCGAGCTTATTTGCCCAGACAACGAGTGCAGCCTCGGTCGGCTCGCCGGTGACAGCGCCTTCAGGGTCAATTTCGGCATCGGAGCACAGCGCCATTGCCTTGGAGATGAGATCCTTATCCTCGCCGAAAAAGTCGACGACCGTCATTTTGTTCTGCGTCAGCGTGCCGGTCTTATCCGAGCAGATTATCTGTGCGCAGCCGAGTGTCTCGACCGCCGTGAGGCGACGAATAATGGCATTTCGCTTTGACATGTTGGTAACGCCTATGGACAAAACGACCGTGACGACCGCCGCCAGACCCTCGGGTATTGCTGCCACGGCAAGCGATACGGCTATCATGAACGAGCTCAGCACCGTTTCAAAGTCAAAGCCGCCCGCTCTTAAAAGCTGAACTGCGAACACGGCGGCGCATATGCCGAGCACGAGCCAGGTCAGCACCTTTGACAGCTGCGTGAGCTTTATCTGCAAGGGGGTCTGCCCCTCCTGAGCGTTGGCAAGTGCATCGGCGATCTTGCCCATCTCGGTCTGCATGCCGACGGCGGTGACTATCATAGCTCCACGACCGTAGACGACGGTCGAGCCCATGTACGCCATGTTTTTGCGATCGCCCAATGGCACATCGGCGCTGTCCGTGAGATTAATTGCATCAATAAATTTCGACACCGGCACGGACTCGCCCGTGAGGGCGGCCTCCTCGATTTTGAGGCTGGCGTTTTCGATTATCCTGCCGTCTGCGGGGACGGCGTCGCCCGCTTCGAGCAGCACCACATCGCCGAGCGTGAGGTCCTCGCTTTTTACGGAGACTATCTTGCCGTCACGCAGCACCTTGCTCGTGGCAGCGGACATTTCCTGCAAGGCCTCTATCGCCTTTTCCGCCTTGTTCTCCTGATAAACGCCCAAAACGGCGTTGACGACGACGACGGCGAGGATGATGATAACATCGGCAAAGCTCTCGCCCTGCGTTATCGCAAGCACGCCGCTTATCGCAGCGGCGACCAGCAGAATAATTATCATGGGGTCTGCCAGCTGCTTTAAAAGCTGCTTAATTATCGAGTCCTTCTTGCCCTCGGCAAGCTTGTTTTTGCCGTGCTCGGCAAGGCGGCGCTCGGCCTCCTTTTCCGTCAAACCGTTTGCATCAGAGGAAAGCTCCGATATAACGGTCTCTGCATTTTCACAGTAAAATTTCATTCAAGCACCTCCCTGAATTTCGTTCCCCTTGTTAAATATAAGTCCCTCGGCCTTGAGCTCCATTATGATGAGCAGTCCGATGGGCAGCGCAAACATTCCTATGCCGCCGGCAAGCTTGAGGCCGACCCACAGGCACAAAAGCGTTGCAAGCGGATGCAGTCCCACCTGCTTGCCGACTATCTTCGGCTCTGCGTACTGGCGCACGATGATGATGACCGCCCACAGTACCGCAAGCCCGATGCCGACGCCTGTCTGCCCCTGTAAAAGCTTTATCACCGCCCACGGCGCAAGCACAAGTCCCGAGCCGACGATGGGCAGAATGTCGAACACCGCAATGAGCAGTGCAATGACCATGGCGTTGTCAACGCCAATGATGAGAAGTCCGACGGCTATCTGCGCAAAGGTCATGAGCAGAATTATCATGTACGACTTGAGGTATTTGCCCACGATGACGCCCAGCGCCCGCTTTGCCGTGCGCAGGATGTTCTGCGCCTTTTCCGGCAGCACGCCGAGTACCGCTGCCGATATTCCGTCGTAGTCAAGGGCGAAGAATATCGACGCTATGATGCAGATGACCGTTGCCAAGAAGAAGTTTGGCAGCCCTGCACCGATGGCGGACACCCAGCCGAGCACGGTGACGGAGAAGTTCATGACCGCACTGCTGAAGGTGGACATGACATCCGGCAGTGCCGCCTCGACGCTTGAGCGCAGCTCGGGGTTATAGCGCTCAAGTCTTGTGAGCGCATCGTTCACGACCTCGGTCGCCCACGGCTGTATGGTGCCGGTAAATGCATCCGGCAGCTTCGCCGCCCAATCTGCGATAAACGACACCACGCCAAACACCGCAAGCACCAAAAGTCCCGCTATGAGCACATAGCACAGCACCACCAGCAGCACCGTCAGAAACTTTTTGTTGACTTTAAGCTTCTGCGTTATCTTCCGTGCAAGCGCCTGCATCGGCAGGGCTATCGCAAGTGCGATAAGAAACGGCGTCAGCGGCCCGAGCAGGTACTTTATAAAAAGCGACGCAATCAAAATTATCGCCGCCCAATAGGCGAATTTCAGTAGAAAGCTTTTGTATTTTTCCTGTTCCATTCAATGACCACCCAATAAGTTTTTCTTTTTTTATTTTCGTCAAACGAAAATAAAAAAAGACTTTTACGACATATTGTTTGTCGTAAAAGTCTTGCAAATACCAATAAAGTACCCGATGCACCGAGTCTGATGACTGCGTTGACGACGCAACGGACGCATAAAATGCGCAAGCTACTCCCTTTTAAGAGAATATATCATATTTTTCCCGCCGCTGTCAATCAAATTTTACGCTCGGCAAGTTCCATTTATACGCCGTCGCCAGTACCCTGACGGCGAAGATGAACACCATACCGATAACGGCGGAGAGGATGTCGTTCACGCCGACGATGTGCAGCACATAGTACAAAATGCCGCCGCTTAAAGATGCCACGGCGTACACATGCTTTCTTAGCACCCTGGGCATTTTGTTTATCATCATGTCACGCAGCATGCCGCCGCCCACGCCGGTTATAACGCCGAGGGTGAGTATCAAAATGACATTATCGCTCACGCCCATGGCGGTGTTCATGCCGGAAACGGTGAACACGCCGAGGCCGACTGCGTCAAAGATGTTGTTTACCTCGGAAAGCTTGTCCTTGTTCGCAAAATACTTCTCTTTTCTTATGTAAGCGTCGAAAAACACTATCAACGAGGCGAGCACCGCCGCAAGCAGATACCAGTAGCTCACGAACATTCTCGGCGGGAGCTGGCCGAGCAGCACATCACGGATAACGCCGCCGCCGAGCGCCGTGATAACGCCCAGAAACAGCACGCCGAAGATATCCGCATGGCGCTTTATCGCCGCCATCGCCCCCGATACGGCGAACGCCGCCGCACCGATGAGCTCAAGAACAAACATCGTATTTTCCATCACACATTAAACCTGAACAGCGTTACATCTCCGTCATGCATGACATAGTCCTTGCCCTCGCTGCGGACCAGTCCCTTTTCCTTGGCAGCCGCCATGCTGCCGCACTCACGCAGGTCGTCAAAGGCGACGATCTCGGCACGGATGAAGCCACGCTCAAAATCGGTATGTATCTTGCCTGCCGCCTGAGGCGCTTTCGTGCCCTTTTTTATCGTCCACGCCCTGCACTCGTCAGGTCCGCAGGTAAGGAACGATATAAGCCCCAGCAGCGCATACGAGCACTTTATCATGCGGTCAAGGCCAGACTGCTCCATGCCCATCTCCTCAAGGAACATCTCCCGCTCCTCCGGCTCAAGGGCGGCTATCTCCTCCTCAAGCTTTGCGCAGATAGGCAGCACCTGTGCGCCCTCTGCCTCGGCGATGGCGCAAAGCTGCTTGTAGTAATCGTTATTTTCGTAATCGGATATGCCGTTTTCGTCCATGTTTGCGGCGTAGATGATGGGCTTAATGGTCAGCAGGTCGCTCGTTGCGATAAGCTCCATGTCGTCTGGCTCGCACTCATAGCTGCGAACGCTCTTGCCCTCGTTGAGATGCTCCAAAAGTCCCTTGAAGACCTCGGCCTCGTGCAGGAACTTCTTGTCGCCCTTGGCGTTTTTGTTCGCCTTTTCGATGCGGCGCTCGACCATCTCCATGTCCGCCATGATAAGCTCAAGGTCGATGATCTCAACATCACGCTTGGGGTCTGTGCCGCCCTCGACATGGATGACATTCTCGTCGTCAAAGCAGCGCACTACATGGACGATAGCGTCGGTGTTGCGGATATTCGATAGGAACTTGTTGCCCAGTCCCTCGCCCTTGGATGCGCCCTTGACAAGACCTGCGATGTCGACAAATTCGATGACGGCAGGGGTGTACTTCTTCGGCTCATAAATTGAGGCGAGAAAATCAAGGCGCTCGTCGGGCACGGTAACCATGCCGACATTGGGCTCTATCGTGCAGAACGGGTAGTTGGCCGACTCCGCTCCTGCGTTGGTGATGGCGTTAAAAAGCGTGGACTTACCGACATTCGGCAGACCTACGATACCTAATTTCATATATCTGCATCTCCTTAAACAGCAAATGGCATAATACGATGATTATAGCATATACTGTCCCTTTTCTCAAGCTTTGCACGAAAAATCTCGCCGGTCGTTTATAAGTTTAAGGTATATTCTTGCTTTTATTTTCTTTAACGATTATAATTATATTGAATTTTATAAGAAGCTCTAACCCGAATACTAGGTGCACCTTGACAGCGCAAGTCATTACGGGACATTTCAAAAGGAGTTAAATATGAGTTGTGAGTTATTCTTCGATTTCATCAGCAACCATATGCAGGAATTTTCTCTGCTTATAGCCGCAACATCTGCGCTTATTGCTGCAATCTCTGCAACAGCTGCATTTAAGGCTAACCAACAAAATAAAAAGCAATATGAGAACAGCATTCAGCCACAGCTTAGCATGAGTCTTGTTGATTTCAATTCATTTTTATATTTACGAATAAAAAATGTAGGGCAAACCGCTGCAAAAAGTATAGCGATCAAGGTAAATTATGTTAAAAACAACGGCAGTTCAGATGAGCTTTATCTTGACGAGCTTTTTACTGGTGAGTTTGAACTCTATCCCGAGGAAATCGTTCAAGGTAAAGTCGCACTGTTCGGCAAAAGCCTTGGCCAGTATGTGTTCCCACAGGTAGATATTTCTGTATCGTACCAAGCTGAGGGAGCAAAAGAAACTACCGCCTACAAAAGGTCTGTAACTTATCTAAGTGCTTATACAGATAAGCTTTCAGCTGATGTAACCCTCGACACGAAGAAAATTGAAGAGCCTCTTAGGAGTATTGCACGAGCGTCTGTTCGGAGCGCGAATTATATGGACGGTCGGCAAGTTGCACCTTTCGACGAGATTAACACTGTGTCAAGCCGCTCCTTAAAAGCTGATTTGCTCGATATCCTTAGCAAAAAATCGTGAATGTCTTCCTCTTTAGTATGCAAGCAATTGTCAAGCTATAGAATTCTCTGAAAGCATATATTATGTCCTTCTTTAGCTAATGCAGGGACTTTATCATTTGGTCATTTGGACTTGCAATTTTGAACTTTAAGAAGCCCAGTGTCCCACCGCTCGGCGTGATGCTGGGCTTTGTGTTTAGCTCCACTTCTCAGCTAAGAGAAAGTCTCGGATGCTATAAAATCGCAATTTTATAAGTTATAACTGATAAAATCTAAAATCGACTAAATTCTTCAGATATACCTGAAATGTAGCAAGGCAGCCATCGGTATTATCCAATGGCTGCCCAAATTTTTATTACTCTTTGTTGTCTTCCTCGGGGACTTCGGGGGTGGGGGTTACTTCGGGCGTGGGGTCGGTGGCGGGATCGTCGTCGAAGCGGGCGATCTTTCTTGCCGGGCGCTCGATGGTGCTGTCGTTGTGCGCCTTTCTTGCTGCCTTCTCCGACTCGGGCATGAACTCGTGATGCTCGAAGAAATAGTTGAACTCGTCGGCATCCATGGTCTCGTTAACGAGCAGGTACTCGGCTATCGAGCGAAGCTCATCGGCATGCTCGGTGAGTATCTTCTCGCACAGAACCGACGCCTCGTCGAATATGCGCTTGACCTCCTCATCGATGAGACCGGCGGTCTCCTCGGAATAGCTCTTGGTCGTGCCGAAGTCACGGCCGATAAAGATGCTGTGGTCGGAGCTGTCATACAGGATAGGTCCGAGCTTTTCGGACATACCGTAGCGCATGACCATGCTTCTTGCGATGTTGCTGGCCTGCTGGATATCGCCGGATGCGCCGGTGGAGATATCGTCGAGGAACAGCTTTTCGGCGATCCTGCCGCCGAGCGCCATGACGATGTTTTCAAACATCTCGCTCTTGGACTGGAAGTTCTCCAGATCCTCCTGCGGGCGGAACAGCGTGAAGCCGCCTGCCATGCCGCGGGGGATGATGGTTATATAGTGCACGGGGTCGACATTTTTAAGATATCTGCCCGCAACGGCGTGACCGGACTCGTGGTAAGCGGTCAGGCGCTTTGCCTTGTCGCTCATCTTGCGACTCTTCTTTTCGGGACCCATCTCGACCTTGAGGATAGCCTCCTCGCAGTCTTCCATTGTGACGAAGCGGTGCTTGCGGCGGACAGCCAGCAGAGCCGCCTCGTTCATGAGGTTTTCAAGGTCAGCGCCCGAGAAGCCGGGAGTGCCCTTTGCGATGCTGTTGAGGTCGACATCCTCGGCAAGCACCTTGCCTCTTGCATGTATCCGGAGTATCGCCTCACGGCCCTTGATATCGGGAAGGCCCACATAGACCTGACGGTCGAAGCGGCCGGGACGCAGCAGAGCGTTATCAAGGATATCTGCACGGTTGGTCGCCGCCATGACGATGACGCCCTCGTTGTTGCCGAAGCCGTCCATCTCGACGAGCAGCTGGTTGAGCGTCTGCTCACGCTCGTCGTGACCGCCGCCGAGGCCCGAGCCTCTCTGACGGCCGACAGCGTCGATCTCATCGATGAATATAATTGCCGGAGCGACCTTCTTTGCCTGGTCGAACAGGTCACGCACACGGCTTGCGCCGACGCCGACATAAAGCTCGACAAAGTCAGAGCCGGATATCGACAAAAACTGCACGCCCGCCTCACCGGCGACCGCCTTTGCAAGCAGGGTCTTACCTGTTCCCGGAGGGCCTACGAGCAGCACGCCCTTGGGGATGCGTGCGCCCATCTCGGTAAACGAGCGGGGATTTTTAAGAAATTCCACAAGCTCCTGAAGCTCTTCCTTTTCCTCGTCCGCACCTGCGACATCGGCAAAGGTTTTTTGATTTTTCTCCTCGCTGCCGAGGCGAGTTCTCGCCTTGCCGAACTTGTTGATGCCGCCGCCGACACCGCCGCCGCCGTTTGCCTTGGTCATCATGTAGATCCACACCGCCACAAGGCCGAACAGGAGCACATACGGCAGAAGCTGGACCCACCACATGGAGCGCACGGGCTCGATCTGGTATTCCTTTATAGTGCCGTCGGCATACTGCTGCTTGATGGTGTCGCCGAGGTCTTCGTAAAACAGCGAGAAGCTGTACATGGTGTACTCGACATCTTTTGTGCCGCCCTTTGCGGTCGTGTCCTTGACCTTCATGGTCAGCTTATTGCTCGTGCCGTCATAGACGAAGGACTCGACCTGCTTGTTAATAAACAGATCCCTGACCTCGGAATAGGTCATCTTGTCAGAATCATCGTTCCTGTATAGTGCAAAAACCGTGCAGGCTATAAGCACGATTATCAGCACATAAAATCCTATATCTCTTGTTCGGTTTCGTTTGGGATTCAATTGATCACATCCTCTTAGTCTGAGTAAATTTCGGGTTTGAGCACGCCGATATAGGGGAGATTGCGGTAAAGCTCGTTATAATCAAGTCCGTAGCCGACGACGAAGGCATCGGGGACTTCAAAGCAGGAATACTTTGCGTACACGGGCGCTTTTCTGCGTGAGGGCTTATCCATCAGCGTTGCGATGGTAATGGACGCAGGCTTGCGTGCGGAAAGATAATTCTGAAGATAGCTGAGCGTCACGCCCGAATCGAGGATATCCTCGACCATAACGACATGTCTGCCCTCGATATTCTGGCTCAGGTCCTTCTGAATGGACACCGCTCCTGTCGATGTCGTGCCCTTATACGAGGACACGGCCATGAAATCCACGGAGCAGGGTATCGTCACATGGCGCATAAGGTCGGACATGAACACGAAGCAGCCCTTCAAAACGCCGACAAAAAGAGGATCTTTGCCCTCGAAATCCTTTGAGATCTGCTCGCCGAGTTCCTTGACCTTGGTCTCGATCTCCTCCTCGGTGAAAAACACTCTTTCTATGTCGTTTTTCATATCTTTACTCATTTTTTAGATTGTCCCCCGTACGGTCATTTTTATTTATCGTGACACGCAGCACGGCATCGCCCGGCTTTACCGAGCAGCGTTCGGCGACGCCGAAGCCGTAAACTGCGATAACTCCCTTTTCGTCACGCAGCACGGGAGTCATGCTCCGCTGAAGCTGCGTCATTTTTGCCTCCGAGAAAAGATCCTTGAGGCTTTTGGTGCAATTTCTGCCGTTTAAGCGTATCTTGTCCCCGTCCTTGCGGGAAGTAAAGAATATCGTACCACAAACGGCGTCAAAATTAAAGAAAAAAGTATTTAATGATTTGAAAACTTTGCTGTTTTTGGGCAGCAGCTCGCACTCGACGACGAAAACACCGTCCCCGATGACCGTTTTTTCGCCGATACGAAGCTCCGTGTCCGGCAAGATGATCGGCTTTTGTCCGAAATACAGCCTGCCGTGGTCGGCGGTCACCCGCATGCCGTGGATATCGGCGTGAGCAAGGGTCTTAGATCTCACAAGCTCAAACAGCGCCTTGGTATGCCCCGCCGTGAGGCTTCGGCCGCAAAGGCGGCGCAGCACCCGTGCCGCCACGGGCTTGGGGAGGGCTTGCAGCTCTGCTATGGGCAGCGAGCCGTTTTTAAAATGGCCGCTTACAAAATCGGCGGCCAGCTTATCCAAGAACTCCTCGTCCTCACGCAAAAGCTCCGCCGTGCGCATTGCCGAGGCGGAAAACGCCGGGTTAATGCCGCACAAAACGGGCATTACCCGGTGACGGATGATGTTTCTGGTGTAGTCGTCGGTGTCGTTCGTGCTGTCGGTAATATGCCCAACACCGTTTTCGGCAAGGTAGGCTTCTATCTGCGCACGGCTCGTCGCCAAAAGCGGACGAATCAGCCTGCCACGCACCGGCGGGATGCCGCACAGGCCCTTTGCGCCTGCGCCCCGGGTGAGGTTTAAAAGCACGGTCTCTGCATTATCGTCGCTGTTGTGGGCGGTAGCTATCGCCGTGCAGCCGAGCTTATCGGCGCACTTTTCCAAAAACTCATACCTCAAGTGCCTTGCCGCTTCCTCGGTGGACATGCCGCTTTGCTCGGCATACGCCGCAACATCGGCGCTGCCGGTCTCGCACACGATGCCCCGCTCTTTACACCATGCCTCGACAAAGGTCTGATCACGGTCGGCCTCCGCACCACGCAGACGGTGGTTAAAATGCGCCGCCGCAACGGTTATGCCGAGGCTTTCTGCGTTGCTGCTCAGAAAATGCAGCAGGCACATGGAGTCCGCCCCGCCGGACACGGCGCACAGCACATGCGTGCCCTCGGGGAGCATTGCGTGCTTATTTATAAAATCAATAATCGTCTTCATTGAGGTTTCCTTCGTATGCTGCGAAGGTGGTGTACTCGGCAAGCCACGACAGCTTCACCGTGCCGGTCTGACCCTTTCTGTTCTTGAGGACTATCGCCTCGGAGACATTGGGCTCCTCGCACTCGGCATTGTAGTAGCCCTCTCGGTACAGGCCGATGACGACATCGGCGTCCTGCTCAATAGCGCCGGATTCACGCAGGTCGGAGAGCATCGGGCGCTTGTTCGGACGACCCTCGCTGGCTCGGCTCAGCTGCGACAGGCAGATGACCGGAACATTCAGCTCCTTGGCCATTATCTTGAGCATGCGGCTGATATCGCTGACGACCTGCTGGCGATTTTCGCCCGAATACTTGCGGCTGTCGCCACCGGCCGACTGCATGAGCTGAAGGTAGTCGATGACCACAAGGCCGAGGTTCGATATCCTGCGGCACTGTGCGTTCATGTCGGAAACAGACAGCATTGGGTTATCGTCGATGCGCATGTCGGTAGCGCTTAGTACCTGCGCCGCCGCTGCGATGCGCTTCCACTCGTCGGAGTTTAATTGACCTGTGAGCAAATTCTGCGACGGGACAAGTCCCTCGCCGGCAAGCAGCCTGCTCACGAGCTGCTCACGGCTCATTTCAAGCGAGAACACCGCAACGGTCTTGCCGCTTTTCTTTGCGACATTCATTGCGATATTCAGCGCAATACTCGTTTTGCCCATGCCGGGTCGTGCGGCGATGAGTATAAGCTCGCCTTTGTTAAGGCCGAGGATGTATCGGTCAAGGTCGTTTAGACCCGTCGACAGGCCGGGTATCTTCTGCCCGCTGGATGCCGCTTCGGAAAGATTCGAATACACCGTCTGCACGACGGTGGATATCGGCACAAGTCCACCGACCACCCTGCCCTGCCGCAGAGCGTATATCTTGCGCTCGGCAGCCTCAAGCATGTTCTCGGCCTCGCCCGTGCCCTCGTAAACGAGGGTGTTTATCTCATCGGCTGCCGCTGCGAGATTGCGCAAAAGCGCCCTGTCGCTGACGATGGCGGCATACTCCAACACATTCGCCGCCGTGGGCGTTACACGCATGAGCTCGGCAATGTACCCCGTGCTCGTTTCACGGAACACGCCCCTCGTCTTCATCTGGTCGAGCACGGTGATGGGGTCTATCGTCTGACCGTAGGAGAACATGGAATATATCGTTTCGAATATATCCCTGTTTTGCTGAATATAAAATTCTGCGCCCTTGAGGTGTTCGATGACATCGGGTATGCACCTTGTGTCGATAAGCATAGAGCCGATGACGGCCTGCTCTGCGCTTGCCGAGTGGGGCGCTTGTCTGCCCAACAGTTCTTCCATGTTCCCGCTCCTTAGTTTGAGTTAATTATGCCTCTATAACGAGCACATTTATAGTGCCGCTGACCTCGTAGCCAAGCTTTGCCTTGATCTGATATGCGCCGAAGGTCTTGATAGGCTCGGCCTGCACGATCTTGTTCTTCTCGATCTCGATGCCGTGCTGCTCCTTGAGTGCGGCGCTTATCTCCTGCGAGGTGACAGCACCGAAGAGCTTGCCTGCTCCGCCTGCCTTTGCACGGATGGTGACGGTAATCTCGTTAAGCTTAGCCGCATTTGCCTCAGCCTCAGCCTTTTCCCTTGCCATCTGAGCAGCCTTTGCCTTCTCCTTGAGCTTGAGTGCGTTTATATTGTCCGCCGTTGCCTCGCTTGCGAGCTTTCTCGGCAGCAGGTAATTGCGAGCGTAGCCGTCGGAGACCTCCTTAAGCTCGCCCTTCTTGGCCTTACCCTTGACATCAACATTGAAAATGACCTTCATAATTTTATCCTTTCCCGTGATATATCACGAATCCATATATTCATCTATCGCCGCAAAAAGCTTCTTTGCAGCGTCCTGTAAGCTTATATCGCTAAGCTGCGCCGCAGCAGCCGCTCTGTTGCCGCCGCCGCCGAGCCGCTCCACGATAAGCTGCACATTCACATCGCCTATAGACCTTGCCGAGACGAACACGCCGCCCTCGTCGGTCGGGTACATGACCATCGAAGCCTCGACACCGGCGACATTCAAAAGCTCGTCGGCTGCCTGCGCTGCAACGACTCTGTTATGCGGCTTGTCCGGTATCGCAACCGCCATGGAGCGATAAAGCCGTGCGCCCTGGAGTATCCTGTATTTCTCGACCGTCTGCTCAAGCCCGCTCTGCATGAGCTTCTTGACATCGACGGTATCCGCTCCCGCCCTGCGCAGGAACGCCGCAGCGTCAAAGGTGCGATAATTTGTACGCAATGTAAAGCTCTTGGTGTCGAGAACTATGCCGGAGAGCAGTGCTTCCGACTCGCACGGCAGAAGCTTGGGCTCATCGAGCGCCACCTCGAGTATCTCCGCCATGAGCTCGCAGGTCGAGGATGACGCAGGCTCAATGTAGCTGAGGTCTGCATTGTCGATATATGTCGCCGCTCTGCGGTGGTGGTCGATGACAGCGACCTTGTTGCACGACTGCAAAAGGCGCAGGTCCTCGACCTGCTCTGGGCGGTTGGTGTCCACGACGACAAGAAGAGTCTTGCTGTCAGCCGTGAGCATAGCCTCCTGGGCGTTTATGAAAATGTCCTTATACTCGGGCGTTTTCACGAGCATCTCGATCAGGGACTTTGCCATGGTCTTTTCCGTGTCTGCAACGATGTGCACCTTTATGCCGTTTTTGCGGGCGATGATGCACACGGCAACGGCAGCGCCGATGCTGTCCATATCGCTGAAGCGGTGACCCATGACGAGCACCTGCGAGGCGTCCTGAATGAGCGAATCGAGCGCATTTGCCATCACTCGGGACTTGACCTTCGTTCTGGTGTCGCTTTCGCTGACCTTGCCGCCGAAGAAATCAAAGTTGAAGCGGTTTTTGATGACCGCCTGGTCGCCGCCTCGGCTGAGCGCCATGTCGCTTGCGAGCATCGCAAATTGAAGTGCCTCGTTGAGGTTTGCGGCATCACGGCCGATGCCGATGCTCAAGGTCGCATGGATGCCGACGGAGTTTGCTATCTGGTGCACCTCATTTAAGAGCCTGAACTTTTCGTCTATCACGCCCTGCATGTACCGCTCCTCAAACACCATGAGATAGCGGTCACGGTCAAAGCGGATGAGTATGCCGTCCTTATCCTCGCCCCACTGGGCAAGCTTGTCCCCTATCGCATCACGCAGGTCGTTTCTTGCACGCTCCGGCTGATTTTTCATCAGCTCGTCGTAGTTATCTATCGTGATGACCGCCGCAATGGGCCGGGATATCTCGTACTCGTGGCGGATATCGTCGTAATCGGTGACATCTATCCAATAGGCGATGCCCATAAAGTTCTGGTCGCCGTCATCCTTTGCCGAGCGCACGATGTTGCCGCATATCTGATATTTCCTGCCGCCGACCGAGAGCAGATTCGGGCACTGGCTTTTGCCCTCCATGAGCCACTTGCCTGAAAACTCGGGCACTAGCTCGGCAACGCTGCGGTCGAGGCGCTGACCGTTTAGTCCGCATATCGAGAAAAACTTCTCGTTGCCCCACACGATGCGTGAGTCGCTCAATCTGAAAACGACGATGGGCAGCGGAAAATTCATGAGCGTATTGTTCTTTGCCGTCTCCGTATCGTAGGTCACGGACTCTATATACGCCTTGAGCGCCTTACGCTTGCGGCTGCGGTTTATGACCGAATAGATTATAAGCGCAAGGATGGCAACGCCCTCGGCTGCGGCAAGGTAATAATATTTAAGTATAAGCGTCGCAACGGCGAAAACGATGAGGAAAAACAGGAACGGCATCGTATTCGGCTCGAACACGCTTTGTGAGTTGTTCTTTTTCATTTTTGTCTCCGCAAGTACAAATTGATATTAAATTATATCAAAGTATTGCCATGATTACAACAGCAAAAGAATAATAAATTTTGCATCCGTGCGCAAAATAGCATCGGGAGCGTGATGCATTTGAAAGCGATTATTATGGCAGGCGGCGAGGGCAAGCGCTTAAAGCCCGTGAGCGGCGACACGCCCAAGCCCTTAGTCCCGCTGTGCGGCAGGCCGGTCATGGAGCATATCGTGCTGCTACTAAAAAAGCACGGCATTACCGATATCTGCGCAAGCTTAAAATACAGACCCGAGTATATAAAAAACTATTTCGGCAGCGGCGAAAGGCTGGGCGTTAACATGCACTACAGGGTGGAAAAAGAGGCTCTCAGCACGGCAGGCGGCGTTAAAAACTGCGCCGATTTCTACGGAAACGACGATTTTCTCGTCATAAGCGGCGACGCAGCCTGCGATTTTGACCTCACGGAGCTTATGAAGGCGCATAAAGAGCACCGCCCCGCCGTGACCATTGCGCTGTACCCGCACTCCGAGCCCCTGCGCTACGGGCTTGCGCTTTGCGGCAGGGATCACTGCGTGCACTCGTTTATTGAAAAGCCCGATTGGGAGCATGTTGTCACGAATCTCGTCAACACCGGGGTCTACATCGTGTCGCCCCGGGCGATGGAGCTCGTGCCGGAGGGTACGGTCTTTGACTTTGCAAAGGATCTTTTCCCCGCACTTTTAGACCGGGAGGAAAAGCTCCTCGGCTGCCCGCTCGACGGCTACTGGTGCGATATCGGCACGCCGAAAAGCTACTACCGGTGCTGCGTCGACGCACTCGACGGCAGGCTGAATGTCGAGCTTGCAGGCGGCTTTGAGAGCACGCCGACCGAGGAGAAAAAGCACGGCGAGGAGAAAAAATTCATGCACCGGGAGCAGGTCGCCTGCGCAGACCGTGCCCGGCTCATGGACCGCATCTGCGCTGCGTTCATGGACATGGGCGCAGAGTTTGACGACGGCTTTTGCTTTCGTGGCTCTGACTATGAGCTTCGCATAAGCGCCGTGCCGGACGCTGCCGCAGTGCGCATTTTCGCAAATGCCGCCGACACCGAGCTTGCCCGGGAGCTTGCCGTTTCGGCATCCGAGCTTGTGCGTGAGATGGAAAAGCGTCTTGATAAATAAGCGATTTGGCTATATAATTAGTCAAACCTGTTTTGTGTTTGGAGGTATACATATGGATATTGAACTGACAGTAAAGAATTTAAAGCGCCGTGGCTTCGAGGTCAGCCGCTTTGAGACCAAAGAGGAAGCCGCCGAATATCTCACGGGCAAAATTCACGACACCACCGTCGGCATCGGCGGCTGCACGACCGCTCAGCAGATGGGACTTTACGAAAAACTCGTAGGCTGCGGAAACGAGGTCTACTGGCACTGGGTCGAGCCCGGCGACGAAACGCTCAAAAACGAGCTTGACGCCAAGGTGTTCATCTCAAGTGCAAACGCAATCGCCGAGACGGGCGAAATTATAAACATCGACGGCAAGGGCAACCGCCTTGCGTCGCTTGCCTTCGGCAAAAAGCGTGTGTTCATCGTTGCCGGTGTGAACAAGCTCTGCGGCGATTTTGACTCCGCTCTTTTCCGTGCCCGCAATGTCGCTGCAACGCAGAACGCCACCCGCTTTGATGTCAGAACGCCGTGCAAGATCGACGGCAAATGCCACGACTGCCGCTCGCCCGAGCGCATCTGCCGTGCCCTGCTGGTCCTGTGGGGGCCGATGATGGAGATGGAGAGCGTCGAGGTCGTGCTCATTAACGAAGAATTGGGGATGTAAGACATGTATCTTGACTGGACATATATCGTCCTTGTCCTGCCCGCCGTTTTGTTTGCCATGTGGGCAAGCGCCAAGGTCAACAGCACCTTCGCAAAGTACAAAAACAGCTATAATTCCCGGCAGATAACCGGTGCGCAGGCCGCTCGCTGGGTGCTCGACCGCAACGGGCTTACCAATGTCCGCATCGAGCATATCTCCGGCTCGCTCACCGATCACTACGACCCGAGCACGAATGTCGTGCGGCTTTCCGACGATGTGTACGGCAGCACCTCGACCGTCGCCGTCGGCGTCGCCTGCCACGAGGTGGGACACGCCATTCAGCACGCAACGAACTATGCGCCCGTAAAAATTCGCACCGCCATCGTCCCGATAACTAACATCGGCGCAAAAATTTCCGTGCCGCTTATCATTATCGGTCTGCTGCTTGCCTCGTTCGGCGATATCTTCATCATCCTCGCCTATGCCGGTGTCGCCTGCTTCGGCCTGAGCACCGTTTTCCAGCTCGTGACCCTGCCGACGGAGTTTGACGCAAGCCGCAGAGCATTGAACACCATCGAGGAGACGAATCTTCTGACCGGCGAGGAGTATAGGCAGGCAAAGCAGGTGCTCACCGCCGCCGCAATGACCTATGTTGCGGCGCTGGCAGTCTCGCTCATGCAGCTACTGAGATTTCTTATCATTGTCGGCGGCAGACGCCGTGATTAAGGAGGTTTTATCATGATAACCAGAAAAGACGAACACAAGGTCGAGAGCATCATCGGCGTTCAGGGCGGCGAAGGCAGTGCGCAGTTTTTCCGCCTCATTGAAAAGCCCGAGGAGCTTTACAACAAGGGTCGTGTGTTCTCGATAACCACGCTGCCCAAGGGCAGCGAGATAGGCTGGCATCTACATACCGGCGACGGCGAGTTTTACCACATGCTCTCCGGCGTTGCCGAGTACAGCGACAACGGCAGGATAGTCACCCTCAGCGCAGGTGACACCGCCTTCTGCCCCGACGGCGAGGGTCACTCGATAAAAAACAACAACGACGAGCCCGTCGTGTTCCTCGCCCTTGTCATCTATAACTGACAGTACGCAAAACACCCCCAATGCAGAAAAACTGCATTGGGGGTATTTTTATGCTTCTTATAGCCCGAGGTTGGTGAACGCCTCCCAAGACCTGTGCATATATGTCTCAAGCCCGATGGGCTCGCCGATATACTTTTCGTCCCTGCCGTCGGCAAGAAACTCCTCGATGAATTTCTTCCTGCCGGTGGTGTGGGCAACGGGGATACCGGTCATCTCGCTGGTTTCCTTGAGCACATCGTAGCCTGCACGGATATCATCGGCGCTGGCGTAGTTAAGAAGATTGGAGTTGTTGACAAAGCCCGTGACTTCCAATCGGGCAAAGCCCTCCATCTCCTCCTTGAGCTTTATTATCTTCTCGGGACTTTCCGACATGGGGCGGAACACATTTACAATGTCGTACACCTCAAGCTGACCCGGCTCGAGCGCCGCAAAATCGGGGTGATAGCGCCCCAAGGACATTGCGCCCGCTGCGTCGCCGCCGACATCGAAGATGCACAGATCCCAGTCGCCGGCAAACGCCGAGGCGACGGCGGCGGACATATTGCTGGGCGTCACGCCCTGACTTGCGAAGGTCGGGGAAACGAGGTTGACATGATTCTCCTTCAAAAGGTCCACACGGTCGGACATGCGGAAATAGTCATTGACCTTGTCCAGGTCGACGACCAGCGTGTTGAGCCCCTTTGCGGCGGAATTCACGGCAAGGTTAATGGCGATCTCGGTCTTGCCCGAGCCGTAGTTGCCGATGAGAACTATAAACTTTTTCATTTTACTTTGCACCCTTTGCGTTGACCTTGGCAAGGAACTTGTCGTTCTGGATAATAAAGCGCTCGTGCTTGCCCTGACCGATGAGGCCGCACTCGTCGTATGCCTTGACATCGAAAACGAGCCTGCGGCGGTCGATCTCTATAAGCTCGGTCTCCGCCCAGACCTTCATGCCGAGAGGGGTCGCAGCGTCGTGGCTGACATTCAAAAGCGTGCCGACAGTGCCCTGACCTTCTTCAAGCTCGCCTGCAACGGAGGAAGCCGCTGCCTGCTCCATGAGAGCGATCATCTGCGGGGTTGCAAAGACCTCGAGCTCGCCCGAGCCCACGAACTTTGCGGTGTTCTCGTGATTAACGACAGTCTCTGCTCTGCCCTTGATTCCTATTTCCATGGTATTTCTCCTTTTGTTTTAAAAGATGAGCATATTCTAACACACCGCACTCTCTTTTACAAGGAAAAAGGTTGCCCCCGAGACTTTGTGGGTCTCGGGGGCTGACTGCGGGGGGGCGCAGTCTTGTTGACTGTGTTAATAATATATCATTAGTCCGCATTTTGCAACACTTTTCTTTAAAGTGTCTAAACTTTTTTGAAAATCAAGTATAAGAAAAACAGGTCAGACTATTGTCTGACCTGTTTAATGAACTAATTACTTCTTGAGGTACTCCTTGATGACCTGGCCGAGAATGGTCATGCCCTTCTCGATCTTGTCTTCGGGCATGCAGGAGTAGTTCAGGCGGATGCAGTTGTTGTGGCCTGCATCGGGGAAGAAGCCGTCGCCGGGAACATATGCGACATTGCGCTTGAGGCACTCCTTGGCCATCTCATTGGTGTTGATGTACTCGGGAAGCTCGACCCAAGTGAACAGACCGCCGTTGGGGTGAGTGAACTTTGCCTCTTCGGGGAACTCACGCTCCATGGTAGCCATCATGACATCACGGCGCTTGCGGTAGCAATCCTTGATGGCTGCAACATGCTCGTCAAGGTCGTACATGTCGATGAACTTGGAGACAACGAGCTGTGCCTCTGTGGAAGCCTGAAGGGAGGCTGCCTGAGCAAGGAAGTTGTACTTTGCAAGGATCTCACCGTCGGCGCAGACCCAGCCGAGACGGTAGCCGGGAGCGAGGATCTTGGAGAAAGTGCCGAGGAAGACTACGAGGCCCTTGGTGTCCATGCTCTTGAGTGCGGGCAGGTACTCGCCCTCAAAGCGCAGCTCGCCGTAGGGGTTATCCTCGATGACGGGGATCTCGTACTTGTTGATGATCTCCATGAACTTCTCACGACGCTCCATGGGCCAGGTGCGGCCGGAGGGATTCTGGAAGTCGGGGATGACATAGATCATCTTGACGCTGTCGTTGGTAGCAAGGACCTTCTCGAGCTCTTCCATGATCATGCCGTCGCCGTCGGTGGGGATAGCAACGAAGTTGGGCTCACATGCCTTGAATGCGTTGAGTGCGCCGAGGTAGGACGGGCTCTCGATGATGATGGTGTCGCCGGGGTTAACGAAAACACGAGCCGAGTAGTCAAGACCCTGCTGTGAGCCGGAGGTCACGAGGATGTTGTCTGCGCTGGTCTTGATGTTGAGCTTTGCTTCCATGCGATCTGCGATCTGCTGACGGAAGTGCTCAAAGCCGTTGGTGCTGGAATACTGGAGAGCGACCTGACCGGCCTCGTCCATAACTGCATCGGTAGCTGCCTTGATCTTGTCAACGGGGAACAGCTCGGGTGCGGGCATGCCGCCTGCAAAAGAAAGAATTTCGGGCTTGTTGGCCAGTGCCAGCAGCTCACGAATTGCGGAACCCTTGAGAAGGTTCATTCTGCTTGAGAATCTAACCATAAAAACATTTCCTCCTGTTTTTGAACCATGTCAGATGTCTGGTTCACGATATACAGATATATTTAAGCACAATTTCGGATTTTTGTAAACATGCTATCATTCGAATCGGCACAATTCCACAAAATTTTTGCTTTGTTTTTTGCATTTTGCTATGTTTGACCTTACAATTTTTCGCTGCAAGTTATATTTTGTAATACAGATGATGACACACTTTATTATTTTGCCGCCATGTGTTATAATGGCAAAAGTTTTTGCAAAAGGAGCTTTGCCGTGAAGCTGTATCTCATCGGACACGATTATAAATACGCAGCCGAGCAGATGATGCTCTCGCTCTACCCCGCCGAGCGCCCCGAGTACCCCGAGGGCAAGCCAACAGGCGACAGGGTCGAGCTGAGCCTGCACGAGGGCAAAAAGTTTGTCACCTGCGTGTGCCGCATGGTCAAGGGCGACGAGGTTTTTGTCGGACGGTCGGCATTTAACGCCGGGCTTGCCGAGGACGACCTCAGCCGTGACAAGCTTTGCAGCCGCATCATTAAAAACGCCTTTTACCGTGCCGCTCTCCGCTCGGGACACAGCCGCCCGGCTTGGGGTGCGCTCACCGGCGTGAGGCCGGGCAAGCTGTTTTGCGCAATGCTCGACGAGACACCTGACCCCGACACGGCGATGCGGCGTTTTATCGCCGAATACGATGTGAGCCCCGAGCGTGCGGCGCTGTGCCGTGACACCTCGCTCGTGACCCGCTCGGTCGCAGAAAGCCTGGGTGATAAGGATATCTGCCTGTATGTCGGCATCCCGTTTTGCCCGACACGCTGCTCGTATTGCAGCTTTGTGAGCCAATCGGTGCAAAAGAGCATGAAGCTCATCCCGCCGTTTCTCGATACGCTGATGCTTGAGATCGACGCTGCGGCAAAGGCAGTAAATGAGCTCGGGCTGCATATCATATCAATATACATGGGCGGCGGCACGCCCACGACGCTGTCAGCCGGGCAGCTCGACCGGCTGTGTGCAAAGATAGAGGACTGCTTTGACCTTACGCAGCTGCGTGAATACACCGTCGAGGCGGGTCGTCCCGACACGATAACGACCGAGAAGCTGCGTGTTTTGAAAGCTCACGGTGTTGACAGGGTCAGCGTAAATCCGCAGACGATGGTCGACTCCGTGCTCGACGCTATCGGCCGCAAGCACACGGCGCAGGATATAATCGACGCCCTCGGCAAGGTGCGCTCCGTCGGCGGCATGGCGGTGAACATGGACCTCATCGCCGGGCTCACCTCCGACACGGTCTCGGGCTTTGAGCAGACGCTGGGCAAGGTCATCGCACTTGCGCCGGAGAATATCACGGTGCACACGCTGTCGCTCAAAAAGGGCTCACGCATAACGCTTGAGGGAAGCGCACTTCCCACGGCGGCGGAGGTCGGGCGCATGCTCGATATTGCCGGATCAGCATTGCGGGGCAATGGGTACTCCCCCTATTACCTCTACCGGCAGAAGTTCATGTCCGGCGGCTTTGAGAATGTCGGCTGGACGAAGGACGGGTATATAAACCTGTACAATGTATGCATCATGGAGGAGCTGTGCTCGATAATCGCCGTCGGAGGCGGCGGCTCGACAAAGCTCGTGTCCGAGGGCTCGGGCAGAAACATCCGGCTTTTTGCGCCGAAGTACCCCACGGAATACATATCCGGTATAGAAAAGACCTGCTCGGATAAGCAGGGTATCATAGATTTTTACAGAAAGGTGAAGTGAACATGGCATATCAGCTCAGTGATATCAACTTCAAGACCGTCGCCGACCCCAAGGGCTTTATCGAAGAGTGCGACGAGGTTTACCGCAGGCGTGTCGAGACCGCCGCAGATAAAATAATCGAAAACAGGAAAAACAGCCCCATCGTCCTGCTGTCAGGGCCGTCCGGCTCGGGCAAGACGACGACTGCCCGCAAGATAAGCGAGGCGCTTGAGCGCAAGGGCGTGCACGCCCACTATGTCGGCATGGACGATTATTTTGTGACGGTAGACCCGGCTACCGCACCCCGCACGGCCGAGGGCGAGATCGATCTTGAGTCTCCCCTGTGCCTTGACATGGAGCTTTTAAACGAGCACTTTGACCTGCTCGCCCAGGGCAAGCGCATCTATGTGCCCAAGTACGAGTTTTCCCGCCAGATGCGCATGTTCGAGCCGTCAAAGTCCATTAAGCTCAAAAAGGACGAGGTCGTCGTGTTTGAGGGCATCCATGCGCTCAACGACATGATCACCGAGCGCCACCCCGAGGCATTCAAGCTCTATATCTCGGCACGCAGCAATGTTGAGTTTAACGGCTCGGTCGTGTTCAAGGGCACATGGTTTCGTCTTGTGCGGCGCACGGTGCGTGACTACAACTTCCGCGGCGCTGATCCGGCCGCAACGATGAGCATGTGGGCAAATGTGCGTCACGGCGAAAAGGCGTACATCTCCCCGTTTAAAAACAAGGCAAACTACCAGTTTGACTCGTCGTTTCCCTACGAGCTTGCGGTCATGAATCGCACGGCAACACAGCTTTTCTCCTCCATCCCCGAGGGCATAGAGCGCTACGACGAGCTGCGCAGCGTGCTGCCCGCAATTCAGCTTTTCGGCGAAATTGACGAAAGTCTGGTCGCCCCCGATGCGCTGATAAGAGAGTTCATCGGCGGCGGCGAGGACGACTGATCTTTACTAATATACAAATGTGTAATATATAAATGTAAAAGCCTATCCGGCGGCCGGATAGGCTTTTGCTGTTTACCCGTGCAGGAAGCGGGAGAGGAACTCCTTCGTTTTCTGATCCTGCGGGTTTTCAAATATATCCTTGGGCGAGCCCTCCTCGCAGATGACGCCACCGGACATGAACACAACATTTGTCGACACATCACGGGCAAAGGCCATCTCGTGGGTGACGACGATCATCGTAAGCCCGTCGTCGGCAAGCGAGCGCATGACATCGAGCACCTCGCCGACCATCTGCGGGTCGAGCGCACTCGTCGGCTCGTCAAACAGCAGCGCCTCGGGCTCCATCGCAAGCGCACGGGCTATTGCGACACGCTGCTTCTGGCCGCCGGAAAGCTGCGACGGACGGGCGTTTATATATGGTGCCATGCCGACACGCTCGAGGTACTTCATCGCCGTCGCCTCGGCCTCCTCACGGCTGCGCTTCAAAACCGACACCTGACCGGTGATGCAGTTATTGAGCGCCGTCATGTTGTTAAAAAGATTAAAGCTCTGGAACACCATACCGACCTTTGCACGGTACTGCGAAAGATTCATATCATGGGATGTGATATCCTTACCGTGGTAGAGCACCTGGCCGGAGGTCGGGGTCTCGAGCAAATTTATGCATCTGAGCATCGTGCTCTTGCCCGAGCCGGATGCGCCGATGATGCTGAGCACCTCGCCCTTGGACACGCTTAGGTTTATATCCCGCAGGACGGTGTTTTCGCCGAACTGCTTTTGAAGATGGACAAGCTCAATTACTTTTTCGGACATTTCTCACGCCTCCCTGCTTATGTGTATCTCCGCCGCCGAATCCGACTGCGAGCCGAATATGACATAGCTGTCATTGCCGTCGAGCTTACGCTCGGCCCAGCGCAGCAGACGGGTTATCGTGAAGGTCAGGATAAAATAGATGACGCAGATGACGAGATAGGTCTGGAAGGTCTGGAAGCTCTGGCGTTTTATGATACCCGCAAAGTAGTACAGCTCCGTGACGCCGATGACATTGAGCACCGAGGTATCCTTGATGTTTATGACGAACTCATTGCTGACCGAGGGGAGAATGTTGCGCATGACCTGGGGGATGATGACCTTGAGCATGGTCTGCGAATGGGTCATGCCGATGCTCATTGCGCCCTCAAACTGACCCTTGTCGATGGAGATGATGCCGCCTCGGACGATCTCGGCCATGTATGCGCCGGTGTTTATCGAGACGATAAGGATGCCTGACGGGATGAGTGCAAGCGTTTGACCGCCGGTGGCAAAGGCGTAGCCCCAATAGATGACCATCGCCTGGACCATCATAGGCGTGCCTCGGAATATCTCCACATACACGGCGATGACGGCGTTGAGGAGCTTGTGCAGTGCACGCAGCACCGCATTTTTAGACAGGGGTGCTGTGCGCACAACACCGGTAAGCAGTCCGATCACAAGGCCGGCAACCGTGCCGATGAGTGCGATCAGCATCGTATTGCCCGCACCGCCTAACAGCTGCGGATAATATTTTGTTACTATGTTTACAACATCGTTAAGAAAGCTCATGGCAGTTTACCGGCCTTTCGGATATCTTACTTGGAGATGATCACAACGAGGTTTGACTCGTAGTAGGTGTCGGAAAAGTCGATCTCGGCCGCACGCTCTGCGGTGGGACTCATGCCGGCTGCGATGGCATCGATAGTGCCGGACTCAAGTGCCGGGAGGAGCGAGTTCCACTCGATGGAGTATATCTCGAGCTTCATGCCGAGCTTGTTTGCAATGTACTGTGCGATCTGAACATCGTAGCCGTTTGCGTACAGACCGTCCTTGCCCTCGCCGGAGATGGGGACTGCGCCGAGGCTCGTGCCGTCCATATCGGTCCAGTTGTACGGCTCGTATGCGCATTCCATGCCGACTCTCAGAACGCCGTTGGTGGTCTCGGGTGCGGGGCAGCTGACGGCAAACTCAGTGACTTCGCCGCCGGATGCGAGGGTGACTATCTGCTCCATGAGCTGGGAGCGCTGCTCATCGGTGATGGTTGCGAGGATCTCGTTTATCTGAGCGGTAAGCTCCGAGCCCTTCTTGAGGCCGACTGCGATGCCGACATCCGCTGCCGTTGCGGTAAAGCCCGTGCCGTTATTCTTCAGCGGGATGTAAGTCAGGCTGTCGTCGGACTGGCAGACGGAAAGAGCCGTCGGTTCTTCTGCGACATAGCCGTCGATAGCGCCGCTCTTGAGAGCGGTCAAAAGGTCTGCAAACTCGGGGTAGGTCGAGGACTGGACATTCTCGATCTGTTCGAGAGCGTCGGCGTGGAAAGTACCTGCCTGAGCGGCTATCTTGCAGCCTGCAAGGTCGGCAAGGCTCGTTGCGCCCGTCAGGTCCGCAGCCTCGGGATCATTGCTGCTGCCGCAGCCTGCAAGCAGGCAAAGGCACATTACTGCTGCCATGAGCAGTGCGATCAGGTTTCTTGTTCTTCTCATTTTTCAGAACTCCTTTTTTTAAATTAATAAGCCTGCGACCCGAAGCGGTATCGCAGGCTTTGAAAAAAGAAATTCCAAAATTAAATTGCCTTCGATAGCTCTCCACATAAATGTGACAGTCCAACGCTTGTTCAGCGAAGTCCCAGCGTACAAAACGGCGGCAACCGTTCTGCGCTTCGGCGGAATTGCCTTTCTTCCACAGCCGCTTGCCGGCGTATACCGTGGAATACTCATCGTTTCCGCAACCTCTATCAGGTGCTGTCTTATTTGGCTCGAAGTATAGCGCCAAGCTTTTTCGTTGTCAATACCCTTTTTGCACTTTTAACACATTTGCATGAAAGGCAAGCCTGTTCTACACACAGATTTTATAGGTTTAAATATAAAATTCGCAAAAAAAGACGGCACGGAAACACCGTGCCGTCTTTGCCGTATTCGATTACTTGAACAGCTTCACATCTATCTGGGAGACAAAGTTTGCCTGACCTGCGGCATTGTGGTGGATGCCGTCGGGGGTCTCGGAGGGTATCAGCTGAGTGGGGTCGGCGGGATCGGACATGCCGCTGAGGCTTATAAAGCCGTTGGCATTGCAGTCGTCGCTCGACAGCCATGCGTTTATATCAACACGCAGCTGGTCGATCTTGGCAGTCCACTGGACATCGTCGCCTGCGCCGAAAACATTGCGGGTGTAGCCCTTCCACGGGGTGACCTCGCAGAAGTATATCTCAACGCCCTGAGCGTGAGCCATGTCAATGAGCTGCTGATAGCCTGCGATCATATCCTCAAGGCTTGCATAGGGGGCTTTGTCTGCCTTGGAGGCGCAGTGCGGATGCACGACATCGTTGATGCCGAGCTTGACGATGACCTTGGTCACGCCCGCCTGTCCGAGGACATCCTCGGCAAAACGGTCAACGCCCGCTCTGCCGAGAAGCTTTGCTGCCTTGCCGACACCGTCGGCGACGAGGCGGTTGCCCTTGATGGCTTCCTGGGTCACGGAGACATTGGTTATGCCGTTATCACGCAGCTTTGCCGCCAGCAGACGGGGAATCTCGCTCGCAACGGTGGAGTCGCCGAACACGACGCAGGTCTCTGTACCCTTTGCGGCCTTGACATCCATCTCCTTGAGGGTGGTGGTTATCTCGTAAGAGCCGGAGTCAGCCTCATACTTGAGGGGGATGGGGATGACCTTGTTCGAGTGGGTGGTGTTGCCGATGCCGATGTAGGAATCAGCGCCGATAAGGCCGATGGTGCGGATAGCGGTAACATCCTTATAGTAGATGTTAACGCACAGCTTTTCACCGGCGGTGACCTTCATGAGGACGGGGTCGGTGGTAACTGTCTTGCCTGCGGGGATGGTGAAGGTGCTTCTGCCGTTGACCCTGACGGTGTGTGCGGTAAGGGTGTTCATGACGCAGTCGGTCAGGCCGTTCTTAACTATCCTGCCGACGCTGCATGCTTTGATGGTCATGGGTACGAGGCTGTATTCGTTCGACAGAACAAATCTCACCTGAGTGCCGCTTGCGGTCGACTCGATGACCATTCTGTTGGAGATAGCTCCGATGGGAACTGCCAGCTCATCGAGAATACCGAGCTCGCTGAGGCTTGCATCGATGGGGCTGGTGCTCCATGCGCTGACCCATGTTTTGCCGCTTGCCGCCGAGGCAGTGGGCATGGGCAGCAGAGCAAAGATCATCACCAATGCAAGCGCCATTGCCAAAAACTTTTTTGTCTTGTTCACAAGGAAATCCTCCCGTTTACATCTTATTAATAATTCCTTTTGAAGTATATTATTTTGAAACCAATTTGTCAATATATCTGCACAAAAACGGTGCAAAAATCAGTTATTTTGCCTGTTTCATTATTTGACAATCGCCGTGCAATAGCGTAAAATCGGTGTAACAAATGTTGAAAGGATACCTCGATATGAAAATTGCACTTATCACCGGCGCATCCTCCGGCATGGGCAGAGAATTCGTCTATGCGACAGACCGTGACTTTGAGCTTGACGAGATATGGGTCATCGCCCGCAGAAAAGAGCGGCTCGAAGAGCTTGCGGGAAAATGCAGGGCAAAAATTCGTCCCATCGCCCTCGACCTCGGCAAGCGTGAAAATTTCGCCGTTTTGAAGGACATGTTTGCTGCCGAGACGCCGGATATCCGTGTGCTCGTCAACGCCGCAGGCTTCGGTCTTTTCGGCGTGTTCAAGGATATGGACATGGATAAGCAGCTTGATATAATTGAGCTCAACGACCGTGCTCTCACCGCCGTGACCTATATGGCGATCCCCTACATGTCCAAGGGAAGCCACATTATTAACATGGCGTCAAACTCCTCGTGGCAGCCCGTACCGTACATAAATGTGTACGGTGCGTCGAAGGCGTATGTGCTCAACTTCTCCCGTGCCCTCGGCGTGGAGCTTAAGTCCCTCGGCATCCATGTCATGGCCGTTGCCCCGGGCTGGATAAAGACCGAGTTTTTCGACCATGCCGTGCACGACGATACAATTAAGTATTACGACCGCTACTACACCGCCGAGCAGGTCGTCACCAAAGCCATGAAAGATCTTAAGCGTAACAAGAAGGTATCCATCCTCGGCTTCCCCGTCAGACTTCAGGTTTTGGGCGTGAAGCTGCTGCCGAATTGGCTCGTTATGAAGGTCTGGTGCCGCCAGCAGGGCAAGTAATTGCGCAAATTGCCGAGTAATTTTTTTGCAAGCCGTGTCGGAATTGTGGATTTTTACTGGTTGACACGGCTTTTAGACGCTGTTATACTTCATGATGTAAAAAGCATTGACTTTTTAAGAGGTATTTGAACATGAAAAACTTCTTCTTTTACGCATACTATTACCGCTTTACTTACCACAATAGTAGGGCTGTTTTGTGATGCGCAAAAGTAAGTGGGTTCATTTTTGAATTTCCGTGCGGCACAGAATAGTCTGTGCCGCATTTTTTATTTTGCTTATGGAGGATAAAGAAAATGATAGTAATTTTGAAGCACGGAACTAAGGAAGAAAAAAAGCAGCAGCTTATCGCCTGGCTGAAAAGTCAGGGCGTCGATGTCCATATCTCCGTAGGCAGCTATCAGACCGTTCTCGGTCTCGTGGGCGACACTGCGCAGGTGGATAAGGACCTCGTTGCAAGTCTCGATATCGTAGACTCCGTCAAGACGGTCACCGACCCGTTCAAGTGCTGCAACAGAAAGTTCCATCCCGACGATACCATCGTCACCGTCGGCGATGTCAAGGTCGGCGGCGGCAACTTCGTCATGATAGCAGGTCCGTGCTCGGTCGAGAACGAGGATCAGATAGTCGGCATCGCAAAGGCCGTCAAGGCAAGCGGCGCAAACATGCTCCGTGGCGGCGCTTTCAAGCCCAGAACTTCCCCCTACGACTTTCAGGGTCTCAAGGCGACCGGTCTTGAGCTTCTGAAGATAGCAAGACAGGAAACGGGTCTTCCCATCGTGACCGAGGTCATGGGCGTTAACGACCTTCCCCTGTTCGAAGATGTCGATGTCATCCAGATCGGCGCAAGAAACATGCAGAACTTCGACCTTCTGCGTGAGGTCGGCAAGCTGCACAAGCCGATACTCCTCAAGCGTGGTCTTGCAAGCACCATCAAGGAGCTTCTGATGAGCGCAGAGTACATCATGGCAGGCGGCAACGAGCAGATAATTCTCTGCGAGCGTGGTATCCGCACCTTCGACGACTACACGAGAAATACCCTCGACCTTGCGGTCGTCCCCATGCTGCACGAGCTCACGCATCTGCCGGTCATCGTCGACCCGAGCCACGCAACGGGCGTTGCGAGACTTGTACGCCCCATGGCGCTGGCTGGCGTTGCGGCCGGCTGCGACGGTCTTATCATTGAGGTGCACAACGACCCGATGCACGCACTGTGCGACGGTGCGCAGTCGCTGCGTCCCGAGGAGTACGACAGTCTTGCCAAGGCGGTAAACGGTGTGCGTGAGGTCGTGACGAAATGACGGTCGGAATAGTCGGACTGGGACTTATCGGCGGCTCGTTTGCAAAAGCCTACCACGAAGCGGGCGAAACGGTCCTCGCCTGCAACAGAACGGAAGATACGCTCAAATTCGCAATGCTCAGCGGAGCGGTCGACGGCGAGCTTACCGAGGAGAACATCGGCAGCTGCGACCTTGTTATCATCGCCGTGTTCCCCGAGGCCGCAGAGGCATTTTTAAGGCGCATGGCGCCGCACATCGGCAAAAAGCCGGTCGTCATCGACGCATGCGGTACAAAGCGCAAGATATGCTCCATGTGCTTCCCCATTGCCGAGGAATACGGTATCACCTACCTCGGCGGTCACCCCATGGCGGGCACGCACAAGTCGGGCTTCAAATACGCAAGGGCAAACCTTTTCCACAATGCGCCCATGGTCATCGTGCCGCCGTCGTTTGACGACATTGAGCTTTTAGACCGGGTCAAGACCCTGCTTGCGCCCGTGGGCTTCGGCAGCATTTCGGTCACCACTGCCGAAAAGCACGACGAGCTTATCGCCTTCACCTCGCAGATGCCGCACATCATATCCAACGCTTACATCAAAAGCCCCACGGCGGCAGCCCACAAGGGCTTTTCCGCCGGCAGCTACAAGGATCTTACGAGGGTCGCATGGCTCAACCCCAAGCTGTGGGCGGAGCTGTTTTTGGAGAATCGTGACTGCATTTTAAACGAGCTCGACTGGTTTATCGCAGCGCTGGAGCAGTACCGTGACGCCGTTAAAAACGACGACTTCGAGACGCTTGAGAAGCTTCTTGACGACGGCAGACGGCGCAAGGAGGAGGTCGACGGCAGATGATATCCATCCCCGTTTCCGCATCCGTAAATTATAATGTACTCATCGAGCGTGGGCTTCTTGCCCGTGTCGGCGAGGGAACGGCAAAGCTCGTTAGCCCCGCAAAGGCCGTCATCGTCAGCGGACCGAACACCTACCCGCTCTACGGCGAAGCCGTGACGGCGTCGCTAGAAAGTGCAGGGTTTGAGGTGCTGCACTTTATCCACCAAGGCGGCGAGGCGGCAAAGAGCCTTGAGACCTACGGAAAGCTTTTAAACTTCCTGTGCGATGAGCATATCAGCCGCTCGGATATCCTCGTTGCCCTCGGCGGCGGCGTGACGGGCGACCTCACGGGCTTTGCCGCTGCGACCTATCTTCGGGGCATAAGCTTTGTGCAGATACCCACGACGCTGCTTGCGGCGGTCGACTCCTCGGTCGGCGGCAAGACTGCGATTAATCTAAACTCCGGCAAAAATCAGGCAGGCTGCTTTTATCAGCCCATCGCCGTTTTCTGCGACCCGGACACGCTCAAGACCCTGCCCGACGCCGACTACCGCTGCGGCTGCGCCGAGATAGTTAAGTACGGCGTTCTCGCCGGCGGTGAGCTGTTCGACACGGTTTCCTCCGGCGGCATAAAGCCCAACGAGGAAGCGGTCATTGCAAGCTGCGTAAAGATAAAGAGCGCCATAGTCAACGAGGACGAGTTTGACCGTGGCACGAGGATGCTTTTAAACCTCGGGCACAGCATCGGTCACGCCGTTGAAAAATGCAGCGGCTACGCCGTGCACCACGGTGACGCCGTTGCCGTCGGCATGGCGATAATTGCCCGGGCGGCAGCCGACAAGGGCTTTTGCAGCGAAGACTGCCGTGATATAATTATTCAAACGCTTAAAAAATACGACCTGCCGACCGAGACCGGCTTCACGGCCGATGAGCTTTTTGAAGCCTCGAAGGCGGATAAGAAAATTTCCGGCGGCAAGATGCACCTGATCGTTCCGGAGGAAATTGGCTCGTGCCGCATTGAGAGCATCGACATCGACGCTCTGCGGGACTGGCTTTAAGGAGACCATATGAACATCACCCTCAAAAGCGGACAGCGCTCCGGCGTGACCTCCGCTCCCAGCTCAAAATCGCACGCCCAACGGCTTCTTATCTGCGCCGGCCTGGGCGCAGGCGGCGTTACGCTCGACTGCGGCGATATCTCCAAGGACATTGCCGCTGCGGCAAGCTGCGTGCAGACGCTGTGCGCCGAGGTGACCGAGCTCGGGGAGGGTGTTTTGCATGTTGAGCCGTGCGCAAAGCCGAGCAATGGTATCAAGGTCCTGCACTGCGGCGAGAGCGGCTCGACCCTGCGCTTTCTCATCCCCGTGTGCGGCGCACTGGGCGAAAGCGTCGTGTTCAAAATGGAGGGCAGGCTCTCCGAGCGCCCCCTATCCCCGCTTGACGAGGTGCTTACCGAGCACGGCATGACGCTTGAGCGTATCGGCACGGAGCTTCACTGCTCCGGCAAGCTCACGGGCGGTGAGTTTGAGATAGCGGGCAATGTGTCCTCGCAGTTTATCTCAGGACTGCTTTTTGCACTTCCGCTTTTGGACACCGACAGCACGCTCACCGTCACGGGCAAGCTCGAATCGAGCGCTTACATCGCAATGACGGAAAACGCCCTGCGCCAATCGGGCATCCGGTTTGCGAAAAACGATAATGTCTACACCATCCCCGGCAATCAGCGCTATCGCCTTGATGAGGCCTGCACGGTCGAGGGTGACCTGTCCAATGCGGCTTTTTTCCTGTGTATGGGCGCACTGTCCGACGAGGGTGTTACCGTGCAAAACATCCCCGAGCGCACAAGTCAGGGCGACAAGAAAATTATAGACATTCTGCGCAGCTTTGGTGCAAATGTTGAAATAAGCGGCGACAGCGTCACGGTCAAAAAGGGCAAACTCACTGCATGCACGGTCGACGCTGCCGAGATACCCGACCTCGTGCCGGTCATGTCTGTTGTGGCGGCGGCCGCCGAGGGCGACACGCATATTATAAACGCCGCCAGAGTCAGGCTAAAGGAATCCGACAGGCTCATGACCACGGCGACCCTGCTTCGCAGCTTGGGCGCAGCGGTCGAGGAGCTTCCCGACGGGCTAATTATCCACGGCGGAAAACCGCTTTACGGCGGCACAATTGACAGCTTTAACGATCACCGCATCGCCATGTCAGCGGCGGTTGCAGCATGCATTTGCACTTCTCCCGTCACGGTCACGGGCTGCGAGTGCGTAAACAAATCGTTCCCACGGTTTTGGGAGAATTTTAGCGGATTGGAGTGCGGACAATGAGCAGCAGCTTTAACGGAAATATCAAATTCACCATTTTCGGTCAGTCGCACTCCCCCGCCATCGGCGTGACGGTCGAGGGACTGCCCGCCGGTTTTGAGCCGGACACGAGCGAGCTTGCACGATTTATGCAGCGCAGAGCCCCCGGCCGCAGCGAATTTTCGACCCCGAGAAGCGAGGCCGACGCTCCCGAGTTTATCTCGGGTCTGTTTGACGGCAGACTCTGCGGTACGCCCCTCACGGCGATAATTAAAAACACGAACACCCGCTCGGGCGACTACTCCGAGCTTAAATATAAGCCCCGTCCGGGGCACGCCGACTTTACCGCCGGCGAAAGATACAACGATTCGCAGGACTACACCGGCGGCGGCCATTTTTCCGGCCGTCTCACCGCACCGCTGTGCATAGTCGGCGGCCTGTGCCTGCAATTACTCAAAGCCGAGGGCATCAGCGTTGTGACCCGCATCGCAGAGCTCGGCGGCATTGCCGACAAGGGCGAAATTTGCTCTACTGCCGACAAGTCCTTCCCCGTTGCCTGCGACGAGTGCGGCGAGAAAATGAAGACCGCAATTTTGAGCGCCAAGGAAAAGGGCGACTCTATAGGCGGCGTTATCGAATGTGCGGTGCTCGGCTGCCCCGCCGGCGTCGGCGATCCGATGTTCGGCGGCATGGAAAACCGCATATCAGCGCTTGTATTCGGCATACCGGCTGTTAAGGGCATCGAATTTGGCGCAGGCTTCGGCGCAGCGAAAATGCCCGGCAGCAAAAACAACGACCCCTTTGCCGTGGAAAATGGCAATATCATCACAAAAACCAATAACTGCGGCGGCATCCTCGGCGGCATAACGACGGGCATGCCCATCGTGTTCAGAGCGGCCGTGAAGCCCACGCCGTCTATTGCCATCGAGCAGGACACCGTTGACCTGCGCACGATGGAAAACACCAAGCTCCGTGTGCACGGCAGGCATGACCCCTGCATCGTGCCGAGAGCCGTGCCGTGCATCGAGGCGGCAGCCGCCATCGCAGTTTACGACGCATTGCTTGAAAAAAGAAAGGACACAAAATGAATCTTGACGAGATAAGAACTGAAATTGACACTGTTGACGACGAGCTGACCAAGCTCTTCACCAAGCGCATGGAGCTTGCAGCCGAGGTCGCAGGGTATAAAAGAGAAAACGCAATGGGCGTTTATGACCCGGCAAGAGAGCGCAAAAAACTTGCCGACATCTCCGCAAAGCTTCCCGATGAGCTTAAAGAGTACGGCTTTTCGCTGTATTCGCTCATTTTCGAGCTCAGCCGCAGCAGGCAGAATCGCTTGCTCGGCACACATTCGGCTATCTGCGACGAGATAGAAAACGCCATTGAGAACACTCCGCAGCTTCTGCCGAACGCACCGCTGGTCGCCTGTCAGGGTGTTGAGGGCGCATACTCGCAGCTTGCCTGCGACAAGGTGTTCACAAACCCGAACATCTTCTATTTCAAGAACTTCGAGGCCGTGTTCACAGCCATCGAAAAGGGTCTGTGCCGCTACGGAGTTATTCCCCTTGAAAACAGCACCGCAGGCTCTGTCAACAAGGTGTACGACCTCATGATGAAGCACCGCTTCAGCATCATAAAGAGCGTGCGCATTAAAATTGACCACAACCTGCTCGCCCTCCCGGGCACGAAGCTTGCCGATATCAAGGAGATCTACTCCCACGAGCAGGCGCTAAGCCAGTGCAGCGCATATCTCCAGTCGCTTTCCGGCGTCAAGGTCATCGCCTGCGAGAACACCGCCGAGGCAGCAAGAATGGTCGCCGAGTCCGGCAGACACGACATTGCCGCCATCTCCGGCTTCTCCTGCGTCAAGCTCTACGGGCTTGAGTGCCTTGCCTCGTCCATTCAGGACAAGGGCAATAACTACACCCGCTTCATCTGCATCTCCAAAAACCTTGAAATTTACCCGGGTGCAAACCGCACCAGCCTTATGATGGTGCTGCCGCACACCCCCGGCTCGCTGTACAAGGCACTGTCAAGATTCTACGCTCTGGGCATCAACCTCAACAAGCTTGAAAGCCGCCCCCTGCCGGACCGTGACTTCGAGTTCATGTTCTACTTTGACCTCGATGTCCCCGTCTATTCGCCCAACTTCATTCAGCTCATGGGCGAAATTCAGGACATTTGCGAGCAGTTTGAGTATCTGGGCAGCTACAGCGAGGTGATATGATGCTCAAATGCGGATTACTCGGCGAAAAGCTCGGCCACAGCTATTCGCCGCAGATACATTCCATGCTGGCAGACTACGAGTACAGACTGTTTGAAAAAGCGCCCGAGGAGCTCGAAGCGTTCCTCAAAAGCGGCGAGTTCGACGGTCTGAATGTCACGATACCGTACAAAAAGGCGGTCATGCCCTACTGCGCCGAGCTCTCGCCGACGGCGGCGCAGATAGGCAGCGTGAACACGATAGTCCGCCGCCCCGACGGCAGTCTCTACGGCGATAACACCGACGCATTCGGCTTTGAAAATCTCATTTTGCACAACGGCATTGAGGTGAAGGGTAAAAAGGCTCTCGTCCTCGGCACAGGCGGCGCCTCCGTCACGGCGCAAGCGGTGCTCAAAAACCTCGGCGCAAGCAAGGTCGTCGTCATCTCCCGCAGGGGCGAGGATAATTACGAGAACATCGCAAAGCATGCTGATGCCGAGATAATCGCAAACACCACACCCGTGGGCATGTACCCCAATAACGGCAAAGCCGCCGTTGATCTTACGCAGTTTCCCAAGCTCAGCGGCGTACTCGATGTTGTATATAACCCGGCACGAACTGCCCTGCTTTTGCAGGCGGAAAGGCTCGGCATACCCTGCGCAGGCGGCCTGTACATGCTCGTTTCGCAAGCAAAGCGCAGCAGCGAGCTGTTCACGGGAACACACATTGCCGACAGTGAGATCGACCGCATTGAGCGTGTCCTGTCGCACCGGATGCAGAACATCGTCATCATCGGCATGCCCGGCAGCGGCAAGACCACCGTCTCGACCATACTCGCCGAAAAGCTCGGCAGGAAGATACTCGACACGGACACGATAGTTTCCGAAAAGGCGGGCGTGACAATCCCCGAAATTTTCGCAGCCCAAGGCGAAGCGGGCTTCCGCAGGCTCGAGACCGAGGCGACCGCCGAGGTCGGCAAGCTCAGCGGCAACATAATCTCGACCGGCGGCGGGGTCATCACGGTAACGGAAAACTACGAGCTTCTGCACCAGAACGGCGTCATCGTGTGGATAGAGCGTGACACAAACAAGCTTGCCCGTGACGGCAGGCCCATTTCCCTCAGCACCGACCTAAACGAACTTTACGCCGCACGGCTTCCGCTGTACGAGCGCTTTGCCGACATCAAAGCCGACAACAACGGCGACATTAACGACACCGTAAACGCTATCATGGAGATGATAAAATGAAGCTTCTTATCATAAACGGGCCGAATCTCAACATGCTCGGCATAAGAGAGCCGGATATCTACGGCAGGCAGACCTACAAGGATCTTGAAAAATTCGTTTGGGACGCATGTCGGGGCGCTGGTGTTGAGTGCGAAATTTTTCAGTCAAACCACGAGGGCAGCATAGTCGACCGCATACAGCAAGCCTTCGGCAAGGTCGACGGCATCGTCATCAACCCCGCAGCCTACACCCACACGAGCGTCGCCATTTTGGATGCGCTCAAGGCGGTGGCGATACCCGCCGTTGAGGTGCATCTGTCCGATGTCAGCCAGCGTGAAGCGTTCCGGCAGGTCTCGTATGCGGGCATGGCATGCGTAAAGACCTACATGGGGCTCGACTTTGAGGGCTACAAGCAGGCGATAAATTATCTCAAAAACTATTTGGAGGGAAAAGCATGATACCGAAAAAGTATGTCACTTGGGGCAGCTCCGGCGCTGTCATCCGTGAGCTGGCCGCCTACGGCGCAGAGCGTGCAAAGGTCGTCGGCCCTGAAAATGTCTATGATTTTACCATCGGCAGTCCGAGCATCGAGCCGCCCAAAAAGTTTTTTGATGTTCTCGACAGGCTCATGAAAACCGTCTCCCCCATCGAACTGCACACCTACGCTCCGGCAGCGGGGCTGGAGAGTGTCAGAGCAGCCGTAGCAAAGTACCTGACCGAAAGCTTCGGCGTTGAGTATTCCCCGAGCGACATTTACATGACCCACGGCGCATCATCGGCGCTGGCTATAATCCTTACCGCTCTCGTGTCCGAGGGCGAGGACGCACTCGTGCTTGCGCCCTACTTCCCCGAGTACAAGATCTATGTCGAGCAAGCCGGCGGCAGGCTCATCGAAGTGCCCTGCGACGATGATTTTCAGGTCGATCTTGCCGCTTTGGAGGCAAGGCTCACCCCGAAAACGAGCGTTATCATCATAAATTCGCCGAACAATCCCTCCGGTGCCGTGCTCTCGCCCGACAGCGTGAAGGCTATCGCCGAACTGCTTAACAAGAAGGCCGCCGAGTACGGTCATCCCATTTACATCGTCGCCGACGAGCCGTACCGTGAGCTGGTTTACGGCGATATCGAAGTGCCGTTCATTCCGGCGTACTACGACAACACCGTGTATTGCTACTCGTTCAGCAAGTCGCTGTCCCTCCCCGGCGAGCGCATCGGATTTCTTGCGCTTTCGCCGAAGATGGCGGAGCACGACGACGCCTGGGCGGCGGTGTGCGGTGCAGGCAGGGCGCTGGGCTATGTCTGCGTGTCGACGATGTTCCAGCAGGCAGCGGCCGAGTGTCTCGGCGTGACGGCGGATATCTCGAAATATGACGACAATCGCCAGCTTGCCTACTCGGCGCTCAGCGAAATGGGCTTTACCTGTGTCAAGCCCGACGGCGCATTTTACCTGTTCGTCAAAGCCCCGGGCGGCGACTCGCAGGCGTTCTGCCGCAAGGCGATGGAAAAAGACATCCTTGTTGTCCCGGGCGACGCCTTCGGCTGCCCCGGCTATGTTCGCCTCGCCTACTGCGTCCCGTTTGAGCGCATCAAGCGCTCGCTCCCCGCATTTAAGGCGCTTGCAGAGGAATACGGATTATAAATAGGCGCAAAAAATCCCCGATTTAAAAATCGGGGATTTTTTCATAGCTCGGTGAGCTTTGCAACGACCATGAGGCGGGCGTTTTCAAACTCGTAGGTGCAGGTCGACAGGCACACGAAGCGGTCGTCCGTGCCGAACTCCGTGTTCGGCTTGAACGCCGATTCCGACGCTATCTTGTCCAAAAACGCTTTTTTCTCCTCGCTTGTCTCCATCGGGCTGTAGATATCCGAGTCGGAGCGGAGGATAAAGCTTGACACGATATCGAGCCTGTAGTTTTTCTCGGGCGTGAGCAGGTACATCACCGGGTGCTCGTTGTAATAGTCCTGTTCGAGGTAGCCCGGCAGCGTGCCGAACATGGCCTTTGACTTCATGCGGTGGCCGTAAATTATCGTGTTGAAGCCGCCGAAGTCGGCGGCGTCACGGAAGTCCATGAACAGCGTGCCGTTTGAGTTGTAGCTGCCGTCGGTGAGGCGGCGCAGGTAGTATTGGTTGTCCTCCGCCTGCACGATGGGGTAGTTTATCGGCGTACCGTCGCTGTAAAGCCATCCGATGATGTCGGAGTTTTCCTCCTTGAGCGCCGCAAAATCGACGCTTATCGGGGCTTTTTCGCCCTCATTGACCTCGGTGACGGCAATATTCTTTAGTTTATCGACCGTGTCCTCGCCCTTTTTCATCTCCGAATAGTAGTCATACAGCTTGTATCCGGCAAGGCAAAAGCCCGCAATGCACAGGAGCAGCACGATCGTTCTGATAACTTTGCGCATGGTTTTGACCTCTGATTTTTGATGAAATCAGTATAATACAATTACCCGCCGCAATGCAACGGGTAATTTGTAAAGCTTTTTTGCAGGTTTTGCATCACCATGTAAAAAAAACTGACACCGTAAAACGGTGTCAGTTTTTTGTTTTAATTACTGCTCTTTCTTTTTCCTGGTTGCAAACAGGAACACGAGAGCACCGGCGCAGACTGCGCAGATGGCTGCGTACAGCGCAACGGGGGTCTCGTCGCCGGTCTTCGGGCCGACGGGATCAGTAGGCTCAACGGCCAGCTCCTCGACGGCGAACTCCCAATCGAGAGTGCCGATCTGATTTGCATAATCGTTGCCCATCTCGATGGGGACATTCAGCGTCACATTGAGAGTGGTCTTTGCGCCGGAATAGAAAGTGCCGAGGCATACCCAGTCGGTAAGCTGTGCGGTCTCGCCGGCGGGAGCTGCGAACAGCTCGCTGCCGTCGGCAGCCTTGACGGTAAGATCCATCTGGTCAAGGAACTCCTTGGAGTTCTCGTCAGCGCCAAGAGCACGCATGTACAGCTTTATCTTGACATCGTTCTTAACATCGTTTCTTACCTCGATCTGCTGGGTGAGCGTATCGCCGGGCATGACATCCTTGAAGTTTTCAAAGAGATCGGTGGGCGAATAGTCGCTGCCGGGGGCAAATACGAACTTCTCCGCACTGCCCTTGTAGCTCACGGATGCATCGGCGAAGGCTGCCGGAGCAATGCTCAGGCACAGCACCAAAACCATAAGGATAGCTAAAAATCTTTTCTTCATAATTCAAGCCCTCCTTACTTCGCAAGCGTACCGTCGGAATTGACGGTCACGCCCCATTTTTCTGCGACCAAGCTCGTGGGGTTAGCCTGTATGCTCTGTGCAAGTACGGTGACCTGCATGTGCTCGGCAAGTGCCATGTCGCTTGCAAGCAGGTTATCGGTCACAGCGCCTGCCGCAACGGGCTGCTTGTAGTAATAGTAGCCGTCGTCGCCGACAAACCACTTATCTGCGTTGACCTCAAAGTCGGGGACCTCTGCGCCTGCGGTGATATTGCCGTTTTCGTCGCTGTAGTTTGCTACGAGCGAGACACGGACATATGCGCCTGCATCGCCGGTGTTCTTAACAGCGATCTCGGTCTTGTAGTTCTCGGTGATCTTCTCAACGATATCGATGCCCGAGGAAGCCGGCTTAAAGGTGTTGGTCACGCTGTCGGTCTTCGCAGTGAGGAGAGCGACCGTGCCGCCGATGGCCATGACGACCACGAGGATTATCGCAATTGCTGCGGCGGACAGCTTCTTTGCGCCGCCGTTATTTGCAGCGTGGGAGCTGCGTGAAGAAAACAGTTTCATATTACAGCCCCTCCTTATCTACCGAGCAGGAAATCAATTGCCTGCTGGATGAAAGTTACCTTCTCGATGGTCTTGCTTTCGCACTTGTTGATGACATAGGTCTCGTTGCCGAGCCAGCCGTCGTCAGCCAGCTTGTTTGTGATGGTCAAGCTGTCGTTATCATTTCTTGCGCTCAGAGTGGTCGATGCACTATTGTTGTCGCAGGTGTATCTCCAGGACCAGCCGGTATCCTCGGTGACGGTGTAAGTGCCGACGGGGAGTCCGGTCAGGACTGCCTTGCCTGCGCCGTTGATGACGACCTGAGCCTCGTACTTGATGTTGCCTTCGCCGACAACATTGAAGATGAAGCTGTCGTTGTCGCCGTGGAGCTTTGCAACATCCTTGTTGATGGTCAGGGTGCAGAACTTCGGGTGCACGACATAAGAGGTGCTTGTAAGCTCCTTGCCCTTTGCGGATGCGACAACATTGATGGTGGTATCGGTGTTGGGAACGACGAACTCGCCGTGGTCATAGGTGTAAACAAGATCAGCCGTGCCGTAGGGCTCAGAGCCGATAACGGCAATGCCGTTTACATCGTGGCCGTTCTTGTCCGACCATGCGACTGAGCCGGTGATGCCGCTGCCGTCGGGAGTATTGTAGCTTTCACCGTAGTACTTCCAGACATCGTTGGCGTTAACTGTGACAGTCGGCTTAAGGACATGGATGGTTGCGCTGCCGTCCTTGGTGACATCGCCGTTGATGGTGCCGCTGGCGTTCTGACCGTCGTACTTCGGGCTGAAGGTGGCGGTCACGGTGTAGTCGGTGCAGTCAGCGGGGCTGACGCTGCCGGTGACGGCGGTGTCGCCGTTCTTGACATCGTAGCTTACATTGACAAAGTCGTATCTCCAAGAGGAAGTGTCGGCTGCGGTGTACAGACCGCTCACATCGGCAGAGCCGCCCTCGTAAATCACCTTGTCGTTGACGGTGAGCTCGGGCTTGATGGGTACATTGACCTGCGGTACATCGAAGGTTGCGACCTCTTTGCCGTCCTTGTCGTAGACGCCGGAATCCGAGCCGTTGGTGGGCACGCTGTTGCCACCGATAAAGTCTGCCTTGGCGGTGACGGTAAACTCGATGACGAGCTTTCTGCCGTAGAAGTCGCCTGCCTGCTTCGGGTCGTTTTCGTTACGGCCCTTGTCGGTGATGTAGTTTGCGTTGAAGTCGAAGCCCGTGACATTGACGGAGTTATTCGACGGATCGAGCGTGACGGCGTTGTTTATAACAGTGCCGTTTTCGCTCCAGGTGGGCTGACCGTTTGCAACACCGGTGCAGTCATAGCTCTTTACACTTACTGCGCTTGCGTTGCTGGGCATGTCAAAGTACTTCGTGACGGTGTCCTTGATAACAGTCTTGCTGCCAAGGTCGATCTTGCTTTCGCTGAACTGCTCACTTATCTTCTGGAAGATGGTGTTGAGCGTATCAGAGTCGGATGCAGACAGATAGTATCCGTCTCTCGTCTTTTCTCCACCATTTTTCAGAGACATTGCGTTGGGATAATTGCTGGAAGTGTACTGCATGTATCTGTTTGCAGCAACAAGCTGTTTCGTATTCAGCGTTGAATTCTGGCGATTGCCATATTCAAAGTCAGTGTCAATATCGCTTTCGGGATCAGCTCCGGCAAAAATACCGACAGTGTATACGGTTGCGCCGTAGTTGTTCTTTGTGTTGTTTGCGCTTGCAATAGCATTATCACAGAGCGTGTAGTTGATGTTGTCAGTGCGGCTTTCTGCGGGGTAGCCGTCGGTAAACAGAACGACTACACGATTGCGCTGCGACAGGTCAACATTGTTTGCGCCGAAAATATTATTTGCGGCATTTAATCCGTTTGCAGGATAGGTGTTACCGCCGGCACTTATGCCGTTTACAGCCCTATTGACCGTGCTGACACCATTGCTGTCATCCATGTTCACAAGGCCATTTGTCAGGGCAGATGCCCTATCTGCAAAGCTGATAACAGCTATACGGAAGTTGACATCATCATCCGTGCCGAGGATGCCGTCTGCGCCCTTTGCCTTCTCCGCAACGGAGCTGGTAAAGTTGTTAACAGCGGTTTTCAGCGCTGTCAGACGACGCACCGTCGTAGCGTTGCCACGAGAGTAGAACTGAACATGGCCGCTAGTGGTATCGGATGCGGAGGTCATGGGAACATATTTGGTTCCTTTGTGATGCGAAGTGAAAATAAAGCCTCTGTCATAGCATCCATTCGTCCACGCATTGCAGTCAGAACACCACTCGACCTCAACATAGCCAACTGAGGTTTTCACATAGTACGAGTCTTTGTGCTTAAGAGAGTATTTCTCGGTATAGGTGTAGCTGGTCATGTTGTTCGACATCGATCCCGACTTATCAAGAACGAGAATGATGTCTGCGGGCTTGGTGGACTCGGTGGTGCTCACCGTGCCGGTGGTGTAGGCTTCGAGCTTGATGTTGTAAGTGCCGTCGTCGTTTGCCGTTGCGGTCTTGTCAAGGATAAGTCCGTCGACGGACTTGCCCTGCTCAATGGGCTTTGCAGACGAGTTTGCGCGCATCATGCGCACCCTTGCGGGCTGAGACGATTTATTTGCGGTCACGAGAGGAGCAACATTTGTGTAGTTGACAGCGGGGATGGGGTCTGCATCCTGTTCGGGTGCAGCCTGCTGCTGCTCTGCATAAGCGGTCAGAGCCGCCTGCTGCTCGGCATCGAGCGTGTCGAACATAGCCTGTGCGTCGGCTTCGCTGTCGGCTGCCATGATGGCGGCATACTGATCCTCGACACCGAGTGCCGCAAAATCAGTTCCGTCAATGCCTGCGCCGAGACCGGCGAAGCAGCCTACCGTCATAACGAGGGCAAGCACAAGGGCTAAAACCTTTTTCTTCATGAGTTATGCCCCTTTCTTATGCTTCAGGCCAGCCTGCTGCGGTCAGCGAGCTTGTGCCGTTGTTGGCGACCTGAGTTGCCTGAGCGGTCACGCTGACGGTGGTGGTGCAGTTCTGATAGAGATTGTCCATTGCGCCGTCGAAGGTGACGGTGGTGAACAAGGGTGCGGTGGTCTCACCGGGCTTGAGGACCTCGTTGTAGTAATAATAGCCGTCTGCCTCGGTCCACTTCTCGGTGTTTATGTCGAGCTTAACGAGGGACAGGTCTGCCTCACCCTCAATGCCTTCGGCGAGGGTGATCGCCTTCTCGACGCTTACACGGACATAGGCATCGCTTTTGCCGGTATTCTTGACTTCAACGATCTTTGAGATCACATCGCCGGGCAGAACGCCGGAGACATCCTCGAACGGGACGATCTCGCCGTCCTTGACGGCGGTCTCCAGCAGCTCGATATCAACGCCGCCTGTCGTGATGACATTCGTCGCTGTGCTGCGGTCGGTGAAAAATGCCACGGTACCCATAGCGCAAACGGCTACAAGGGCGACCGCCAAAGCCAAAACCAGGATCTTTGTCTTTGTGTTTTTCAAGGTTAAACCTCCCTATGCGCAGAGCTTGCTGCGTATTGTGGGCAAAATATCGGTGGAGCGCCCAATGTTCTAAATCCACCGACACCCTGCGGCCGGAAATTGACCGCAGGGTTGGGGTTTCTCAGATATTTTCGGTTAAAACCGAGTGTTTAGATGCGCTTATGCCTTTACGCCGAAGGTTGCATTCCATGCAGCCAGAGCGGAGTCAAAGCCGGTAGCCTGAGTCAGGTATGCATTGAAGACGATGTTGCCATCGTAAGAGTCGGCAGCCTTGTCGACGGTGACGGTCTGGCCCTCGAGGACATTGAAAGTCAGAGTCTGAACGGCGGTAGTGCCGGTGACCTTCTGAGCATAGATGTCCCAAGCAACACCGTTTTTGTCGGTGTAGGTGGTGATCGCCTGACCCCATGCCTTGTCGATGGTAACGCTCATGCCCTTGAGATTGTTGTCAACTGCGAGGAAAACATATGCGTCGATGTTGGCCTTCAGATTGAGGTTGACGGTAGGATCCTTGGGCATGTCAACACCGGGAACGACAACATAGTCGTTAGCTTGGACAGGATCTTTCTTATCGAGGACATAAGTGCCGTCGGCCTGCTGATTTGCCTTGCTCTCAACGAGGGTGAAGTCTGCATCCTTGTCGATGAGGCCGGCGGTGGTGAATGTATTGGTGACGGTATCGGTCTGTGCAGTCAGGTAAGCATAGGTACCTGCAACGGACAGGGCGACGACCAAAACGATCGCCAATACGGTTGTGAGTTTTTTCTTCATTTGATTGTCTCCTTTCGATTGAACAAAATTCCTACATATTCTCCAAAAAGGGCTTAGCCCTATATTGAACTAATTTTTCCGCTTTTGCTTTTTATCGCTGCCGAGCATGTCCGGCAGAAAAGCGAGCGCCAAAAGCAACGCACCGACGCCGACGGCAATGTAGATGCCCGGGGGCGACTGCACAAAGCTTGACACATAGCCGAGGTACGGTATCGTGAACACCGGCTTGCCCAAAAGATTATTGAAATTCACGGGCGCAGCGTCGGGGTCGTTATTAGCGTCGCCCTTCGTGTAAAACGCCCTGTTTTCCGTATCGATACGCACGACACGGTGGGTCGCAACGGTCAGCTCCTCGTTCATGACGAAGGTTATAGGGTCGCCGACCTCGATCTCGCCCGGGTCAACGGACTTTACATATATAATCGAGCCCACATGATAAGTCGGCTCCATAGAGCCCGACAGCACCGCATACACCTGAAGCCCGAACAGTCTTGCACCGACGAGCAGCAGGGCGATGACGACCACTATCACCACCAGAACGGTGGATATCACATTCCATGTTTTCTTTACAGATTTTTTCATATGTATTCCCGCTGGTGCGCTCAGTCTTATGTAAAGTTATATTAACACATATCAACACACAGCGCAAGGTTAAAATGCGTAATTATATCGTTAATTTTGCTGAACTTTTTGTCTAATTTCGTTGAGGTTTCCGCTATATTATATAAGGCTGTCGCAAATTTGTGCAAAAGGCGGCGATATGCCAAAAATGTAAATACCTAGTATAGTTAATTTGTATAATGTGCCATCGGTTTTGAAGTTGACGGGGCTGTCGGTTTTTATTATAATTAGTGCAAAAGAGGGTGTTTTTCGTGCGAAAAGTCGACACATTTGAATACATATCCGTGCTGCGTGAGCTTGTCGAGAGCGGCCATGAGGTCAGCGTCAGGGTCAGCGGACGCAGCATGTACCCGTTTTTGCGCAATGAGCGTGACACGGTGTTTTTCAAAGCGCCCGAGTGTGAGCTGCGTGTCGGCGACATTGCGTTTTTCCAGCGCAGCAACGGGCAGTACATCCTCCACCGCATCGTGCGCATCGACGACACCGGCCTGTATTTTCTCGGCGACAGCCAGCAGCAGATCGAAGGGCCTATCGCACCCGGGCAGGTCTTCGCCATCGTTACGCATATTGACCGCGGCGGCAAGGACATCCGCCCCGGCGATGCGCTCTGGAACTTCTACGCTGGGCCCTGGCTGCGTTTAGTTTCCGCAAGGCCACGGCTCATTAAGCTGTACACGATACTGCATCGTGATAACTCCTACTATATTAAATAATAGAGTGAGCAAACCCTCCGGTCGAGCCGGAGGGTTTACTTTATATTACCGCATCCACCTGCCGGAGCTTTGCGACAAACTCCTCGGCATCGCTTCGTGCGGTGGGCTCGTCGACCTCGAACTCGTCGAGTATCGCAGCGACAAGCTCGTCCATGGTCATCTCTCTTTCAAGCGTTTTCCATATGAACGCCCCGACCTCGTTGCAGGTCACAAGGCCGCCGAAGTTCTTCGCCGCCGTACCGACCGGCACGAGCACAAGTTCACCGGCAATGTCCCGGGCTATAAATTCAGGGTTGGTTTTCATTTTCATCCTCCTCGGCAACTGCCCTTTCGCTTTCTTTTATGAGCGCTCTCGTCCTGCGGCACAGGTACTCGGGCGCATCCTCAAAGCCGCCGGTCTCGCAATAGCACGATGCGGCGCACACCATGCACACCTCACGGTCGGCGCAGGCGGTGCACTTTGCGGGCATGAGTATTTTTACAGTGTCCTCACGCACCTTTTGCCACGCCTCGGCAAAATCGGTCGTTTTAACATTCGCCGACGGCCGGGGTATCATGCCGCACAGGGATATATCACCGTTCCAGTCGACCCAAAATGCGGTCGAGCCTGCCCGGCAGCGGATGTGCTCCGTAGGTGCGTCAAAGCACTCCTCGTCTATCGTTCCGCCGCTTCGTGCGATGCGGGCACGGCAGCGCTCCTTGAATTTCTCGACCGGCAGGCGGCGGCGCTCGCACTCAACTGTAAAGGCGGCGTCCTCCTCGGCGCTCATGCGGTCGTTTTCGCCGACCGAGGTGCCGTCACGCCTCAAGGGTGGGAACATGTAGCTTGCTATCTGAATGTTGCAGTCGTTTTCCCGTGCGGCGGCAAGTATGCCCTCCATGTCGTCACGGTTATAGCTCGTTGCGCTGTAATTTACCTTGACGGTTATGCCCTCACGGCGCATGCCCCTGAGCGCATACATTGCCCGGTCGTAAGCCTCGGGCACGCCGCAGAGCCTTGCGTAGGTCTCACGGCTCGCACCGTACAGCGTCATGTTCACCCTCGCCGGAGGGTCGGCGGCAAGAAAGCGCAGCATATCGTCGTCGATGAGCGTGCCGTTGCTGTTAATTGACACGACGAAGCCCAGCTTCCTCACAGCTGTGTAAATTTCACGAAACTGCGGGTGCGTCAGCGGCTCGCCACCGGTCAGCAGCAGATACAGCATGCCGCTTTCACGGCACTTTTCCGCCAGCGCTATCCACCGCTCGGCGCTCATGAGTCCGCCCTCGGCCTCGACCTCGGCTCTCGACTTGCGCACATAGCACATCCGGCACGATAGGTTACAGCAGGGCGTGAGCTCAAATGTGCCCGAAAGCGGTATACCCGCACGGGACGCCCGGGCGTGCAGATGGCGGCTTATTCTCGATTCGATGTATTCGTTTTCCATACTCAAGCTTCTCCATAGAGGTGCTCTGCCAGCGTCTCGACCGCCGAGGCATCCGGCAGACAGTCAAGCCTCAGCACTTCGGTGCAATTGATAAGATCCGACAGCAGCTCCACGAGCCGCAGCGGCTCACCCTCGGCGTCAAAGCATGCGCTTTCGCCGAAAAGCGAGTGCATCGCCTGCGAGCCGGTGCAGCGGCGCACGGTGTTTTGCTTCGCCTGCCCGAGCACGACTATTGCCCGCAGCGGTGCTGTGACATTTTCGCAAATGCCCGATGTCCCGGCAAAATATATCCCGCCTGCGTTAAAGCCGCTTTCGCCCTTGCGCAAGAGCACCCGGTCGCCGTTTATGACGGCGGCATTGCGCTGCGCTCGCCAGAGCTCGGCCTGCGTGGATTTGCCCGTGCCGCTGGGTGCGGAGAAAATGATCGCCTCGCCCTCGACGAGGATATACGCCCCGTGCAGCACAAATGCGTCAAACTTCAGCAGCATGTGGCTCAGCGGCAGACTGCGCAGCACCGAGTCGACATCGAAGCCGTCACGGCTTTCGAGCACCTGCATCCTGCAGCGATCCTCGTAAAACTCCGTGCACACAAACGGCTGCTCCGGCTCGCTCGCCTTGGGGCGCAGCCTTTTGACGAAGAACTCGGCGCAGTCGGAGGTCTCGGGGACGCTTTTGACAAACTCCACCGATATCACATACTCGGGCGCTAAGTCGCTGCGAAATTTTTGCAGCCGGTCGTTATCCTCCAGCGGCGTTTCGCTTTCGATGCCGAGGCGGATACCCGAAAAATCGTAGCGCTTAAGGTACATAGGTCACAAACATCAACCGTGAGGCGTCAGGGTCAAAGTGCTTGGCGTTCAGGGCGACCGCCTTGCCCGGGGCGAGTGACTCCTGCGTCCCGGCACGGTAGGTGATGCCGCCGATGTACACGCCGTCGGCGTAGTTTTTGTAGTAGACATAGATAGGTGCATTAACGGTCTTGCCGGAGATATTCTCGACGATGATGGCGTTATTGCGCTGGGTTATCTTGAACACGCCCTCGTACATGGACGGGGACTCGTTAAACCACGCAATGTTCTCCTGCGTGAGCGTCACATCGCCCTTGCTGGATGCAAACGCTTTCCTGTTCACCTCCATGGCACGGACGGTCTCCCCGGCGGGCAGGGTGGATATCTCAAAGGTGTAAGCTTCCTTGCCGACGGTCAGGACGAGCTTTGCATATTGCAGATCCTTGCCCGAATCGTTGCGGAAGGTGGCGGCAAAGATGCCGCTCATGACCTCGTCGCTGCCGTCCTCGACGAACATGCCGGAGATATTGTCAAGCGAGACGACGGAGATGCCGCCTGCCGAGGCGTCGACCTTTATCTCCTCGACCTTGATATCCTCGGGCTTCGTCTCAACGCTGCCGCTGTTTTTGGTCAATATGAGCACCGCTGCGGCGACGGCGACGAGCACCAGCACTGCGGCGATGATGATTGTTTTCTTTTTCATTTGCAACACCTCGCCCGGATATTATACATTATAATATTATTTTTGTACAGAAAAAAACCGACAGCATTTTCATGCTGCCGGTTTCGTGTTTTGTTATGATGCGAAGATTACTTTATCGCCGGAAGAATTAGTCATGTAGCAGAAAAGGTCTCCATCATATTCATTGGAGGAATCCGGTACACACATTTTGTTTGAGTTAACGAAAATTATATCTCCGCCGATGTTATAATAGCAATCTTTAGGGTCATTGTGATTGACACTATTGGAGAATTGTCTTCCGCAGTTGCCCGCTATCGAGACGGACAACTCGTACTCTTCGCAAAACAGTTCGGGCTTAGTATATGCTCTTTTCATTTCTTCCAACCTCCAAACAGCTTCTTGAAGAAATCGCCTATTTTCTTGACGACCTTTTCTATCACACTGCCCTGATCCTGATCGTCGTCGGGCTGAGGATCTTCGCTCGGCTGGGGATCTTCACTGGGCTGCGGATCGGTGGTCGGCACGGGGTCTTCGCTCGGTGTCGGCTCTTCCGTGGGCTCGACAGTCGGCTCAACGGTCGGCTCGGGGTCAACAGGTGCTACATAGGACATTATCTCCGCTGCGGCGAGGTCGCCGAGTGCGGGGTACACAGCGATAGACTGTGCAGCGGTCTTTGCCGATGTGGTCTTGAGCACCGTCAGCGATACGAGGTCATAGCCCGTGCTTGCGATTATCACATTGCCGTCCTCGCCTATATAAGGCTTAATGTTGTAGTACATATCGGTTGCGGAGGTGACCGCTATCTTGTGACCGTTGATAGTGACCTCTGCGCCCTGCTTGTTCGTTCCGGCAAGCTTGATGCCGAGTTCGATTCTGTCGAAGCTTGCAACATTCTCGATGTTAAATGCTACGCCATCGCCGGTGTCAAGGTAGACCTCATTCTTAGGACCGTAGTTGATATAGTCAGCAATGCTTGTTCCTGTTATCTTGACCTCTTCAACCGTGCCGTCTGGCTTGAAGCTCTTGATAACATTGCTATCGAGGAATACCGCACCGTGTGTGCCTTTTTCGTCGCTTGTACCAAGGCTCTTTGCCTCGATCAGCATGCTGCGAATGGTGGTAAACCTGGCGTTTTTCTCTTTGGCTTCTCCGTATGCCTTGGCAACGGCTTCGTCACCCGTGCTCACCGGGTTGTAGATACGGACTGCATCGAGGTAGAAGGTGTACTGGTTATTATCTGCGCCTTCGACATAATCGCCGTCAAAGCCCGCGTCATAAACGACTTTGAGCTCAACTCTGTAATTGCCGTAAGGCAGATCAAGCTGCTGAATTGTCGGGGTCTGATTATAGTCGCCCTTTGCAAAAGCGGTCAGGAACTTGTTCGAAACTCGTGCTCCGGTGTCCGCATTAAACACCTTGACATTGACATAGCCTGCGTCGGTGTCAGCGGTCGAATAGACCGAGAAGCCGGTGCCGGTGAAAGTAAATGTTGCGGTGGGGTAAGTGCCCGAGCCGTTCATGCCGTAGCCGTTATTTTCGACCGTGACCTTATGGGCGCTGCCGTTGGAGTAGGTGGTGTACTGGCCGTAGCGTTTATCGTAACCGTAGACATCGTCGGTTATCGCCTTGAACTGGTCGGTAACGGTATCGTTGTCGGTGTCAGGCTCCCATTTGCCGTCGTAGGTCACGAATCCGTCATCCTCGTAGTAAACGGAGCTTGCGGGGATAATGTTGACATTTGAATACTTATAGCCGTTGGCAACTTCGGCGGAGTAGTAAATGGTGTCCTTTGCAGTCGCAATTGCGGTCGGGGTGTAGATGATAGTGCCGTTATTGACGCTTGCGTCGCCAAACAGGAGTGTAGCGCTATCGCCGTATTCATTTGTTGCGGCTGTTTCCTTAACGAGCTTAACGGTGGGAGCGTCCTTGCTGACGCCGCTTGCGCCAAGGTCAAGCTTTACGGGGAGACCGAAGTCGATTATTGCATTGGATTCGGAGCGGATGCCGAAGCTTACAGTAATAATGATGTCCTTAGTTGCGGTCTTGGCAACGCCGCCCTGGGAGTAGCTGTAGGTCACGGTTGCCTTCACGACGCCATCCTTATTGATTGTAGCAACAACTTTCTGTCCGCTGGTTGTGTTGACGGAGATGACATTGCTGCCGCCGGAGGAGTCTTTCTGCTCGAACGACCAAGCCCAGCTGTCCGAGCCCTCATCGATCTTTGCATTGACCTTTTCTCCGCCAAACATCTTCTCGACAAGTCCTGCCGTGAGTTCAAATGTCTGACCCTCGTCTGCGGAGTCAAACATGTACTCGCCGACTTCCTGACCTTCGATCTTTGCCCAGATCTCGGGCTCAGCGGCGACGGTGTTAATGACCACGCTGGAGGTCACATCTTCATTTGTGAGAGGATTCTTGTAAACGGATTCGCTGCCGTCATCGTTCTTCACATAGTAAGTCGCAGTTACGGTAAATTGGCCGGTAGTTCCGTCAAAGACAACATCGCTGAGGGAAGTGTCCTGCTTGTCGGTGGTGAAAGCGGAGTAGCTGCCCCGGGTGACATTCCATTTCCACTCGCCCTCGGGGAGGTTGAATGTGCCGGGCTTGACATCGATAATTGCTCTGAGCTCTGCGCCCATACCGGCGTAGACATTGTCATAGGTGTATTCGTCGTCATTGTGACCGTCGACCAAAATGTCGCAGTCAAACTCGGTCACATTCTGGATCATCACGGAGCTGGTGAGATACTTGTAGTTCGTGTAGACCCACTTGTTATCCCCAAGCTGCACCCAGTGATATCTGTCGGTGGTTTCATCTGTGGGCGAAGTTGCAGGCTTGTCGCCCTTCTCCATGTGCTGAGCGTACTGCTCAGCAGTGTACTCTTCCCAAATGTAGTTGAAGCCGTCGAGCTCTTTCCAGAAGTAGTTTGCGGTGAGGGTCGCATCGCCGGGGTTACCGGTGACATTCACATTGCCGTTATTGTCAATAGTGCAGACATCGGCATTGCTAGTCTTCCAGAAAAGCTTCTGACCTTCGCCGTAGGTGTAGCCGTTGAACTGACCGTTACCGTCGGCACGGTTGCCAAGCTTTGAGCCGTAGTTGGTGTGTGTCTCCGCTTTGCCCTCTCCATTGGGCATGTTATCGGCAAGGATGTAGGTAAGCTTTCCCGTACCGGATTTATTTTTCAGAACATAGGTGTCCTTTGCGACCTCGTTGTCGAATATGCCGGAGGTCGAGGTAGAGGCAGCAGCAAGATCCATCGTTGCAGTGACTTCACCCTCGGTATTCAGGAACAGGCAAACGCCATGGTAGCCACGGTCTTCACGGACTGCCAGCCATGTTTCGGTATCAGGGGATACACCGTTGAGCTCTTTAGTGTTTCGTTTGCTGAGGTCTCCGCCATAATTTCGCTGCTGGAAAGTAAATGTTTTGCAGTCTGCAAAAGCTCCATTTGCAAATTTTGCCTTATAGTACAATTCGGAAAGGTAGCCTTCGCCAGCATCTTTTTTATAGCTATCGGAGGTGTCGTTATATAGTGGCTTAACTTTGTCAAATGTATACCATGCCTCATTTTCAGCAATTTTGCCAGAGTCTCGCGGCTGATCATTTACAGTTCCAGTTGAGAAGTTTACTACCCAGCGGCCAATCGCAGCGCCAGCGCCCGTATAATACCACCCAAGATAACGGCTCGTAGAACTGTTTATCCAGTAGTTAATCTTACTTGATGTATCATACTTAAACTGCCATTGTGCAAGATCTCCCTTATCACCAATCGGAGAACCTATTATATATGGAGCTGAATCAGTGCCTCGCTGCACAACGACCTTATCTTTGTCGATATCAAGCGTTGCCTTGTAATACGAGTTGGAAGTACCATGATAGTCTGAGGTATCTTTCCCGCTTCCCGTAAGTGATGTTGCACCGGTCTTTGCCTTTGCAACATAACCTTCTGTCTGCTGGTTAGCAGCAACTGTGTTGTTCTTAGTTGTACCTTCAGTCGAGCTTATATAGTAGTAGCGAGAGGACTGGAGTGAGGTAGCCGTGCTTGCCGCAAAGACATTGGGGATGACGACCTTCTGCCCGTCCTGAGGAACTTCGGGCGTGCTGATCTTGAATATGCTAATCGGCGTGAGCTGAGCGACCTTGTTCTGACCGAGGGATGTGTAATGGATACCGTCGGTGGTGAACTTGCTCTGCATCTTTGTGCCGGAGTCATCATTGAGCTTATCAAGAGGAATGTAACCGAAGGTGTCAAAGTTGCCGCTTATGGTCACATTCTTGGGGGTCTTGTCGTACTTGTTGTCGCTATCGGTCCGAGTGCCGGAATCCGTGCCATAGTTATTGTTGCCGATGGTGATATCAGCTGCGTTTTCGCTATTAGTGCCACGACCCAAGGTCTTGAACTCGTCATATGTCTTGCCGTACTTTGCAAGCCATGCATTGACCTCGGTGCGGATAGCGTCGATATCGGCACTATATGTCAGAGTTTTGTTTCTCGTGTAGCCCTGCCAAGGCGTAAGCTCATAGAAGTATATCTCTATGCCTGCGCCGTGAGCCTTGTCGATGAGGTACTTGTAGCCCGCAATGATCTCGGCAGCGGTGGTCTTATGACCGTAGTTGCCGGAAAGGTCAGAGCAGTTGGGGTGCAGGATGTCGTTTATGCCGACCTTGACGAGAATCTTCTTAACGCCGTCGAGTGCGATGACATCGTCAACTACGCTCATGGCCGACTTGCCCATTGCAGGGCCGTTTTTGTCGGAAGTGCCGGACTGGCCGTTGAGCAGAAGCTCGTTGCCCTTTACGGCAGCCCAAACCACGGCTACGCCCTTTGCGTCGTTTGACTGGAGCTTAGCCGCAAGGTTAACGGGAATATCATTGGCAACGGTGGAGTCGCCGAGTATAACGGTGGTATAGGCATTGCTGCGATCTACCATATCGGTTATCGAGCTGCGGAGAATTTTGATGCCGGTGAGGAACGGGATAATGTTGTATTCGCCGGTCGCATCCTCGTTGGAAAGGGCAACAGGATTCACAGCCTCGATAGAGCTCAGGTCAGCATCCTCGGTATGGTTAAAATCATAGCTGATTGCAGAAATGAGACCTGCGATGCCGAGGTACACGGACTTGCCGCCGATGAGGCCGCCGGTGATACCGCCGCTGAAGTCCTTCATATTGGTGCACCATGTGGAGACCGAAATGTAGTCCATCGCATTGAGGCCGAGGCTCGAAATGTCGATCGCATTGGTGGTCGCCGTATGACCCGCTCTGATGCAGACGACAACGTTATCATAGTAGTCCTTGCCCATGTATGCGTCGCCATCTTTGAAAGCCTGATCAAACGCCTGCTGCAAGGTATATTTTATCGTACCTGTGCCGGAGTTACCGCTGACGCCGATGTTGACGGAGGTGCTGTTATCCCACTTGGTGGCGTCGTTGGACTTACCCTTTGCCAGCGTGATCTCGCCGATCTGCAGGTCAGATGTGCCGTACTCGTTCGAGTAGGTCAGGCTTACCTGTTCGCCGCCCATAGTGAGCGGTATCAGTGTGCGGAAAGTACGCTGACGCCAGTTCGACAGCGCCGAGATGGCTGTGCTGATATTCGAGGTGGAGTCTCCGTTCAAATAAAGCGGAGTCGTGTGCCATGCGGTCACCCACGGCGAATCGCCGCCCGGGTTGGTGTTCGAGTCCACCGCATTCGCTTCCGTGCCAAGGTCAAATACCTCGAACGGTATGCCCGCAAACAGCGAGAACACCATCACAAGGCACAGCACGAAGCTTAAGCCTCTTCTTGTTTTACTCATGTTCCGATACCTCCGGATAAAGGCCGCTCCCCGGCCCGTTTTTATGAATAATTCGTCCCGATCCTTAGCGCCACGCTCCCAAAAAGGGAAACACTGACCCTATTATCAGAGCTACATTATACTAATTATCCTCCGCTGTGTCAATAATATGCAGCCCGCATTTCGTCAAATTTTTGTCCGTTTTTTGCAACTTTTTGTGCATTATTGTACATTCACAGCGGCGGCGGGTATGCAAAATGCACCGTCTGAGCGGTGCATTTTTGCCGGGTACAGCCCGGGGCGTTGCTCCTGTCATTTTCCGCCCGTCCTGCCTCAATTTCTACTCATGCCCCTGTGGGAGGGGCGATTACCTCGCACAGATTTTTGAAAAAATGTCGAGTTATTTCTACTCACGCCCCTGCGTGAGGGGCGATTCTTATGCAGCGTGAATATGCTAATCGCCTCTACATTTCTACTCACGCCCCTGCGTGAGGGGCGATTCGGCATACGCATATAGGCAGCGCTTTATATCCTCGATTTCTACTCACGCCCCTGCGTGAGGGGCGATATCGAGGCGCACGAGAAGAAGCACCGCAAGGGTAAGATTTCTACTCACGCCCCTGCGTGAGGGGCGATCCTGAACTGACTCTTCTGTGAATGTGCCGTTTTTATTTCTACTCACGCCCCTGCGTGAGGGGCGATGCTAAGAAATGAGAAACTTAAACTTGAGAATAAATTTCTACTCACGCCCCTGCGTGAGGGGCGATGGAATTCGCAAAGGCGTTTTCCGACGACCTCAAAATTTCTACTCACGCCCCTGCGTGAGGGGCGATACCGTCTTTGCTCAAGCTGCCAAGCGGCAAGCTTACAATTTCTACTCACGCCCCTGCGTGAGGGGCGATAGCAACCATACCGACAAAGAGCGGGAAAGCAATATTTCTACTCACGCCCCTGCGTGAGGGGCGATGAAATCACGCTACTTTTTCCATACCGAGCTGTGCATTTCTACTCACGCCCCTGCGAGAGGGGCGATTGTGTTTGATTTCCTTGAATTTGCACCGCTTTATATTTCTACTCACGCCCCTGCGAGAGGGGCGATCCGCCTTGAGCGTGTTCTAGAGAACAACACCAGCATTTCTACTCACGCCCCTGCGAGAGGGGCGATTTTCGGCGAGCCGTTCATACTCAGTTTCTGTCATCCTATTTCTACTCACGCCCCTGCGAGAGGGGCGATGCTATGACGGCTCTGTCGGCCTTGTAGTCGAGGAAAAAATTTCTACTCACGCCCCTGCGAGAGGGGCGATATTACTTACAGAACTCTGCACAGCAAGAACTCGATCATTTCTACTCACGCCCCTGCGAGAGGGGCGATGGCGGCAATAGATGAATGGATTTTCAACGAGCGAATTTCTACTCACGCCCCTGCGAGAGGGGCGATTTTACGATGCAGATCATTCTATGGCTCGGCGTCGTATTTCTACTCACGCCCCTGCGAGAGGGGCGATCAAAATGTCTGTTGAACTTACTGCACCAGCCGTGCAATTTCTACTCACGCCCCTGCGAGAGGGGCGATTCAGCCCCATTCTACTTGATGTAATGGGGCTGAGTATTTCTACTCACGCCCCTGCGAGAGGGGCGATGGGGGGTACCGACGCCTTTCGCCCCCTTTTGGCGAATTTCTACTCACGCCCCTGCGAGAGGGGCGATCAGCCCCATTCTACTTGATGTAATGGGGCTGAGTATTTCTACTCACGCCCCTGCGAGAGGGGCGATAGAACATGAACACTATCCTTTATGATTATGTGTGCATTTCTACTCACGCCCCTGCGAGAGGGGCGATCGATAGATGAAATATCGAAAGCTTTTAAAGGATGATATTTCTACTCACGCCCCTGCGAGAGGGGCGATGAAAACGCCGACAAGCTCGGTGCAAAGATACCCATTTCTACTCACGCCCCTGCGAGAGGGGCGATACCATTGCCGAGCTTATGACGGAGGTGGAGGCGTATTTCTACTCACGCCCCTGCGAGAGGGGCGATCCCATAAAATTAATCCAATGCTCCCATACAAGGCATTTCTACTCACGCCCCTGCGAGAGGGGCGATAAGCTCACCCACATTAAAAGAAGTTTTTACGGTAGATTTCTACTCACGCCCCTGCGAGAGGGGCGATTATTCGGAGCGCTGCAATCTTGCATCAGGCGATGTAAATTTCTACTCACGCCCCTGCGAGAGGGGCGATTACATTACGCTCGGCATAGGAACAACTGGAAGTTGATTTCTACTCACGCCCCTGCGAGAGGGGCGATGAAGCCGAAAAGTACGAATAGCAGCAGCATCATTATTTCTACTCACGCCCCTGCGAGAGGGGCGATGAGAAGTTTATTACTTTGATGAATGTTTCATCTGAATTTCTACTCACGCCCCTGCGAGAGGGGCGATAGAAGCCTCTAGCATCATTCTATTAGCCCACTGCCATTTCTACTCACGCCCCTGCGAGAGGGGCGATTAGGGACGATATTTCGTCACTCATGAAAAATGATAATTTCTACTCACGCCCCTGCGAGAGGGGCGATGAGGAAAAGGGGTTTTTGTCGCCGCTGCGGCGGCATTTCTACTCACGCCCCTGCGAGAGGGGCGATGGGGGCACCGGCGCTTTTCGCCCCCCTTTTGCGAATTTCTACTCACGCCCCTGCGAGAGGGGCGATTGCGCACGGAGCAGATTAAGCCTCGCTTTTGGGTATTTCTACTCACGCCCCTGCGAGAGGGGCGATTTGTAAGATGAAGTGGCTTTGTGCTCCCCACGACGATTTCTACTCACGCCCCTGCGAGAGGGGCGATATCCATAGGAGGAGTAACCATAGGCTGCATACGATTTCTACTCACGCCCCTGCGAGAGGGGCGATAGATCCAGTAGAAGTAGAATCACCAGTAGTTAGCAATTTCTACTCACGCCCCTGCGAGAGGGGCGATAGCAATTTGTCACAAAAACGAGAGGTGCTTTTGTGGCAAATCGCCGATAATTTGCGCTATTTTGCAATTTTGGCTGCAAAATTCTCGTGCCGGCAGCCGAAAAACTGCGTAAAACGCCGGAATTGGTTGCGCCGACCCTCCGGCGATTTATGTACGGGCGGGGTCGGCGCTAAAAGATCAGTGCACTGCCCGCCTCGACAAGAGGCTTTCTTCCCATGGTCTCGATCCGATTCTCATACGAGTTGCCCAGACGATAAAAACGCACCGAATCATGGGACATGTCAATGACTTTCTCCAGCTCACGCTTCAAAACGACGAGCTGCGCAGCATCGACGATCACCTCAAACACGGAGTTTTGAACACGCATCCCGTGGCGCTCGCAGATCTTTGCGACTTTTCGAAGCCGCTTTTGCCCGGCATAGTCGGATGTGTCCACATCGTAGGTCACAACAAGCATCATGCTCCGTCACCTCCACACAAACGGCGGATATCGATCAAGATCCCCACGCAGCACCCGGGCAAACAGCATGGTCTGCGCATACGGGATCATCCCGATCGCAATTTTTTCCTTCAAAAACGGGTGCAGGATCGTCTCACGCTTTCTTAAGCGCCACTGCTCGATGACTTTCCGCCGCCCTTTTTCGCTCAGATACACCGCACCGAAATCCCTTGTGAAATCCTGCGGCTGGAATTGATCTTTGTTGAACATCGATATGACCAGCCGGTCACACAGCGGCGAGCGAAGCTCCTCCATGATGTCCAGCGCAAATGACGGTCTGCCCGGGCGCAGGGCATGCAGATACCCAGCAGCCGGGTCGAGTCCCACAGACTCCATCGCCGAGCGGACATCGTGCGACAGCAGCGTGTAGACAAACGACAGCACGGCGTTTACCTCGTTGAGCGGCGGTCGCCGGCTTCTCGTCTCAAAGCGATAGCCTTTCGGGCCGGAGAGCAGATTATCAAACTGCGAGAAATAGACCGACGCTGCAGCACCTTCAAGCCCACGCATGGAGTCAACATCGGTGCATGCGTCAAGCTTTTTCGCAATTTCGGTCAGGTCGGACGCCGCAGCTGCCGCAGAGCGTCTTTTTGCCTCATCGGCGGCGGAGCGGGCATAGCGCATAAGCACAAACTTGCCGTTTCTTATCTTGCAGAAAAGCAGATCCCGAACGAAGCCGTTTGCAAATTCTGCCTCGGACAGGCTTTCGTATTGGCGCTTCCTAAGCAGGACATTACCGCTGACTGGGCCGCAAACCCGCCCCTGAAAAAATCCGTTTTCGGTGAGAAAAGTAATCGTCACATCGTTCTCGGCGCAAAAAGGCAGCAGTGCGGTCGACAGCGTGTTCTTCCCGAACAGCACGACCGACTCTACCTGCGAGATCGGGACGGAGGCTTTTTCCGCACCGCCGATCGAAATGCAGATATTGCCGTTGCGCTCGAACAAATAGCTTTCCGGAGTTGTGACATACAGGGTCTCAAGCAGCTTTTTCATAGCATTTCCTCCTCCAGAGCCTCGCTGCGCAGCTGCATGCAATAGCCCGAAGCCGAACGCTGAACGCCGGGCTGGCAGTGCTCCCGAATGGAGCAAGCTTTGCACTTGGCCTCGTATTCCGCCGGCGGCACGGAAAAGCTGCGGCGAAGTAACTCGACTTTTTGTATCGTCTCTTTTACGAGGCTGCGCAGCTCATCTGTAAACTCAACGGCGTACCTGCGATGGGATGTGATATAGTAAATTGCGCCCTCCGGTATATGCGTTTTGAACATTTCCTCAAGGCACATTGCCTGGGCACACAGCTGAATCTCGTACTCCTTTTCCGCACGGAGTTTGCCGTGCTTGTACTCAACGGGGTACAGCCTGACGGGGAAATCAAGCGCCGGTATGCGGCAGCCCCGGGGAGCTGCCTCAGCTTCGATGCAGTCGCACTTTCCTGCGACCCCCAAGGCGTGCGAATAGACCGGAAACTCAAACAATTTTGCGGAATCTCCCCTTCGCTCTATTCGCTGGGTATGCACCCGCTCGTGCTCGGAGCGGCCTTTGGCGGTATCCGCACTCTCGGCCCAGACCTGCTCGTTTGTAAGCAGCGCAGCACGCCGCAGGCAGAATCCGGCATGGGACAGCCGTGAAAGGGGGATAGGTCCCCAATCATCCATGGCAGAACCAGTCCTCGTTTTCGGGAAGCTCGTCCCACACCACGGGCTCAAATGCGCCGGACTTAAAGCCGATCTGCACGCCGTTTGGCAGCTTATCCGTGCTCACGACGGCATCATAGTCACGGTAGCTTCTTGGGTAGTCGACCGATGCCTTTTTAGTGACCTTGACAAGGTCAAACAGCTTGTGTGCAGGGGCGCAGCCGAGCTTTGCCTGACGGGCTTTCTGAGCCTCGTCGGTATCCGTTCCGACATGCTTGAAGATTATAAGCGGCGACACGACCGCCATCTCTCCCTTGCTGGCGGAGTGATCATGCTCGTACATGTTGAGTATCGCCTCAAAAAGCACATCCAGATCAGCGTCGTCAAATCCGGTCTCCTCGGCGAGATTTGCGCTGACAAAGCCCCTGACCTCGTACAGACCGAACGGGATCACCTGCTTGCGGCCCATGGTGCGCAGCTTATCCTCGGGCTGCGACTCCTCCCACGCAAGATAGTCCTCCACGCCGGCATCGTCCTTGACTTTATCCGCAACCGCCATGCGGGTGATGGAGATATCCATCGGGAGCACCGCATCCAGGCTCTTTCCGTATGTTATCTGCACAGGGCCACGCACCTGACCGGCATTCGGACCGGTGGACATCACTGCGCCGAAGGTGCGGACATCGTAAAACAGCTCGCACGCCTTTTTTCTTCCGGCATAGACCGCTTCCTTTGACTTGGCGCAGTCCTCGACACCGGCTGCCCGCTTGGCCTCGGCAATGTGGCGGTTTATGTTGGTCGACTGCTGAATGATCATATTCATGCCGGGCTCATCGCCGTGAGCCAGCTCGACATAATTTCTTATCCTGCGCTTGGTAGCTCCGTCGGTTATAAAGCCCTGCATGGTCTGCGGGTCGAGACGGGGCATATTCCCCATGTCGGGATCCCCGTTCGGATTGCCGTTTGTGCATGCGACATAGTACATAAATTCGTATCTGTTTTTAATTGCCATGATATACCCTCCTTTTATTTCTCGTCCGCCTTGTCCTTGGCGGCTTTGCGTTCAATTATTTCCTGATTGAGCTTTGCGCCCATCTGGTAATAGCCCAGTGCAAAATACGACTGCTGCTCAAGATTCAGCGTCGCGGGGATAGTCGAGCCCAAGGCGACGGATATCCGCCGCAGCTTTTTACGGTACTCTTCGGCAAGCCACTTATTATCCATCTTCTCAAGATGATAATTTGACTGCCTGCTGAGCTGACCAATGACGAGAGCGGGCATCTGTATCGCAGATGCATAATAGCGCTCCACTATGCCGGTGTTGACAGTCGGCATTGCGGTCCTTTGGATCGCCGCATACACTGCCATCAAGCCGCCGCAGTGGTAAGCGGTGTTTTGCAAATTGAAATTATATTCTTCCAAGATAGCTTCCTCCTCATGTTCAAATCGTTTCTTCCTCAGCAGCCAGACCTTCAGCCATTGACACGCCAGACTGTTCGGCAGCTTGCTCTGCACCGTGTCGTCATCGGCCAGCAGCTCGGAGCGTATATACGCCAGAGCCTTTGCCGCGATCGCATCCGGCAAAACTCCGCCGGTCAATATTGCCTGAACTACCGCCGGAGTGATGCCCGCCAGTTCCTTTGAAAGGCGGTCAAACGGCCGGCTGTCCGTCTTTTGATATTTTAAAAGCCTTATCAGGCGGGCGGTCAGCTTCACGGGGCTGACATTTCCCGTACCGCTCTGCTTTGTAAGCGCAAGGTCGGCATACCACTGTTGCAAATTGCGGCGAAGGTCGGCGTAGCTGCCCCTTTCGTACCTGCGTATCATGATGCGGCTGTTTGCACCCGACAGCATCAGAATGTAATAAGATGCATCGTCAAGCTCCGGCGCTGCCTGTCCCGACCAGACGCTTTGCGGTATCTTGTCGGCTTTATTCCGCTCGGTCAGCTCATTTGTCTCCGGCCCATCATCCTGCTCGATCTCCGGCAGGTCAGAGCCGAAGTCGACGGAATACAGCGGGTCGTGCTCCGGTGCGATATCACGGTCAAACCAATGGACAAATTTCATTCCGGCAAGTATCGGAGCGTCCTTAAGCAGGTCATCAAGCGCCGCCTTCACCACGCTGAAAGCCTCCTCCGACACCGGGGCGTTGGCGGCCTTCTTCTGACCGTATGAGCAGTAGGCCGGTTTATCGAAGCAGATGAGTGCGTCGCCTCGTGCGTGACCGCCGACGACCTGAAGCCCCTGTATGGAGGTAGTCGTGGTCATGGGTACGGTGGGCTCACCGGTAATAAGGCACAGCGCAGACGGCCGCTCATCGTCTTTGTAAAACCGCTTTCTGTAGTCCTGCCACCATGAGCGCACTTTTTCCGAACGCAGCACGGACACACCGCCGACACGGAAAGAAATTCTGTCCCCGGGCTTTACCTTTGCCTTGTCCAGCTCCGCCCTTATGTTCGCTGCTATCTCGGGTGTTTCCAGTGCACGGACGCACGGCTTCAGCAGCGGCTCGCACTCGGCCGCACTGCGGAGCGTCTCCAGAAAGAATCTGTTCTTTTCACTCGGCTGCTCGGGGAGCACGACCGTGCGTTTTTCCGCAAGGACATTGCTCTTGCTCACGCCGTTTGCGAGACTTCCTATATCCGGGCACGGCACGGGCTCGCCGTCGCCGAGATATACGCCGACACGGTCATCGTCCTCGGAAAGGGATATATACGCTTTTATGGGTTTCCCGACAAATCCCGGTGGCAGCGCCAGCTGACGGCGCACTCCGTAGTCATACAACGCTTTCAGCATAGCTTGCCTCCTTTCAGGACCTCCGGACTGTCATACGGCGGGACGGTCACCACGCCGTTTTCCATCACCGCATGGAACAGCGACATTTGTATCTGCGTCTTTTTGGTGACCTCGACATCCTCCGGCCCGAACAGGTCGTAGACCATCAGCCCGGCATCCATCGACTGCGCTATGGGCTGCCGAGTACCGTCGCTCTCCTCAAAATAGCAGGCGAATTCCCGCAGCCCCAGCGCAGGCTGGAAATAGCATTTTCCGCCTCGGATGCGGCGCAGCGCCTGCTCGTACAGCTGAGTTTCCTTTCCGACAAAGGCTGCACTCGGGATAATGGATGCGGTGATCCGATACCGCACATCCCGCAGAGCCACCGTTTGCCGCTGAGTTCGCTCATCCTCTGCGGGAACCGGCTTCGAGCCTGCGGTGCACCTGAGTTCGTTGCGCTTAAAGCTTATGTAGCGTATGGGATTGAGCACCTCAATGCGGTTTACCTGCCAGCGAAATTCCTTCGGCTTCATGTAGATCGCCGAAAGAATACCCCTTGCGGCAGACGGGGTCGGGAATGGGTAGGTCAGCCGCTCCACCTTTGCATAGGGCATGGAGAAGCAGGCAAAGTCTCCCCAGACTTCGATAGTGATCTCTTTCAAATAATGTTCACCTCCATGTATATTGCAACTATTTCTACTCTCATCTCAGCATTTGCATTTAAGTAAAGTATGATTTATTAGACATGTTTTGTCAAGTTAATTTTCCCAAAAATGTTGCAGCGCACCATTTGCCGCATTGTTTGGCAAATGGTGCGCTCATATCAGAATATAAAATTAAACCGCTCCTCCTGCGGGAAATGAAGACCCAGCCGCTCAGAATACAGCTCCTCATACTGCGGGCGGAGAAGATGTACATTGCTGTTTTCTGTCGACCGATCGTGCTTTCCGTCCCAACGGCGGGCGTAGGGGATCGGCTCTGCATAGTCCGCCAGATCCTTTGCAAAGCATGTCACGGTAATGGATGCTGCCTGCTTGAGCAGGGCAGCGGTAACGCCAGCAGCCCGCAACTGCTCGGCTATGCTGCCGTAGAGCTCCTGCTCTCCGGCATAGGGCACTATCACCTGAGCGCCGGTGTTGGCGATCAGCTTATACTGCTTTGCCGTTTGCTCAAACGAGCGTGAGTCTATCGCCTTTTTAAGCTCCGGCTTATCGGATGCTCCGTCAAACAACCGCCGATAGTATTCCCGTATCTTCTCCGTATCGTTGACGGAAAACGGCGGTCTCATCTCCTGCACGGTAACGGCCGCATTGTTGTACCACTCGTCAGGGTACGGCATGCGGTTGTCCTCCGGCTTGAACACTACCACTCGTCCCAGTACATCGCAGCCGTTGCGGTTGCAGCGTCCCGCCGCCTGAATTATCGAATCCAGCGGCGCTAAAGCACGGTAAAGCGTTTTAAAATCCAGGTCAACGCCCGCTTCTATGCATTGCGTTGCCACCACCCGGCAGGGCAGCTTCTGCGCCAAGCGCTGCCGGATTGTTTCTATCTGCCTGCTTCGGTGGGCAGGACACAGGTCCGTGGTTATGTAGAAAACCGTATCCTCGGGACATTCTTCGGCAAGAGCAACGGCAAGCTGCCGTGCGTGGCGGCGAAGATTTACAATTGCACAAACACTGTCGCAGTTCGCCATTTGTTCGGCAATTGTTTCAAGCGGCGTTTCCTCGTCAAGCCGCCAGTCCAACTCCACCCGTTTGAGCGCCTCAAACATCGTTTTGTGCTCCGGCAGAATCTCCCGGGGCGTCCATGTCAAGTCCTTGCGTGCGGAAAAATCCGGCTGAGTTGCCGTCGAAAACACCATGGTGGTGCGATACCTGCCGCACAGCTCATTGACCGCCCGCAGCGTGGACGAGGTCAGCTCGGCGGGCAGGCTCTGGGCTTCGTCGAACACCACGACGCTGTCGGCGATGTTATGCAGCTTTCGGCAGACCGTCGGGCGATCGGAAAAAAGCGACTCGAAAAATCGCACGGATGTGGTAATAATAACGGGTGCGCTCCACCTTGCGGCAAGCTCACGGGCGCTCTCCGGCAGATCGCTCTGACTGTGGTCGACCAGTACATTTGGGATTATCTTTGCATAAGTTGCGGCATTTTGCTCTGCCAGCGTCAGAAACGGCAGGACAATAATTATCCGCTTCTTTCCGTGCTTCAGGCAATGCCGCAGGGCAAAGTGCAGCAGGGCAAGCGTTTTCCCCGTGCCCGTCGGAGCTGTCAGCGTATAAAGCCCCTCCGGCTCATCGCCCATGTCCCCGCAGCGGTCGAAAACCATGTCACGATACCCGTTGAGCGTCTTGTCGGCATCGGAGCTTCGCTTGATTTCGTTTCGATAATCATATAAGTTTTTCAAAAGCTCCTGCGGCTCAAAACGAAAGTCCTCGGTATGCTCAAGATATGCACTGTCGTCATTGAGCGCCGACACCGTGTAATCTGCATCCACCAGGCACGAAAACAGCATCCTCGTGTACAGCATGGATTCAAGCTCCGCATCGGGCGGCGCAGGAAGCTTCGGCGGCTTAAAATCAGGAAAGTCACTGTTAAACGCTGAGGCCGCTTCTTTCAGCTGTTTGATGTTTTCTATCGCCGATTCTTTCCCGCCGTTCCCTCGTGGAATTTTCCTGTCATCGGCGATGGCGTAAAACTCCGGCTTTACGGCGGCATACTCCGTAAGACCGTCATGGTGTCCGTTGACCACCTCGACTATCGGGCGGCAGCTGCCTGCGCCTTTGTAGCATATATCAAGATAGCACGCCCCGGCCAAGGCGTGGTCGACGCCCGTTTTAGTGCCTTCGAGCACATTTTGGAACGCCTCGGAGTATTTGCCGAGATCGTGCGTCTGCCCCGCCAGCTGCGCAGCATCGGCAGCGCCGATGCCCTCGCCGTATTGCCGGGCAAGCTCGGAAACCTCCCGCAAATGCTCCTTTACCGTTTCCCGGTGTCCCTGTGAATTTGGTGATTTGGCGTAGTATACCATGTCGTGTCCCCTGCCGTCTGCGTGGCTTTTGTCGAAATTTGATTTTACCTATTTTGACAATTGTATTTTATCCGTTATCCGCACTGCCGTCAATGTCCGATTGCATTTTTACGCAGGAAAACGACATTTTTGCCCGAGCCGCATATTCTTCCGAAAGCTGCAAACAATAGCACGGAAGAAGTATTCAGGCAAAGGAGAAAGAAATATATGAAAGCAACCGGAATAGTCAGAAGGATCGACGATCTCGGCAGGGTCGTCATCCCCAAGGAGATCCGCCGCACCATGCGCATCCGTGAGGGCGACCCGCTGGAGATATACACCGACAAGGACGGCGAGGTCATTTTTAAAAAATACTCGCCCATCGGCGAGCTGTCGGACTTCGCAGCCCAGATCTGCGACAGTCTGCACAAATCGACCGACGCCATCGCCGCAGTCTGCGACCGTGACACGGTCATCGCAATTTCCGGCGGCGCTAAGCGTGAGCTTTTGGATAAGCGCATCTCCGCCGGACTTGAGCACATCATGGAGGGCCGCAACACCTATCGCTACGACGGCAGCGGCTGCATCCCCGTTTCGGACAACGACGAAAAGCTGTGCGTCTCGGTCGCAGCGCCGGTCATTTCCGAGGGTGATGTGATGGGCTGCGTGCTGTTCGTTGTGCAGCAAAGCTCCGCACCGTGCACCGATATTGAGTACACGCTTGCGCAGACCGTTGCAAGCTTCCTCGGCAAGCAGATGGAAAGCTGAAAAAACGCTGATGCGATGTGCATCAGCGTTTTTGAATTAAACCGAAATTTTCTGGTGGTCGGGGATGTGGTAGGTCGGGACTATCTGCGCAATTTTATCACGCAGCTCCCGCTCGGAGGTCTCGTTTATCGCCTTGAGCTCCATGAGGTTTTCCTCGAACTCGGGCTTGTCGAAATCGACCTCGCTGCCTATGTAGATAAGGTCGTTTTTCGTCTTTTTAAGTCCCTCGCCGGACATGAGCAGCTCCTCATAGAGCTTCTCGCCCGGGCGCAGGCCGGTGTACTCTATCTTGATATCCACATCCGGCTCAAAGCCCGACAGCCTTATCATATTGCGGGCAAGATCGTCGATCTTCACGGGCTCGCCCATGTCGAGGACGAATATCTCACCGCCGTTTGCGTAGGCGTTGGCCTGGAAGATAAGCTGCACGGCCTCGGGGATGGTCATGAAGTAGCGGATGACCTCCTTGTGCGTCACCGTGACCGGGCCGCCCTCCTTTATCTGCTTGCGAAAAAGCGGGATAACGCTGCCCGCCGAGCCCAGGACATTACCGAAGCGCACGGCGACAAAATCGGTTTTCGAGCGCTCGTTCACCGTCTGCACGACCATCTCGCAGATGCGCTTTGACGCACCCATGACATTGGTGGGGTTGACGGCCTTATCGGTGGAAATGAGGATAAACCTCTGCGTGCCGAATCGGTCGGCAGCTCTTGCGACATTATAAGTTCCGAACACATTGTTCTTTATCGCCTCAAACGGCGAATCCTCCATGAGCGGAACATGCTTATGCGCCGCAGCATGGCAGACAAGGTCGGGGCGGTACTTTTCAAAGATGTTGTTGACCCTCGTCTCGTCACGCACCGAGCCTATGAGCACGACAAGGTCGAGCTCGGGGTGGTTGCGCTTGAGCTCCATTTGCAGGTCGTAGGCGTTGTTTTCGTAAATGTCGAAAACGATGAGCTGCTTGGGGCTCATCGCCGCCGCCTGACGGCACAGCTCGCTGCCGATGCTTCCGCCGCCGCCGGTGACTAAGACGACCTTGCCCTGTACATACGCCTTGACCTCGTTTAGGTCGGTCTTGACCGTGTCACGGCCGAGGAGGTCTTCTATATCGACATGCTTGATGCTCTGGATGCTGACCTCGCCGTTAGCAAGCTGATACAGTCCCGGCAGGGTGCGCAGGGTACATCCCGTGAGGTGGCAGATATCGAGGATATCGAGCCTTTCACGGCGGCTTGCCGAGGGTATGGCGAGGACTATCTCCTCAACGCCGTATTTTTCCGCCATGGGCACGATATCGTCACGCCCGCCGACTATCTTCACGCCGCGCATGTAGCTGCCGCACTTGGAGCGGTCGTCATCGATAATGCACACGACATTGTTCTCGGAATGGGCGCTGAACTGAAATTCACGCAGCACCATCGAGCCTGCCTGTCCGCCGCCGATGAGCATGGTGCGCTTGCGCTCGCCGCCGCCCTCACGAGTCCTTGCACGCCTTATCTCCCTGTATACGAGCCTGAGCGCAGAGCAAAGCGCCGTCAGAGCGCCCGCATACAAAAGTGCAAAGCTGCGGGGCATGTATATCTTCAGCATCATCATGCCGACAACGCACGCACCGGCAGACAGCACCGACGCAATGAACACCCGGATAAGCTCGGCGGTGCTTGCATACTCCCACAGGCTGTCATACAGCTTCATAAGATAAAATATGAGCAGCGCACCGAGCGTATTGAGCCACGAGTAGGTCACAAGTCCGCTTAAATACTCCGTCTGACCGAGCAGCTCGAAGCTGAACTCAAACCGCACAAACAGCGCAAGAAACGCCGCCGCATTTATAAGCACCGCATCCGCTATCACCAGGCAGACAACTCTCACAAACTTCTGCCTGTTAAATTGCTCCAGCCTTTTCTCCATCTTCCCGATTTCCTTATTTCCCTCACATTTTGTTTATAAAATACATTATAATACAACATTTTCGTCCTGTAAATGACATATTTTGCGCTTTTGTGTTCTTTTATTGCTAATTAGTTCATATCATGTTAAAATGACCACAAAAAAGCAGAAAGGATACAGCCATGCCAAACATAAAAGGAGAATCCGAACTTACATTTTTTGAGGCGGCGAGCATCATCGTCGGCCACGGTGTCGGCGCAGGCATACTGTCCGTGCCCTACCTTGCGGCGCACAACAGCTTTCGTGAGATGATATGGATACTGCTTTTCGGCTACATCGTAGCACTAGTCCTCCACTTCGTCATCGCCGAGCTTTCGTACAACAATAACGGTGCGCAGTTTATATCCTGCTTTGACGCAGAGCTGTTCTCGGGCGTTATCAAGAAAATTTTCACCTGGGCGGCGTTTTTGCTGCTGGGTCTATCCGTCATCGTCAATGTCAGCGCATTTCTGACGGGAGCAGCTGCGGTGTTCCGCTCGTGGTTTGGGCTTCCGGACATCGTCGGCATGCTCATTTTCTATGTCATCGGCGCAGGCGTGGTGTTCGTCGGCATGAAGCTTGTCGGCATATGCGAAAAGATCGCCGTCGGCTCGATGGTCGGCGTTGTGGGCATCCTGTTCGTTGCGACGCTGCTTAATAAAACGAGCGCCTTCCCCACCGGCTGGCACGGACTTAACAACGCCTTGGCGCTGTTTGGCATGATAAGCTTCTCGCTGTCGGCAGTCATGAGCACCCCACAGGTGGTAAAGGGCCTCAACGGCGATGTAAAGCGCATCCGTGGTGCTATCGCAGCGGGTCTCGGCATAAACGCCTGCCTTATCCTGCTCATCACCACGATGACTCTGCTCGGTGCAGGCAAGGACATCACCGAGGACGGCGCACTTGTCGACCTTTCCCGTCACCTCGGTGGCTGGGTCAGCATCATCGGCTATATCTTCACGCTGCTGGCGCTCGCCACGAGCTTTTGGGCAAACACGCTCAACCTGCGTGACATCGTCGGCGAGCAGACCGGCTGGAGCAAGAATATAAGCTGGCTCGTCGCCTCCGCTCCCTGCCTTATCCTTGCGCTGTTCGGGCTGTCGAGCTTCGTCGGCTTCACCCGCTTTGCAAGCATCATCCAGGTCGTGACCGGTATCGGCATCATCGTCGCCTACAACCGCTCACGCCACCGCACGGGCGCATCGCCTATCTGCGGCAAGTTCGGCTCGCTGCCGTTTCAGATATTCATCGTCGTGTTCACGCTGCTCTCGAGCGTGGGTGCGCTGCTGCCGGTGACCTGATATGAACAGAGCGCTTATCATTGCGGCAGCCGCCGTGCCGGTCTACGCCGTTTTGGATATCTACCGCTTCGTGTTCTGGCGCAGCCGCTCAAGACTCAGCACCCTGCTTCTGGATAAAAAGGGTCACGCCGAGGACTACTACGAGCGGCGGGACTCCGCTGCCGACAGGCTGCGGGAGAAAATGCATGTACGCTACACCATAAATTCCGACCGGGGTGAGGCACTTCAAGGGTTTTACTATCCCGCGGGCAAAAAGCCGGGCAAGAGGCTCGTGTTCATCGTGCACGGCTACCACTCCGAGCACGCCGAGACCGCAGGCATGTTCTACGACCTGTACCACAGCCGTGGCTTTGACATCTTCACCTGCGACAACACCGCCTCCGGCGAAAGCGGCGGCAAGCTCTTCGGCTACGATGTGTTTGAAAGTGCCGACTGCCTTAAGTGGCTCGACTTTCTGCGCTCTCAGTTCGGCGAGGATATAAAGGTCGTGCTGCACGGCTTTTCCCTCGGCGGCGCAACGGTGCTCAAGATGAGCGACCGCTGCCCGGACTGCGTGAAGTTTATCGTCGCCGACAGCGGCTTTATCGACGCTCGGGAGATACTGCGCTCGCAGCTTGGGCCGCTCTACGGGCTCATGGCGGGTCTAAACCGCATTGTTGCAGGCTACGACCTTGCCGAGACGGATGTGCGGGAGAACATTAAAAATTCGCCCCTGCCGTTTCTCATCGTGCACGGCAAGGACGACAAAACAGTGCCGTTTTCCATGGCACCGAGGATATTTGAGCTTTGCCCGAACGACAAGGACTGCCTGTTCACCGAGGGCACAAAGCACATCGAGACGATGCACATCGCACCCGAGGCGTATGCGCAGAAGCTCGACCGGTTTATAAAGGAGTATATCTAATGAAGCTTACATGGTACGGTCACGCCTGCTTCAAGCTGGAGACCGCAAGCGGCAGCGTGGTGTTTGACCCCTATGCTCCGGGCTCTGTGCCGGGGCTTGCGCTGCCGGAAATTACAGCAGACGCAGTCGTTTGCAGCCACCGCCATTCCGACCACTACTGTCCCGAGGCGGTCACGCTCACGGGCAGCGAGCCCAGCTTTGCGATGTACAGCATACCCACCTTCCACGACGAATGTATGGGCGCAAAGCGTGGCGATAATCTCATCACCGTCGTCACCGCCGAGGGGCTCACCGTCGCCCATTGCGGCGACCTCGGCCACGAGCTGAGCGCCGAAACGCTGAGCAGTCTCGGCAAAATTGACATTCTGCTGATACCCGTCGGCGGCGTGTACACGCTCGACGCCAAGGCGGCAAAGGCTGTCTGCGAGCAGATAAAGCCCACGGTGACAGTCCCCATGCACTACCGCTGCGGCAGCGCCGGACTTCAAAACATCGCCCCCGTCGACGAGTTTCTCTCCCTGTTCGACGAGTCCGCCGTAACCCGCCTGCTCTCAAACACCCTGACGATAGAAACGCCCCTCACCAAATCGGTAACGGTGCTTGAGCTTGGCTGATTAAATTAAAAACCGGAGTGCGATGCACTCCGGTTTTTGTTACTTAGCTGCCATTCTCTCGATATCGGCAAGGCGCTTTTTGTAGGCGTCCGTGATGACGGGCTCGTATTTGAGCTTGGGGTTTTCGACGCCGAGGAGGGTCATGAGATATTTCACAAAGTCGGGATTCATGAGCAGGAACGGACCGACAATCGCCGTGGAGAAGAAATTGTTTATCCGCACGCCCTCAAGCTTGCTTTTTGAATTAATGCCCGTGCCGTAGCTGACCGTGGCAAAGGCGTTTGCGGAATTATCACCGTAAAGCTGCGAAAACTCGGCCTTGAAGCCCACGAGCTTCATGCCCTCAAACTCGCACAGCACGGTGGAATTGTGCCGATGCATCATGTCCCGCTTGGCGTACAGGTCAAAAATCTTGAGTCCCTCAACACGGCTGCCGTCCTCGTTTTCGATGTGGTCGCAGAACACCTCACCGGCGTTTGCGGTCATTAAAAACACTGTGCCGCCGGAAACAAGCTGCGCTATGCGCTCACGGTACGGCATGAGCTTTTCTATCACACGCTCCTGCGCACTTTCGGTCATTGCGCCCATGTAAACAAGCTGCACATCGCCGTCAACGAACGCCGGCGTGTCGCCGAACGAGGTGTACACAAACTCCGCCTCGGGCAGGCACTCCTTTAAATAGCGGTGATTCCAGCAGTCGCCGAAAAGATTTGCCGCCTCGGGAAACAGGACCTCTATCTTCATTTTTCCGCCTCCCTTTTCTCGATCTCCGCCAGAACGCCGTCGCACACGAGTCTCGTCGTCTCGGGCGTTGTCAGGTCGTGCAGGATAAACACCTTGTCGGTTTCATCAAGCAGCAGCTGCGACGGTGCATCAAGCTCGTTTTCCACGCAGCGTATCTTTTTCTCTGGCACGCCCGCCAAAAGCAGACGCAGGTGGTAATCATGCACTCTGACGCCGCAGGCGACGACACGGCTGATGCTCTCGTCGTTTAAAAATTCAAAGTCGGCATCGTACACCCATGTGACTATCTCGGTGGTCTTTTTGTAGGTCTTATCGTCGAGCATGACGATGACCTCCTTTTGACCGGGCTCGGAGCGGATGTAGTCAAACACTATCGAGCAGGCAACGGGATTCTGGCCCTTGGTCATGTTGGTCACGACCTCGATGCCGTTTTTCTCACGCTTGGTGTAGCGGCTTTTGACGATGCTCATGTGCGCAAAGCTCGCAGCAATGGCTTCGGCGGAAAGGCCGAAGGTGCGCAGCAGGGCGACGACCGTCACCTGATTGTAGGTGTTGAACACGCTGTCGCTCATGAGGGGGTATGTCTCCTCTCCCTCGGGGGCTGCGACGGTGAATGTGCCGGCTGCCCAATCGGGGCTTGCGGTGTAATCGCCCTCGGGCGAGGCAAAGCCGCAGCTTGTGCACTTCATCTTGCCGATGTGGTGGTAGCGCACATATTCGTACTCTACCCTGCCGCCGCACTTGGGGCAATAGCGCATATCATTTATAATGTTGACGCACTCGGGCCTGTCGGTATCGAGGCGGGCGATGGAGAAATAGCTGCGCTTGTTATTAGGCTTCAATTGACTGCTTATCGGGTCGTCGGCATTGAGGATCATATATGTGTCGTCCGGCAGCGCCCGCTCGATGATGGAGCTTATAAACTCCGCGTGGGCGTTGCGGCCTATCGAGTCACGGAACAGATTCGTGCACACGGCGTAGTCGGGATGGACATAGGCGTATATCTTCAGCGAGCTGCGCTCGTCGACCTCAAAAACGGCGATTTGCTTTTTGACATGACCCAAAAGGTCGGCGTCACCGAGCAGCGAGCTTGCGATACCGGCGTCGATATTTGAGCCTGCCTTGTTGTTCAAAACATCGTAGCCGTTTTCCGTCAGCACATCCAATATCATATTGCAGCAGGTGGTCTTGCCGTTCGTGCCGGTGACGGTGATGATGGTCTTGGGCTTATCGATGCGGCCGAGGAAGTCCGGGCACAGCTTAATGGCAAGCTTGCCGGGGAAATAGCTTGCATTCATGCCCAGCATCCTTTGCAGCAGCATCGCCATTTTGCTGATCCACAGCGCTATATAAAATCTGAAGTTCTTTTTCATATCAAGCCTCTGTTTGAAGTAGTATGAGTTGACGGGAGTCGAGCTCCTGTCGTCTGTCAGTGTGCCCTTTCGGTGCTTTTCGCCTTTTTTGTCTTGGCGGGTTACGACACGCCTTCACCAAAGAAAGCCGAAAATCCCTCGAAAAACACTACTGACAGATGCCTTGCAGTTTTGAGGGAGCAGATTTTCGTTCAGGCAAGACGAAGCCCGACGGACATAATGGACATATATGGGCTAGGGCTTCAACGAAGCATGAGCGGAAAGCTGCCCGTCAAAACCGACAGGAGCTCAGCTCCCGTCAACTTTTATTATATCCCCTTTAGGCGGGGATTGTCCATATTTTTTTATTTGACAGGGGTATTCGCATACGGTATAGTGGTATAAAAAAACGGAGGATATGTCATGGGTCTTGAATGGTATTGGTGGGTCGCCATCGGTGTTGTGGTTGCCATTTGCATCATGGTCGTCATCGATGTGCGCACAAAGCGTGCCCTTAAAGAGAAAAAAGAGGCCGCTGCCGCAGCAAAAAGAAAACAGAACAAAAAGAAAAGTCCGAGAAAAAACAAAAAGAGAAGATAATTTTTGCGAAAGTTATTGACAAGCAGAAAAAAATCTGTTATATTAACTGAGCCGTGGCCGAGTGGTTCAGTCGGTTAGAACGCCGGCCTGTCACGCCGGAGGTC
>CAKTQR010000005.1 GCA_934597175.1 uncultured Oscillospiraceae bacterium | reverse complement strand
TGACATGCCCCCGGCATGTCATTCACTACCGCACCGACACTTCGTTACCCCCTCACACTCCCCCTGCTGCGTATTGGGTTTGACCCGTTACGCCTGCTTTTCATAGTTCTTTGACTGTCTAAAAACCCGAGGCTCAAACGAGCCTCGGGTCTTGAGTTACTTAGCTTTTCTTGCAATCGCTTCGCCGTATCGGACTACGGCCTCCTTACCGTCTTTCGTTGCTGCAAACAGGTCGTCGGGGATATCGAGCACGCCGTTTTTAAACAGCAGAACGATGGTCGAGCCGCCGAAAAGGAACATGCCCTTTTCGCAGCCACGGTGCATGACACCCGCCTCATGGTGGTTATTTATCTTGCCGACCATGCATGCGCCGACCTCTATCTGCGTGACCGTGCCAAAGTTTTCTGTCTCGAGCATGCAATACTCACGGGTGTTCTGCTTGAACACCGGGTGCTTGCGCACGACGATGGGCTGCACGGGGTGATAGCGGCCCTTGATGTGATAGTTGCGGCTTTTAAAGCCATTGTCTATGTAGCAGTAGCGGTGATAATTTTCAACGCCGAGCCGGAGCACAAGGCATGTGCCGCTTAAGTATTCCGCCGCAATCTCGTCGCCGCCGACAAGATCCTCGACATTATAAAAGCTGTCTTTTATAGCAAACTCCGAGTCTGCGCTTATCCTGTACGCCGAAAGATAGCCGTCGCAGGGGGAGATGAGCACCTCCGGATCGGAATCAACGGGGCGAGCGCCGGGCTTTAAACGGCGGGTGAAAAAATCGTTGAAGCTCCTGTACTCGGTCTCAACGCAGTCGCTCATGTCGATATTGTTGCGCCTGACAAAGCCGTCGATGCGCTTTACCGAGCCCTTCGTGTCCATATAAGCGCCGACAACGGCGGTCAGCAGCGGATTCGTAAGTATCCGGCGGGTGGGCTTGCCTATCTTTGTATAGCAATATTTAAGACCGATGGTCATAGCAGTTTTAGTCATTGTTTTCCGATCCTGTTTTAGGTTTCATGCGAATAAAGTTTACAAACATCAAAATGCCGCAGAAAATGAGGTTGCAGTAGAACGAAAGTCCACGGCTTAATAGCTCCACGCTCACGGGGTCGTGCACGAGGTGCTCGAAGCCTTCGAGGAAGATGTAGTCGACTATGCCGACCGCACCCGGGACGGGCGCAGCGTTTGAGCCGAGCACGGCAAAGGTCTGCGCCGCAAAGGCCTCAAAAGCCCTCGAGGGCGCACCGCCCACGCCGATGAACACGCACACGGCGACCATGATAACGGAAAGCCGCTGCATGAGGTTGTGGAAAAACACCTTCAAAAGCAGCACCGTTTTGTGCCGCAGCAAAATGCCGCACTCCTTGTACTGCCGTATCATGCTCAGAAGATTTTCGTAGTGCTCGTCGTAGTTGTGGAATATCTTCATCCGGCACAGAAGCTTCAGGCAGAAGCGGCACACGGCCAGCACGAGCTTTTCATTAAAAATGCACATTACAAACAGCACGATGAACAGCGCCTGCACCACCGCACCGATAATAATAAACACAAGCGCACCCGTTTCGAGCCTAAAAAGCATGTCGGGGTAGACGATAAAGCACACGGTGCTGATGAGCATGATAGACACCGTGTACATCACGAGGTTTAATAAAAGCGCTATTGCCGACACCGCAGCCGAAACGCCGTGATTCATCATCATCAGAAGCGCAGCCGGCTGTCCGCCTGCGGCCGAGGGGGTCAGCGCCGAGAAATAGATATCCGTCGCAGAGTACAGTATCGCCTTGCCGGTCGAGATCGGCTCACCGAGGAAATCGCAGGTGCATTTTAGCCCCATGCCCTCAAAAAACACGAAGCCGAAGGCGCAGATGGCGGCAAAGAGCATCCATACGGGCGATGCGTTGGATATAAGATGCATAAAGCCCTTGAAGCTGAAGCCCTTGTTGACCTTGGTGATGATAAGCACGGTGCAGACCGTAAGGACGATGAGCAGCAAAAGCCACAATAGGTTTTTAATTGATTTTTTCATACATGCTACACTTTTCTATCCGATATTTTTCCATCATATCACACTTTGTCGCAAATGTGAAGAAAAAAACGATATGTGCTCTTAACTGTGTGGCTCAAAGCCGCACAGTCAGTATATGCACATTGCCCCGTATTGTCAAGCCCCCGTGAGAATTTATTTGCTTGACAAATATTGCAGGCGGGGCATATAATTTTCTCACTATGCTATTTATATAAATGAAAGGTGGATCTGCCATGAAAAATTTAAGCGAGATGTTCGGCTCAATGGTTTTTAACGATTCCGTGATGCAGGCTCGGCTGCCGAAAGAGGTTTATGAGCAGGTCCGACAGTGCATAAAGCTCGGCGCTCGGCTCGACGGGAAGACCGCCGATGTCGTCGCCAATGCGATGAAGGATTGGTCGATAGAAAAGGGCGTCACGCATTTTACCCATTGGTTTCAGCCCATGACCGGCATCACCGCCGAAAAGCACGACAGCTTTTTAAGCCCCGTCGGCGACGGCAGAGTGATAATGGAGTTCTCCGGCAAGGAGCTCATTCAGGGCGAGCCGGACGCCTCCAGCTTCCCGACCGGCGGTCTGCGTGCGACCTTTGAGGCGAGGGGCTACACCGCCTGGGACCCGACCTCGTATGCGTTTATAAAGGACGGCGTTTTGTGCATCCCCACGGCGTTTTGCTCCTACGGCGGCGAGGCGCTGGATAAAAAAACACCGCTTCTGCGGAGTATGCAGGCGATAAATCATCAGTGCCTGCGTGTGCTGCGCCTGTTCGGAAACCGTGATGTTACGGCGGTCAAGACCACCGTCGGCCCGGAGCAGGAGTATTTTCTCGTCGACAAGTCCGTGTACGAAAAGCGCAAGGACCTCATGTATACCGGCCGCACGCTGTTCGGCGCAAAGCCGCCCAAGGCTCAGGAGCTGGGCGACCACTATTTCGGCACGATAAAGCCCCGTGTCTCGGCGTTCATGCAGGAGCTTGACGAGGAGCTGTGGAAGCTCGGCGTCTCGGCAAAGACCGAGCATAACGAGGCCGCCCCGGCTCAGCACGAGCTTGCGCCCGTGTTCTCCACGACCAATATCTCCGCCGACCATAACCAGATCACCATGGAGCTTATGAAAAAACTTGCACGCAAGTACGACATGGTGTGTCTGCTGCACGAAAAGCCCTTTGCCGGCGTCAACGGCTCGGGCAAGCACAATAACTGGTCGATGACGACCGATACGGGCGTGAATCTCTTAGAGCCCGGCGAAACTCCGTACGAAAATGCGCAGTTTCTGCTCATGCTCTGTGCGGTCATTCAGGCCGTCGACGATTATCAGGATATGCTGCGCATCTCGGTGACCAGTGCGTCGAACGACCTGCGTCTCGGTGCTGCCGAAGCGCCTCCCGCCATCGTCTCCATGTACCTCGGCGAGGAGCTTGAGGAGATACTCGAGGCCATCGAAAAGGATGAGCCCTACGGCGGCAAGGAAAAGGAGCTTATAAAGGTCGGCGTGCACGCCCTGCCGAAGTTCCCGAAGGACACCACCGACCGCAACCGCACATCGCCCTTCGCCTTCACCGGCAATAAGTTCGAGTTCAGGATGCTCGGCTCGTCCTCGTCCATCTCCGGCGCAAATGTCGTCATAAACACCGCAGTTGCCGAGTCTCTGCGCCAGTACGCCGACGCTCTCGAGGGCTCAAAGGATTTTGAAAACGACCTGCACGAGCTTATCCGCTCTGTCATAAGAAAGCACAAGCGCATCATCTTCAGCGGCAACGGCTACGGCGATGAGTGGGTCAGGGAAGCCGAAAAGCGTGGGCTTTTGAATCTCCCGACAACGCCCGACTGCGTCCCGCACTATCTGGCGATAAAAAATGTCGAGCTTTTTGCCCGACATAGGGTGTACACCGAGATAGAGCTTGCCGCCCGCTACAAGATGAAGCTCGATAACTACTGCAAGGTGCTGCGCATCGAGGCGCTGACTATGCTCGACATGGCACGGCAGGATATCCTGCCAGCCGTCAGCGCATTTGCAAAGCAGCTGTGCGATACGGCGGCAGCCAAGAACGCCATCGGCATCGAATCCGTGTACGAGACCGAGACGGCGGCGAGGGTGAGCAGGCTCACGACCGAGGTGCTATACGAGGTGCGTACGCTCGACAAGGCATCGAACGATGCCGAGGAGCTCACCGATGTCTGCACCCGTGCCTGCGCATACAGGGACAATGTCCTCGGCGCAATGAGCGCCCTGCGGCAAAGCGTCGACGAGCTCGAAACGCTGACCGCCAAGAGCTACTGGCCGTACCCCACTTACGGCGACCTGCTGTTCAGCGTCAAATAAATCAAATATAAAAAAGAAGCAGTTCGTTTGAACTGCTTCTTTTTTCGGATATCGAGAAAATAGGCGAAATAGATGCAACAGAGTAAATACCAATACGCAGCAGGGGGAGTGTGAGGGGGACAAGGTCCCGCCTCAAATTTGATAAATAGCCATCAAAAACGCCTGTTAAGGCTTTTTGACGAGCATAGCGAGATTTTTCGTGAAGCAAAGCTTCACAAAAAATGTGGCGTTTTTGAAAAAAACGAGGCTTTTTTATTATACAAACGATATTCGATATTGCTCGCCGGTCTCGGCGTCGACGAGGATGCGCAGCGTCTCGTCGTCCCTGCTTTTGCACTCAAACTCGTAGCACAGGCGCTCGCTGCCGCCCGCCGTTTCGGCGTAGACCATGCCCTTTGCTTTGGCGCTCAGCTCCTTCGGGAGCGCCGACGCCGCCTGCGTCCGGGTCACGATGCTCTCGGGCTTTGCGTGGTTTTGTGCGTAGGCATAGTGTGCGCCTGCGTCAAAGGAATAGACCGTGCCGTCATCGGCGGCAACGCAAATTTTCACGCTGTCGGCCTCGACACGCACACCGCCGTCAAGGCGTTCAAAGCGCATGGACTGCAAATTGCCGACACGCTCCGAGGACACGAGATGCATGTTGCTTATCCCGTGGTTTTTTAAAAATTCCTTTGCCGCATTCTCCATGTCCCCGGCGGGCATGTCGCCCGTGACGACACGAGACGAGCTCATGGACACCACATTGCCCCAGCCGTCGACAAGGACACTTTTGTCCTCATACTCAAAGCTCGTTGCGCCGTCCTCACTGCGGTACTGCAAGCTTATCTCATCGCCCTCAAGGCCGAGAAAATCGGCAGCTATGGTGCGGGCTTCGTCCTCGGTGACGGGGTCTGTGCACTCCTCGGCGGCGGCCTTATTATACCTGCCGTCGTAGTCAAGCGTCGGCAGCTCGCCGATGCCGCTTTCCATGTCGAGCATGGCGGTGCTCAGAAGCGAAGCGCCGGTTTCATCAAACAGCGCCTCCGGCTCGTCCATCTTCACCATGCCGTTGTCGATATCGTCACGCAGCGCATCGAGCGTCTCGGTGATGCCCTCGGCAGTCTTGTAAAGCTCGGCGAAGCTTTTGCGGGTCTTGTCGTCAAAGCCGCCGCTTCCCATGAGCGACTGCGAAAAATCCGCCGCAACGCCGATAAAGCGAGCCGTGTTTTCAAGCTCCTGCGTGGAAAACGGCAGAGCGGACATGGTCATGCCCGCCGTCAGGCAGCTTCCGTAAACATCGGCGCAGACCGATGCCGACATTTCCGCCCCCGTTGCGTAAGCGCCACGGTGCAATGCGTCGCTCAAATTCTCCGCCGCCGTGACCACCTCGCCGAAGGCGTGCTCATAGCCGTAGCGTGCGGTGTTTCGGTAGCCCGCCCCGCCGACCGACAGCACCGCCGAGCACGCCCCGAAGGCAATTGCCGCCGCCGACAGATATGTTACTATTAAAATAAAGGTTTTCTTCTTGATATACATAAAAACACCTCTCAAGGCTATCTTGTCCTTAAGAGGCGGTTAATATTAATTTTATTTTTTAATTTGCGGCGTTGAGCTGCGGCTGCAAGCTCCAGAGGTTCGATATCTGACCCTCGAGGCGCTCGTATGACCAAATGCGGCCGCTGTTTTCGACGCTGTTGGGGTCGTTCACGACAAAGCCCTCGCTCGTGTGGCCGCTCACGACGACGAAGTGACCGGAGCTTGTAAAATCCCCGGGGCCGAGGGCTAAAATGAGCACCGCACCGTCATCAAGGGCGTTCACCATCGACGGCTCCCAGAGCGGAAGCTCGTGCGCCGTAAGACCGAGCTGAGCGCAGCCCTCGCTTATGAGCGTCCACGAGCTGCCGTTGCCGGGCACGCAGTAGCCGTACTGCTCTGCCATGCGGGCGACATACAAGGGCGAAAATTCTGCGTTTTTCGTAAGATACACCGCCGCCATCGACAGGCAGGTCGGGCCGCAGCCGGAGGTGCCGATATAGCCCGAGCCGTAGGGCTCGTAGCCCCAGCGCTCGTCCCACTGGATAAACAGCGGCACGGTGTCGAGCCGTGCATCGGCAGTTAGGTCAATGTCAAACCGCTTGCCGTGCTTTTCGGGGTAGGCGTAGACGAAATCTATCGTCTGCGGGCACTTTTCGGCAGTCTCTATGAGCACCTCGGGGTAATCCCCGCTGCTTTTTATGTGTTCAAGCTTTTCCTCGGCGCTCGGCTCGGTCATCCCGCAGCCGACGAGCAGCAAAACGCTCAGACAAACGGCAACAAACTTTTTCATAACAGCCTCCAAACAAAAACGCTCTCGTTTTCGCTTACATCGTAGCAAAAACGGGAGCGCAGTTTATCCGTTTGTCCGTATGAATTTGTGACGGTTTTAGGCGGAAAATCTTACGATTTTCCTACGGGGAGGGTGACGGTGAACTCTATCGTTTCGTCGGCGCTGCGGGCGTTTATCGTGCCGCCGTGAAGCCGCACTATCTGGTCGGCTATCGCCAAGCCGAGCCCTGCACCGCTGTCTGTCGAGCGTGCGGCGTCGAGCCTGAAAAACTGCTCGAATATGCGCCGGAGCTTTTCCTCGGGGATGGTCGCACCCGAGTTTTTAACGCTGACCACGGCGTTTGCGCCGTCAAGCCGTGCGTCTATCTTTATCTCCGTGTCGGGGTAGCCGTACAGCACGGCGTTGCGCAGGAGATTGTCGAAAACACGCTGGATCTTGCCTGCATCGCAGTAAACGGGCAGCGTCTCGGGCGCAGTCAGCGTGCAGGTAAAGCGCTTTTCCCGCAGCATCGGCATGAACTCGTAGCGAAGCTGCTCAAGCAGGCGCACAAGGTCAATTCGTCCGCGCTCGAGCGTGACCGTCGAGAGGTTAAAGCGGGTTATCTCGAAAAACTCGTTTATCAGCTCTTCGAGCCGTTCGGCCTTATCGAGCGTTATCGACAGGTACTTTTCCTGAAGCTGCGGCGACAGCTCCCGCTCGTCACGCAAAAGCGTAAGATAGCCGATGACGGAGGCAAGCGGCGTTTTGAGGTCGTGCGCAAGGTACATGACAAGGTCGTTTTTGCGAGCCGTCTCCTCCCGCAGCAGGCTTTCCGAGCGCACGAGGGCGCTTTTTGCCTCGCTCAGAGGGGCTGCAAGCTCGTTCGGAAGCTCCTTTGCGGGCATGTCGCCGAGCATGTACTCGCCCACCTGCGTGCCCGCCTCCCGAAGCAGACGGCGGCGGCGCACCTGCATGACGACAAAGCCGACGATGAGCCAAAACGCAAGGTTTATTATCATCAGCTGCACGGCAAGCCGCTTGATGGCCCGCCCGTCCAGCTGCTTTACCTCCACACCGTTTGCGGTGTAATAAGAGTATGTACATGTCCTGTCGAGCCAGTCGAGCACAACGCCGTTTAGCGAATAGTCGAAAAACCAAACTATCATCACAATGAGTGCCGTACCGGCGGCAAAGACGCACAACAGCTTGAGGAAGCTGCGCAGGGCACTATTTTTCGATCTCATATCCCACACCCCACACGGTTTTTATAAACCTCGGCTTCTTCACCGGCTCATGCATTTTCTCCCGCAGGCGGCCGATGTGCGCCATGACGGTGTTGCTGCTGGCGGCGAGATATTTTTCCTTCCACACGGCCTCGAACAGCTCCTCGGACGCAACGACCCGCCCTGCGTTTTCGCACAAATACCACAGGATGTCGAACTCCGTCGGCGTAAGGTTAAGCGCTTCGCCGAACAGCGAGCATTTGTGGCTGCGGCGGTTTACGATGAGCCCTCGAATGTCGACCTCATGCTCTTCGTCTAATGCACGGCGGCAGCGGCGCAGCACGGTTTTCACCCGAGCGGTCACCTCAAGCGGATTAAAGGGCTTTGTGATGTAGTCGTCGGCGCCCATGGTAAGGCCGAGTATCTTGTCGGTGTCCGCCACTCGGGCGGTGAGCATTATGACGGGAAAGGCATAGCTTTCCCGAATTTTTTTAAGCAGCGAAAAGCCGTCAATGTCCGGCAGCATAATGTCGAGAATGGCAAGCGCAGGCTCGCAGCGCTCCATGTAATCAAGAGCCTCCGCACCGCTTGCAAACTTCACCGCCTCGTAGCCGTCGTTTTCAAGGTACAGGCCGATGAGGTCGGCTATCTCCCTTTCGTCATCGACGATGATTATCTTGTCACGCATTATCCCACTGCCTTTTCAAGCTTCTCGATCGCAATGTTCATCCTACGCAGTGTCTCGGCTTTGCCGAGGATACGGCAGATCTCGACTGCGCCGCCGGGCGTGACCGCCTTGCCGGCTGCGGCGATGCGCACGGGCCACATGACCTTGGCGTTTTTGCACTCGCAGCGGGCTGCCATATCGGTCATGGCGGCGAGTATATTCTCATCGCACCAATCGTCTATTGCCTCGAACACGGGCAGCATCATTTTGAGCATCTCAAGCGAGCCCGCCTCGTCGGTCTTGGACTTTTTATGCACGAACAGCGCCGTGTCGTACTCGGGAAGCGTGTCGAAGAAATCGAGCTTCTCGGGGATATCGGTCAGAACCTCGGTGCGCTGCTGGAGCAGGGCGGCGATGGCAGCCGGGTCAATGTCGGGATTCTTGACCGCCTGACGGATAAACGGCTCTGCTGCCTTGGCAAAGTCCTCGGGGCTCATTGCACGGATATACTCGGCGTTAAAGAACCTGAGCTTTTCAATGTCGAAAATGGCCGGAGACTTGGAAAGTCCCTTGAGCTCAAAAATTTCGGCAAGCTCCTTCATGGTGTAGACCTCACGCTCGCCGCCGGGGCTCCAGCCGAGCAGGGCGACATAGTTGACGACAGCGTCGGTCAGGTAGCCCTGTGCGATGAGATCCTCATACGACGGGTCGCCGTGGCGCTTGGACATCTTGTTGTGCGCATCACGCATGACCGGCGAGCAGTGGACATAGCAGGGGATAGGCCAGCCGAACGACTCGTACAGCAGATTGTACTTCGGCGACGACGACAGATACTCCGAGCCGCGCACGACATGGGTGATGCCCATGAGGTGGTCATCGATGACATTTGCAAAGTTGTAGGTCGGCAGACCGTCACGCTTTATGAGCACCTGGTCGTCAAGGGTCTTGTTCTCAACGGTGATATCGCCGAAAATTTCATCATGGAAGGTGGTCGTGCCCTCCTCGGGGATGCGCTGGCGGATGACATGCGGCTCACCGGCGGCTGCACGGCGGTCGCTCTCTTCCTTACTCATATTGCGGCAGGGATCGACTGCCTTTTCAAAGCCTGCGTCCTCGTCAGCCTCGCTTTTCTCGCAGAAGCAGCGGTAGGCGCAGCCCTTTTCGACCAGGAGCTCGGCGTATTTGCCGTAAAGCCCACGGCGCTCGGTCTGCACATACGGGCCTACCGGTCCGCCGATATCGGGGCCCTCGTCGTGGTCAAGGCCGCACTCGGTCATGGTGCGGTAGATGACATCGACTGCGCCCTCGACAAGGCGCTCCTGGTCGGTGTCCTCGATGCGCAGGATGAACTTGCCCTTGTTGTGGCGGGCGATGAGCCATGTGTACAGCGCCGTTCTGAGGTTGCCGACATGCATATAGCCCGTGGGGCTGGGAGCAAAACGGGTGCGCACCTCACCCTTGGGGATGCGTGCCTCCTGCTCTGAAAACCATTTTTCGTCTATCATTTTTACCTCCGTTCAAGCCATTTTTTCTGCTCTTATATACTATTTTACATTTTCGTTATTGTCAAGTGAGAACTAAAATGATACAATGCTAGATTAGCATAATAGAATTTCCTGAAAGGCGATAATTAAAATGGAAAATACTACGAAGAAGATAATGCTTTCCGGCATCCAGCCCTCGGGCGACCTGCATCTGGGCAACTACCTCGGTGCGGTCAAGAACTGGAGTGCGCTTGCCGACGAGTTTGACTGCTACTACTTTATGGCCGACCTGCACACGCTGACCGTGCGCCAGAATCCGACGGAGTTTCGCCGCCGTGCGCTCACGCAGCTTGCGCAGTACATCGCCTGCGGTCTCGACCCCGAGAAGAACACCATGTTTTTGCAGAGTCATGTGCACGAGCATGCCGAGCTCGGCTGGGTGCTCAACTGCTACACCATGTTCGGCGAGCTAAGCCGCATGACGCAGTTTAAGGACAAGTGCGCAAAGAACGCCGACAACATTAACGGCGGCCTGTTCACCTACCCCGCTCTCATGGCGGCCGATATCCTGCTTTATCAGGCAGACTTCGTCCCCGTCGGCGAGGATCAGCGCCAGCACTGCGAGCTGACAAGGGACATCGCCATCCGCTTCAACAACCTCTACGGCGAGACCTTTAAAATTCCCGAGGCGTACATCCCCAAGGTGGGCGCAAGGGTCATGGGTCTTGGCAACCCCTCCTCGAAGATGAGTAAGTCAGACCCCAACGGCTGCGTGTTTTTGCTCGAAAAGCCCGAGGATATCGCCCGCAAGTTTAAGCGTGCCGTCACAGACTCCGACACAGAGCACTGCGTGCGCTTTGACCCGGAGCTGAAGCCCGGCGTGTCAAACCTCATGAACATCTACGCCGCCGTCACGGGCAAGAGCTTTGACGAGATAGAGAAAGAATTTGACGGCCTCGGCTACGGTGCATTCAAGCCCGCCGTCGGCGACGCCGTTATCGAGACGCTGCGCCCGATCCGTGAGGAGGCCGAGCGCATCCTCGCCGACAAGGCGTATCTTGAAAAGGTCTACACCGAGGGCGCTCAGAAGGCAAGCTTTATTGCCCGCAAGACCCTGCGCAAGGTTTACAAGAAAATTGGCTTAGTTGAAAAGCCCAAATTTTAAGAGATAAATTTTTTCGGAGACAGCTATGGTCGATTACAGCACGGCTGCTTGGATAAAGATAATCCTTGCACTGGTCATTGCATTTGTCATTTCATTTATAGCGACGCCGCTCGTGAAGAACTTTGCGGTCAAGGTCGGAGCTATCGATATCCCCGACAAAAAGCGCCATATCCACAGCCACCCGATACCCCGTATGGGCGGTCTGGCGATATTCATCGGATTTCTCATCTCGGTGCTTTTGTTCGCAAATATAACAACGCAGGTACGAGGCATCCTCGTCGGTGCGATACTCATCGCCGTCGTCGGTGCGATAGACGATGTTCTAAACCTCAACGCATGGCTTAAATTCGGCGTGCAGATACTCGCCGCCGTCGTTGCGGTGCTCTCGGGCATCATTATAAATGTCGTCACCAACCCCCTGCACATAACGAGCACTCAGGCCATCACCATCGGCATCCTTTCCGTCCCCGTGACGATACTGTGGATAGTCGGCTGCACAAACTCCGTCAACCTCATCGACGGGCTTGACGGACTTGCCTGCGGCGTTTCCGCCATCGCCTCGCTGACGATGCTTGTCGTGTCGATGCTCGTTTCCGACTCCAACAGCAATGTTGCGACGATACTCGCCGCCCTGTGCGGAGCGTGCATCGGCTTTATCCCGTATAACCTCAATCCGGCGAAAATTTTCATGGGCGACACGGGCGCTCTGCTGCTGGGGTACATCCTCGCAACGACATCGGTCATCGGCATGTTCAAGTTCTACGCCATCGTGACCTTTATCCTGCCGGTGCTGGCGCTGGCCGTCCCGCTTTCGGACACCATCTGCGCCTTCACCCGCCGTATTCTGCACGGTCAAAGCCCGTTCCACGCAGACCGTGGACACTTCCACCACAAGCTGCTCGACATGGGTCTTAACCAGAAGCAGGCGGTCGCCGTTTTGTATGCGATATCGGCAATTTTCGGCCTTGCCGCCGTGCTCATAACCTCGAAAGGTCCTGCCCGAAACATCATCGCCGCCATCGCCTTTGCGATAGCCGTGTGCATCTGGTGGTTCGTGTTCCGGCACAATAAGAATATCCACATCCACCACGAGCAGCCCGCCGAAGCGCCTGCCGCCGAGGAAACGGAAGAAAAAAATGAAGAAAATTAAGGTCATGTCCGTTTTCGGGACAAGACCCGAGGCGATAAAAATGCTCCCGCTCGTGCGGGAGCTGGAAAAGCGGACGGAGACGGAAAGCGTTGTTTGCGTCACCGCCCAGCACCGGCAGATGCTCGACTGCGTACTGCGCTGCTTTGAGCTTGAGCCGGACTATGACCTTGATATCATGACCGAGGGGCAGTCGCTATATTCTGTCACCGCCAAGGTGCTCACGGGCATGGAGGGCTGCCTGTTAGACGCTGCGCCCGACCTCGTGCTCGTCCACGGCGACACGGCAACGGCGCTTGCCGCCGCCCTCGCCGCATTTTACGCAAAAATTCCCGTAGGCCATGTCGAAGCCGGTCTGCGGACATTTGATCTAATGAGCCCCTTTCCCGAGGAGGCCGACCGCTGCCTGATATCCCGGCTTGCGGCGCTGAACTTCGCCCCCACCGAGGAAAATGCCGAGAATCTGCGGCGTGAGCGTGTCCCGGGCGAAATTTTCGTCACCGGCAACACGGTCATCGATGCAATGAAAATGCCGCATAAGCGCACGGCTTTTCGCTCTGCCGAGCTTGCACAGCCCGATTTTTCACGCAGGGTCGTGACCCTCACCTGCCACCGCCGTGAAAACTACGGCGAGCCGATGGAGAGCATTTTCTCCGCCGTGAAGGAGCTTGCAGGGCGCCACCGTGATGTCACCGTCGTCTACCCCGTGCACAGTGCGCCCGAGGTGCAAAGTGCGGCGCAGAAATTGCTCGGCGGTGTTGAAAATATCAAGCTCATTGAGCCGTTGGACGCACTCGATATGCGCATGCTGCTTTCACGCAGCTACTTTGTCATGACCGACTCCGGCGGCCTGCAGGAGGAAGCTCCGGCGCTGGGCAAGCCCGTGCTGCTGCTGCGCCGTGAGACAGAGCGCCCCGAGGCTGTCGAAGCAGGTACGGTGAAGCTCACCGGCGTGCGCCGTGACGATATCATCCGTGACGCCGAGCTTTTGCTTAATGACCCCGCCGCCTACGAGCGCATGGCGAGCGCCGCAAGCCCCTACGGTGACGGCCACGCCGCCGAGCGCATCGCCGATGCGATAATCGAACACTTCAAAAATGCTTGAAAGCCGTCCGAGTGACGGCTTTCAGAGTAGATACATTGCACCCATAATAATTAAAAGGTCTTTGTCCCCGCTCTCACGGTACATGAGGTAGAGGATGAGTATCAAAAGCAGATCCTCCGTCTCGAGCTCGCCGAGCTTTTCGGGGATGAGCCGTGACAGCGAGCCGCCGAGAAGCGGCATTTGGCTCTGCGGCTTTTTCTGCGGCGGCCGAGGCGGCGGGGGCGGCGGTCTGCGGTTTTGCTCCTTGGGCTCGGCGACCTTTTCGGGTCTGCCGGAGTTTCCTCGGTAGCGGTTATACATTGCCATCGTCATCGCCTCCGAACTGCGCAGCTATCGACGCAATGGACGCAAGCTTTGCTATCTTCATCGCTTTGTCCATCTTGCTGCGCCGCTTTTCCGACAGGTACGGGCGCATGGCCTCAAGAAGCTTCCTGTCGTTCGAGGTCTTGGCCTCCGACCCCTTCATGAGCCCGCTTATCTTTTTTAAAAGTCCTTCGTCCAGCCCCGTGTCCGGCGCAGGCTCGGGCGGTGCTTCGCCGCCCATGAGCGACTTTGCAATGCCTGCTATCCGCTCCATCTGTCCCGGATCATTCAGCAGCTCATTGAGCTTATCCTCAAACTCGCTCACAGGCAGCGCTCCTTTCACTCCATCGCTTTTTTGAGCTTTTCGGCAAGCCTTTTGCCCTCGTCGGTGCTCAGTACCTGCGAGAGGATATCCTTGAGTGCTGCGGTGTCGCCGCTTTTTGCGGCACGCTCCAGTTTATCCTGATCCACCATGCGGCTGACCGCCTTACCCTCGGCGGTGTCGGCAAGGCTTTTGAGCCGTTCGCCCTTGCCGCTGCGGCTGAGCTCAGCTCCGAGCCGCTCCAAGTCCTTCATAAGTCATCACCCGATCTATTATATTCACCTATACTGCGGAGGTTTACAATGAAAATTGCCGTTTTTTCCGACACCCACGGTCTGGCGCAGGGCATGATAGATGCCGTGCGGGAGTATCGCCCCGATCAGGTCATCCATCTCGGCGACGGGATGCGTGACGCAGAGCGCCTTAGCCGTGAGTTTCCGACCATCCCCGTGTGCACCGTGCCCGGCAACTGCGATTACGACAGCTGCGCCCCCGAGTACAAGGTGATAAGCTTAGGCGGCATGAAGGCGTTTTTGACGCATGGCCACCGCTACGCCGTCCGCAGCGGCAGGCTCGATACGCTCCTGTACGCCGCCGAGTGCAGCGGTGCGCAGATAGTCATGTTCGGCCACACTCACCGTGCAGGCTACGATAACATCGGCGGCCTTTTCGTCCTCAACCCCGGCACCGCCGGTCAGGGCCTCGACCGCACATGGGCAAAGCTAGAGCTCGGCCCGACAGGCGAAATTCACTGCGAGATATGCAAGATAAAATAAATCGAAAGCCGACGGTTTGCCCCGTCGGCTTTTGCGTTATTCACTGCCTTTTGAAAATCGGCTCGTCCTCTCGGTTTTCGTACTGCGTCAGGTCGACGCCCGAAAACAGCGATTCAACGCCCTTGCCGTATATATCAAGGCTGACCTTGTGGATGTCGTACCTAAGCAGGATAAGCCCCTCGGCAAGTTCGCAGACCTGCCGCAGCGCCGAATCGTCGTGCTGCTTAAAGTCGTATCGGCAGCGCTTGAACACCTCAAAAACATCACGGTACGCCGCCTCGTGTCCTTTTTCCACGAGCAGCACCGTCTCGGACATGCCGGAGCAAAACTCCGCCTCGACAATGCCGAAATACACCTTTCCCGCATCGGTCGTGTAGGCATCGGCAAAGTCGCCCTGCGGCATACTTTTTAAGCCCCACACCTGCTTGTAGTCGCTTATGCGGCTGACCTTTTCGCTCGGCACGGTTTGCGTACAGATAAACAGGCTGCGGTATCGGTCTGTCGGCAGTGCCTGTAAAATACGGTCGTCCCACCACTTGGGCGTACCGGGAGCAAACTCCTCGTCTGCATCCTCAAACTGCACCGTCATCTCGGCAGACATGCGCACATGCCCGGGCTGCGTCTCGATTTTGTACGAATCAAACAGGTACATATTACCCCTTTAAACCTTCGAGAAATTTCTCGGGATCGCTCACAAAGCGGTACGCATCGGAGGCTTTGATGAGCGCCGCAAAGCTTTCGTAGCTCGGCTCGTAAAGCTTGCCCTTGTGCTTGAGCTTCAGCCCGTTTTCCGTGGCAAAGGCAACTATTCCGTTAAGCTGCTCACGGGTGAGGCTTCTCAGGTCGAGCCGCAGGCTCGGCTCTTCTCCGGCAAACGCCTCCAAGCAGGTCGAATCGAGGCTGCCGAACTGCCGTGTGCCGCTGCACCAGCTTTTCTCCTCGGGAAAAAGCTCGGCAAAGCGTCTAAAATCAAGGCTTTTCGCCTTTTTCTTGCCGCATTTTAATTGAATTACAAGCTGCCAAACCGCCATAGTTTCTCACTTTCTCCATGTTGCGGGGGCGAACATGATTAGCAGGGGGAATATCTCAAGGCGGCCGAGGAACATGTCAAAGCACAGGGCGAGCTTACTTAATAGCGACAGGCCCGACACGCCGTAGGTGAAGGTGTTTGCGTCCAGGCCGTAGCCGATGTTGCCGATGCTTGAGATGGCAACGACGATGCCCTTGCCGAAGTCGAGCCCGTCAAGCGAGAGTATCACCGCCGTTAAAACGAGCGCCATGAGGTACGCAACGGCGAAGCTGTTGACCGACGACACGGTATCCTCGTCGACGACCTCGTCATCGACCCTTATAAGGTGCACCGAGCCCGGGGTGATGGTCTGGGCGATTGCCCGATAGGTGCTTTTTGCAAGGATCATGACCCTTGAAAGCTTCATGCCGCCGCCGGTTGAGCCCGCCATAGGGCCGGTTATCATGAGCACCAGCAAAAGCGCCCACACGAACGGCGACCACAGCCCTGCGTCAACGGACACATAGCAGGTGGTGCTGATAATCGAAATGACCTGAAACAGCGAGTGGCGGATATCCTCGCCGACGGTCGCAAACTGCGAGATCGAGGAAATGCCGATGACGAGCGCCATGCCCAGAACGAGCACTCCGAACACACGCAGCTCGTGATTGCGCTTTATGCGCAGAAACTCACGGGCGATGAGGCAGTAGAAAATGCTGAAGCTCATGCTGCACAGCGTCATGAACACAAGCGTCACGGTCTGCGCATAAGTGCCGTAGGACACGAGGCTGTCGTTTTTGATGGAAAAGCCGCCGGTGCTGACGGTCGAGAGCGCAATGTTCACGCTGTCAAACAGCGGGATATCGCCGATGACGAGCAGGATGACCTGCACGGCGGTCAAGAGAATGTATATCTCGTACAAAAGCTTTGCCGACTTCTGCATCCTCGGGACTAGTTTGCCCGCCATCGGGCCGGGAAACTCCGCCCGCAGCAGAAACATCGAGCCGCCCTCACGGGCAGCGGGCATGATGGCGAGCATGAACACCAGAACGCCCATGCCGCCGACCCAGTTTGTGATGCTGCGCCAGAGCAAAATTGCCCTCGGTGCTGCCTCGACATCGTCAATTATCGTTGCGCCCGTTGTTGAAAAGCCCGACACGGTCTCGAAGACAGCATCGCCCGGGGCGGTGATGACGCCGCTTACATAAAACGGGATAGCGCCGAACACGGAGATGACTATCCACGCAAGTGCGACCGTGACGCAGCCGTCTCTCGACCCCAATCCGATGCTCGGGCGCTTTATCACCGCAAGCGGAAGCCCCACGACGAGTACCGCCGCGATCGCAAAGGCAAAGCCCCGCACCGCCGCCGGGTCGCCGTCGACGATCGCCAGCAGCAGCGGCGGCAGCATAAACACCGCCTCCATGCACAAAATCGTACCGACGGTTTTTCTTATCGTTTGAAAATTCATGGCCGCCGCTTACTCCTTGGCAAATATATCGTTCAGATCCAAAATATCACGCCCCGCCGTTGTCACGACGACGACCGTGTCGCCCGCCGAGAGCCTGTCCCGGCCGCCGGGTATCTTTATCTTGCCCATGCTGTTGATGCACGCAAGCAGGATACCGGGCTTGAGCTTAATGTCCATGAGCGGCTCGTTAAGGTGCTTTGTCGCCTCGGTCACGGCAAACTCCAGTGCCTCCGCCCCGCCGCCGGCGAGCTTATGTATCGTCAGCACCGCACTGCCGCCGGTGTTCTCCATCGCACGGACATAGCGCACGATGGCCCGGGAGCTTATCTGCTTCGGGCTTATGAGGCTGTCCGCTCCACGGTCGCCGAGTATCTCGCCGTATTCGCTGCGGTTAATTTTCGTCAGAAGCTGCGGAACGCCAACCTTGCGGGCAAACATGCCGATTATGATGTTCTCCTCGTCCATATCCGTCATCGGCAGCACGGCATCCATGCGGGCGATGTTGTGCATTTTCAAGACCGCCTGCTTCGAGCCGTCAGAGCAGATGATAGTCGCCTCCGGCAGCGCCTCGGACAGGTACTCGCAGCGCTTGCGGTCCATTTCGATTATCTTCACATGCGCACCGCTTTTTGCGAGCATCGGGGTCAGGTACTCGGCGATGCGTCCGCCGCCCACGATGAGCACATTTTTAGACCGCTTCGAGCGCAGCTTGAGCTCATGCGTGAGCTCCACGAGTGCCGAGGCGGGTGCGGTCGCATATATCCTGTCGCCCGCTTCGAGCACAAAGCGGCCGTCGGGGATAAACGCCTTGCCGTCACGCACGACGGCGCACACGAGCGTGCGGGTGTGTATCTTGCTGCCCATATCCGACAGGCGCAGACCGCACAGGGGGCTTTCCGGCTCAATGCCGAGCTCCACTATCTCCGCCCTGCCCTCGGCAAAGGTGTCTCGCTTAATAAACGCCGGGATTTGCAGCAGACGGTATATCTCCTTGGCGGCGAGCAGCTCGGGGTTGATGGACATGGAAAGACCGAGCTCGTCCTTGAGGACATAAAGCTGCTCGGAATACTCACGGTTGCGCACACGGGCTATCGTGTTCTTGCAGCCGAGCTTTCGGGCTAAAATGCAGGCGAGCAGATTCACCTCGTCCTTCGCCGTGACCGCCACCATGAGGTCGCACTCGTCGACATTCGCCTCACGCTGCGTGGCTATCGCCGCACCGTTGCCGTAAAGCGTCATGACATCGAGCGTCTCGGATATCATCTTCACCTTTTCCTTGTCGTTGTCGACAAGCACAATGTCGTGATTTTCGTTTGCAAGCTCCTCGGCGAGCGAGAAGCCTATCTTGCCGCCGCCGATAATTACGATTTTCATGCCGAGATCCTTTCCGATCATTTTCTTTAATGTTTGATTGTATCATATATGCGGCGCTGTTTCAAGCTGGACAGTACGCAGAAAAGCCGCTCAGTCTCCGTAAAGGAGGCCGAGCGGCATTGCCGGTCATTTACCAATCGTTCTCATCGTCCTGTCGGCGGTTTTCTTCCTCTCGCTCCCGCCGATATTCGCTGTCGTCCCAATTTTGGACATACTCGCCTCGGTCGACGCTGAAACCGTCCTCGTCGATGTTCTCGTACTCGCCGGTCTCATAATTATAACACCATTTTGACATAAACCCTGCCCTCACTTTGCGCCATCGAGCATGCAGAACACTCTGTTGCACTGCTCGCTCAAAAAGCAGGTCTCGCAAGCAATTTCCCGCATTGTCTGCCGCATCAGTTCATCGTCCGAAGGCAGCTCGTAAGGCGCTATCCGCTCTATCTGTGTCGGAGCTCTCAAGCCGAAGTCGATTTGCTTCCCGTTTCCCGTTTTGACATAGCGGTATACCTCGGCATGAAACGAGACGCTGTCGCCCACGGAGTATTCCTCAAATCCGTCAACATCCATCCAGACATGGTCTGCCTTGCCGTCAAAACATTCGCCGTCGGGGTACATTCCCGTGCCCGTTATGCGTTCAAAACAGACATGCTTCTCTGTCTTCTTCTCGATGCGCCCTTTGAAGCCGAGCGGGATGTTATAATAACAGGCCGCAAACCAGCCTCGTATCTTTCCAAAAGACCTTATCTGCACATCGAGGTACTCGTCATAGGTGAGCTTCTGTGCGCCTACGAGGTCGCGCATGCTGTCGGGGTTAAAATTGATTATCCCGTCGTATGTCTGCACGATCACCTTTTTCCCATAGCATCTCTCAACGGTCTCTGCTTCTTCCGGATGCATCCGCATGAAGTTTTTCTCCGCTTCCAGTCGGGCTTTTTCTTTTTCGTTGTTCTTCATTTTTACAACCTCCGTTAATAAGTGCTGCAACAGCAGCCTGACATGCTAACAAAGGATAACTGCAAATGCATAAACAACATACTTGTATTATACCAAAACCGCCAACAATTTCAATAGCCTAAATATTTTTCCGAAAGCACTCGCACCTGTCGGCAGTTTCGTGGTACTATGGAGACAATTCTACTTCCGAGGGGTGTATTTGCTGCGGCAAAAGTTATATTCTCACCTCAGCAAAAGGAGGTTTCAACATGGATCTAATTAAGATAGGCAAATATATAGCAGGCAAGCGCAAGGACTTAGGGCTTACCCAGCGGCAGCTTGCCGATAAGCTCGGCATGAGCGACAAGTCGGTGTCCAAGTGGGAGCGGGGCGTGTGCCTGCCGGATGTGGCGCTGTACTCGGATCTGTGCGGCATCCTCGGCATCAGCATCAACGAATTTCTCGCCGGTGAGGATATCCCGCAGGAGAGCGTGGTGCAAAAGTCCGAGGAGAACATCATCGGCGTCGCCACCGCCAGCAAGCACCGGCAGAAAAAGCTCAAATCCGTCATCGGTATCCTGCTGGTCGTGTCGATAATCGCACTGTCGGTCATCGGCGTGATGCTCGTCAATGAGTATTGGCCGCAAAACTGCATCTACCCCGTCAGCAATGCCAAAAGCGTCGAGATGGAGACCGTCAAGCTGCTCTCCGGTCCTGACGGTGCGCTCGTCTACGATTATAAAACGAGCGATAAATATAAGACTCTGACACTTTTCCGCTATGAGTATGTCGCCGGCAAGCTCGTGAGCAAGGACACGATAGGCTCGATCGGCTACGAGCCCCTCGGCTCGCCCAAAAGCGGCAAGCTGCTTTTCGTGCCGGATGTTGAACACTCCACCGTCAAGTTCATCTCCGCCGGCAGCGGCTCGCTGGATATCCCCATCTTCACCGATGCCGATAAGGATGAGTTCAACATGCGCACGATGCTCGGATTAGCGGGCAAAACGCCCATTGAATACGACACCGAGATGGGGCTTTTCGCCCTCGTCTGCGGCAAGGAGCGTGTCTACACCTCCGTCATCGACGAATACGGCCAATCCACCGCCCCCGCCAACGACTACGCCTGCTACTTCTCCGTCGAATTCGGGAAATAAGATAGACATCAAAAATGAGCCTGCCGAAAAAGCAGGCCCATTTTTTATTCAGTATCTCTATCGAGAGCTTCACGCCCTTGCTGACGCCGGAGTGTATCTGACCGATGAAGCTGCCGGGGTCTTTGCCCTCGAAAAGCAGCTTTGCGCAGAAAACATCGCACATCGTGCTCTCAAAATCGGCAAACAGCCCCTCGTCGCTCACCCCCGGGACAAAGCGGCGGTACAGCTCAAAATGCGTGCGGCAATAGCGGCTGCACGGCACGGAGCTCACCGTAAAAGACATAGGCTTTGTATAAAACCATAGCAAAAACCCGGACAGTTTTGTCCGGGTTTTGTCATTTCGGTAATTAAAAATCAGGATTCATCGCATATCGCCGAGCGTATCTCGGCAAGTGTGGTGTCGTTTTCCCGGGCGAGGCGGGCAAGGTCGTCGTACTCGGGCTTGCTGCGCTTAACGCCGTAGCCGGCGGCGGATTTTATGCTCACAGCGCCGTAGCGGGTCTGCACGGTCTCAATGCTGCGGTCAAGGCTGTATCTGTTGCACACATATTCACGCACGCCGAGGGTGGTCGTGTGCTTAAAAATGCAGCGCAGCATTTCGTCACGCTGCTGCTCACGGCACATGCAGGTGAGCATCACGCCCGGACGGCTCTTTTTCATGCCGATATTGGTGAAATACACATCCGGCGCACCGAGCTCAAAAAGCTCCTCCATCGCAAAGGCAAGCGCCTCGGGGGTCATGTCGTCGAGATTGCAGGCAAGCTCGATTATCTGTTCGTGCGGGTCTTGCGTCTCACCGAGCAGGACACGCACAATATTTGCGACCTCGAAGTCCTTTTTGCCCGTGCCGCAGCCGGCACGCTCGACCCTGAGCACCGGCATCGGGCCGTATTCGGAGACAAAATGCCGCAGCAGCGCAGCGCCCGTCGGGGTGCACAGCTCGGACTTTATCTGCCCGGAATATATCGGCACGCCACGCAAAATGAGCTCCGTCGCCGGGACGGGCACGGGCAGCACGCCGTGCGCACACTTCACAAAGCCCGAGCCGACATTCACGGGCGAGGCGAGCACCCTTTCCGGCGCAAGCTCATGCATGAGCTCGCACACGCTCAGCACATCCGCCAGTGCGTTAAGTGAGCCGACCTCATGGAAATGAATGTTTTCTACTGGCTCACCATGAACGCTGCTCTCGGTCTCGGCAATGAGCGAATACACCGCCTTTGCGTTTTGCTTCACCGCATCCGCAAGCGGCACGGTGTCTATAAACTCCATTATCTCGGCGACGCTCGTGTGGGCGTGGTGATGCCGCTCGGGCTCGCCCTCCTCGTCGCCGTTTATGAGCACCGTCACATGCGTTCCCATGACGCCGCATTTTCTGTCGGGCCTTGCCGAGAGCACCGCCCTGCCGCCGAGGGCATCGTTCATGCGCTCGATAAAGCCGTCACGGTCCGGGAGCAGCTCCAGCAGCGCAGCCGTGAGCATGTCTCCGGCGCAGCCCATGGCGCAGTCTATATACAGCGTTTTCATTTGCTTTCCGCCCTCGCTTTCGGGTCAAGTTTCACAGCGGTAAAACACTTTGACAGCTCCGCCTTTATCGCTTCAAATTCATTTTCCGCTCTATCGTGCTGCTTTTCGGTAATTTGCAGCAGTGCACCGCCGTCACGCAGGCGCACACGGAAATCGGTAAAGCCGAGGGAGAACAGGTATGCCTCGCTACGCTCGACCGCCGCAAGCTTTTCGGCGGTTATTCGCTCCCCTGTCGGGACACGGGTCGCAAGGCAGGCGTAGGCGGGCTTATCCCATGTAAACAGCCCCGCCTCGTGCGAGAGTCTGCGCAGCTCGGCCTTCGTTATGCCGCACATGCGCAGCGGGGAGAGGATGTGCTCCTCTGTGAGCACCCGCATGCCCGGGCGGTCACCGCCGTCATCGCTTGCATTCGTGCCGTCGATTATCGTGTCATAGCCGTCGGCGGCTGCGGCTTTGCGGATAGCGCCCATGATGCGCTTTTTGCAGTAATAGCAGCGGTTTGAAGGGTTGTCCGTCACCTCGTCAAACTGCAACACATCGACGCTTATCTCCCGCAGCGCAACGCCCAGCCCGGCAGCCAGCCGCCGTGCGTCCTCGTGCTCAAACTCCGGCTGAAACTGCGATTTTACATAGTACGGCTGCACATCCGCTCCGCAGGCAGCGGCGGCGTACAGCAGGTATGACGAGTCAGCGCCGCCGGAAAAGGCGAGCGCAATTTTGTTGTGTTCGGTGAAAAATTCTTTGAGTGTCATATCAGTCAAGGTGGTTTATCATGCTGGCGAGATAGCCTGCGCCGAAGCCGTTGTCGATGTTGACGACCGACATGCCGCTTGCGCAGGAGTTGAGCATGCTCAGAAGCGCCGCAACGCCGCCGAACGACGCACCGTAGCCCACGCTCGTGGGGACGGCGATTACCGGGCAGTCGGCAAGTCCGCCGATGACCGACGGCAGCGCACCCTCCATGCCCGCAACGGCGACGATGACACGGGCACTCATGACGGTGTCCATGTTCGCAAGCAGCCTGTGTATACCCGAAACGCCCACATCGTACAGGCGCAGGACATCGTTGCCCAGCGCTTCGGCGGTCATGGCAGCCTCCTCGGCGACAGGGATATCGCTCGTGCCGCCGGTGGCGATGACGATGCGCCCCTTGCCGCTCGGCTCGGGCATTTGACCGATTATGCCGATGCGTGCCATGCTGTTGTACTCAAGCGGAAGCTCGGTCTTTATAAACTCCGCCGCCTCCTCGGTCAGGCGGGTTATGAGCACGGTCTGCTGCTTGTTTTTTAGCATCGCCTTTGCGATGCCGAGGATGTGCTCCTTGGCCTTGCCCTCGCCGTATATGACCTCCGGCACGCCTTGGCGGATGCCCCGGTGGCAGTCGACCTTGGCGTAGTCGCCGATCTCCTGAAACGGCTGCATTTTAAGTTTAAGCGCCGCATCGTCGGGACTCAAGCTCCCGTCGGCGACATGGTTTAGCAGCTCTGTAAGTTCGTGTTTGTCCATTGTCTTCACCATCTATAACTTTTGATCTTGAGCTAATAATACCACACTCCCCCGCCGCCTGCAAATATATCCGAGCGCAAATCACCGCCCGCCGATTTCTGCTCGGCAGGCGGCGTTTTGCGTTCATTTGATGCTGATGTTCATGTAATATGTCCCTGCGTAGCGGGCAAAGGCGTATCTGATCCCGTTATGTGTGTACGGGTCGTCGAAGAATTTCACCGCAACGCTCTTTGCTTCTTCAAATTCAAGCGACGGGTCGACGGTCATGACGAGCGGAACGATGGTCTTGACTATCTCGGTCTTGTCGGTCGACAGCCTCCTCAGCGATTGGGAGCTGCCCTAATATTACGCAGTCCGTCAGAACAGAATAATGATATGGCAAAAAACTCTCCTGACTATCGGTATTTCCCGATTGATCAAGAGAGTTTATTGCTATATGCAGAACGATTTATAGGCTCGGTCGGCAAAAATCATTCGTACTTTTGTGGGGTTTATCGGCGCAGCTCAGATTCACGCAAAGCTGCACACATCGGTGCTGCTATCTTCCCTCACCGCACGCCCTGCTTCTGGCGCAGGCTCAGGCAGTCGGCGATCATGGCGATGAACTCGGAGTTCGTGGGCTTGCCCTTTATATTCGACACGGTGTAGCCGAAAAACTTCTGCAATACCTCGATGTCGCCCCTGTCCCATGCGACCTCGATCGCATGCCGGATGGCTCGCTCGACCCTCGAGGGCGTGGTGTTGAACTTCTTTGCGACCTCGGGGTACAGCACCTTGGTGACGGCGTTTATGATGTCCATGTCGTTGATGGTCAGGATTATCGCCTCACGCAGATACTGATAGCCCTTGATGTGCGCCGGAACGCCGATCTCGTGGATGATCTCGGTGACGAGCGCTTCGAGCGAGGCGTCGTTGGGCTTTGACTGCACGAGCGGCTGCTTCGCCGCACTGATCTGGCGGATGCGGTCGAGCAGAGTGACGATGTCGCAGGGCTTGGTGACGAAGTACGCCGCACCCAGAGCAGCACATTCGGTGATGATCTTGTCGTTGTAAAAGCCGGACACGACAAGGCCCTTGGTGTCAGGGCTGGCCTCGGGCAGGCGGCGCAGCACCTCGATGCCGTCGAGCTTCGCCAGAATGAGATCGAGCACCAGCACATCGGGCTTAGTCTCGGCCACCATGGCGAGAGCGTCGACACCGTCTCCGAGGCAGCCGACGAGCTCCATGTCCTCCTCGTTGCGCAGAACCTCGGTCATCAGCCGCCTGAAATCGTCATTTGTGTCAGCGATAAGTACACGGGTTTTGGTTTCCATAATTAATTATCCTCCAGTAGTAGCCGAAATGGCGTTTATGTATTATTTGAGCAAAAACAACCGCTTTTGTGATATAAATTTACCATATTCGGATACTTTTTTCGCACGAATATTGTCGAGCAACTTAGGAAATTGTTGACATAATTCGACTGCGAGAATGTTACAATTTGATGAACTATGCTATTATTTTGCATCTTATGTCGAACAATGTCAATACATTTTATGTTAAAAAAGTAGTTAACTGTATCCATACGCTTTATACGGCTTTCTTTATGCCCCTCTCAGGCGGGCAAAAATCCGCCTCAGGCGGCATTTTCCGAGGCGGCGGAGGGTTTGTCGAAAACTTTTTCGAAAGAGGTTAGCAGCAAAAGCGTTGCCGCTTCGCCGCAGAGCGATCTTGCTCCGACGGAGAGCGGCACAGGGCGAAAAATGTCAGTAATTTCAACATTTTGCGGCATTTTGGGCGAAGCACCGTCGCCCTGCGAGGTCTGCGGCAAGGCGCATTGAAGGCGGCTGCATTTTCATGCGGCGGGCTCTGTATCGCATGCGGCGGGCGCTGCAAATCGGGCGCACGATGCAAGAAAATTTCGCCGAATCGAGCCCCTGTTATGACACCGGGCATTTTAACACGCAGCTGCGCCGAAATTTATGCGAAAACCGGCGCTTTTTTGCCTATATTTGGCTGAGTTTGTAACTTTATTGTTACTATCGCCCTTTTTAGACAAGTTTCGGCAGAGAATATATAGGTTTGTAACCACTTTCGGCACATTTTTTGTCGAAAAACACCGCTTTGACGCATTTTCCCCCGCCGAATTCGACAAACGACCGCTTGATTTTGACACAATCTCTCCAGAGCGGAGTTTAAAACACCAAGGACGGGCATAATGCCCGTCCTTGGTGTTTTTATGCGTTTGTCAGATGACCGCTGGTTTATTCTATATTTCGTTTCTCCTCAAAAATCCTTATCCACCGGCAGCAGCGGCCAGACCGTGTACAGGTCGCAGTCGATGTGGTCATCGGGCAGCGAAGTGCCGAACAAGTCCTCGTCGGACATGAAATCCGTCATTTTCACCTGCGGGTTATTGCCGTTGCCGAGCACGACCGCAAACACGCCGTCGCTCACCGCTATGCAATGCCCGTGCATTTTCGATGCGGTGCTCGTGCCGGTGCTGTATTTTTCGAGCGCCCGCCACTCGTCGAATGTCGCATTGCTTTTTTGCAGCTCATCGAGCTTTTCGGCCATGGCATCATGCTCCGTGAACTTATCCACAACAAGGCACTTCGCTATCTCGAAGCTGTCGGGGTCAAAGAACACGAACGCCCTTGAGCCGTCGTCAAACAGCAGCACCGCTTAAGTTGACGGGAGCCGAACCCTATCGTCTGTCAGCGTGCCCTTTCGGTGCTTTCCGCCTTTTTTGTCTTGATGGGCGTCAGCCCATCTTCACCAAAGAAAGCCGAAAATCCCTCGAAAAACATCGCTGACAGATGCCATGCAGTTTTGACGGAGCAGATTTTCGTTCAGGCAAAGATAAAGCCCGACGGGCATAATGGAGATATATGGACTAGGGGTTTAGCGAAGCATGAGCGGAAAGCTGCCCGTCAAAACCGATAGTGTTCGGCTCCCGCCAACTTAGGGCTCATACGACTGCCTGTACTCCTGCGGGGCACGCACGCACTCGAGCTTGAAGCGCTCGGCAAGTTCCTTGAGCGTGTCGAAGCGGCACACGCCGTTTTCATCGACCAGTGCGTTCTTGAGCTCGCTGTCGTACACCTCGCTCACCAGCTCCTGCGCCGGTGTGGTGTTGTCATAGCTCACGGAAAACCCGCACCCGGCAAGCGCAGCGCAGGCCGCCAATGCAAGCAGCAGGCATATCATGCGGCGGATCATTGCTTCACCTCGTCGGTGCTTTCCGTGCAGTCGGCGAAGATTTCTCGAAAATGCGCAAGTGCTCGCTCCTTGTAGCCTTGTCCGAACAGGATGCCCGAGCCCAGCACAAGCAGTATGACGGCTGCAAAAAACGCCGTGAAAATGAGTATTGCCACGACACTGAAAACGCCTCTCAAAGCGCCCAAGACCATCAAAACGATATAGATCGCCAAAAAGAAGCCGTAGTTGTATTTCGTGTACCCGAACTTGTAGTCCACGACCGCCTTGCCGTTTTCCTCGCTGACCGTGCCGGTTATCTGGCGGACGCTGGACGGGGCTTTTTTTGTGAGCTCAAACGCGCCCCTGTCGTATATCCAAAAGCTGTTTTCCTTGATTTTCCCGTACATCATTTCTTCAAGCTGCCAGCCGAAGCCGAACAGAAGCGCTTCCGGCTCATTTTCGGTGTTCACCTTGTCCCTGAGCCGCTGCATCGCCTCGTCCTGCGTGATATTAAGCGTCAATCTCATCGTGTCACCTCTTATTCGGAAGGGCGAGGCGGAAGGCGGCGAGGTCGGGCGGGATCAAAATCACGGGGAATGGCTCGGGCGGGCAGGTGTGCCAATCGGGCTTGCCGACTATGCCCGACACATCCTCGTCCGGGCGGCTGAGCAGGCAGCACACGCCCTCATGCGTCAGCAGCCAGAAAAATATGCTTCCGTCTGCTCGGTAAAAGGTCATGTCCTCGGGCTTGTTATTGCTGTCTATCCACCCGAACAGGTCATCGACCGCATTGAGCACATACTCCCTCGTTTTCTCGCTGCACGGCAGCACCGCCGTGTCGCTGTCGTCCACGGGGCTAATGTACGGCTCGGGGAGGTCAATTTTGCCGCCGCAAAAACGGGTGCTGAACGAGACATGCGTGCAGTATCTAAAGCAGGTGTCGATAAGCTCGGCGTAGTCGTGCCCGCCGACGGTCAAATCCACGCCCCGCTCGTCGTCCCAATCTGTAAGCCAGTGCAGCTCGACCCCGTTCTCGGCGTTTATCTCGGCCGCCCGCCTGCCTCCGCCGCCGCATCGTTAAGGCTGCGAAAAGCAGCGTCCATGTTATTGTGATGTGTCATCTCAGCTCTCTCCTTTGCGTTTTTCTCAGCCCTCGGGCTGTTTGCACTCATATGATTTTGCTATCTCCTGAAGCTGCTTCTCCGAGGCGGACTTGTCAACACAGATGAACATGGTCGATTCGTCGTTTTCATACCCGGTAAGGCGCAAGACGATCAGCTCATCGGTCGAGCCGTCACTGTAGCTTACTTTTTCCTTGCCGCAGCTTGCGCTGTTTGAATAGTTTGTATCTTGCAGCCGCTCAAAGTCTGCGATGTCGGCAAACTGAGGGTTGACCCCGTCCTCATTATCGTACCGGACAAGGACATCCACGCTCTCGCCGTTTTTCTCCCGTGAAATGTGCAGGAAGCCGTCGACATCGGTCGCCGTCCACTCCTCGGGCACGCTGATGCTGCCGTATCCGTCGACCGTCACGGTTTTAAGCCCCGCCCTGCCGAGGACTACATAAAGCAGCACGGCGACAGCCACAAGCGCAGCTGCCGAGCAAATGACTATAGCTTTCTTTTTCATTGTGTACCCTCACTTTCATCGTTGGTTTCTCTTAATTTCCCGACTTCGTCCTTGTTATCCTCCCGCTCGGCGGGGTGCTTTGGTTTTTTGCGCAGTGATATGAGGAACACGCCCTGCGCAATGACGGTGCTGAGCAGCATTATCAAAAGTGCCGTGCCTGCGCTCAATGCGCCGTACCTATAGGCGAGCGTGGCGGCAACAATGATTATGACTAATGCGGCACACACGAGCTTCATTCCCGCAGTGAACTTGAACGGCTCGGCGGGTGCGTCGCTTTGCTCTTCCCGGCGACCCATTCGGGCAGCAATGATCATAACAATGACCGCTGTGTTGGGCGGCATAAAAACCGTCATTATAACGGCCGTCAGCAATTTTTGCGCCGTAAAGCCGCCGACCGCCCCGGGGCTGAATGTGCTCCCGTACAAGCTTAGGCAAAAGATGCAGAGCAATTGGGCAGTTCCCAGCCAATAAAACAGCAGTTCCTCGACCCTTGTCCATGCCGTGCCGATCTGTGCATGCTGCTTTTTGTCTCTTATAAGCTCCCTTACGCCCAGAACTAAGGTTACGACCACCAAAACAAACCATGCCAGCCATAAAAACAACACTATCTTCATTATCCACCGCACCTCCCTTTATCCCGCCTCTAGTTTACCATGTTTTCCTAAGCCGGTCAACGATAAGACAACGGCAAACTAATGACGGCGATATGTGTGCTAATATTGCCAAGCTCTTGCAATTTCTCGTAATTCGTGGTACAAATATAATTTATAATAGTGTTGCTGCGGACATTTTGCGGAAAGCCGTCCGCTTTTGCCGAAAACGATAGGAGATAAATATGGATAAGCGTCTTTTGCTGGCAAGCCCCCACATGTCCGACGAGGGCTATGAACTTGAATACATACACGATGCGTTCCGGAAAAACTGGGTCGCACCCCTGGGCGAGAATGTCAACGAATTTGAAAACGCCGTCGCCGCTTACATGGGCGGGGGCTTTCCCGTCGCCCTTTCCGCCGGTACGGCGGCGCTGCACCTTGCGATGATACTCGCAGGCGTGAAGCCCGGCGACACGGTGTTCTGCCAGAGCCTGACCTTCTCGGCTTCGGCAAACCCCATCGCCTACTGCGGCGCAAAGCCGGTGTTTATAGACTCCGAGCGTGAGACCTGGAACATGTGCCCGGACGCCCTGCGCCGTGCGTTTGAGCTGCACGGTACGCCCAAGGCGGTGGTCGCAGTGCACCTGTACGGCAACCCCGCCAAGCTTGACGAGATATCCGCCGTCTGCCGTGAGCACGGTGTCCCGCTCATCGAGGACGCCGCCGAGGCGCTCGGCTCGGAATACGGCGGCAAAAAGTGCGGCAGCTTCGGCGAATACGGCGGACTGTCGTTTAACGGGAACAAGATAATCACCACCTCCGGCGGCGGCATGCTGCTTTGCAGAACGCAGGAGGAAGCGAAGCTTGCCCTGAAGCTTGCGACGCAGGCCCGTGAGGCTGCGCCGTGGTATCAGCACGAGCTTATCGGATATAACTACCGCATGAGCAACATCTGCGCCGGCATCGGCCGTGGTCAGATGAAGGTGCTGCCGCTGCGTGTGCAGCAGAAGCGGGAAATTTTCGACCGCTACTGCGAGAAGCTCGCCGGTCTGCCGCTCACGATGCAGCCGAAGCTCGACTGCGCCGAGCCGAATCGCTGGCTGTCGGCCGCTTTGCTCGACCCGGGCTGCGGCGTGACGCCCGCCGAGCTGCTCGCCGGGCTGAACGAGGCGAATATCGAGGGCCGCCATCTGTGGAAGCCCATGAACATGCAGCCGGTCTTTGCCGACTGCCCCTTCGTCGGCGTGAGCGAGACGCCCGTGTGCGACGACCTGTTTGCCCACGGCGTGTGTCTGCCCAGCGACACGAAGATGAGCATGGACGATGTCGACCGTGTGTGTGCGGTCATCCGGGGGATGTTTTGATGCAGCACAAGGCCGGGGTCTATGAAAAGTACATAAAGCGGCTGCTGGATATCGTGCTTTCCGGCTGTGCGCTTATCGTGCTGTCGCCGGTGCTTTTGGTGACGGCGGTCTTGGTGCGCATAAAGCTCGGCAGCCCCGTGATATTTTGTCAGGAGCGCCCGGGCAGGGACGAGAAAGTTTTCATGCTGCACAAGTTCCGCAGCATGAGCGACGAGCGTGACGCCAACGGCGAGCTTTTGCCCGACGAGGAGCGTCTCGGCCGCTTCGGCAGCGCACTGCGGTCAACGAGCCTTGACGAGCTGCCCGAGCTGTGGGATATCTTCCGGGGCAAAATGAGCATCATCGGCCCGAGACCGCTGCTGGTCAAGTATCTGCCGTATTACACAGATGAGGAGCGGCATCGCCATGATGTGCGCCCTGGGCTTACCGGGCTTGCCCAAATTAACGGGAGAAACTGCGTCTCATGGGAAGAAAAGTTTTCTTACGATTTGCAATATGCTTCAACCGTTTCGTTTTGTGGCGACTTTAACATTTTGCTGCGCACAGTAGCTGTTGCACTATCGCATAGCGGGATTCAGTTAAATGCTCAAGAAGATTTTGATATATACAGGAGCGGAGATAATGGTGCCAATATACAAACTGATGGAGCTTGCATCAAATGAGATTTTTGTCATGCGTGACGACTTGATCCCGTATTCATTTGGTGGAAACAAGGTCAGAAAAGCACAGCTTTTCTTTCAAGAAATTGAAAGCGGAAACTACGACACCGTTGTAACTTACGGCAGCAGCAGTTCAAATCATTGCAGGATTATTGCTAATATGGCTGCTGCAAGGGGTATACATTGCCACATCATCTCAACAGAAGATAATAACGACTCGGCGAACAGAAAAATGGTGACATTGTTCAATGCCGATATAACCGTGTGCAGTGTAGCGGATGTAGCGCAGACAATAGAAGAAGTTATGAATAGCTATGTAACAGAAGGAAAGCAAGCATATTTCATTCAAGGCGGCGGGCACGGAAACATCGGGACAAAAGCGTATGATCTTGCTTTTGACGAGATTGTTGCGTATGAGCAGGAGCACGGGATTGAATTCGATTATATTTTTCATGCTTCTGGAACGGGCACAACGCAAGCAGGGCTGATTTGCGGCAAGAGGCGTTGCCATAGCTCCGCCAATATAATAGGGATAAGTATTGCCCGCCAGAATCCTCGTGGAGGGCAAGTCGTGTCCGATAGCGTCAAGGCGTATTGCGGCGAGGATGCGGGGAATGATCTGTTCTTCGTCGATGACTATATTTGTGGCGGATACGGGCAGCATGACGAGAATATTGATATTACGATAGAAGATGTACTCACTCAACATGGTATCCCGCTTGATCCGACATACACAGGAAAAGCATTTTGGGGCATGGAGGAATATGTGAAGCTGCATAAGATCAGGAAAAAGAAACTCTTGTTTATCCACACTGGCGGTACGCCGATTTTCTACGATTGGATGATAAAGCACACATGAACATTTTGATATTAAGCTGTGGAACCCGAAATAAAGTCGTGCAGTATTTTAAAGAAGCGGTTGGCGTTTCCGGTAAAGTTATTGCAACGGATTGCAGCCCATATGCACCGGCTCTGTACGATGCGGATGCGTTTTTTATTGTTTCTCGTATGACCGCTCCCGGTTACATCAATGAAATACTGACCATTTGCGAAAACGAACATATTGACGGCGTTCTGTCTTTAATCGACCCCGAGCTGTCGCTTTTGGCTCAGCACGAAGCAGATTTTAGAGCCGTTGGCTCAACGGTTATCGGCTCGTCATACGATTTGTGCGAGATGGCTCTTGATAAATGGGCTATGTATAACTGGCTTACCGAGCATGGCTATCGCTGCGCAAAAACCTACACGCAGTTTTCGACATTTGAAAAGGCGCTCGCCGACGGAGAGGTGACCTTCCCCGTTTTCGTAAAGCCTCGTTTTGGCAGCGCCAGTTTGCACATATCCAAGGCGGATGATTTGGAAACGGCGGAGTTTCTTTTCAAGCACCAGCCGGACATGATCATTCAGGAGTTCCTTAACGGTCAGGAGATCGGCGCCGATGTCTACACGGATATGCTTTCCGGGCGGGTGGCTGCCATCTTCACGAAGGAAAAACTGGTGATGCGTGCAGGAGAGACGGATAAAGCATTATCTTTTAAGGACGAAAAGCTGTTTGCGCTGATATCGCATTTTGTAGAAGAAAGCGGCTATCGTGCGCAAATCGACATGGACATCTTCAGAATCGGGGACGAGTATTACATCTCCGAGGTCAATCCCCGTTTCGGCGGCGGCTATCCGCATGCCTACGAATGTGGTGTGAAAACGCCGCAAATGATCGTGAACAATCTGACCGGGCAGGAAAATGTGCCCTCGGTTGGAGATTATAAAAGCGGCGTTGTTATGATGAAATACAACGAGATAAAAACACTTGTATTGGACGATATGTCATGATGAAGAAAATTGTAATACTGGCGAACCACAGCGGTGGGCTGTATGATTTTCGCAAAGACCTTATTGCAGAACTCAAAAAGCACGCAAGCGTCACGGTCGCCGTTCCTCACAACGACCGCTGGGACGAGCTGCTTATGCTGGCAGACCGAGTGATTGAGCTGCCCGTTGACCGCAGGGGGATGAATCCCGTGCGGGACAGCAGGCTGTTTAAGCAGTACCGTGCTATGCTCAAGGAGGTCAAGCCCGACCTCGTCATTACATACACCATCAAGCCCAATATCTACGGCGGCATGGCCTGCCGCATGGCGCACATTCCCTACGCCGTGAACATCACCGGCCTCGGCAGCGCCATCGAAAACGGCGGCTGGCTCAAAAACTTCGTGCTGGCGCTGTATAAGCCGGCGCTCAATGCCGCAAGGGTCGTGTTTTTCGAAAACGCCGGGAACAGGGACACCCTCGTCGCCACCGGCGTCGTGCCGCAGGGGCGTGATGCGGTGCTCAACGGTGCGGGCGTCAATCTGGACGATTACCCCTGCCAGCCCTACCCGCAGGACGGGCCGGTGCGCTTTCTTTTCGTGGGTCGTGTCATGCACGAAAAGGGCGTGGACGAGCTGTTTTTCGCCGCAAAACGGATGAAGCAGGAGCTCGGCGACAGCGTGGAGTTTCACTTTGTCGGCTCGTTCGAGGAAGCCTACAAGCCCGTCATGGACGAGCTTGAGGAGGCGGGCGTGGTCAAGTACCACGGCTATCAGGAGGACATGAAGCCGTTTTACGCCATGTCGAGCTGCGTCGTTCTGCCGTCGTATCACGAGGGCATGTCCAATGTGCTGCTGGAGGCCGCAGCCTCCGGTCGCCCGCTCGTAACCAGCGATATCCCCGGCTGCCGTGAGGCGGTGGAGGACGGCGTGAGCGGATTTTTGTGCCCTATAAGGGACGCCGATGCTCTCTGCGCCGCATTGCAGCGCTTTGCGCAGCTGCCGGTCGACCGGCGCACCGAAATGGGTCTCAGCGGCCGTGCGCTCATGGAGCGGAAGTTCAGCAAAACCGCCGTCGTGGCGGAGACGATCAAACACCTGGAGATCTGAAAATGCGTCAGTTAGTCATACTCATGCTCATGGCGGTCGCACTGGCATGGAGCGAGGACCATGTCACGCTCAGGCCGCCCGACCCCGCCCGGCGAAAGCGCCGCATTTTTTGCACCGTGCTTCTTATCGTACTGCTGGCGGGCTTTGCCGGGCTGCGCACGCACTGCAACGACACCGGCGCATATCGCCACGGCTACGAAATGATAACCGAAGCCTCATGGGAAGCGTCCGACAAGAGCATTGGCTCGAATCCCCTGTTCAACTGGGTCAATTACCAACTGAAAACGGCCGGCGTATCCACGCAGAACTACCTGATGTTCTGGGCGTTTCTGACCGTCGGCTGCTATGTCGCTTTTGCCCGCAGGTACTCGGTCAATTATCCGCTGACGGTTTTCCTGCTGTTTACCACGGGCTGCTACACCTTTGCCTTTGCGGGCATAAAGCAGGCTGCGGCGGTCGGCATCGCCACCGTCGCCGTGACGCTTGCGCTCAAGGGCAGGTGGCTTTTGTATATAGCCGCCGTGGGCGTTGCGACGCTTATCCACCCGTACTCGCTCATGTATCTGCTCGTGCCGTTCATGGAGTTCCGGCCCTGGTCGAAGAAGACCTATTGGATGCTGGCGATCTTCGTTGCGGCGGGCTTTATGCTGCGTCCGCTGATAGGCACGGTCGTCGATATCACGACGATGCTCGGCGAGGAGTACACGGCCTCGTCGTTCACGGGTGAGGGCGTCAACATTTTCCGGGTGCTCGTGTGCAATGTCCCGCTGGTGCTGTCATGTGTCTACCGCAGGCGGCTGTTTGCCGACAGCTCGAAGGCGGAGAACCTTATAATGAATCTGACCATGCTCAACGGTGCGATAATGTTCGTCGGCCTGTTCGGCACGGCAAACTATTTCGGCAGACTTGCAAACTATTTTTTGATATTCCAGTCGCTGTCGCTGCCGTGGATGCTCAAGAAGATCGGCGGCAAGGACGGCAGAGTGCTCGCCCTGCTTATGGTGCTGGGCTATATTGCATATTTTTACTACGCAAATGTTATTGCGATCCCGTTTGACCAGGACTTTGCACGCTTGACCGTATCGGAATACTTTGCACAGCTGGGAGGGTGATGGATGTCTCCGATCCGCATTTTACAAGTTGTTACCCATATGGAGCGTGGCGGGCTGGAGTCCATGCTCATGAATTTTTACCGTCATGTTGACCGCAGCAAGGTGCAGTTTGATTTTCTGGTACACCGCCAAGAGCGTGCGGCGTTTGACGACGAGATCGAAGCCCTTGGCGGCAGGATATATCGCCTACCCCGGCTCGTGCCGTGGAGCAAGAGCTACTTGGGTGCGCTCGATCAGTTTTTTGACGGCCCGCCGGTGTACAAGATCGTCCATGTTCATCAGGATTGCCTGAGTTCTGTGATACTGAAGGTCGCCGCACGGCACAATGTTCCCGTGCGCATTGCCCATAGTCATAGTGCCAATCAGGACAAAAACCTGAAATATCCGATAAAGCTGTGGTATAAGCGGGCAATCCCCAAATATGCCACCTGCCTGTTCGCCTGCGGAAAGGATGCCGGTGACTGGATGTTCGGCGGTGCGCCGTATCAGATCATCAACAACGCCATTGACACCGCTGCGTATGCCTATGCCCCCGCAAATCGGGCGGATGTGCGGCAGCAGCTCGGACTTAATGACGAGCTTGTCGTCGGTCATGTTGGCAGATTTAATCAGCCCAAAAATCACCCGTTTCTGCTCGAAATTTTTGCGGCGCTGCTCAAGAGTGAGCCGAACGCAGTTCTGCTTTTAGTCGGCGGCGGAGACGATATGCCGAAGATGCAGGCAAAGGCGCAGGCGCTCGGCATTGCCGGGCATGTCCGTTTCCTCGGCGTGCGCAGCGATGTCGCCGAGCTCATGCAGGCGATGGATGTGTTTGTGTTCCCGTCGCTGTACGAGGGGCTGCCGGTCACGATGGTTGAGGCGCAGGCCGCCGGCCTGCCGTGCATCATCTCGGACAAAGTCCCGCCGGAGTGCATCCTGACGGACGGTCTGGTGGGCATCATGCCGCTGTCGGCAGCGCCGGACGCTTGGGCGGAAAAGATACTCGAAAAGCGTGACACCCCTCGCACCGACCGCCGTGCCGAGATCGCCGCCCACGGCTTTGATATCACCGCCGAGGCGGTAAAACTACAGGAGTTTTATATTAAAGCATTAGAGGATAACACGCCATGTCAATAGATATCGTTCGAATTTGCGGCGCTGCTTTTATTTTTCTTTGTCACGCCTGCAACGAATCCGGCACTTTCATCGGAGGTGTATTGGGACAATTTTTCTGCATTGGCGTTCCGATATTCTTCATCCTGTCAGGATACCTGCACGGGCTCAAACTACCCCCCCAGAATATACCAAGCTGGTATGGAAAGAAGCTGAAGCGCCTTCTGCTCCCGCTCTATATATTTATCGCCATCTTGGCTGTTGTTTATCTCGTCGCCGGGTACTCCATTAATATGTCTGAATGGTGGCAAACCATTGTTCCGATATGCGGACTTTCGCAGAACTACATTCCCGGCTGCGGTCAGCTGTGGTTTTTGACGCATCTGCTGGTTTGTTACCTTATAACACCGGCGCTCCAAAAGCTCGCTCGACCTGACAAGCGTGGCATCATCGTGCTCGGGCTGATCTGGCTTGCCGTTTGCATGCTGCTGGCATATACCGCAGCGCCCATCTGGTGCACGCTGCTGGGCTCGCTTTTGAGCTACGCCGTCGGCTTCTATGTTTTGCCGTATTTTCTTCGCAAAAAACGCAGCTATGCCGCACTTCTCGGGATTGCGCTGTTTTTTTGCTGCTGTCGCTTGGCGTTCCGCCACTTTTTCGACGGAACTCCGTTTTACAATTCCGTTGCAACGGAAATTTGTGCTCTGGGTCTTGCACTGCCGATTATTATTTTCCTGTTCCAGCTCGGAAAACGGTTTGACGGTGCAGCAAGCAGCACGGTAAAACTATGCACCGCCGGTTTAAGTAAAAGAACTTATGAATTTTATCTTGTGCACTACATATTTCTGACCGGACCGCTGAAAATCGCCCTGCCGCATTATTGGCAAAGCGTATTGGTAGCCTTTGCCCTGTCGGTCGCCCTCGCAGAACTGGTGCACTTTCTATCGAATATTCTGACCAAAAAAGCTTCGTTTGGCTGATCACCGCCGAGGCGGTAAAACTACAGGAGTTTTATTTGGAGGCAATAAAATGAGTTTTCCAAAAAAATTTGTAATGCTGCTCAATCGTGAAGTTCCGACTGAGACACTGATAGGCCGAGGCATGAAAGTCGGCAAGAACTTTAATCGTCAGCAGGGCTGTTTTCTTGACCCGACGCACTGTTTTCTGATCTCGATCGGCAACGATGTGACAATGAGCATCCGTGTGACGGTCATGGCACACGACGCCAGCACAAAGAAGACCCTTGGATACACCAAGATCGGGCAGGTGCATATCGGTGACCATGTTTTTATTGGGGCTAATACGACGATCTTGCCCGGCGTTACCATCGGCGACCACGCCGTTATAGGTGCGGGCAGTGTTGTTACGCATAATGTGCCTTCCGGAACAGTCGTTGCCGGTGTCCCCGCAAGGGTAATTTGCAGCGTGGACGAATATGTTGAGCGCTTCCGTGCGCAGATGGGTGAAACGAACACTTTCGGAGATGATTACCGCATGGGTTATGGTCTTGACGAAGACAAAAAGAACGAGCTTCTCGCCGCCACGGACGGAAAGATCGCCTTTATCGAATAAATAAGGATAAATTGCAGCAATGAAGAAGATAACTGTTTTTACACCGACATATAACCGAGCTTACATCTTGCCCAAGTGTTATGAGAGCCTCAACCGTCAGACACGCAAGGACTTTGAGTGGCTGATCATAGACGACGGCTCAACGGATAACACGAAAGAACTTGTCGCCGGTTGGCAGGAGCAGGAGAACGGCTATCCCATTCGCTATATCTACAAGGAAAACGGCGGGCTGCACACGGGCTATAACGCCGCCATTGCCAACATGGAAACGGAGCTGTCGGTCTGCATCGATTCGGACGATTCCATGCCCGAGGACGCAATCGAGCGCATCCTTGACGAGTGGCAGAAAGTCAAGGATACGGGTGCGGCCGGAATGGTCGGTCTTGACTTTGATCAGGACGGAAACCTGATCGGCAAAATGCTGCCGGAGGACGAGCTGATAAATGCAGCTTCCCTGCTGTGTGTTCCCGGGATGGGAGACAAAAAATATGTCGTGCGTAACGATCTGCTGCGCTCGGTAGCTCCGATGCCGGTGTATAAGGGTGAGAAGAACTTCAACCCGCATTATTTGATAATTAAACTGTCAAAACAGTACCGTTTTCATCCGGTCAACCAGTGCTTTTGCTTGGTGGAATATCAGCCGGACGGCATGACGGCGAATATCTGGAAGCAGTATCTCAACAGCCCTTGCAGCTTTGCAGCACTTCGGCGGGCGATCATGGATGCCCCCGGCTTGACCTGCGGCTACCGCCTTAAGAACACCATCCACTACTGCTCCAGCAGTCAGCTCGCCGGTAACCGGGACTATATTGCGCAGTCCCCGAAGAAGCTCTTGACGGTACTGTGCACCCCCGCCGGCCGGATGCTGACGGGGTATATCAGGAGAAAGGCGGGAGACTAAATGCAGCCGATGCACATTGTATACTCCAGCGACGACAACTACGCACAGCATATGGGGGCATCGATCTACTCGCTGCTTTCTCACAATGCCGACACTGCGATCATCATTTATGTGATCGATAACGGCATTTCCGCCGACAGCAAGGAAAAGCTCCGGCAAATCGTTGAACAGTTTCCGCTTTCTCAGCTTCAATGGATAGATTTCTCGAAGTGGAGCGAGAAGCTGACACTGAACATGCAGTGGCCTATTTCGCTAAGCTCATACGGTCGCCTGTTTATAGGAAGCATGCTGCCGGAGAGCGCATCACGCTGCTTATATCTGGACTGTGACATGATCATCTGTGACAGCATAAATGGGCTTTGGAACTGGGATATGCACGGATGTACGGTTGCGGCTGTACAGGACACAGTCAGTCGGGAAACTAAAGAAAATGTGGGGACGCAGTTTTCAGAAAAGTATTTTAATTCTGGGCTGCTCTTGATCGACCTTGACAAGTGGCGGAGCTCCAATATAGAGCAAGCATGTCTTGATTTTATTGCGCAGCATCACGGCAGCGTCACTCACCACGACCAAGGTGTGCTTAACGGCATTTTTCACCGGGACGCTTCCATTCTCCCGCTTAAATTCAATGTCATGACGATACACTACATGATGGATAGCACCCGGATATTGAACTATTTTCACGAAGAAAGCCCGTTTTACGACGAGGACGAGATCGCACAGGCAAAAGCGCATCCGACCGTGCTTCACTATACCCCCAGCTTTACCAGTCGGCCTTGGGTGCGGAACTGCTGCCATCCTTTGAAGAAGCTGTACTGGGATGCTGTGGAGAAAACGCCGTGGGCCGGAGCGCAGCCGATAAAAGACAGCAGTAAATGGTATGTAAAACTAATAAACTGGCGATATAGAAATCTTTAATTGGGAGATTGCAAATATGGAGACAGTAACTCTGCTTGACACTTCTGTTGGAACAACGAATCTTGGCGACGAGATCATCATGCGTTGCTTTCGTGAAGAGATGCAAAGCCTTTTGAAAAAGTATTTTGTGATGACTGCGCCCACGCATCTTAGAAGCTTTTCTGCGATGCAAACCATTGGCTGCTTGCCGGATTCTGCGAGTGAAATTGCTCGTTCAAAGTATAAGTTTGTCTGCGGAACAAATTTGCTTTCGCCTAATTTGATGCACCGGACTAACCAATGGGACTTAAGCTTGCTGACCTGCAAGCCATTTCAGGATTCAATTCTTGTGGGTGTCGGTGGTACGACCTTTTTGAATGGCGGGCTATCATCTACCTACACGAAAGCCGTGTATCAAAAAGTGTTAAGCAAGGAGTATATCCATAGTGTTCGCACGGAGCAAGCGAAAGAATCACTCAACGAGCTGGGATTTAAGGCTTTAAATACAGGATGTCTCACACTATGGAAACTAACGCCTGACTTTTGCAGTGAAATCCACCGCAAAAAAGGTGATGCAGCCGTAGTTTCATTAACCGACTATAACAAAGATCCTCAAAGGGATAAGCAACTAATCGATATTGTTCGTAATAATTACGAGAATGTGTTTTTTATGCCTCAGGGCATTTACGACAGAGAATATCTACTGTCGATTGACACGGGTGAAGGTATAACCCTGCTACCCCCCATATTTGCAGCTACGAAGAGCTGCTGGATTCTGACACGGAGCTCGATTATGTTGGCACTCGGTTTCATGGAGGCGTGTTTGCAATGCGCCACAAAGCACGGTGTATAATCGTCACACTTGATGAGCGAATGACTGCTATGCAGAGCAGCGTTGCTAACAACTGTATATCAAGAGGCAGTCTTGATGTGCAGCTTGAAGAAAAGATCAACTCTGAATTTGCTACTGAGGTAAGTGTTGATTTCTCAGCAGTAGAGGAGTGGAAAGCACAGTTTGATTAAATAATGAAACACATTCTTATCATCCATTTCAACATGGAGCTTGGCGGGGCGGAAAGCAGCTTGCTGGGGCTTCTTGATACCATAGACTACAGCAAGTATGCAGTGGACTTGTTTCTGCTGAATCACTCCGGCGAGCTTATGCCTCTGATAAACGATCATGTCAATCTGCTTCCGGAGATCCCAAGCTACAAGGCACTTACACAGCCGATTTCTGCTAATATGCGCAACGGAAATATTCAAACTGCACTTTTGCGCTGCTACGCCAGAGCACGATCGTCGCTGTCTTCCGGGGCACTGCATTTGCCGCACAACTACAAGCAGTATTATCACAAGCTGTGTGTGCCGCACCTTCCGAGCATCCCCGGCGAGTATGATTTGGCTATCAGCTTCAATGACCCGCATTACATCATCGGAGAAAAAGTGACCGCAAAAGTCAAGCTTGCGTGGTTTCACACCGACGCCTCCCGCATCCGGTTTTGCGATGACATAGAAAAAGAGATGTGGGGAATGTCCGACTATGTTGTCAATGTCTCCGAAAACTGCAAAAACGCTTTTGACGAAGCCCACCCGTATTTAAACGAGTCCCATTCGCTGGTAATCGAAAACATCCTGCCGAGGGAGCTTATCCGCAGGCAGGTGCAGCAGCCGCAGGAGGATATGCCGACCGGCACGGGCAGGACGCTGCTCTCCGTCGGGCGCTTCTGCGACGCAAAAAACTTCGACAATGTGCCGGATATCTGCCGCCGATTGGTCGAGGACGGGCTTGATGTGAAGTGGTATCTCATCGGCTACGGCGGCGACGAGGCGCTGATCCGCCGCAGGATCGACGAGGCCGGGATGCAGGAGCGAGTCGTCATCCTCGGCAAAAAGGACAACCCCTACCCCTACATGCGTGCCTGCGATCTGTATGTGCAGCCGTCCCGCTACGAGGGCAAGGCGGTCACCGTGCGTGAGGCGCAGCTGCTGGGCAAGCCCGTCGTCATAACGAGCTACGCCACCTCCGCCAGCCAGCTTGACGACGGTGTGGACGGCGTGATCGTCCCCATGGACAACGCAGGCTGTGCCGCCGGTATCGCCGCCCTGCTGCGTGACCCCGTGCGGATGCGGCAGCTTTCGGACAACTGCGAAACACGAGACTATACGAACAGCGCCGAGGTCGAGAAGATCTATGCGCTGATGGAGGATTGACCTATGATCCCGAAGATCATCCACTACTGCTGGTTTGGCCGTGGTGAAAAGCCGGAGCTGGCGAAAAAGTGCATTGCCAGCTGGCAAAAGTTCTGCCCGGATTTTGAGATCCGGGAGTGGAACGAGGATAACTGCGACTACCTCGCCATGCCCTTCATGGCGGAGGCATATGCCGCAAAAAAATACGCCTTCGTGTCGGATGTCATGCGCCTGATCGTGCTCGAAAAATACGGCGGCGTGTACTTTGACACCGATGTCGAGGTCGTGCGGGATATCTCGCCGCTACTGGATGACGAGGGCTTCATCGGCTTTGAAAACAACTGCTTTGTCAACAGCGGTCAGGTCATGGCGGCCGTGCCGCAGCACCCCGTTGTGCAGGCCATGATCGAGGAGTACGGGAAGCTGCACTTCACCAACGCCGACGGCAGCGTGAACGCCGTGGGCTGCCCGCACCTGAACAGCGATGTGCTGGAGCGCTTCGGGCTCGTGCGCAACGGGCAGGAGCAGGTCGTGGCGGGGATGCATGTCTACCCGGCGGATTACTTCAACCCGCTCGACAGCACCACCGGCAGACTGAACAAAACGGAGAACACATATTCGATCCACTGGTACTCGATGAGCTGGCTGCCGAAGCATGCGCAGCTGAAAACAAAGCTCGGCCGCCTCGTGCGCCGGATGGTGAAATAGGTCAAGCTATGAAAATTTGTACGATAACATGCCACGATGTGTACAATGTCGGGGCGTCCTTGCAGGCTTATGCGCTGCAAGCATATTTAAAATCACTTGGGCACGATGTCAAGATCATCGACTACAAGCCGGACTATCTTTCGAAGCATTACCGGCTGGACATCGTCGGCAACCCCAAGTACGACAAGCCGCTTTTAAGACAGGCGTATCTTTTGGCGAAGCTGCCGGGCAGGCTGCACCTGCTGCCCCGCAAGAGGGCGTTTGACGACTTCACCGCCAAGCACCTCGACCTGACGAAGCGCTACGCCTCGAACGATGAGCTCAAAGCCGACCCGCCCGAGGCCGATGTTTACCTAGCAGGAAGCGACCAGATCTGGAATCCGCTGTTTCCCAACGGGAAAGACCCTGCGTTTTATCTGGACTTTGTCCGGCAGGGCGTCCGTGCGTCCTATGCCGCAAGCTTTGCCGTGGACGAATTCCCGCAGGAGCTGCGCAAGGTCACGGCGCAGTATCTGCAAAGGCTCGACCATATCGCCGTTCGGGAAAGCTCGGGCCTCGGCGTACTTGAGGCGCTGGGGATAACGGGCGCAGTGACCGTCCTCGACCCCGTGTTTCTGCTCGACCGTGAGCAGTGGGAGGTGATGGTGGAAACGCCGGCGGAGTGCAAGAAGCCGTACCTTTTGGTGTACGACTTTGACAACAGCGCCGCTATCCGCAAGCTGGCGGAGCGGCTCGCCGCCGAGCACGGCTGGGCGATATATTCGATTTTTGACCTTCCGTATGCCGAGCGCTGCTTTTCGCTGTGCGGACCGGAGGCTTTTCTCGGGCTGATACGGGGTGCGGCGTTTGTTCTGTCCAACTCGTTTCATGCGACGGCGTTCTCTGTGATTTTCGAAAGGGAGTTTGCCGTTGTGGAGCGCACGGAGAAGATAAACACCCGCATGCGGGACCTCACTGCCCTGCTCGGTCTGTCCGACCACATGGTGTCGGCGGATGCAGAGCCTGCGCTCAGCACCGATTGGGCAGCGGCGGCAAGCCGCCTGTCGGGCGAGATCACCCGCTCGAAAGCGTATCTTGACAAGGTACTGAGGAGTGGAGAGAGATGAAAAAGAGCGTTCTGTTTGTTATCAATTCCATGGGCTGCGGCGGCGCTGAAAAAAGTCTGCTTTCGCTTTTGTCGCTGCTGGATTACGAAAAATATGATGTGACGCTGCAAATGTTTCGGCGTGGCGGAATGTTTGAGGAGCTGCTGCCGCCGGAGGTGCATATTCGTGAGCAATTGGACTTCTCCGAATTTTGCGGGCAGAGCTTGGCCGGGCAGCTTGCGTCGTTTGATTTTCGGCGCATAAACGCACGGCTGCGTACAGCCCTTTATTTGCGTAAAAACGCAACAGCCGGTCGCCCGCTGCACGATGCACAGGCTTATTGGAAATATTCCGCTGCGGCATATGACCCGCTGCCCGAGCAGTACGACATTGCAATCGCATGGGGTCAGGGCACGCCGACGCATTTTGTGGCGGAAAAGGTCAAGGCGCAGAAAAAGTTTGCGTGGGTCAATGCCGATTATAAAAATGTTGGTCACGATAAAGACTTTGACCGCAAATACTACGCTGTTTATTCGAAAATAGTTTGCGTCTCGGACAAGCTTTGCCTGATGCTGAAAGATGTATTTCCCGAGTATGCGTCGAAAATTTTAACAACATATGACATCAACAACCCCGCAACTATCCTCGCCATGTCCGATGCTCCCTGCTCATTGCCCGACCGGCACGGTCTGACGCTGGTAACGGTAGGCCGCCTTGTGCCTCAGAAAGGCTATGATATCGCCGCAGAAGCGGCTTATCTGCTCAAAGAACGGGGATTTGATTTTCATTGGTATGTTGTCGGCGATGGCGACAGAGACTCGATAAAAAAAGACATTGCTCGATACGATATTGAAGACTGCTTTACGATGCTGGGCGCTAAGGCAAACCCCTACCCCTACATGAAAGCGGCGGATATCTATGTGCAGACCTCGAAGTTTGAGGGCTATTGCCTGACCCTTGCGGAAGCCCGCATGCTGAATATCCCCTGTGTGACCACGAATTTTGATGTTGTGTATGCACAGATGGTCGACGGCGAAAACGGGCTTGTGGTTGATATGAACGCCCAAGCCGTTGCCGACGGCATCATTCGTCTGGCTGAAGATCCCGAGCTCTACCGACACATCAAGCACTATCAGGAGAGCGAGAAAAAAGGCAATGTCGAAGAAATCGAAAAGTTTTATGAGTTGATGGATGAGTGATATGAACAACAAAAGAATCTATTATTATGATATTCTCCGTTGTGTGTCGATATTTTTTGTGATAATTATTCACATCACAAGCGTTGGGCTTCGCCTATGCGAGCCCTCCACGCCTGCTTGGAGCGCCAATTGGCTTATCAACAGCGTTTCACGCTGGGCTGTCCCTGTATTCTTCATGGTCAGCGGCGCATTGTTCCTTAATCCAAATAGGGAGCTTTCTATAAAGAAGCTATATAAAAAGAACATCCTCCGCATCGTAATTTGCATTATTGTATGGGGGCTTTTTTACTCTCTGCTTGATCAATATCTTTATGGAACGGTTTCGATAAAAAGTATCCCCGTTGCGCTGTACGGAATCATTACCGGGAACACCGGTTACCACCTGTGGTTTCTTTATACGCTGGTCATGCTTTATATCGCCGTACCGCTTTTCCGGCTGATAACCTGTCATGCATCGAAACGGCAGCTGGAATATGCACTGATCATGTGGGGCGTTTTCTCGCTGCTCATCGGGCAAATAAATGCTTTTTCTGCCGAGATCGGGTTTAGCAGCGACCTTCTCCCGTATTCGCCGTTTGTAATTGCAGGTTATGGCGGCTATTTTCTGCTGGGATACTATTTGACGGCATATCCGCTTGAAGGCAAAGCAAAGAGCTTCTGCTATGTTCTGGCGCTCGTTTCTGTTTGCGCAATCGTCGGCGGAAAACTGCTGGCGTTGTCTATTTTCAAAATGCAATCAGCCGCTTTTGAGCTTCCTTTGGGCGTGTTTTCCGGCTTGATCGCTGCGGCAGCATTTACCCTGGCGCAGAATCTTCGTGTTTCTGACTCAGGCTCACGGGCACTGTGCTTTCTTGGGCAACGCACATTTGGAATTTACTTAACGCATGTGTTTTTCATTTCACTTGTCTATCACATTTTGAATGTTAAGCCCGACTATTGTCAGCCCGTACTGGCTGTTTTGATATCGTCCGTCGGAGTTTTTTCGGCATCGCTCTTGGTCTCATGGCTAATGTCAAAAATCCCGCTGCTGCGGAAATTGGTGTAAAAAGGAGAGATTGTTATGGCTGAAATATCTATTATTGTTCCGGTCTACAATGTTGAGAAATATATACGAAGATGTATTGACAGTCTGATTGCGCAAACTTTTAAAGATATCGAAATTCTTTTGATAGATGACGGCTCTAAAGATGCCAGCGGCGCTATCTGTGATGAATACACCTTGAAAGACGGCAGGATAAGGGTAATTCATAAGACAAACGGAGGCGTCAGTTCAGCACGAAATGTTGGCTTAGATAATGCGGTGGGAACATACATCATGTTTTGCGATCCTGACGACTATGTTGAGCTGACATGGTGTGAGAAGATGTATGATGTAATGGCAAAAGCGGAGGAAGATGTCTTCTTTTGTGCGTGTGGGTTTAAAAGGGTTGACGCAGATTCAGGGAAAATTATCGGAGTGGTCAATCCGGTATATTCAAGTCAAACGACATGTGTCCCACTTCGTGACGCTTTGTTATTTATATATGAACATGGTCTTTTTAGATCAGTATGGCGCAGTATTTTCCCCACAGAGAAAATCCGGAATGTCAATCTACATTTTGACGAGAATCTTTCACGCAATGAAGACACCCTGTTTATATTGAAATATTTGCAAGCTGTCGATGGTAATGTTGGCTTTGCAAATGAGCCGCTATACAACTATTCCACCGGAATTTTGACGAGTCTGACACACAAAACGCCCGTTGATTTTTGGGAAATTGAATTAAATTGGCTTAACGAGCTGAAAAAACTAATGAACCAGAACAGCATTCCTTTTTCAGCTTACCAAGAAAAGTATCGTGAATATATCATATATTCTTCACTTGTATCTATGAATGTATCTATCAGCTCAAACGCCCCTAAAAGGGAGATATTTGAAAGAGGAAGCGCAATCCTTCATTCACCAGAGTGTAAGGACGCTTTTAGGTATGGGAGATTTCAGAATGTTCATCCATTGTACCAGTCGATTTTACGAACTCGTTGCTTTGCGCTAATTTGGGCATTTAATCAAATCGCAGCTATGAAGCACCGTATCGATCAATAAACTTATTTATGCAAAACAGTACAAAAGGTTTTAAAAATATTGCGGCCAATGTTGCGGCGCAGCTCGTGACCCTCTTGTTGGGGATCATTATTCCCCGCCTTATGCTGGTCAATCTGGGCTCGGAAGCAAACGGACTTTTCACCTCTATAGGGAATGTTCTGGTCTATGTTGCGTTGCTGGAGGCCGGAGTCGGCGCAGCGGCAACGCAGGCGCTGTATGGTCCGATCGCAAGAAATGATCAAACAAAGGTCGGCGAGATCGTCGCCGCTGTTGACCACTTTTATAAGCGCACGGGAAGATGGTATTTTGCCGTCATTCTCCTGCTGACTTTTGTTTTTCCCTTTACATTTGAATCAACGCTCCCTAAGTGGCAAGTCATGGCAGTCATGTTCCTGAGCGGCCTCCCGGGCGTTATAAAATACTACTATCAGGGGAAGTATGTGATCCTGCTCAAGGCAGAAGGCCGCAGTTATGTCCTGACAAATCTCTCAATTGTCGTGAACATTGCGACAAGCGCCGCAAAAATTGCTCTATTGCTTTTAGGCTGCAACATCGTTGAGCTGCAGGCGATGTATTTGCTTTTCAATGTAGTACAGGTCTTTTTCATTCTGTTCTATGTCAAGAAGCATTATCCGTGGCTGAGCAAAAAGGCAGAGCCGGACTATACCGCAATTTCTCAGAGCAAAAATGCACTGGTGCATCAAATATCAGCCTTGATATTTTTTAACACCGATGTTCTGCTCCTTACATATTTTTGCGGCTTGAAGACAGTCAGCGTGTACTCGATGTATACCATGCTGTTCGGAATTATCACTACTGTTGTTACGAACTTTGCCGGAGCTAACTTTATCCTCGGGCAGACATTTAATACCGACAGAGAACGAGCGCTGAAACTTCTTGATGTCTACGAGATATTCAACATGGTGTTGACCTTCAGCCTCTTCTGCATTGCCAATATTTTTATTCTTCCGTTTATGACGCTGTATACAAGCGGCGTTACGGACATTAACTATATCGACAAATATCTGCCGTATTTGATCGTTACAACGACTCTTTTGTCAAATGGACGCAGTTCTTCCGCGCAGATCATTGAATATGCCGGGCACTTTAAACAAACCCAATGGCGTTCGATCCTAGAATCCATCATCAACATCGTTGTCTCCCTGGTCTGCGTGTTCAAGTTTGGCATCTACGGCGTACTGTTCGGCACTATCGCTGCGCTGCTATATCGCACGAACGACATGATCATCTACGCAAACCGGAAGATACTGCACCGCAGTCCGTGGAGGACATACCGGCGGTGGCTGGTCAATCTGGCGCTGTTTATTGCGCTGACGCTGCTGTCCAAGGTCGTTTTTGCCAACATTGCGCTTGACACTTACCCGAGGATCATTCTCTGGGCGGCGATCACCTGCATCGTTGTTGTGCCGCTGTTTTTCGCCGTGGCGTCGCTGTTCGACAAAGAGACCTATCGCTACGCCAAGCAGCTGGTTGCCCCGCACTTGAAGCGGGCTTGGAACAAACTTACGGGACACTCCAAAACACAAGAATAATATGCTTCACTACATCTACACCCGGCCGATCGGTTGGGTCATCGGGGTCATGGCGCTGGGGCTCGTCGGCTGGGGCGTTGCGGCGGCGCACACAAGCGCAAAGCGCCGGCGGCGGGTCAACCTGCTGCTTGCGGTCGTGTCGCTTGCGGCGATAGTCTATGCGACCGTGCTCAGCCGCTCCGAGGGCGGCTCGGGCGTCATCCTCACCCCGTTTGCCGCTATCGCCGCAGCACGGCAGCAGCCGGAGCTGTACCGGGAAACGCTGATGAATGTGTTCCTGTTCTTCCCGCTCGGCCTGACGCTCGCAAACGCCCTGCCGCAGACGCTGCGTCGCCGGAGCAGACTCGCCATCACGGCGCTTGTCGGCTGCCTCGTGAGCATCTGCGTCGAATTTGCGCAGTACCGCTTCTCGCTCGGCCTTGCGGAGACCGACGATGTCTTCTGCAACACGCTCGGGGCGCTTGTCGGCGCTTGCTCGCTGCTGCTCACCCATACCATCAAAAAATCCGGAGAAAGAGTTCCGAACATGACCCTGACAACGACCGAAACTCAATTTTTGAATATCGCCAAAGCCGCAGTCTCGGGCGGGGCGCTGCCCGCCGAGGCGGTGGACTGGCCCGCCGTTTTTGCGCTGGCAAATCAGCAGAAGCTGCTGCCGATACTCTTTGAGGCCGCCCGCAAATCCCCGGATACGCAGGAAAACCCCGGGCTTTTTGACCCTGTAAAGCAGCAGGTCATCCGTCAGGTGATGAGCCAGACGGTGCGCTCGGCGGAGTTTGCGGGGCTGTACCGCAGGCTGCGTGACGCCCGGCTTCACCCCATCGTGGTCAAGGGACAGCTGTGCAGCCGCCTGTACCCGCTGCGTGACCACCGCATCAGCGCCGACGACGACCTGTTCATCCCGGACGGCGAGTTTTTCGCCTGCCACGAGGCGCTGCTGGCGCAGGGGATGAGCACCTCCACGCCCGACGACGAGCTTGCCGCCGCCGATGAGGTGTCCTACACGAAAAACGGCAGCCCGCTTTACATCGAGCTGCACCGGCATTTGTTCGACTCCTCCGAGGACGCTTACGACGAGCTGAATCACTTTTTTGTCGGCGTCACGCCCGTCGAGACGGGCGGATACCTCGCCATGCCGCCGCACGAGCACCTGCTGTACCTGATCTTGCACGCATACAAGCACTTTGTGCGCAGCGGCATCGGTCTGCGGCAGTTTTGCGACATCGGCCTGTGGGCGCGCGAGTACCGCAGCGAGGTCGACTGGCAGCGCCTGCACGAGCAGTGCGGCAGCGTCCATGCGGCGACCTTCGCCGAGGCGGCGTTCAAGATAGCAAGAGAATACCTCGGCATCGAGCTTGACCTGCCCGCTCCGTGGGGCAGCGAGATCGATGTTGAGCCGCTGCTGCACGACACGCTGTGCGGCGGCGTGTACGGCACGAGCGACTACACCCGCCTGCACTCGTCGACCGTGACGATAAACGCCGTCAAAGCCAACCGCACGGGCGAAAAAAGCAGCGTGCTGCGCTCGGTGTTCCCGAAGCGGGAGTATCTGCAGGGCCGCTATCCGTACCTCAAAAAGCACCCGTACCTGCTGCCGCTTGCGTGGGCGCAGCGCATTGCGCACTACACCGCCGAGACGCAGTCGGACTCGGAAAACAGCGCCACGGGCTCGATAAAACTCGCAAAGGAGCGCATCGAGCTGATGAAGCAATACGATATTATCGAGTGAACTTAATAAGAACAAAGCTCCCACACCTCGGTGCGGGAACTTTTGGTTTGGCTTTTAAAGTTTGAGATCTTTATCAAAATGTTGAAGAATCGGTCGGGGCATGGTATAATGCGAGTACAAACATTTAAACCGGTGCACTCGAAAGGTGGAGGAGAAATGGCAGTAAGCTATAAAAAGCTGTGGCATATACTTGTGGACAGGAACATGAAAAAGAAAGATTTAGAGACCGCCGCCGGCATCACCCACTACCAGATGTACAAGCTGGCAAACGACAAGGACATCACCACCGACATCATCGGCGCAATATGCGCCGCCCTTGGGGTCAAGTCCGACGACATTATGGAATTTGTTCCGGACGATCCGTCCGAATCTTCGGAAAGGAGGCAATATAATGCCGATGTATGATGAATTTCTGAGTTCCCTTTTGCCCGGCAATTATGCCCTGACGAAGTCCATGGAGCTGACCAGAGTCCGGGATTCGGGCACCCTTTGGTATACGAAAAAGTTCCTGACCCTGTACTACTTTATCTTCCTGTCAAACGACATAATGACGACCGAATACAGGCAGAAGGTCATCGACATATTCGACTCGTTCATTTCGAGCCTGGACGAGGAGCTGCAGCCGCAGGCCAAGGCTTTTTTCTACCCCGAAAACGGCGCCGTCAACTTCAAATCCGAGGACTTCAACCTGTTTGCCAATTTTGCAAGCCGCAATGTTTTTGACACCCGGCTCGAACGCGAAAGATACTACCAGAGCGCAAAGAAATATTATTTCACCTTGCTGATGGGCTCCGGCGGGCAGGCCGGCATAAAGAGTAAGCTCAAGCAGGCCATTCAGGCGCCCGGCTTCGTCTACTCCCACGAAAACATCGATGCGATAATTTTAGACGCCGCTATCGACAGCTGCATGAACGACGCAAACGCCGAGCAGTGCATTAACGACAACTCAACAAAATACATCCTGTCTCGGGAGACTATGGAGCGGGCGTGCAGCATGGCGGCTCACCATCCTGTTGACGAAGCCGATATACGGGAGCTTAACCGGGCTTTTCCCCATGAAAGCCCGAATTTCCGTGGGATTGAGAACGACTTTGTCGCATTCATTCGCAACGAGCGGCAGGTTTTGTACTATTACGGATTTTTTCACTCGAAGTCAACAGGCTATTCGGATTTTGAATTCAGCAGCCTGACCCCCATCGGCGAGCTGGCATTAAAGGCAAACTATATCGAGTTTTTGACCATCTGGGAGCACCAGAAGATAAAAATGATCTCTCAGCCGGTCACCGCAGAGATAAAGCAGATCACCGCCGTTGACAATCCCCCCGAGCGCTTCGGGATAAGCTACACGCCCTACACCGACATCCTCGGCCATCTTATGCGGCGAGGCTCGCTGTCGCTGGACGAATACAAATACATCGTCTCGAGAAAAAAGCACAGCTTTGATGCGCAGGCGTGGGCGCAGGAGGAAGCCGAAATTTTCGGTAATCTCGAAACCATCAAGGCGCAGGTGAACGCTTTCGGCAGGCAGCGGGACCGGGAGGACGAGGACGGCAGAAAAGAGCTGCTTAAATATCTGCTCGGCATACGCGGGGATATCCTCAAGGATGACTGCCGCAATCCCTTAAACATCGTCGACTTCCGCCGCTCTGCGGTGCATATCGCCGACTGCAATGCGCTTGCAATGCTGTACGGCACCTACCGCAAGCTAGACGACTACAAGATAAGAAAGTTCGGGCAGGTTTTCGCCGACTGCGAGGCGGAGCTCCGTCGTCGCTATATTGCCGCCCTGCACGGCGGCGACACGCAGATAGACGACAGGGTGAAGATATATTGGGATCTGTACAACATCCATCCCGACAATTTCATCATGCTCAGCATCGCCGTGACGATCTCGGCCGTCTCCCTCGGCATCACTGCCGTTGTGACCATGTCGGCCGACGATATAAGCAGCATTTCCACCTTCATGCGCAGCAAGTTTGCCGGGCTGCTCGGGACGCTTGGGCTGAGCTCGCTTGCAGCCGTCAAGCGGGAGGTGCAGAGTGTCGTCACCTGCCTGCGGTACGAGGACTATGAGGCGTTTATAAATGTGGGCGCCGCTCGTGAAAATCAGACTCTCGCCCGTTACAGGACGGAAAATGCCGCCGACCTGCGTGAAAGGATCGAGCAGATCTCAGCGGCGGCGACCGTAAGCCCTGCCGAAAACCGGGCAAGAAACACCCAGCTTATCGGCCTGATGAAGTCCTATTACATAAGCCGTTTTGCGGATAACAACATGTTAAAGTGCGAGTGCTGCGGCGAGGAAAGTTTCACCACATACCTCGGCGAGCCGTATGTTGAGTTTCATCATTTCATCCCGTTTGGCAACACATACGGACCCGATCACTTTCTGAATCTGTTTGCTCTGTGCCCAAATTGTCACAGAAAGATACACTTCCTGCCTGCGCAGGACAAGCGGGCAAAATACGCAAGCCTGAGAGAGAACAACTACCTGCACCTCGGTTTTACCGAGAGGCTGCGGATATTGAAGGCGCAGAATCTGCTGAGATCGTATCATCTTGAATACCTGATGGCAGACGGAGCGATAACCCAGGCCGAGTATAACCGCATTATAGCGTGAGGAACAACTATGTTGGAATTAGAAGATATAAAACACCGTATAATCAACGCAAGATCGGAGGAGAAGCTCAAGGATTTTCCGCCGGAATGTGTTGACATGGTCATAACCAGTCCCCCTTACGATGATTTGAGAGATTATGACGGCAAGCTTGCATGGAATTTTGATGTGTTCAAAGCGATTGCAAAAGAGCTCTACAGGGTCGTCAAGCCCGGCGGAGTCGTGGTCTGGGTCGTCGGCGATAAAACCGTCAAGGGCGCAAAATCGCTGACGAGCTTCAAGCAGGCGCTGTTTTTTCAGGAGCTCGGCTTTGACATGTATGATGTCATCATCTACGAAAAAGCGGGCTCCGGTCCACCTCACCCGAACAGGTATTTTAATTCTTTCGAATACATGTTTGTCCTGAGCAAGGGCAAGCCGAAAACCGTCCACATCCTGCGGGACAAGCCGAATAAATGGGCGGGATATTCGACCTACGCAGATGTCACCCGCAGGGAAAAGGACGGCTCTCTGACGAACAAAGGCAAAAAAGTGGTCAGCGAGTTTGGCGTGAGAACAAACATCTGGCGCTACGCAAACGGCAAGGGCTTTTCAACAAAAGACAAAATTGCGTATGAGCACCCTGCCATTTTCCCGGAGAAGCTCGCGGAGGATCACATCATGTCCTGGAGCGACCCCGGGGACCTCGTGCTCGACCCGTTCGGCGGAAGCGGCACCACCGCAAAGGCAGCTCAGCTGCTGGGCAGAGAGTGGGTGCTTATAGATGCCGTCAAGGAGTACTGCGATATAGCGAAAAAGAGATTGGATGGGCTCGACGCATGCAAACAGTGATAACAAATACGGGGTTTGACAAGACCGTATCGCTTTTAAAAGAAAAATATGACCTGCTCTCTCCGGACGGCTGTTTTTTTGCGATTTTCAGAACGGAGTACGACAGCAAGCTGAATGTTGTGCACGACTTTCTTGAGCTTATCCACGAGGCGGACGGCATCGGCTACGACTATGTCACGACGATAGTTTATCCTTCGAGCGAAAGTCAAAAGGCCGCTTTTATCGACAATGTGAAATATGTCGTGTGGCTTGCAAAGCAGCACAAGTCGATGAAGTTCAATAAGGACGCCATCCGGGAAAAGCACATCTGGAAGGATGTTGAGTGGGGCAAGCGAGCAAAAAACTACAACCCCAAAGGGAAAGACCCCGGCAATGTCTGGATCCCGACCCTTGACGACGGGCATGCACATATAACCGAGCATATTATGCTCGGCGACCGGGGCGTAATTGACCGCCTGCTCACAATGAGCGGCTGCGGCGATGATTTTGAGCTTATCTCCGAGCCCGATAGCTGCCCCAACACCGAGAAAAAAGAGCGCAATCGCTGCGATTGCGGCGAGAGTGTGCGACCGGCAGGCGAGCAGGATCCCGTCGTAATTTTCAAGTCGTCCGAGGACATGTCCGAGATACCGGCTGGCAGCGTGAAAACCATAGTGACATCGCCGCCGTATTGGAATCTGAAAGACTATTTCAAGAAGGGGCAGATCGGTCAGGAGGACTATGCGACCTACCTTTTGCGCATGGAAAAGGTCTGGTCGGAGTGCTTTGAAAGGCTGCGCCCCGACGGGAGCTTGTGGGTGAACATCAACATCCGCATGCACAGCGGGAAGCTGATCTCCATCCCATACGACTTTGTGAGGATGTGCAGGAAGATCGGGTACTCGTATAAGGGGATACTCATCTGGCACAAATCGTCAGGAATTCCGACGGGCAAAAAGAACATCGTCGACCGGCACGAATATGTCCTCGTTTTCTCAAAAAGCGCCGATTTTTGCGTGGATTTTGAAGCTTTCAGGCAAATCGGAGATTACAAAAACGACGAGATAAACGGAAAGGCTTTTTGGAATATCAACCGGAAAGCCGGCAGCGTCGGCAAAAAGTATACCCACCCTGCGATATATCCCAACGAGCTCGTGTCCCGTATCGTTGCGATATCCTCAAACGAGGGCGACCTGGTCGTCGACCCGTTCCTCGGCAGCGGCACAACTCTTATAGCCTCGGCTCAGTCCGGCCGCAGCTTCGTAGGCTACGAGTACAACGAGGGCTTTGAAGCACTGATGACCTCCCGCTTTGAGTCGGAAATCCCCGAAACGCCTGTGCAGTTTCGCAGATAGCTCAGTGAGCACAATGTTTTGTGGCATCCACTATGCCCTGCTGACGAAGCTGGCGGAAGAATAAATGTAAAACACCGAGAATGGTCTGCCCGACCCTTCTCGGTGTTTTTGCGTGCAGCTTAATATATCCCTGCTTTTCACGCTGCGGCGTTTGCGTTGACCCGCTCTATTGCCCGGCGGATGCCCGCCCACACGGAGAGGTCTGTGAACACATCCACGACACTGCCGCAGTCGGTAAAAGGTGCTTCCTGCAAAACGGACAGGTCCTTCATCATGCCGTTATGGACAATATACTCGACGATCTGATTTACGAAATATATCTGCCTGCTGTCGAGACTTGCGTCATTGAGATACTGCGCAAACGCCTCTTTGGCGGCTTTCATATCAAGCCCGACTATCTCACGCACAAATTCACCCAGAGGCTTTTGCCCGTATGCCGACTCATAATCCTGCTTAGTTCCGATCTCGCCCCAGAGGGCGTTCTCCAAAACCCGCATATCCTCGGCGGCCAGCGGCACATTGCGCTTGAGCTTATCGATGGCGACATTGTCCATATGCTGCCGCACATAAAACTCCGCCTTGGCCTTGTAGTTTTTCAGGTCGTCGTTCTCCAGCTCCGACTCGTTTCGGTCGACGGTCAGGATCTCGTCATCAAAATTGGTATCGTAGAGCACCTTGCCGGTCGGGATGTACTTGATGAGGTCACGCAGGCTTTTCCGAATATGCTCAAACTCGCCGATCCCGGCAGTCTCCACATAATCCGTGTGCAGGATCTCGTCAATGAGCTCGGACTGCGCCATTATCTCCGGAATATTTGCAACGGAGGCCACGGCGGAGACCTTTTTGAACAGGTCGCTCCTCGCTTTGCCGTATCTCTTTCCGGCGAGATAAGCAAGCTCGATGCCGTACATCAGCGCATCGAAGCGCAGCGCCTTGGCATCGTCCTCCTCGGGCGTGATGAGCGGCGCAAGCTCCTGAGCGATGAGCAGCGTGTCCTCATAGGTCAGCGCAGTGTAGCTGCCCGCATCGGCATAGCGCTCGACAAACCTGAGATGCCGGCGGACGGCGAAATTTTTCCTGTTCAGCTCCCGCACCTTGCGCACCATGTCGTCCACAAGCATTTTGCGGAAAGCAATAAGCTCCGCCGTCTGATACGCCAAATCCTGCAATTTGAAGGCTATCTGCGCTTTCAGGTGAAAAATTGCGCCTTGCAGTGCGATCGTGTTTGCGGTCGGTCTGCCCTTATTCATGCGGAAGAATTCAAAATTGCCGCAGAAGTCGAAGATGTAAAACTTGTCCTTATCCCTGCCGTCAAGCAGCGCCGGACACAGGCGGGTGCCTCGGCCTATCATCTGCCAGAACTTTGCCTTGCTCATGACCTTTTTGAAGAACACCAAATTCAGCACCTCCGGCACATCGATGCCGGTGTCCAGCATATCCACGGAGATGGCGATCTGCGGGAGCTTCCTCGGGTCGGAAAACTCGTCTATGGCGCTTTGCGCATAGGTCATGTAGTTGTCGATTACCTTTGCAAAGCCGGGCAGGTGCGGGTACTCTTTGCCGAATATCTCGAGTATCTTCTCGGCATGGGGGTGGTTTTTTGCAAAAATGATAGTCTTGCCGAGTTTGCTGCCGTAGTCGACGGTCAGGCCGTTTGTCATCACGGTGTTCAGCACCTGTCGGATGGTGTCCTCGTTGAATATCCAGTCGTTGAGCGCCGAGGACGCAATGCGCTCGGGCAGCTCGCCGTTTTCATTCTTAAAGGTGTCCTCATACGCCCGCTTGTCCTCATCGGAAAGCTCGTCATAGACGATGCCCTGCTCGATGAATTTAAGCTTCGTCTCTACGGACACAAAATCCACCAGATACCCGTCCTTGACCGCCTGCGCCAGCTCGTAGCCGTAGGTCGGCACGCCGTTTTCCAGCTCGAATATCTCGTAGGTGTTCTTGTCGACCTCGTCCTTGGGCGTGGCTGTCAGGCCCACCAGCGGTGCGTCAAAATAGTTGAAAATATCCCGATATTTATTGTAGACCGAGCGGTGCGCCTCGTCGCATATCACAAGGTCAAAATGCCCGCAGGTAAAGAGCTTGCCGTCCTTGTCGTGCACGCTGTCGATGACATTGTATATGGTCTGGTAGGTGGAAAACACGCAGTGGGCGGTGTAGTTATCCTTCTCCTCGCAGAGGTTTGTGACCGACAGGTCGGGCAGCAGATTCACAAAGCTGCGCTTAGCCTGCGTGACAAGGCTGTTTCGGTCGGCGAGAAACAGGATGTTCTTCACCCAGCCCTGCTTGAGCAGCACATCGCACAGGGCGATGACCGTCCTCGTTTTGCCCGAGCCTGTCGCCATGACCAGCAGCGCCTTGCGGCGATTGCGGGCAAATGCGTCGCAGGCCGCCTTGACGGCGCTCTCCTGGTAGTAGCGTCCGGCGATATTGCTGTCGACCATTATATTTTTGAGGCTCGACCGCATGCTTTGAAGATTAAACAGCTTCTCAAGGTCACGCTTGGAGTAAATGGCGGCGCACTTGCGCTCGGGATAGCGGTTGTCGGTGATGCTGGTCTCAAAGCCGTTGGTCAGGAAGATGGCCGGGCGGCGGTGGTACTTCTTTTCCAGCAGGTCGGCATAGAGCTTTGCCTGCTGGCGGCCCTTTGCCGCATCGACGCAGGTGCGCTTGGCCTCAATCACCGCCAGCGGGCGGCCGTCGTCGCCGTAGAGCACATAGTCGGCATATCCCACCTCGCTTTTGTTGGGCATGCCGGGCAGCTCCACCTCATTGAGCCAGTCCTTGCCCTCCGTCCAGCCGGCATCGGTGAGCATGGTGTCGATATAAAGCTTGCGTGTTTTGTACTCGGACAGCTCAAGCGGCTTGGGCACATAGGTCTGCTGCTGCTCGGCACGGCGAGCCGTGAGCGCCTCCTTCAAGGCGGCGTTTTCCGCCATGAGGGCGGCCGTATCGACCTCCGGCGCTTCCGGCACATCGGCTGTGGGAGCATCGGCGGGTTGGGCGAGCAGCGAGCGGTCAAATTGCCCCTCGGTGTAGCTCTCGCCGTAGCAGTAGGCCACGAAATCGAGAAAGACATAGAGATTTTCCAAGCACAGCGCCGCCTGCTCTTCGGTGATCTTTTTGCCGGTGTGGGCGGCGTTGTTGCCCATGCGGCGAACAAAATCCATCCGCCGCCGGATATCCGTGCCGACGATGCTTCCGAACTCCTCGGTGTTCATGAGACTGACGAGCGTGTCCTGATAAGGCATGACCAACGCTTTGTCCACGGAGTACATCCACTTCACGGCAAACTCCATCGCCCTGCGGCAGTTGAGCACGCAGGCTGACGCATCGATATGTAATATCCGCTCCGCCGCCACCGCAACGGAAGCAAATGGCTCAAATTGCGGGGCATCTGCGAATATGTCAAAGTTGGTCATGACTTTCCCGTCCATTCTTTAAGAATTTCATTATATTTTTCGAATTCTGTCTCACACCCGAACAATCTCACAAAATCATCACTATTATCTGCTCCATATAGTTGTGGAATTTCTGCTTTGGTTTGAGTCAAAATAATCCAGTTGCATATATTCAACATAGAGAAAAGCAGTTTTCGGATACTTTCCCAGTCAAACGGATGTTCTTCAGAGAAGATATCCGGATTTCTAAATGTTTCGATATCAGAGTGGGCGTGAATTTTGTTTCTTCTAACACGAATTTGCTCTATGTCCTTTTGTGCCGTTTGCTTTGCGTTTTTGTATGCCTCTGCAAAATCAAGACGGAGCAGATTGTTCTGCGTAAGCTCATTTTTAAAGGAATCAAAAGACTTGCCCTTCTGATCAAACAGCTTGCTTACCTCAATTTCAAAGCGAAACCGCAACGCATGATATGTTGTTCGGAAAAACCTTGGCGCAATCTTATATGAGGAAGAACACTCGGGATCACTGAACACCCTGTCCATTGCGCAAGACTGATTCATACATTCTATAGCAATCACAATATGCTGTGCAAAAATATGAGCATCCTGATAAGCAACTTCTCCCTGCAACAGCTTCACCTCCTTTTCATCCAAAACATTTTTGCATCAAGCTGTCAAACAGCAGCTGTGCTTCATCTAATGCTTTTTGTATGGCAGCTTTTGATTTGTCGATCTGTTCAACGAAAGCAGCGAATTGGTTTTGTAGTTGTATCGGTGGGAGCATTATAGGGAAACTTCGAATATCTTTCGCAGAAATATGCGGCACAAGAGAACCCGTTACATTGCAATGGCCTTCAAATCCCCCAAGGACAAAACAATACATAAGGTAGTATTGATTAATATCTACCGCTCTAATTCTGACTGTTCGTTGAATCAGCAATGCCGGCAGTTCATCCGCATCAACCATGGCGATTTTGAAACCATCTGATATCCATGGACGATCCAATGCCATTACAATGTCTTTTTCCTGCAATGTGTATTCTTCAAAGCCTTCGATGCTGCTCCAATACTTACAGCTATCCCAGTCGATTCTTTGTGGCATGATTATTAGCCCGCCGCAGATTTTAACCCCATACTGCGTGTACCGAGAACTATCGAACGGGAATCCTGAAAGCAAATCGATATGTTTTTCTGCTTTCTCGATTTTCCATCCTTTTGTATTCGTAATTGGATCCCCAAACATCTCGACAAATCGGGCTTTGACCAGCTCGTCCAGCTTTTGAAGCTGCTGTTGGCGGATTGTGACTACTAATTCAATTTTGGTTAATATTGCAGATATATCTGTCTGAGTTTCGTAATCGGGGATATTAATCTCTAATCGATTTAATTCTTTTGCTGATAGGTGCTTAACTGTTACAAACGCAGTTCTTGCTTCTATTTCTTTAAGCGCCTTAGAAAGCGCAAATCTAATGTATTCCTCGTTCACAGTGTCTTTGGCAGAGATTTTACAAACTCGCTGATTAAGCAGAGCCTTTCCGCCTTTCCACCGTGCAATGTTAAACTCCCCATCCATTCCAATCAACAAACTGCCATTGTCGATGATATACTCCTCAGGATAGTTTCCAGAATAAAATGTTTCAGAATATCCTCGCTTTACATCCCGAATCCGCACCAACGGAAGGAATCTGTTGTTCTCAGTGAAACAAGCCGAATCAAATGCATATCCGTATTGAATTTTACACAGATCTGGTAGTTTAGCCATCCCCGTCACCCCCTCACGAATGCGGATTTTTCATTTCTTTTCGTCTTTTTCGGCAACGCTCTCGATTATTCCGACTACGGTGTTTCCAAGCAGCATCGTTTGTGCGTTTTCGGATGTGACCACCGGTCTGCCGGTCTGGGCTTCGATCTCTTTCCGTGCGTTTCCCGCAACCTTGCCGCCCTGCTTGGCAACAATGCGGTTTTCTTCCAAGCCCTGCGGATTTTGGGCATTGGTGAGCTCTGTTGTCGAAGCCTCCGCCAGCATATTCAGCGCCAGCTCCAGCGTGCTCATGTTATCCCGCAGGTTTTCCTTTTTCAGGCCCTTGAGATTCTTATACTGCCGGGTCGTCATGCCCGACCACGCCTTTGTGACCTCATCGGTCAAAATTCCGTATTCCGTTCCCTTTTTTACACCGTGGGCATCCCACGCATCCGTCAGCTCCTTGCGGGCACGAATGGTTTGAAGCCGCTGGTTGATCCACTCGGGAGAATAGCCTTTCCTTGCGTAGGTGTCCAGCGCACGCTCAATGGTCAGCTCCGGGTCGATTATCTCCTCGATTCGTTCCCTGCCGACCACGGCCAACCACATTTTAAACGGCTCGGCTTTCTTGGACGGAATGGATTGGATGATACGAAGAAGCTGTTCCGTCGTGGCAACATCGGTCTTGTACCGTTTACCGTCCTTAGGCGACTTCATCTTAAGTTGCTTACAATTTGTAAGCAACTCATCTGCTCCCTCGTCCTTTAAACGCTTTTTCAAAACCGCCCAATAAGTGCTTGCTCTTCTTGTCTCGGTTTGCTCGGTCAGTGCTGCAACAACATCGACCACCGAAAAGTACCATTCTTCATTATCTTCGTCCCATGCTGTCCGAATCGGTTGATTTTCAAAAATTTGCAGCTTGTCATTCTCGGTCATAAGTTTTCTCCTTTCAGCATTTCCTCCAGTTCATCCATTGCTGCGCTGATCTCTTTCTCCAGCCGGCGGAGCTCCGCCATGATCTCGCCGGTGGGCGGGTACTCCACGGGCTTGTACTCGGTTTTCTTGTACTTATTTATCGAAAGGTCATAACCGTTCTCCACGATCTCCGCCTTGGGCACGAGGAAGGATTTTTCCGTGCGCTGACGGTCCTTTTCGCCGGCCAAATCACGAAACCGTGCGATGATGTCGGGGATATCGTTATCGGCTATCGGGCTGCGCTTGTCGTCCAGCGAAAGCCCGTCGGCGGTCATGTCGTAAAACCACACATTGTCAGTGCCGCCATGGCTGGTCTTGGTGAAGATCAAAACGGCGGTGGACACGCCCGCATAGGGCTTGAACACGCCGGAGGGCATGGATATCACCGCTTCGAGCCGATTGCCGTCCACCAGCTCCCTGCGGATGGCCTTGTGCGCCGTGGACGAGCCGAACAGCACGCCGTCCGGCACGATGCAGGCACAGCGCCCGCCGATGCGCAGCATGCGCAGGAACAGCGCCAAAAACAGCAGCTCGGTTTTCTTTGTCTTGCAGACCTTGAGCAGGTCAGCCGACACGGTGTCCGCATCCAGGCTGCCCTTGAACGGCGGATTTGCGAGGATAAGGGAATACTTCTCCTTGTCCGGATTTTGGTCGGACAGGCTGTCTCTGTACTCAATGAACGGATTATCGATGCCGTGGGTCATCATGTTCATTGCCCCGATGCGGAGCATGGTGCGGTCCATGTCGTAGCCGAAGAACATGTGATTCATGTAGTGATCCTTCTTGCGGCGGTCGTAGAAAATCTCCCGCCTGCGGTTTTCCTTAAGATACTCGCCCGCCGAGACTAGAAAGCCCGAGGTGCCGCATGCCGGGTCGCAGATCACATCGTCGGCCTTCGGGTCCATGAGCTCCACCATCATACGGATGATGTGGCGGGGCGTGCGGAACTGGCCGTTCAGGCCGGACTGGCTGATCTTGCTGAGCAGGTATTCATATGTGTCACCCCGCACATCCGCCGCCTGAGACTCATTCATAAGGCGATATATCTCGTCGAGCGCATCAACGACCTTGGACAGCAGCAGCGGCGTGGGCAGCTTGAAGATGGCATCGTCCATGTACTTTGAGTAGGCGCTGTTTTTGTCCGCATGCAGGGTCTTAATAAACGGGAACACCCATTCCTGCATAAGGGCGTACATCCTTTGGGCGTCGATGTCGCGGAACACGCTCCATTTGAGCTGACGCCCGTCGATAGTGCGGTCACCTATCTGCACCTCGTCGGCAAAAATGCTCTGATACGGCAGCCCCAGCATGACCGCCTCCTTTGCCCGCAGGTTGTCCGACTCGTCCAAATCGTGAATGAACATCAGATAGGTTATCTGCTCTATAACATCCAGCGGATTTACAAGACCGCCCGCTGCGAAAATGTCCCAAAGGCTGTCGATTTTATTTTTCAGTTCGCCCGTTATCATGTCTTTGTCTCCCTGTTCGACTTATAATTACACAGCTACAGTATATCCACAATTTGCCTCACCGTCAAGCAAATTCGGGCATATCCTCACACTGCCATAACAGCAAAAAGCACCTGCTTTCGCAGGTGCTTTTTTGCGCATGGGATGTTGTTGGGGGGATGATGTTGTGTGGATCGGTCATATTGCGAGGGCGGCGTTCAGGGCGTCGCCCGTTGCAAGCATGGAGTTGCCGGGGGCTTGGCGGGCCTCGCCGATGACGATGACCTGCGGGACGAGCTTTTCAAGCTCGGTCGAGAGCGTGTTATTCGAGCGATAGCCCATGGCGAGCACGACATTGTCGTACCCACGCAGCTCGTGGGTGCTGCCGTCGAGGGTGCAGGTATAGCTGACACCGTCGGTGAAAAACTCGCCGACACGGGCGCTCGTGAACTGCCCGACCTTATGGTGCTCAAGGCTCGCCATTATATACTTGCGGGGCTCGGGCATGATATCCTCGCCGACGACGGGCTTCATCTCGACGATATCGCAGTCGTGGCCACGCTCGGCAAGGTGCTCGGCAGCCTCTGCGCCGACCATGCCGCCGCCGACGATGAGTACCTTTTTGCCGACATTCACCTTGCCGGTGAGCATGTCCTCGGCGTTTACATAGCCGCAGTCGGCAAGCCCGGGGATGGGCAGGATAAGCGGCACAGAGCCGGTGGCGACGATGACGGCATCGGGCTTGAGCTCCGACACAAGCTCCGGCGTTACCGACACGCCGGTGCGCAGGTCGACGCCCGCCTCACGGCATCTGACGATGAGACTGCGGATCGCCGGGGCGATCTCGCCCTTTGCGGGAGGGTAGGAAGCAACGAGGAGATGGCCGCCGAGCTCGGCGTTCTTCTCAACGAGAATGACATCGTGACCACGACGAGCGCACATCATTGCGGCGTACATTCCGCCCGGGCCGCCGCCGATGACGAGCACCTTTTTCTGCACCTCGGCCGGAGTTATCTCCGCCTCACGGCCGACGCAGGGATTAATTGCGCAGGTGATGGGACGGCCTGCGAGCATGTTCGGCACGCAGCCGAGCAGACAGGCAATGCAGGGAGCGAGGGTCTCGAGATGCCCCGTGCGAGCCTTGACGGGCAGCTCGGGGTCGGCTATCGACTGACGGCCGAAGGCGACGAGGTCGGCTCTGCCCTGCTTGACAAGAAGCTCGGCATACTGCGGCTCGGTGTAGCGGCCGACGGTGATGACGGGGATGGACACGGCTTTTTTTATCTCGGTGACGAGGTCGGCGTTAAAGCCGCCGTGGGTGTTGTTGGGCGCCCACATGAACTCGTCGTGCAGGTGTATCGAGCGGGAGACATTGAGCGCATCCACGCCGCACTCCTGCTCAAGATACGCTGCGACTGCGGCGGCATCCTGAACGGTCAGGCCGCCCTCGCCCTCGTCCCTTGCGTTTATACGGCAGAGGATGGGCATATTGCCGGTCTTGCGGCGGATATTTTCGATTATCAGTCTCGGCAGGCGCATGCGATTTTCAAAGCAGCCGCCGAACTCGTCGGTGCGCTTATTCGTGCGTGCGGAGATGAAGGTGCTGACAAGGTAGCCGTGGGCGCAGTGCACCTCGACCATGTCGATGCCCGCACACTGCGCACGGGCGGCAGCATCGCCGTAGGCCTCGATGAGGCGGTAGACCTCCTCGGCGGGCATGGCGGCGGGGATCTCGCCGCCGCAATGGGACGCCATGGCGCTTGCGGCCTTGAGGGGGTAGCCGGTGAGCTTGGAGTTGCCCTCCGGGCCTGCGTGCTGGAGCTGGATGCTGACCCTTGCGCCGTAGCGGTGGCAGCGCTCGGCGACCTTACGGAAGCTCTCGACGGTGTCATCCGTGAACAGGCAGGGCTTTCTCGGGCCGCCCTTTGCCTCGGACCAAACGACGGTCGACTCGATGGTAATAAGCCCGAAGCCGCCCTTGGCACGAGCCTCGTAATACGCTGCCGAGCGATCGGACAGCGAGCCGTCGGTGTTTGCAAAGTTATTGCCCATGGGCGGCACGACGAAGCGGTTGGGGACGGTGACCGTGCCAATATTGATGGGGCTGAACATGGTGGGGAATTTCATTTTTCGCACCTCCGTTTTTCAGCTGAAGAACTTCTCGGCGACCTCGTCCTCGGGCATTTCCATGCCGGTGAACAGGCGGAATGCCTCGACGCCCTGCTGCAAAAGCATACCGATGCCGCCGACGACGACGCATCCGGCAGCCGCAGCTTCCTTTATCATGCGTGTCTCACGGGGATTGTAGACGGTGTCGGCGACGACGAGACCCGGGCGGTAAAGGGAGGGGGTCACGAGGGTCTCGCCGTCGAGGGGAGCCATGCCCACCTTGGTCGCATTGACCAGGATATCGCAGGACTTTACGGCTCTTGCGACAGCTTCCGCATCGCTCAGGTCGTCGGCAGAGGCTTCGCAGCCGGGGATGTTGGTCCTAATTTTCTCTACCGTCAGCTCGGCATTTGCAAAGCCCTTGGAGCTCTTGCGGTTTAGGATGACGAGCTTTTTTGCGCCGTCGAGGGCTGCCTGAATACTCAGTGCGGTCGCAGCACCGCCTGCGCCCAGAACGACTATGCTTTTGCCCTTGACGGAAACGCCGTGCTTTTCGAGGTTGCGCACGAAGCCGACGCCGTCGGTGTTGTGACCGGTGAGCTTGCCGGTCTCGTCGGCGGTGACGGTGTTGCACGCACCGATGAGCTTTGCTGCCGGGGAAAGCTCATCGAGGTAATCGCAAACGGCGGTCTTGTCGGGCATGGTGATGTTAAAGCCGCCGACCTTCATAAGGCGCAGCGCCTTCACCGCCTGCTCGACATTCTCAAGCGGGATATCAAAGGCAAGATATGCGTTATTAAGACCCAGCTTATCAAAGCTGTAGTTGTACATTGCAGGTGAGCCGGAGTGCCCTACGGGCGAGCCGATAAGGCAGAAAAGCTTTGTATGTCCGTCAATTCTGTGTTCCATGGTTAAACCTCCTGTCAGCGGCACATCTCGGGCCAGGTTTTGCTGAGAAGCTCCGACACGGCGCTGAAATTTACTTTGGCGGCCTCGGGCACGCCGGTAGCCAGTATCTCGTCGTTTATGACCTCAACGCCGACGACGGCGGGCGATACGCCCTTGGCCTTTATCATCTCGACAAAGCCGGCGGAGTTGCCGTAGCCCTTGCCGGGCAGCGCACGGTCGTGCATCGATTCGTCACGCAGTATCGCAGCGGCGTAGGCACGGGCCTGCACATCGTTCAGCTGGATCGCAACGATCTTGTTGGCGGGGATATCCGCCATGAGCTCGGGGTCGTAGCTCTGACCGGCTCTTATCCAGTGCCAGGAATCGAGGATGAGCTTTGCGTTGTCGCAGCCGGACAGGCCGCTGTAGGGCATGGGCTCAACGCCGATGGTGTACTTGCCGGCACGGGAGCACAGCTCCTTGAGCTTCTGCGCCGTCCACTCGACCGAGTAGTTTTCCATGAGGCCGCAGTTTATGTGACTTACGCCGAACAGCTCGCACATGTGGAAGCACAGCTGCTCCTTGTATTTTTCCTCGTACGAGCGCTTTTCCTCCGCCCACTGGACGATGTACTCGACCTCGGTGACACGCATGTCGTATTTGTCCAGAATTGCGAGGATATCGCTGTCAAAAAGGCCTTCGTTGAGGGCATCCACATAGGTCTCGGCACGCAGACCTATTCCCTCGAAGCCCGCAGCCTTTGCGGCGCTTACACGCTCTTCAAAGCCGCACTGATCGCCGAGTGTCCATGAACTGACTGTGATGGGATGCTGTTTGCTCATTTAATTTTCCTCCTTGTTATTCTGCGGCAGGCTCTGCGTGAGCCGCAGTGTCAATGTCTATACGCTTGTTAAGGATAACTGCCAAAACGATGCCGATAAGGGTCACCGCCATGTTAAACAAAAGCACATACCGTGGACCGTTCACGCCGGAGACTCGGGTGATGAGGCTGGCGGCGTTCAGTACGGCGTAGTTTGCGACCGAGGACGATATCATGACTATCGAAGTGATGACGCCTCGGTTTTTCGGGAACATTTCGTTTGCGACCGAGGTCACGAGCTGCAAAACGCCGCCCGCTGCGAAAAATCCGATGAGAAAGCCGCCAACAAGGCAGATGGCCGGCAGCTGCACGAGGTAGACCACGGCGAGCGTGGCAAATGCGCAGCACGGGAAAACGACGAGGATCTTGGCTGGCTTGATGCCCTTATTTAAAAGTGCGGCGTTCACAAACAGGGCTGCCACGATGCCGAGCGAGTACCAGGTCTGTATCATGCTCGGGTTTGCAAGCCCGTAAAGCGCGCCGAGCTCCTGATTGCAGTTCATCCACAGCATAAAGGTCGTCGAGGTCGTGAAGCCGAGCGCAACGAGGATGGCTGCCGACGGGGTGAAGCGCATCTTCTCCTTTTTGCCGGTCTGCTTTGCCTCCGGCTGCTCACGCTTGGGAAACGGCAGGAAGATGATCGCAATGCCGTCTATTATAATGATGGCTGCCGCAGCGAGAAACACGGTGTTGAACGGCAGGCCGCCTCGGTCGACGGCGATTATCGCAAAGGGGAGCAGAAACTGCGACAGGGATATCGCAAGCTTGGTGAAGACATTTGCTATCGTGCCCTTTTCCTTGAAAATCTCCATGCACGAGGGGGTGATGCTCGTGTCGAGGAAGGAGTTTCCCATGCCGCTGACGACGGCGAGGGCGTAGCCCCAATACAAATTGCCCGTGTATGTGATGCCGGCGAAGAACACGGCGTACAGCGCACAGCCGATGAGCGCCGAGAGCTTCCTGCCGAGCTTATCCGAGAGCGGACCTGCCACGGGGAAGGCGATGAGCCTGCCCAGACCGATGGCGGCGATGACGGCGACGACCGAGGATATGTCGTACAGCCCGTCCGCTCCCGGGACTGCGCCCCAGAGCGCCGCAAACTCCTGCTTGTAGTGCCCCATGACCGATGAAGAAATGCCGAGCACGAAATATGTAATGTATAGTGCAAGTGCTGTCGGGTAATAGCGTTTTTGGCTCATTGTGTTCTCCTTTCCGTTTTTCGATTTTGACTGGTTTAACCATATCATGTCGCTTATTATTTAACAAATAAATTAAATTAATAAAATTATAGATTTTTTCTATCATTTGTGCCATAATATAGGCGTTGGGAGGAGGAGCAGCACGATGAATTTATCGCATTTGAGGTACTTTGTCCGCTTGGCGGAGACACGGCACTACACCAAGGCCGCCGAGCAGATGTACATATCCCAGCCGAGCCTGAGCCACGCCATAAGCCAGCTCGAGCAGGAGCTGGGCGTGCCGCTGTTTGAAAAAAGCGGCCGCAATGTGGAGCTCACGCAGTACGGCGAGGAGTTTCTCAAGCAGGTGCGCCAGTCGTTGGAGATACTCGACGCATCGGTCGATTATCTGCACCGCATCGCCGAGGGAAACGGCGTTGTGCGGCTCGGTCTTTTGCGCACGCTGGGCGTGGAATATGTCCCGACGCTCGCCGCCAGCTTCAAGCGGCAGAACGAGGACAAGGAGGTCGACTTCACCTTCTTCACCGGCGTGACTTCGGACATTATGCACAAGCTTCAGCGCCATGAATTGGACATTGTGCTCAGTTCCAAAGCCCCCGAGGCGTATAAATTCGAATCCGTACCCGTCAAGAAGCAGGATCTCGTGCTCATCGTTCCGCCCGACCACCGCCTTGCGGATCGGCACACGGCGGAGCTTTCACAGGTGCTCGACGACCCGTTTATCCAGTACGCCCCCGGCTCGGGCCTGCGGCATGTTATCAACGACATGTTCTCGCAGATAAACGCCGCACCCAAGGTCGCATACGAGATACAGGAGGATCAGGTCATCGCCGGGCTCGTCGCACAGGGCTTCGGCGTGTCGATCGTGCCGTACATGGAGATGCTGCTGCGGCTGAATGTGAAGATATTGCAGATATCGCACCCCGTGCCCAATCGCATGTTCTATCTCGTGACCGATCCGACGATGACATTGTCCCCGGCAGCGGAGGCGTTCAAGCGCTTCGTCCTGTCGCAGAGCGAGACGCAGCAATAGATAAATATAGCAAAAACCGATGCTTCCATAGATTTTTTGCATCGAATTTTGCTTTTAAAACGACAAAACCCCCGTTACTTTCACAAGTAACGGGGGTTTTTGTGTTAAATTTACTTCTGCTCGTCGACGGCGGGAATCATTTCGGCGTACTTTTTGAGCAGCTCGGGGGTGCTGGTGTAGTAGCGCTTGTTTTGGTTAACAGCGGCGATGCCCGCCATCTCGTCTGCGGTCAGCTCGAAGTCATAAAGGTCGAAGTTCGACTTGATATGCTCGGGATTCTTCGAGCCCGGGATGACGATGTTGCCCGCCTGGATGTGCCAGCGCAGGATGATCTGCCTCAAAAAATGCGGCATGAGCATACAGGAGATGAAGGAGTATCTCGACCTGTGCCTTCAGGGCGAAAGCACCATCCCACAACGCAAGGAAACGCTCGTCAAAAAGCAGGAGACCCTGTACGCCGCCGTGCAGGAGCTTCAGGAGAGCATCGCCTACATCGATTGGAAGCAAAATTTCTACGACGATGTCCTCGCCGGCAAGCGCCCGTATGAGAGTAATTTGATATCTGTTGATAAATAACGCAAAAACCTCCCGTTCGCTTGAATGGGAGGTTTTGCGTATCAAAGAAGTTCGACGCTGCCGTCGGACAGGTGGTAGAGTGCGCCGACGACCTTCAGGCCGTGGGCTTCCTCCTGGCGTATCTCGATGCTGCTTTCTATCATTTCGATGCTGTGCTTTACATTTAAACAGCAGGCGGCGTAGTCGTCGGTCTCGTCGCCGATTGCGATGCGTATCTCATCGGTGATGAATTTGATGTAGCCGTCCGGGTCGTGGTTTATCGCCGCATCGACCGCTCCGCAGTGATCGTGACCGAGCACCATGATGAGCTTGCAGCCGAGGTGCTCTGCGGCGTACTCGATGCTGCCGAGCTGGTGGTTATCGATCACATTGCCCGCAACTCGTATCACGAACAGCTCGCCGATACCGGCGGAGAAAATGCTCTCGGGAATGACACGGGAGTCCGAGCACGCAATGATTATCGCATACGGCCGCTGCCCCTGCGAGCATGTCCGCATCCGGCTTGCCAGGGAAACATCCCCGCACCCCACCTCGGCGCTGAGGAATTTTTTGTTGCCCTCCATGAGCCTGTCTAACGCTTCCTGCGCTGTAATCATAATATCACCTCTGAGCACAAGTATACTTTCTTCGCACCGCAATTACAAGCCGAAATGCTGAGCTATTTCACCAACCGGGCATCCGGCTCGAACACATCCAAGCTAAAATAGTCTCTGTCGCAGTGCCCTTCGTTTTTCTCCAACGAGCAGATGATCGGATAACACCCGTAAAGCTGAATTGTATACTCACCGCCCTCTTTTGTTATGCACTCCACCTTTTGACCGATCAAGCAAGTGTCGAGAGCATCAATTGAGAGCCTGCGAGCCATCGGTCGGAAAGGCTTCTCCGTTCCGATCCCGTCGGTCGAAAAGTAGAGGCTGCCGCAGGAACAAACCATCTCCATGTAGCCGGTCTCGCCGACGCTTAGCCCAAACCCCAAAAGGTTTGGCGAGTAATCATACTCGTCCGCTCCGAACGCAGCAATATCGATAATTTCCGTATCTTGAAAATTTTCAAACACTTTCACTCACCTCATTTTCAAGTGTACTTTGTCCGCACCGCAATTACAAGTTGAAACCTTGCATATATAGTCTGGCTTCGGGGAATTTCTGCAAAAGCGCTGTTTTGGATGTCGTCGTTGTGTTTTGCCCGTTTAACTGCGAGCGCCGATTAGGCAACTGCGAAGCCTACCGGTCGGGCTGTCGCAAGAACGATTAGCTAAATCTTAATGCGTATTGAATGTGTGGGATTTTCGTGGGCGGGGTGTATAATCAGACAGATGGCGTGTTAGCCTCTTGACATAATTGTCAGATATAGTACAATCAAAGTACCAAATATCATGGAGGTGCGACGCATGAAAAAGGTATATTCGACACGGGACGAGTACCTGCCCGGCTACCCGATCAGGGACGGCGGCGGCTGGTACACGACGGTCGAGGACGACGAGTTCGAGACCTTCCTCGAGCAGGGCAAGATCTTTGAAAAAGACGGGCTGTACTACAGCGACATCGAGCAGCTGAACAATAAGCCCAAGGCCAAAAAAGGCGAAAGCTCCGGCATGTTCGACGACCCCGGCAGCAAGATAAAAAGCATCGTCACGGTGCTGTTCATCATCGGCTGCATATTTTCGGTCATCGCAGGCTTCTCCGCAGGGGCTGTCGCCGACATGACGGGCGACTCCAGCGTTCTGTCGTTCATCCTCACCACGGCCGCCGGCGTGTTCGGCACATACATCTTCTGTCTGCTCATCGCCGCAATCGGCGACATTGCCGTCAACATTCGTGAGATCAACCGCAAGACCAAGTAAGTCGACCGTCTGCGTCCGGCAGCCGTGGGGGCTGGCGGCGTGCTTTTTCGCCGCCGGAGCAATGATGCTGGTGCTGCTGTGTTGGGCGGCCGAGGGCTTCACGCCGTTTTCAGTCGTGCCGGCAGTGCCGGCTTGGCTGCTCGGCCTATATTTTGCCCGTTGGAAGGCGGAGTTCGGCGCAAGATCGCTCACCGTTCGGCGGCTTTTCCGCACGAGGACATACGGCTACGGCGAGATAGCGGCGGCGACCGAGTATCGGGCAGGCAAATCGTCGGAGCTTGAGCTGAAGTTCGCCGACGGGCGCAAATTTTCCGTGCCCCGCCACTGCGCAAATTTTGCGGCGGCGAGAAATGCGCTGATGCGGCATGCGGCGGTCAATGTCAAACAATTTTAAATTATTAAGCAGATAGGTGCTGCCTATCTGCTTTCTTTTTTGTCCTTGAGCACAATGAGCTTGGGCTCGGGCTGGGACATGTACAGCTCCTCGCACTCTCGCTGCGCCTCGACGAGTATCCTTATCGCCTGCTCCGATGCCCGCACCATCTTCAGATACATTTCTTTGTAGTCCATAATTAACCTCATTTTAAGCACACTTTAAAATTGAATTGTGCTCTTGATGAACATAATATCACAAAATGAATCTAAAATAAACACAAATATGATTCAGATTGGAGCGATATTATGGCTATCAAGAGTATGTCCATACGAATTGACGACAAAATGCTCAACAAGCTGCACGCCGTCGCCGACTACGAGGGCCGCTCGGCCAACAGCCAAATTCTCATCCTCATCCGTGACTGCATCGAGCAATTCGAGGAAAAGCACGGCAAGATCCAGCAGGGCGAATGAAGATCGAAACCGGTTGGGCTATCGAATACCACAGTGACCGGATCGAAATTCGGTCAAAAGAGCCGCGGAAAAGCACGATTATTGCGTATGCTCTGCTCACCCCGTTTTTCTTTGCGAATGAACTATTTGAGTGGTTGGGGCTTGGCTCTGCTGACCCTGAATGGTTCGGGCTATTCTTCTTTTTTATATGGCTCATTAGCGTTGCGGATGTTGCCACAAGTGCGGGGCTGCGCTACAGGATCGACGCAGGCGGCGTTACCCGCACTTATTTCAACAGCAATAAGTATATCGCCCGCATCCCGTGGAGCGAGATGAAGTACATCGGGAAGAATCTTCGTGGCAGGTGGCGATATGGCGAGATCGTGTTTTCGAAAGTCCCGCTTGCGGAATATAGAAAGCGGCGGCTGTCCCGCAGCTTGCACGCCCTGCAAAACACCATCGCCATCCCATACATTGAGGATAAGCTCTACGAAAAAATCCTCGACCTCAGCGGCGGCGAGCGTGACCTTTAATACGCATTTTCAATACGCTTGTAAGCTTCTGCTATTCGTTTTTGCGTCAGCCCGACCGGAGAGTGCGTACTAAAGTTTAGTCTGTACATCAACCTATCGGTGCACTTAAAACTTCTCGCACCTATCTAACCGACGCAGGCCGTTAAACGGTCGCACTGAAAGTTTCTCGCACTATGTTAAACCTCCGCAGTCCGGTAGACCGGCGCACCGATACCCCGTACCGGGATTCCAAAGGGTGGTTAAACGCCTTTGGTTGCGTTTCTTTTGTAACTTTTCTTTGGCGAAACAAAGAAAAGTTAATAATTGGCATTTGAGCAGGTTTTGCGCTGCATTAATTCTAGTAAACTTGTTTACTAAAGTCAATAGTAAATATATTTACTTTGCTACACTGATACTATCAGAAAGCAAAGTAGGTGGAGCTATGACTTATATGGAGCGCTTGCGGGCGCTGCGGGAGGATAACGACCTGACGCAGGAGCAGGTGGCGGCGTACCTGGGCACTTCGCAGACGATGTACGCACGCTATGAACGGGAGGCAAACGAGCTGCCGATACGCCATTTTGTCGGCCTGTGCAAGCTGTATAATGTTTCTGCCGACTTCCTTCTGGGCACGACCCCAAATCCAAAACGCCCCCTCGGCGGCATCCAGCGTAAATAAGGACAAGCGAAAACTCCGGTAATACGAGATATTACCGGAGTTTTCGCTTGATTTTTTTCACTTACTGAAATCGAACAGGCGGTCGGGGGTGACGCCGAGGACATCACAGATGTCGAACACCACATCCAGCGACACGGCGCAGTCGGCGGTCTCGATGCGGCTCATGTGCGTGCGGCTGATATCCAGAAGCTCCGCCAGCCGGCTTTGCGACAGCCCCTTTACCTTGCGGTAATAGGCGATATTCAGCCCGAGACGCCGGTATTTTTCGATCTGCTCTATTTTCATATCATTCACTTTCAACATCAAATATATATTATATTCTACTATTTGCGTGAATGATATACGACAACACGATATGTAATAATTATAACTTGACAAGGCACATAAGTTATGACATAATACACATGGTAGCTAATATCTTACATTTGCGGCAGCGCCGTGATGGTTTCTCTCGACGGCGTGAGCCGTTAACATTTATCCAATCTCACAATGTACAATCTTCATCCACTGCGCTCCCGCAAATGAAAAGGCAGACACATGAAAATGTGCCTGCCTTTGTTCTTTTTTAAGCTGACGGGAGTCGGACGCCTATCGTCTGTCAGTGTGCCCTTTCGGCGCTTTTCGCCTTTTCTCGTCTTGCCGGGCACAAAGCCCGACCGCACCGAAAGAAAGCCGAAAATCCCTCGAAAAACACTACTGACAGATGCTGCGCAGTTTTGCCGGAAATGGCTCCGGCGCAGCATGAGCAGATATCCGCCCGTCAAAACCGATAGTTGTTCGACTCCCGTCAGCTTTCCGTATACATATACTTAGCCAGCCTATGGCATGTACCAGTATGAGTTATACTTATATAGATAGCAGCGGGCATTTTTGGGCATTTGGGTCAGGGCGTTTTTGACATTGTAGTAGTCGCCCGCACCGGCGGTCAGCGAGACCATGCCGAATATGCCGAGCCAGCCGAGGTCGGGCAGCACCATCGCAACGACAAACGGAACAAGCCCAAAGAGCACATTCGGCAGCAGCGACATGAACACGAATCTACCCTTGCTCATGTCCTCCGGCCCGACGACGAACAGCATGCCCTGCAAAAGATTCGTGTACAGGTACACATCGCCCCGAAAGCACAGCGCATGCAGCAGCTCGTGCGGGAAAAGCGAGGCTAGAAACAGCACAAAGCCGATGAGCCACTCGCCCGACGGGATGCTGCGGTAGCGGTACAAAAGCACCGTCGCCAGCACCGCGAGCAGGATGACCGAATACTTGCCGACTATCCTGCCGAGCTCGGCGGTATCGCCCGCCTCCTTGAACTTCACAGCCCCGGGCTTGTGCTCGCCGTGCGGCAGCGAATCGGGGTCGAGATTATATTTGCCCATGTAGTGTAATTTCATGCAAAATCCCTCTGAATTCGACATTTTCCCTGCGATTATACCACAAGCTGCGGCGGGTGCAAATCTCTTATTTAACAATAGTTGAAATATTCACAATAAGATTATATAATCGAGCTGACGGGAGCCCAGCTCCTATCGTCTGTCAGTGCGCCCTTTCGGTGCTTTCCGCCTTTTTTGTCTTGGTGGGCGACAGCCCACCTGCACCAAAGAAAGCCAAAAATCCCTCGAAAATTTATCACTGACAGATGCTGCGCAGTTTTGACGGAGCAGATTTTTGCTCAGGCAAGACGAAGCGTGCAGGGAATACACAGGTATTGGCAAAGGCTTCAACGCAGCATGAGCGGAAATCTGCCCGTCAGAACCGATAGGAGCTTGGCTCCCGTCAGCTTAGAGAAATGAAAAATCACTTTGGAGGTAGCTATGGACAACAGACGCAGCCTTAACCTGACCATGCTGTGCGACTATTACGAGCTCACGATGGGCAACGGGTACTTCGACCACAACATGGGCGACAAAATAACCTACTTCGATGTGTTCTACCGCCAGAATCCCGACATGGGCGGCTTCGCCATCTGCGCCGGGCTTGAGCAGGTCGTCGACTACATTCAGAATCTGCACTTCGAGCCGGAGGACATCGAGTACCTGCGTGGACGCAATATGTTCTCGGAGGAATTTTTGGAGTACCTCAAGCACTTCAAGTTTGAGGGAGACATCTGGGCGATACCCGAGGGCACGCCGGTGTTCCCCCGTGAGCCGATCATGACGGTGCGAGCACCCGCAATTCAGGCGCAGCTCATCGAGACCTATGTGCTGCTCGAGCTCAATCACCAGAGTCTCATCGCCACCAAGGCAAACCGCATTTGCCGTGCCGCCGAGGGCAGAACGGTGCTCGAGTTCGGCTCACGCCGTGCGCAGGGCATCGACGGTGCGGTCACCGGCGCAAGAGCGGCATACATCGGCGGCTGTGCGGGCACGGCCTGCGCCGTTTCCGACACTCGCTACGGCGTCCCGGCGGGCGGTACGATGGCGCACTCGTGGGTGCAGATGTTCGACACCGAGTACGAGGCGTTCAAGGCATATTGCGAGACCTATCCCACGAATGCCACCCTGCTCGTCGACACCTACAACTCCCTCAAAAGCGGCGTTCCCAACGCCATCAAGGCGTTTAACGAGGTGCTCCGCCCCCTCGGCATCACCAAGTGCGGCATCCGCTTTGACTCGGGCGACATGGCATACCTGACCCGCAAGGCAAGGGCGATGCTTGACGAGGCCGGCTGGCCGGAGTGCAAGATAACCGTGTCCAACGCCCTTGACGAGCGCCTTATCACGGAGCTGCTGCTGCAGGGTGCGAAGATAGACTCCTTCGGCGTGGGCGAGCGGCTCATCACCTCGAAGTCCGACCCCGTGTTCGGCGGAGTTTACAAGCTGTGCGCCGTGGAAAACGACAAGGGCGAGGTCATCCCCAAGATAAAGATAAGCGAAAATGTCGGCAAGATAACTAACCCCGGCTTCAAGCGGGTGTATCGCCTGTTCGACAAGGAGACCGGCATGGCCGAGGCCGACTACATCACGCTGTACGACGAGGTCGTCGACGATACAAAGCCGCTTGAGATCTGCGACCCCGAGGCTCGCTGGAAGACCAAGGTCATGGACAGCTTCAATGCGGTCGAGCTGCAAGTGCCCGTTTTCAAAAACGGTGAGCTCGTCTACAAGCTGCCGACGCTCGATGAAATTAAGCGCACCTGCGCCTACGGTGTGAGCACGCTCTGGCCCGAGGTCAAGCGCTTCGACTTCCCGCATCAGTACTATGTCGACCTGTCCACCAAGCTCATGGCGCTCAAGGACGAGATGCTCAAGCAAGGAGCAAAATAGGAGTAAAATAATGAACGCATTAGACAGAAGAGAAGATATCGTGCGCAGGCTCACCATCTCTGCCGAGCCTATAAGCGCCAACAGCCTCGCCGCCGCCTACGGCGTGAGCAGGCAGATAATCGTCGGGGACATTGCGCTGCTGCGTGCCTCCGGAGAGAAAATTTCGAGCACCCCGAGGGGCTACATCCTCTCCGTAAGCGGCCAGAGCGTGTACACGCTCGCCTGCGTCCACAATGTTGAGGACACCGAAAAGGAGCTCAATATCATGGTCGACAACGGCTGCAAGGTGCTGACCGTCGCCGTCGAGCACCCCGTATACGGGCTGCTGACCGGCGAATTGCAGCTTGCCAGCCGCTACGATGTGCGCAAATTTGTCGAGAAGCTGCAAAGCGGCGAGGTGCGTCCGCTTTCCGAGCTCACCGACGGCGTGCACCTGCACACGCTCGACTGCCCGGACAGAGAGTGCTTCGAGCGCACCCGCAGTCAGCTTGAGCAGGAGGGCCTGCTGTACACCTGACAAAGTTTAAATTAGGGTTGACAAATCAAATATTCGTGTTAAAGTGGACTTTACAAGTGTCAAGACACATTGAGGTCCACTTTTTTTACCCCATTTGAATTTTAGGAGAAATGAATCGATATGGCAAAGTTTAAGGCGTTTTTGAAGCGCAAGGATGTTGAGGTCAGCCTCAAGCGCTACGGCATCGACGCTCTCGGCGCAATGGCGCAGGGCCTGTTCTGCACCCTGCTCGTCGGCACGATACTCGACACGCTCGGCACGCAGCTGGGCATAGGATTTCTGGCAGCGCCCATCGTTGAGATAAACGATGTCGGCTACACGATAGGCAAGTTTGCCTCGGCGATGGTCGGGCCTGCAATGGCGGTCGCCATCGGCTATGCGCTGCACGCCCCGGCGATGGTGCTGTTTTCGCTCATTCCCGTGGGCTATGCGACCAATGTCATGGGCGGCGCAGGCGGCCCGCTGGCTGTGTATGTCGTCGCCGTCGTCGCTGCCGAGTGCGGCAAAATGGTCTCCAAGGAGACGAAGATAGATATTTTGGTGACCCCCATCGTCACCGTGCTCATAGGCATCGGCCTTGCGCACTTCATCGCCTCGCCCATCGGCAAGGGCGCAATGGCGGTCGGCGATGTGATAAAGTGGGCGACCACGCAGCAGCCGTTCGTGATGGGCGTTTTGGTGTCCGTCATAGTCGGCATTGCGCTCACGCTGCCCATCTCGTCGGCGGCAATTTGTGCGGCGCTTAGCCTCACGGGTCTTGCCGGCGGTGCGGCGCTCGCCGGATGCTGTGCCAACATGGTCGGCTTTGCGGTGATATCGTTCCGTGAAAACGGCTGGGGCGGCGTGGTGTCGCAGGGTCTGGGCACCTCGATGCTCCAGATGGGCAACATCGTGCGCAACCCGAGGATATGGATACCCGCCATCGCCGCCAGTGCGATAACCGGACCTATCGCCACCTGCGTGTTCAAGCTGGAGATGAACGGCGCAGCGGTGTCGTCCGGCATGGGCACCTGCGGTCTCGTCGGCCCCATCGGCGTGTGGACGGGCTGGGCAAATCCGAGCGCCGAAGCGCTACTCGACGGTGCGCAAGCCATCATCCCCACCGCCGCCGACTGGCTCGGCCTCGCCCTGATATCGATCGTCCTCCCCGCCGTATTAGCCTACCTCTTCGGCATCCTCTGCCGCAAGCTCGGCTGGATAAAGGATGGGGACTTAAAATTGAATTGACAATTATTAACCTTTTCTTTGTTTCGCCTTATTGCAGTGCACCGATAGGTTGATGTACAGACTAAACTCTGGTATGCACCTACCGGTCGGGCTGAGGCAATAGAGATTATTAACAGTCTTAATG
>CAKTQR010000004.1 GCA_934597175.1 uncultured Oscillospiraceae bacterium | reverse complement strand
ATTTTGGACTTTACTTTTTCACGCCTTCGACGGCGGCGGTCTTGGCGCTCAGATCCTCGCACAGATCACGGGCTGCAAACTCGGGATTGGTCGGCAGGGTCAGCTCGAAGCGCTCGACCTTGTTGAGCTTTGCGCTCAGCTCATCGGCCGACAGGCCGAGGATGTGACCGCCCTGGGTCTTATCGTGGCTTAAGTAGTGGAAGTGCCAGCCGGGCAGATTGATGCCGTTGACATACTGCGGACACCACACGGCGATGACATCGCCCCTAGTGTTCTCAAAATGGAACTCACGCTGGTTTTCGGCGACCTCGGACAGGGTCGGATACGGCTTTTCGCTTGCAAAGCAGCTTCTGACATGCATAGTCTTGAAAAGGTCCATTGCCTTGAGCACATAGAACACATTCCGATCGCCCTCGACATACGGCTCAAACGCCGTGTTCGAGGCTGCCGCCATGGACGGGATGACCAGTGCGACGCCTGCAAGCAAACCGCTTGCGACGGAGGCATAGCCCGGGCGATGCAGCACCGTGCGCTCAAACACATAAGACGGCGTGATGACCACGATGAAGTAGACGATGCTCAAAAGCAGTCCCTGCGGGATCATCTTGAACGCATCGATGAGGTTTATAGTCGAGCCGAACTCGAAGCCGAGGAACGGCAGGATGATGGCGCCGATAATAATCGGGACGAACATCGTGCCCGCCGGCACCTTCTACAGGCTCTTCCATATGTTAATGTTTCTCTTGGTCTCCATACCTCAGCACTCCTTTAAACCGTTTAAGAGCAAAGCGAGGATCACTCGATGGTGATCCTCGTCTCGGGTTCGGCCTTGCTTTCTTCGGCCTTCGGGATGAGCAGGGTCAGAACGCCCGACTCATAGGTGGCCTTGACATCCTCTGGCTTTACCTCGCCGATATAGAAGCTGCGGGAAAGTGCGCCTGCGTAACGCTCCTGGCGGATGATGCGGCCCTTCTTGTCTTCCTCATCCTTGTCAAGGCCCTTTGCGGCGCTGACGGTGAGGTAGCCGTCCTTGAGGTCAAGGACTATCTCGTCCTTCTTAAAGCCCGGCAGGTCGATGGCGAGGCGGTAAGCTTTGGCATCGTCGGTCTCACGGACATCGGTCTTCATGAGGTTTCTGCCGTTCTTACCGAACAGCGGGTCATGGCCGGTAAAGAAGCTGTCGTCAAAAATATCATCAAAAAGGTTTTCACCGTAAATTCTCGGTAACATAATAATTCACTCCATTCAAAAATCTATTAGTTAAGTCTGTTGCGGTGCGCCGCCGCATGTTCCGACCGCACAAGCGCATTCAAATTATGCGGTCAACGACACATCGGCTTTCGATGTGCGCTTCCGATTTTGTGCCCATAGCTCAAATCACTGCCTTTTCTCGGGGATCTTCATGATCCCTTTCCTTCTTTCTGTAAACAATTTTACTCTTTTGGCTTGAAAGTGCAACGGTCCGGGAGTATAATAAAGCAAATTGTTGTTGTGCTGTAAGCACAAAAGGAGTGAGTGTATGTCAGAGCAAACACAGGCGCTTTTGGCGGAGTTTTTCTCGCTGGACGATCTGCAAAGCCTCACCTCGGACGCAGGGGAGCTTTTGGGCTGCCCCATCTTAGTCGTGGACGATGCGTTTCATGTCTCGTCTCACTTTGCCCCGCTCGGCTTTGTCGACCCGCTTTTCCGCACGGCGGTGGCGGGCGGCGAGATAAGCTACGAAGCAGGTGCTATGATAAGCCGCAGCGAGGCTCTGTCGGCGGGGCGTGCGGACTTTTTCGGCATCGACGGCAGCCCGTACAGGCGGCGCTTTTCGCCGCTCATAAGCGCCGGCGTGCGGCTCGGCTATCTCGTTTGCATTGAGACCGGCGGGCGCTTGCAGCAGGTCTCGGACGAGACCTGGCGCACGGTCGAGAGTGTGCTGGCAAAGCAGCTTTTCATCGAAGCCAGCCGGCAGGATAAGCCGTTCGAGACCGCCGAGGATGTGCTCATGCACCTGCTTGACGAGGGCTTTTCCTCGCAGGCGTACTTTAAGCTTCAGGCAGCATCGACCTATCTTGCCGACTTTCGCCCGACGGGCTTTGCGCTTTTTGAGCTCACCGCCTATCACGACCGCTATATCGGCAAGCGCCGTCTGCGGGAGGAGATACTCGCCCGCTTCCCCGACTCGCACCCATTTTTGTACCGTGGCGATGTGTTCATTTTCCTGCACGGCGACAGTCTCGGGGGCTTAAGGGAGCTTGCCGACGAGTTCAGCCTGAAAATCATTGCCGCAGACGGGCTTGACGATCTCTACGAGCTGCCGCAGCATTACAAAACGGCGCACGAGGCGCTGGAGCTGATAACGGACGACAATTTTCACGGCGGCAGCGTCTGCACAGTTGCGCAGCTGCGCACGGTGCTTCTGCTCAAGAGTCTGGAGAGCCGCCGTGACCTCATCCCTCCGCAGATACAGGCTCTCGCCGCCCACGACAGGGACAAGGGCACGCAGTATTGCGAAACGCTGTACCACTATCTGTGCAGCAGCAGGTCGCTAAAGCGCACCTGCGATGCACTGTTCACGCACCGCAACACGGTGCTCTACCGCATCCGCCGGATGCAGGAGGACTTCGCCGTGCCGCTGGATGAGCCGTATGCGCTTGCGCAGCTGCTGCTGGGCGTATCGCTGATTTTGTTTGAAGAAAAAGGGGCGGATTTTTTCCTGCCGCCGACGGATATGAAAGGACAATGACATGAAAGAAAACAGAAAGCTTCTCAAGGAAGTGCTCAAGGACATTCGCCACGACATGACTGACGAGGAGGTCTTGAATCTCCTTGCCGACAGTAAAATCTCCGCCCGACCCGAATCGGGCAAGACCAGGGACAGCTTCGGTCAGCGTGCCGCCGACGCTATCGCAAAATTCGCCGGAAGCTGGGCGTTCATCTTCGCTTTCACCGGCGTTTTGATACTGTGGATGGTCGTGAACGCCGTGCTGGCAGCCAAAGCGTTCGACCCGTACCCGTTTATTTTGCTAAACCTCGTGTTGTCCTGCGTCGCCGCCATCCAAGCGCCGCTCATCATGATGAGCCAGAACAGGCAGGAGGAAAAGGATCGCCGCCGTGCCGAGAACGACTACAAGGTCAACCTCAAAACCGAGATAATGATCGAGGATCTGTACGACAAGGTAAACGCCATCCTCGCCAAGCAGTCGGCGCTCGAAAAGAAGCTCGATAGTGATAAGCACAACGGTGACAGCCATGAAAATTAGACCCGACCCGAACACCGCACACCCCATTGCCGGATACGAAAACGAGATATATGTTAAGCCCACGCTCAAAAATCCGAACATTTGCGTCGGTGAGTTCACCTACATCGCAGACTCGAATTTTGAAAGCCATGTGACGCACCTGTACGACTGGAACGGCGACAGGCTCATTATCGGCAAGTTCTGCCAGATAGCCGCAGGCGTAGAGTTCGTTATGAACGGCGCTAACCACCAGATGAACGCCGTCACGACATTCCCGTTTTACACCTTGGAAGGCTGGGACATGTCGCCGCCGGAAAAGCACGACCTCCCGCTCAAGGGCGACACCGTCATCGGCAGCGATGTGTGGATAGGTCAAAACGCCGTCATCCTCCCGGGTGTGCATATAGGCGACGGCGCTATCATCGGCGCAGACAGCGTCGTCGGCAGCGATATTGCCCCGTACACCATAGTTGTCGGCAACCCCGCAAGGCCCCTGCGCAAGCGCTTTGACGACGAGCTCATCGTCCTCCTGCTCGACTTCAAATGGTGGGACAGGCCCATCGATGAGATAAACTCACTCATCCCTCTGCTCACTTGCAGCGACCTTGAAAAGGTCAAGGCGGAACTGAAAAAACTCCTCTGAATTTCAGAGGAGTTTTTGCATCCAGTTATCGAGAAACCGCATTTGCTCGGGGGTGTGAAACCAGTGCTCGCCGCCGGGCATGACGGTAAGGCCGGCGTTGTGCGCCTCGGCGAAGCTGCGCACGGTGTCGAGCGACTGCAAATTGTCCGTCTCGCCGTACAAAATTTCCGTCGGCACATCCCACGCTATCGGGTGCGCCCGGACATAGCTCAGATAGTCCCACGAGAGCGTCTCGCCGAACGCCGTCTCGACAGTCTTTTCCGCTTCGAGCTGCCGCTCGGTGACATTCGCCCATGTCATCATGCTTTTGATGAGCTTTTCCATGCTCACGATGGGCGAAATTAAAAACGCCCGCTCGATGCGCTCGGCAATGCCGGAGTTCATCGCAAAGTATGCGCCGATGCTGTTTGCGATCAGCACGATGCGCTCATGCCCGAGCCCGGCGACAAAAGCCGCAAACTCCGGTGCTGCGTCCCACGGCGTTTCCGCCTTATAGTCAAAGCCGATGACCTCGGCGTCGGGAAACAGACTTCGGTAGTGCTCTGCCTCGGCCGCATTGCCGCCCTTGCCGTGAATGTACAATACTGCTGTGTTTTTCATAATTTTCTCCTTATTTCCGACCCCCGGTCAGAATACACTCCCCCGCCGCCCTTGTCAAGTTGATTTGCCCCGCCGTGTGTGGTAAACTGGGCGTGATCGGAGGCTGATACGATGATTTGTGAAATTTGCAGGGACGAGAGCTTTCTTGCGCAGAGAGCTGAGGCGGCGGGTGCTGATGACCTCGGCACGGCGCAGGATCTTCTCGATACGCTCATCGCCCACAAGGACGGCTGCGTGGGTATGGCGGCGAACATGATCGGCGTGTGCAAGCGCATCATTGCCTTTGACAACGAGGGTGAATTTGAGGTCATGCTGAATCCCGAAATCATAAAGCAGTCGGGCGCATATGACGCCGAGGAGGGCTGCCTGTCGCTCGACGGCACTCGCAAAACCCGGCGCTACCGCACGATAAAGGTGCGCTGGCTCAACGAGAAGCTTCAGGAGCGCATCAAGACCTTCACGGGCTTCACCGCCGAGATAATACAGCACGAGATCGACCACTGTGAGGGGGTCATCATTTGACTTTGATATTGATTCTTTCCGTCCTCGGTCTTATGCTGCTGGTTTGCGGCTTCTTCGTCGCCGCATCTCTGCGCCGGGTCGAGACCCAAACGCCGCAGGAGCGCGCCGGTGCGCAGGGCGAGGCGGCGGTCAGCGCCGTGATACGCTCGGTGCTGCGTGAGGGCGACACGCTTTATAACAATGTGCCCGTCGAGTTTGACGGCAAGGCGGCGGAGCTTGACAATGTCGTCGTGAACGAATACGGCGTGTTCATCATCGAGGCGAAAAATTACGCCGGCGTGCTCGCAGGCGGCGAGGACGACTACGAGTGGGAGCAGCAGAAGCTGACCGATGCGGGAAACTGGTACACAAATTCCGTCAAAAACCCCATCCGGCAGGTCAGGCGGCAGGTCTATATTCTCGCAAACTACCTTAAATACTACGGCGTGGATGTGTGGGTCGAGGGCTACGCCTATCTTGTGTACTCAAACAGCCCCGTCGAGAGCCCGCACATCCTCCGCACCACCGAGGACATCGACCGTGCGATACACCGCTCAAATCGCCGCCTCGACGCAAAAACGCTCGCCTCAATAGACTTCCTGCTAAAAAATTAATGCTATGCACCGAGTGCATAGCATTTTTTATTTTTTCTCTTTGCTCAAATATTCCTTGTACCCCTCGATCACTTGCTCGTTCGGGATGCGAATGATATCGGTGTGATAACTCTTAATTAGCTCGTACAGGTCGTCAGAATATTGCATGGTGAGCATGTGTTTTTGGCGTCTGATCACATAGGTTTTGTTGCCCCAGACGGCGGACTCGGGTGGAAGCTTGTGGGCAAAGTCCTTGGCGAAAAGGCGGAACTCAAGCTCGGTTTTGTCGCCGAGCGCCGCTAAGACGACCTTATCGATGTTGCTCCATGCAAAGTGCCTGTCCTTTTTAAGCGGGAGGCGATAGCTCACCGTGATGCCGCCATCATCCACGGAGCAAAGCGCCCGTGCGTAGACGACCGCTGCCGTGCTCGTGCAGAAAAAGCACACGAACGCCACGATGATGACCACGACCGCAGCGATCTGCACGGGGTTTTCCGAGGTGCGGAGGATGTCCACCGTGTCCGGCAGAAAGCCGACCATGCACAATATGAGGATGCCGAGCATCACGCCCGCCGACCGTTTTTCACGCTTGGATGTAGTTTTAAACATTACTCCGCCTCCAGTCTGCTACCAATTTACCATCCTTTGCACGATTCGTCAATTGCGCAGTAGAATGTATTGAGCCGCAGGCTCAAGGAGGGGTCATGTTAAAGAATATTATAGAGCTTATCAAGGTCAAGACCATCGTGACCATCATCATACTTGCCGTTTGGGCATATCTTGCCGTCACGGGCACGATAAACGCCGATGCGGTGAACAATGTCACCCTGATGGTGATTGCGTTTTATTTCGGCACGCAGCACGAGCGGCAAAGCAATCAATAAACAAAGCCCTCCGATATCGGAGGGCTTATGTTATTCAACAAGGCCGTATTTGACCTTTATGCGGTCGAGCTTTTCGAGCATGGGCTCGGCGGCGATGTACAGGAAGAACACCGTCGCAAAGGCGTGGATGCAGTCCATGGGGAAGCCCGTGATGTAGTAGGTCAAAATCATTTTTGCGTTTATAGACCCGCTGCCCCACAGGAGCACCGAGGCGGGATTCATGATGCCGCCGTAGATGACGATAGCCGCCAGCGCCCCGAACACGCACATCGAGCCCCGGGTGCGCCGGAGCAGTCCCTTGCGGAACAGCACGCCCGCAAGAAAGCCCGAGATGCCCATGGCGAACATCTGCCACGGCGTCCACGGTCCTTGCGAGAACAGGACATTCGAGGCAAGCATGGTCATTGCGCCGACAAGAAAGCCGGTCTCGCCGCCGAAGGCTATGCCTGCGATGATTGTCAGCGCAAGCACGGGCTTAAACTGCGGCAGCATGAAAAATGCGGCACGCCCCGCCACGCCGATGGCGCACAGCACGGCGATGATGACAAGCTCCCTCGCCTGCGGCCTCCGACCCTCGAAGATCATGAAAAACGGCAGCATGCACTCGATGAGCACGAGCGTCGCCGTGATGAAATACTGCTTCTTGTCGAGGTAGTACACACCGACAAACAGCGTCAGCGGCACGAAAACGAGCACCAGAAGCGCCGCTGCGGCGGTGCGCCTGGTGAGCCTGCGGCGGCTCTCGGGGGTCTGCACGGTGACGGGTGGGGCTGACCTGCGCCCGACGGCGAGCATGAACACCAAAAGCGAGGCTATGAGCGCAGCGTATAGCCTAACCGAGTCCAGCCCCAGCTTCGTAATGCCCTCGGCGTTTACAAGTGCGCTCAGGTCGGCGGTGCGCACGGCGTAGACGAAGATTGCGAGCGCCGCAACGAGCGACAAAAGCGCAATAATTTTGCGGTACAGCGGCAGGGGCTCGGGCTTTTTGTCGGGCTTGAGCTCTACCGTGCGGGTGTACTCCGGCACATCGGGAAGCTCCGGCTCGGGCGGGAGCGTTCCGCCGCAGGCGAGGATTACATTCTCGGCGGTGACGGCGTCGGTGACGATGCCGCGGGAGATTCGGTTTGCCGAGCTCGTGTAAAAGCTGTTGTCGGAGAAAAAGCGTGTGGGCGTGCCCTGCGACACGATGCTGCCGTCAAAAAACAGGGCGCAGCGGTCGGCGTAGGCGGCGGCAAACTCAAGGTCGTGCGTGACCGTGACGACGGAAACGCCGCCTTGCGTGAGCCTGCCCAAAATCTTCGCAAGCAGCCGCTTAAAGTGCGCATCGAGCCCCTTTGTCGGCTCGTCGAGCAGCAGCACATCCGGCTCTTGCAGCAATATCATCGCAAGCGCAGCCCGCTGCTGCTGACCGCCGGAGAGGTCATACGGATGGCGGCCCAACAGCTCCGTCAGGCAGCACAAGGCCGCTATCTGCCGCACTTTTTCGTCATTTTTCGACACGACGTACAGGTCCTCGTACACGGTCTTTTTGACGAACAGCGTCTGCGGGTCCTGCGGCAGCATGGACACCCTGCCCTGCGTTTGAAGCTTGCCCCTGTACGGGGTGAGTGCGCCGCAAAGCAGCTTGAGCGTCGTGGATTTGCCCGCTCCGTTGCCGCCCAGAATTGCGAGCATTTCGCCCTTTTGAACGGTAAGGTCAAGACCTTTTATAATGTCCCGCCCATCCCTTTCGTAGCGAAACCACAGCTCGGATGCCGACACCACGGTCTCGCCCGCAGGCTTTGCGGGTTTTACGGGCACGGAGGAAATTTTGTGGTGCTCGGCGTACTCAGAAAGAAACGCCCTGCCCTCGGAAACGGTCACGGGGCAGTCGGAGCTTGTCTCCAGCCCCGCCCAGATGCGCATGGCGGCGGGCATGGCGTCAAACATGGTGTGCTCCATGCCCTTGAGCGCCCTGCCGACGGTTTTGACATCGCCGCAGCAGATGATCTTGCCCTTATCCATGACGGCGCAGCGGTCGGCCATGGGCAGCGCCTCCTCAAGACGCTGCTCGGTTATGAGCACGCTCGTGCCGAGCTCACGGTTTATCCTGCCGAGCACGGCGAGAAAATCGCCGGCGGCGATGGGGTCAAGCTGGCTCGTGGGCTCATCCAATATGAGCACCTCGGGCTGCATCGCCATGACGGAGGCAAGGTTTAATAGCTGCTTCTGCCCGCCGGAAAGCTCGGACACATTTTTATAAAACCAGTCCTCGATGCCGAAAAACGCAGCCATCTCGGCGGCTCGGCGGCGGATGACCTGCGTGTCGAGCCCGAGACTTTCAAGCCCGAAGGCGAGCTCGTGCCAGACCTTGTCGGTGACTATCTGATTATCCGGCGATTGCAGCACGAAGCCTATCTTTGCGCTTTGCGTGCGCCGGTCGACATCATTAAGCTTCTCGCCGCAGAACATGATGCTGCCGCTTAGTGTTCCGTGCGGGGCAAGGGCTGTTTTGAGATTGCGCAAAAGCGTCGACTTGCCGCAGCCGGATGCGCCGCACAGGACGAGAAATTCGCCCTTTTTGACGCTCAGGCTCACGCCGTCGAGCGCTTTTTCGATCTGCTCGGGGTAGGCAAAGCTTAGGCTTTCGATATTAAAGACTTCCATCTTCGCTCCTCCCTCAGATCGATGACAGTCGGCGTCAGGCACAGCGCAAGATACGCCGCAAGCGCACAAAATGTCATGGGGCTCATCGAGCCTCGAATGTTCGGAAAGTATCGCCAGCTGAGCCCGCCGGTGAATACGGCGGCGAATATGACCCCGCCGCACAGCAAAAGCCACACGAGCATGCGCCTGTCCCGCTTATCGAAGCGGTAAATTGAAAACGAGCTGCGGTGCTTCAGCCCATAGCCACGGCTTTTCATGCTGTCGGCAGTATCGATGGCGTTCTCAAGCGACCATGTCACCATGCCCGAGAGCACGGTTATCGCATTTTTCGTGCGCATTAATACGCTGCCGTTTGCCGTGTCGCAGCCGACGCTGCGGCGAGCCTGCCGGACAAGGTCGAGCTGCTTTTTGAACTTTGGCACAAAGCGCAGGGTCATGCTCAAAATGAGCGCAAGCGCCGGGCTGACCCGCCCGAAAATGTACACAAACTTGTCCGAGGACAAAACCTCGGTGCTGCAATAAAACCACATAAGCACCAAAGCGAGCATCGCTCCGGCGGCGAGGCCGTATGCGATGCTCTCTTTGGTTATGGGGTTGCCGTTTGACAGGTAGAGCAAAACGGTCTCCCCGGCGTGGTTGAAGGCGGGGTTTATGACCACAGCCAGCAGCACGACCGGCAGTATGAATTTAAGCCCGAAGCCCGCCGCCTTGCACCCATTAAGGCGCACGGCATAGACCGCTGAGCCGAAAACGGCAACAGCAAGGCACGCCGGGTGCATAAATATCATGCCGAAGAACAAAACCAGCGCAAAATATATGAAGTTTACCGTCGGGTGGTAGCCCGAAAATGTGTCGGTATTTCTCATTCAGCTTCCCATTGCGTAGCCGCCGCCGATATCGTCGCCGTAGGCGCAGGTGTAGCGCCACTCGACCGTTTCGCCCTGCTTTAGCTGATAGCGGCTGCACCCGTAGTTGGGATACCAGCCGTCGACACGGTACATCCAGCCGGAGGCCTGTCCGCAGTCGAACTCATAAAGGTTGTGGATGCCCTCGACATAGGCGCTGTTGTACATGGGCGTGAACGACGCTTCCATGTGTATGCCCTTTTCGGCGCAGATGCGCTTTAAAACATCGTACACCGACTCGCCCTCGTAGAAGGTCACCGTCTGCGCAGGCAGGATAATGCCGTCGGACGGCACGGCGTCGAGCTTATCGGGCTCGAGCATGTCAAGGTTATTGAGTATCGTCGAGCACTCTATAGAGAAGGTGCAGGTATACTTTGTGCGCTTGTCGACCGTCGTGTTCTCCGGCTCAACGGGCATGGGCTTGCCCGCAGGCACGGGGTCGGTTTTATACTTATCCTGCTTGGTCTGCTTGCCGTCGGACACGACCCTGTCGGTCGAGGCGGCGGGGGTATCGCTCGGTGTGTCGTCGGGCTTGACGAGCATGTTCGGCATGACCTCGGTCACGGCGAAGTTTAAAATACTCGTCTTTTCGCCGGTGACGGACGCAGAGCACAGCGGCGTTTTCTCATCGGACTTATACACCGTCGCCGTTTGGCAGTCCCACTGCGTGTCAAGATACACGGACAAAACCGGCGCAAAGCCGAAGCTCTCCGTTGCGTGCAGGTCAATGTAAATGCCGTTTTCGGCGTTGTCGATATCAAGGCCGAAATTGAGCGCCTTGACCTCGGTTATATCGCTGCCGAACACCGTCCACTCGTAGCGGTAAGCGCCGCTTTGACCGCAGAACACTACAACGGCGGACTCGTCCTTTATCTGCTGCACGGTGCTTTCGGGGACTATGCCGTCCTCATTAAGGTCAACGCTTCCCTGCAAAACATTTTCGTTTGCGGCGAGAAGATCGCCGCAGCCCGTGACCGAAAGCAGCATCACGAGGCACAGAAGAAGGCTTATAAATTTCTTCATATCAGTCTCCTATGACCACTCTGCCGCTGCGGGTCTTTAGCGTGTTTTTGACGGACGCAAGGCTGCCTTTCTCATCGCTTGCGGCGAACACCGCATCGGCAAACGATATCTCGATGATATCGCCGCTTTGCACGCTGCCCCGGAGCTTGAATTTGAGCCTGAAGAGCACCCTGTCCCCGTCTGGCAGCAGGTCCTTGGAAAACGCCTGCCTGCCTCCGGACAGGTCAAGATACATGACATTTATCTGCCCTATCTCGTTGCTGCGCTCGACATTCACGCCCCATTCGGGAAGCTCGGTCACCGCTCCGTTTGCCTTTTTCTCGCACGGAACGGCAACATTGCCCTCCTCAAGCCCGAGAAATTCGAGCTTGTTCGAGTCAAAGTTCATTGAGAAGCTCGCCGCCGGATACAGGCCGCCGTCCTTGAGGTCGGACAGCGTCACATCGAGCGTGAACTCCTCCCTATCGTCCGGGCTTTTCTTGTCGGGCGTTTCGATGGTGACGGCAGGGGCAAGAGATAATGCCCCACCGTCCCTGAACAGGAAAAATGCCAGCGCCGCAAGTGCAATGAGCACGAGCAGAACGATGATTGTTACTTTTTTCTTGCTTTTTTTCGTCTCTTCCATAGCTTATGCTACTGCTTTTGCGACAACGCCGAAATCGTCGCCGTTTACGAAGTTTTCAACGATGCCCAGTGCGTCGGAGGTGTTGATGCGGCCGTCGCCGGTGACATTGGTGCGCAGGATGGTCTCGTCGTCGGGAGCGTCGGTCTTGCGCAGCCATGCGTTTGCGGCGTTGAGCGCATCCTGGGCGTTTATAACGCCGTCGGAGTTTGTGTCGCCGAAGTCGAGCGCATCGGCGGTCCGGGTCTCGTCGTAGGTGTAGTTTGCGGCGTTTGCAAACTCAGCAAGGTCTGCGTCAGCCGAAACCATTGCGACATAGGTGCACACGCCGAGCTTTTCAGAAAGCAGGCGGCTGTAGTGGAGCTTGACTGCGCCGTCCTTAAAGCTTATCTGCGAGCCGTTTTCGAGCTCCGTTGCGGACACTGCGATAGCCATTTTGTCGGTCGAGATAAGGTCAACGCCGTCGCCGACATACAGGCACTTTGCGCTGAACGACACGCCCTTGACGACATCGGAGGTCGCCTTGGCGGTGGCGGTGCTGACGACGGTGACTGCGCTGTCGTCGCTGTCGTCGGAGCTTTTCTTAAGATTCATTTCGTCGACGGAAACGGTTATCTCGCCCTTGTTCCTGACGCTGATATCGTCCGTGAGCTCAAGACCGATGATGAAAAATTCTGCGGGGAAGCTCGTGCCGCTGACCTTGATGTCGCTGTTATTATCGGCATCAAAGTAGACTATGCGCAGCTTGCCGTTATCAAGGTTGTACATGACCTTGCCGCCGGAGACACGGCTGCCCACGGTGACGCCCGTGACGGTGACATTTTCGGGGATGCTGAGGGTGGCGTCGGCGAGCTTCCAGCCTGCCTCGCTGTCCCAATCGGAGACGCTTACGATGGCGTTGAAGCTCGTACCCTTCTTGTTGCTGATCTCGGCGGGCAGCGAGATGCTTGCGGAGATTCCGGCGGGCTCGGGGCGGGCAACATCGGTCATGTCGTAAAGTGCGTTTTTATTATTCACAAAGCGGTCGTATGCAACGAGGGCGTAGCAGGCCTGATCGGTCGCCATTGCGTTCACCTCGCCGCCTGCGTAGCCGCCGGTGGTCTCAAGCACATGGGCAAAGCCCTTGCCCTCGGGGATGTAGAACTCAAGCAGAGCGTCGACTGCCGAGCCGCCGGATTTCGCAAAGCGGCTGTCGGTGCTCGGGTCGATGCCCCAAGCGGTACAGGCGACGATGACCTGTGCGATGCTCTCGGAGTTTACGCTGCCCCAGGAGGCGTAGCCGCCGTTATCCTTCTGGATGCTCGAAAGGGCTGCAAAGCCACGCTCGGCTGCGGCCTTGACATCGGCGTTGTCGGCGTAATGCGCCAGCGCCTGAAGCGCCATTGCTGTCATGTCGGGGTCTGCGGTCGTGCCGGAAAGTGCCCAGCCGCCGTTTGCGAGCTCTGCCTCGAGGATGTAGTTCACGCACTGCTGACGGATGGTTGCATCCGAGGTCTTGTAGTTGTATGTATCAAGGGCGATGAGGGCGAATACCGGTCCGTTGAGCCCCTGCTTCTTTATCCAGCCAAAGCCGTTTGCGCTGTATGCGCCGACAAGGTCAACGCCGCCGACCTTGGTCGGGTCTTTGCCGATGGCGGAAAGCGCCATGATAAGGCGGGAGTTTTCGGTGCTCTTGACCTTGTGGAGCGCACCGTTTTGGTTGACGGAAGCCGCCGTTTCCTTGACGGTCTGCTCAATGCGGGAGTAGTAGTCTTCAAAGTACTTGCTGTCGGTGTCATAGTAGCCGCCTCGTGCAAGAGACAGTACCGTCCACTCGCCGCCGCCCGTGCCGAAGCTCGGCTCTGTTACGGTCGCCGCAAGCTGCGCCATGGTCTCGTTGAGGGTGGTCTTGTAATCTGCCTTGTCGCCGCCGTCATCGGCAGTGAGGACTGCGACTGCTGCGTCTACCTCGTCCTGCGTTGCGGTGAGGTTTTCCATGACGGGCATGACAGCTTCCTTCTTGGCGGCATCGTTGCAGTTTGCGTAAGCGGCGTACAGGGCTGCCTTCTGTGCGCCCTCAAAATATGCGGGCATGCCCCAGCCGGTGTCAACGCCGAGGTCGGCGCCGTAGCCGTGCAGCGTAAACTGCCAGCGGACAACATAGGTGTTGCCGAGGTCGGTCGGGCAAAGCGCCTTCTGATCCTCGTTTTCAAGGTACCAGCCTGCGCAGCCGACATTGATCATGAAGTCGTTGACGGTGATCATCCAGCCGGACATTGAATCATAGTCGAACTCGCCGAGGTACTCGTCGTCGTTGCCGTCGTTGGAGTCATTGGTCGGGCCGCCGTTGTCGGTGATGACCGAGGGGATGTCAAGATAGCCCTTGTCGATGCCCTTGACGCCGGAAACATAGGCGGTGTCCGCCCAGTCGCCGGTCATGGTGTAATCAATGTCGTGGTCGATGAAGAACGCAAGCGTTGCAAGACCTGCGGTCACCTCGCTGCGGTCAAGAGGCCCGTAGCCCTCGGTCGCAAGCAGGGCGTTTATCTCGCTCAGCGTGTATGCCTGCGGCTCAAAATACAGACCCTGGCCAAGAGTCAGGCCCTCCATGGACACGACGACCTTAAATTCGTCGTCATCTGTCTGCGCCGCAAATGCCGCGAACGACAGCGATGCGAGCATCACTACCGCAAGCACGGCGGCAAGCAGTCTTTTGCCGGTGTTTTTCATGTTTAACCTCCGTAAAAAAATATACACTCTTTCTATTACCCTCGGTTAACAAGAGAATGCACGGTTTTGGCAGGCTGCTTTCCGCCCATGCTTCGCTAAATCCCCAGGCCATATATGTCCATTATGGCCGTCGGGCTTTATCTTTGCCTGAACGAAAATCAGCTCTCCCAAAACTGCTTCGCACCTGACAGCAGTCAATTTTCTTGCGATTTTCGTTCTTCTTTGGTGAAGGCGGGTCGTAACCCGCCAAGGCAAAAAAGAGCGGAAGGCGCAGAAAAGGGGCGCTGTCAGGCGTGTAGTCTCTTGTCAACCGAGGGTACTAAAAAAGTGCAGCAATTTATCCCCGGAGACGGGTATCACAAGTCTGACCTTAGCGTGAGGCAACAAAAAACGAGCGCCCCGACCAAAGCCAAACGGACAATGATAAATCGGCTGCACTCTTCACGCCAAAGTAAATGTAAACCTAAAAAGCACGGCAGGTCTCCTGACTTATGACCGGAAAGCCCGCCTTCTCAGTGCACCCGCCGAAGGACAGGCCACACCAATGGCAAAATGGACTCCCGTTGTGTCAAATACAGTAATGGCGGCTGTCATGGATTCGAACCATGTTCCCTTTTAATCGAGCTGGCTCAGAGCCGAATACCTATCGGTTTTGACTGGCCCTTTTCCGTCCATGCTGCGTTAAAGCTCTCGCCAATACACGCAAGTATTGCCATCAAGCTTCGCCTTGCCTGAACGAAAAATTGCACAGTCAAAACTGCAAGCACCTGCCAGAAGCAAACTTAAAGAACGCACAAAGCTCTCGGGTGGCAGGCGATAGGGATCCAGCTCTGAGTCAGCTTAAAGCTAAACTCATTTCTACAGCTTTAGAACCGTACTTCCATATCAATTAAGTTGTGAGGTCATTATAACCAATAATTTTATATTAATCAACAGTTTTTGCGCAGGAGCAAAAAATCGGAGAAATTTCTTTTTCCGGTGCGTTTATATTACCACATTTTGAGGAAAATTTCAAGCCTTGTATTCATGACGCCGGGGGTGTAGTAAACATAGGAAAGGAGTGCATTTGTATTTATGGATAACATGACCGCCAAGGTGAGCTGCTTTGCGAGGGCTTACCATTGTAAAAACAACAGTGCGCACATTTTTGAAGACACTGCCGCCGAGGCGCTGCTCGGTGTCGACTACGGCAAAATTGCGCAGAGCATGACGCAGGGGCTCGGCTTTTTCCTGCCCGACTTTGACGGAAGCCCCGAGGAGGGGCTGCGCCTTATAGTCGACCGGCAGCTTTCGCCGTCGGTGCTCGGACGCAGCGCATTCTGCGAGGATGAGCTACGCCGCTCGGGCTGCGGGCAGTATGTGATATTCGCAACCGGCTACGACACCTTTGCTTTGCGAAACACCGCCCCCACGGTGTTTGAGCTCGATCTGCCGGAGCTTATCGCCGACAAAAAGCAGCGGATAAGCGCCGCCGGACTGCACACGAGCGCAGTTTTTGTCCCCTGCGACCTCGCAGACGGCGCTTGGCAGCAGGCACTGATCGGCAAGGGCTTTGACGCCGCCGAAAAATCGTTCGGCAGCCTTCTGGGCATTAGCTATTACCTCACGAAAGCCGAGTTTGCCGCTCTCCTGCACTCGGTGAGCGATATCATGACACCGGGCTCGGAGATATGCTTCGACTTCCACTGCGAAAATGGCAGCGAGCAGACCCGCACAAACCGCACGCTTGCCGCCGGTGCTGGCGAGGCGATGAAAGCGCAGTACACCCTGCCGGAGCTCTGCGCCCTCCTCGCCGCCTGCGGCTTTGAAATCGGAAAGCACCTCGACCACGCCGCCATGACCGAGCAATATTTCACGAACTACAACGCCCGCACCCCGCAGCACTCCATCACCGCCCCTATCGGCGTCGGCTATGTGCTGGCAAGAAAAAATTAACCTACATTTTATTATTTTCGTTGACATGTAGGTTAAAAGTGCATATAATAATCTTAACCTACAAATAATGATTTTTAAGCAAATATAGGTTAGGAGGTGTTTTCTGTGTCTGCTCTTGATGATCTGTTTACCGAGGAGTACGAGCGTTTAAAGCGCATGCAAAGCGCAATGGAGCGTGAGCTTGACCGGCTGCCAAAAGGGTATCTGTCCAAAAAGAATATCGGCGGCAAGCAGTACTATTACTTTCAATGCCGCAAGGGCTCAAAGATAGTCAGCTCCTATGTTGCGCCGAGTGTCGTTAAAGAGTACGAGGCGAAAATTGCCCGTCGAAAGCAGCTTGAAGCCTCCGTGCGTGAGTGCAAGGAGAATATCAACAGGCTTGAAAGGGTGATGAAGCATGGATGAGCTGAGATACAAGGATTTTTGGAAATTTATAAAGCTTTTGTCCGACAACGGGCTGCTCGGCCATGTTATTGTCATCGGAAGCTGGGCGGAATATGTGTACGCCCAAGGCGGCGTTCTGGAAGGCTTCGAAGCAAATTTACGCACTCTTGATATCGATTTTCTTGTCCGCAACATGAAACGGCCGACCTCGCCTGTGAGCTTAACGGCGCTTGCACGACAGGCAGGCTATACGGTGGATGTCGACACCCTGTGCGGCACGACGAAAATTTACACTCCCGACCTTATGGAGATAGAGTTTCTTATTCTGCAGCAGGGTTCGGGCGAGCAAAGCACACTCAAAACCAACCTCGGTGTGAGCGCTCAGGCTCTGCGCCATTTAGCGATAGTGCGTGACAACACCGTCACCGTCAACATACTTGATATGGACATCATCGTCCCCGAGCCTGAGGCGTATGTGCTGCACAAGATAATCATTAACGACCAGCGTGGGCGCAAAGCCGAAAAGGACAGAAACGCAATTTTCAACCTTCTGCCGCACCTTGACAGAGAGCGTATTGAAGCACTTTACAATACACTCACGGCAAAGGAAAAACGGCTTGTTGATAAGTTTTTTGAGAAAACTGACGCAAAAGGGCAGAGTTTTTAGCTTTGCCCTTTCCTATTATCCGAAAAATTTTGCATTTTACACGGATTTTACAATTACCGTCTGTCCATTTTTACAATTATGGGGTATTATCTTAACATAAAGAAATTAGTTGGAGGCACAAGCATGATTTACTGCGTTGAGGATGAGGGCAGCATCCGTGATCTGATGCTGTACACTTTGAATATGGCAGGCTTCGAGGCGCAGGGCTTTGCAAGCAGTGAGCCGTTTTGGGACGCTATGAAAACCGAGCGTCCGGAGCTCATTTTGCTTGACATCATGCTGCCCGGCGAGGACGGCATAGCCGTGCTGCGCAGACTCCGCTCTTCGCCGGTGACGGCCGATATTCCCGTTATCATGGCGACGGCCAAGGGCAGCGAGTACGACAGAGTTGTTGGGCTTGACCTCGGCGCTGACGACTACTTGTCAAAACCGTTCGGGATGATGGAGATGGTCTCCCGCATCAAGGCGGTGCTGCGCAGGGCAACCCCCAAGGCGGCTGCGCCTGCTGTTTTGTCGCTGGGCGAGATATCGCTCGACCCGACGAGGCACAGCGTAAGCTCCGGCGGCCGTGAGGTCGTCCTGACGCTCAAGGAATATGACCTTCTAAAGCTCCTTCTGGAGCACCCGGGTCAGGTGTTTACGAGAGAGCATCTGCTGTCCTCCGTCTGGGGCTCGGACTTCATCGGCGAGAGCCGCACGGTGGATGTACACATCGGCACGCTGCGCACAAAGCTCGGTGCTGCCGGACGGCAGATACAGACGGTGCGCGGCGTGGGCTACAAGCTTGAGGTGTGAGCATGAGTAAGAAAATTTTCAATTCCATATGGTTTGTCGCACTTGCGGTGCTTTTAGCGTCGCTGGTGTTTATCCTGGGCATAACCTACAGCTACTTTTCCGATGTGCAGGAGGCGCAGCTTCGCATAGAGACCGAGCTTGCGGCAAAGGGCGCTGCCATGGACGGCACGGACTACCTCGACGGGCTTGGTCAGAAAAACTACCGCATCACATGGATAGACAAGGACGGCACGGTGCTTTACGACAGTCAGGCAGACTCCGCCGAGATGGAAAACCACCTCGAGCGTGAGGAGGTGCAGCAGGCGCTCAAGACCGGTCACGGCGAGAGCAGCCGCTACTCCAAGACCCTGTCCGAACAGCTTCTGTACTGCGCCGAGCTTCTGCCCGACGGCACGGTGATCCGCCTTTCGAGCGTGCGCTCGACGGTACTCATGCTGCTGCTGGGCTTTGCGCAGCCTATCGCCATCGTTGCGGTGCTCGCACTTGCACTGAGCTTTTGGCTTGCATCCCGACTGTCCAAGAAGATAATCGAGCCGATAAACGCCCTCGATCCGGACAAGCCCTCGGACTACATTGGCAAGGAGGCGTACACCGAGATAGAGCCGCTGCTTTTAAAAATGCGGGCGCAGCAGAACGAGATAGCGAAAAATCAGGCGGAGCTGGAGAAGACCTCGCAGATACGGCAGGAGTTCACCGCAAACGCCTCGCATGAATTGAAAACGCCGCTGCACGCAATTTCCGGCTATGCCGAGCTTTTGGAAAACGGCATGGTCAAGCAGTCGGACATCCGCCCGTTCGCCGGAAAGATACGCCTTGAGGCGCAGCGCATGACGCAGCTGGTGGGCGATATCATCGACCTTACGCAGCTTGACGGGGGCGCAGACGGCATGCAGTGGGAGCTGTGTGACCTCAACTCCATCGCCGAGAACGCCGCCGACAGCCTGCAAAGAGCCGCTGCGGAAGACTCGGTCGAGCTCACGGTCAGAGGAGAGAGCGCCTCGGTAAAGGGCATCCCGCAGGTGCTGTACAGCATCGTATACAATCTCTGCGACAACGCAATTAAATATAACCGCCCCGACGGCAAGGTGAGCGTGTCGGTCGAAAAAGAGCCGACCAGCGTGCGCCTATGTGTCTCGGACACCGGCATCGGCATCTCTGAGGAGCACCAAAGCCGCATATTCGAGCGCTTCTACAGAGTAGACAAGAGCCGCTCCAAGGAGGTCGGCGGCACGGGTCTTGGTCTTTCCATCGTCAAGCACGGGCTCATGATACACCACGCCCGCCTTGAGCTTGACAGCATCCCCGGCAAGGGCACGACATTCACGATACACTTCCCGAGTGCGGAATAAGCAACAAAAATTCCCGACAGTTTTTTACTGTCGGGAATTTTTTATGACGAATAGATTATTTCGTTCATTTTATTTTTCTTGGCAACAAGCAGTCGGACGAGTCTGCCAAGCTCCGTGCCGCCGTGCTCGGCGGAGGCAAAAATGCTGTCGTTGAGATAGTACATTTCCCGCATGCCGAGATTGTACAGCACTCGGCTGAACGAGCAGGCGTACATCTTGCACTTTCCTATGTTGTTGCTGCGGTACGCATCCTCCATCTTCTGCGGAGTGTCGTCCTCGGCAAACTGACGCAGGCTGTTTATGTACAGCGCCTCCTCGTCGTAGCTTGTCTCAAGGCCCTTGCCGACATCGCAGCCGGCATCGGCCAATTTGCTTATAACCTCATTCATTGGCAGCTCCTCAAATCAGGTAGTTACGCCTGAGCCTTTGCTTTCTTTCCTCGGTCACGCCGAGCTTTTGCCGAATGTAATCGTCAACGCTGCCGCACATGCGCACCATCGCATCGAACGCTGCGGCAAGGTACTCCTCGCTGGTGGTATTTAGCCAGTAGACAGACTCGATGACCCTGTCGTCGTTCGTAAACTCACGGCAGGCCTCGGTCGCCGAGCGTATCTCCGCCTCGCAGCGTGTGCCGGTGAGAAGATAGTCCTCGGTGATGTCGTCCATGGACGCACCGAGCACATGCAGTATGAGCGCCGACGCTATGCCCGCTCTGTCCTTGCCCATGGCGCAGTGCCACAGCACAGCCCCCTGCTCGCTGCTTTCAAGCAGGCGGAAAAAGCGGCTGTAGTTTCTTATCGCACTCTCGCTTTCTATAAGCAGCGGGTACAGCGAGCGCATGACGGCAAAGCCGTTCGAGCCGAGCTTCTCGGCATAGTCGGGTCGGGAAAACGCCTTGTAGGGGTCTTCTATCGACTCACGGGTTATGCCGGGCAGCAGTCCCTCTATGACGGGCAGGTGCACATAGCAAACGCCGTCTATCTGCCGGTCGGACTTGAGCTCACGCTCGTTATCGGTGCGCAGGTCGACGACCGTATGCAGTCCGATGCTGCGCAGGTACTGCTCATCCCTCGGGCTGAGCCTGCTCAGCTCGCCCGAGCGGATAAGCCTGCCGCTTTGCACACGCAGACCGTCGGCGGCGGGGATGCCGCCGAGGTCCCGTGCGTTCAGCGAGCACTCAAGAATCACCTCGGGTGCGTAATTTGTCATAGTCCTGCGTCCATGCCTTCGGCTCTGTCGATCACCATTTGTACGAAATCGTCGTTCCAGATGCCGGCAAAGTAAAGCAGGTCGATGACGGAGAAGCGGTTGCGCATGAGGTTGCAGTTGGTCATTGCCCAGCGAGCCGTCTTTGCGTCGACGGGGTAATTGAGAACGCTGTAGCGGGTAGGAGCGTCTGCATTGTGCATGCATGCGGCAATGTACTCGGGCTTCTTGACCCACGGTGCAACGGTTTTCTTAAACTCGTCGAAGTTATCGAGGAACACCTTGAACTTTTCCTTGTTCTCATGCCACTTTGCAAGCTTCTTCTGATAGTCAGACCAGCACTCGTCGGCTGCCGAATGGGTGTCATCGAGCCAATCGAAGGCAGCTCGCACCTTGGGCTCCATCTCCTCGGCAGTGGGGTAGCACTTGTCAAGGTCGACGCTCCTGGGGTCGAACTCATTGAGCAGGTAGTCCCAGATGATGCAGGAATTGATGCCGGAAACGGCGACCTGCGTGCCGTGGTAGCAGATGCCGGTGCGGCGCACCTTGGACGCCATGTCTATGAGATGGCTCATGACATGCTCCGAGCCCGATGCCGGGGAGCTCTGGTCGGCAAGGCCCATGGAAAGTCCGCTTAAGGTCAGCACATTTGCAAGGTCGCAGAGCACCTTGCCGTCGCCGTCGGCAAGCTTTGACGAGTTTTCCAAAAGCTCCTCGCACTGGGTGCGGATCATATCCGAGGGAGCGGTGTGGAAGCCCGAGCTCATGCCGAGGACGCTGCCGAGATACCAGTCGACAGGCGCTGTCCATGTCGCAATGAGGTCGCCGTAGCCGGAGACATTCATCTCCGCCGGAGCGGCCTCGACGATGTCAAGGTCGATGATGAGAATGTCCGGATAGCGGGAGTGCACCGTTCTCTTTACGCCGGAGAAAAGCATGACGGAGGAGTTATCCGAAAATGCGTTGACGGAAAGAGCCGACTGCACGATTATCAGCGGCAGGGGGTGCTCGTGGTCTGCCGTGTAGGTGGAGTACTTGCACAGGTCGCAGATAGTGCCGCCGCCGATGCCGACGACGCAGTCAACGCCCGCAAAATGCTCCGCAACGGCTGCGGCGTTTTCGGGGGTGCAGTGTACGATGCTGTCATCGGGCTCTCTTACGACAAACCACTCGACCTCATACCTTGTCTTGAGCAGCTCATAAACACGCTGCTTGACCGAACGGTCGGCGCTGTCACGGAAGTCGACAGGACCGGTAACGAGAAGGACCTTTTTGCCCTCGGTGAGCGAAGCGACGGCATCGCAGATGCCCTCGACAGCTCCGGAGGAAATGCAGATATCCTTCATATCGATCGAGCAGAGAATTTCGGAATTTTCCTGCTCCTTCATGACCTTTTCAAGCTCACGAAGCTTTGTCGCATCCGCTCTGATCAAACGAGAATCTATCATTTTTCTGAACTTCCTTTGCTGTGAATTATGCCTTGTAGTATTTGTTGAAGAACGGCTCGAGGGTGGTGTAGCACTCGAGGTAGCGGGCGTATGCCTCGTCGTACTCGGGCTTCTTGCTGAAGTCGGGCTCGTAGATAGCGCCGAGCTCTACCATAGCTTCGGCCGCTTCTTCGAGGTTTGCAAAGTTGCCCTCGGCGACGGAGGCGAGCATTGCCGCACCTATCGCAGCGCCCTCGGAACTCTTGGTCGCCTCAAGGCGCTTGCCGAGTGCGTCGGCCTTCATCTGACACCAGAACGGGGACTTGGTCGCACCGCCGACTATACGCACGGTGTCGGCATCGATGCCGAGCTCGGCAAAGCGGTCGACATTGTCCTTGAGACCGAAGGTAATGCCCTCGAAAACGGCTCTTGCCATCTCGCCGATGCCGTGGCTGAGGGTCAGGCCGATGAAAGTACCTCTTGCCTTGCCGTTCCAGGTCGGGGTCATTGCGCCGCCCATGCACGGCAGGAAGGTCAGGCCGTTCGAGCCGATGGCGACATTTTTGGGAGCGATGTAGTTTACAAGCGTCTCATGTGCCTCGGGATCAACCTTGCCGAGGAAGGAGGTCTCGCCCATTGCTATCTCGTTCATTTCCTTGTAGCCGGGCTTGCGCAGGATGTTGTCGATAAACCATCTGGTCGAGCCGCCGGAAACGAAGCCGGGGTTTTCGATGAGCCACAGGCCGGAGTCGGCAGAGTGGTGGGTCTCAACAAGGCCCTTCTTGTCGAAAACGGGCTTGTTGAAGGTGGCGGCGACGGGCTCTGCCGTGCCGGTGATATCGCAGACCATGCCGGTTTTTACAAGGCCCGAGCCGAGGCAGGAGCTGTGCTCGTCGCCCGTGCCGACGATGACCTTGGTGTTCGGGGTCAGGTGCAGGCGCTGAGCGATGTCGGGCTTAAGAGTGCCGACGACATTCTCCGCCTTCTGAAGCGTGCCGAGCAGAGCCGGGTCAAGGCCGAACAGCTGACACATCTCGGGGTCCCAATCCATCTTTGCGACATTGTAGAGCATGGAGGCGGAGGCCTGAGCATAGTCGACTGCGGCAACGCCGGTCATCCAGTAGACCATGTAGCTGTCGACATTGAGGATGTACTTTGCCTTTTCAAAAAGGTCGGGACGCTCCTCCTTTATCCACAGCATCTTTGCTGCGGTGTGGGTCGAGTCGAGGTTAAGGCCGGTGACATCGAAAACATGTGCCTCGTCGACGGTGGCCTTTATTCTGTCGGTGATGGCCTCGGCACGGCGGTCCATCCAGATAACGCACAGGTCGCCCAGTGCATTGCCGTCGGCGTCGGCGGCGATGACCGAGTCGTTTATTGCGTCCATGCCGATAGTGCCGATTTCTTCGGGGTTAACGCCGCTTTTTGCGACGAGTTCATTGATAACGCTGGTGAAGGAAACTATATAGTCCGATACCTTGGATTCTGCCCAGTTCGGGTGCGGGGCGCTGTAGTCGTGCGCATGAGATGCTTCGGCGACTATCTTGCCGTTCGGGTCAACGAGGAAGCCCTTGAGCGACTGAGTGCCAAGGTCGATGCCTATTACATATTTGCCCATTGAATTCTCCTTAATTTTGTCCGTGTGCAAAATCACGGCATCGCGTTAAACACGATGCCGCGATTGACATTTGATATTTAGATTATTGTATCACTGATCCTCGGGTTCTACAAGGAAAGTGCCGTTCTTGTTCTTGCAGACGGCTATGTAGTAGATGATAGCCAGAACGAAGAAGCCGAAGGCGATGCCTGCCAGAAGCAGAGACTGACCTGCAACTGCGCTGTAGATGGATGCTGCTGCGACGAGGATGCAGAACGGGATGCCGAGGTAGCCGAGCCACTTGGGGCACTTGTAGGGGCGAGGCATGTCGGGCTGGTCCTTGCTGAGCTTGATCCAGGAAGCGAAGCAGCACAGAGCCATGAATGCAGAGCCGATGCCTGCGATGACAACGATGACTGCAACAGAGCCCATGAGGGTCAGTGCGATACCGATGACGGAGGTGACGAGCAGAGCGTTCATTGGAGTGCCGTTCTTGTCGAGCTTGCCGAGGAAGCCGGGCAGGCACTTGCAGCGTGCAAGAGCGTAGGTCTGACGGGACTGGCCGATGATGATGCCGTTAAGGGATGCGGCAAGGCCAATCATGGCGATGACGATGAACACGATGCTCATGGTGGAGCCTTCGCCGAACAGGTGGTTGATGACATTTGCAACGGGAGCGTCGTTCTTGAGGATCTCCTCCTTGGGGAGAGCTGCTGCGGTGGTGATGAGCATGAGCATGCCGCCGACGAGCAGGGTGAAGATGCCGACGATGAAGCCCTTGGGGATATCCTTGGACGGGTTCTTGCATTCCTCTGCGCCCATGCCGCCTGCCTCAAATGCGAGGAAGAACCATACTGCGTAGGGGATAGCGACGAAGATGCCCTTTACGCCGCCGAGCTCGCCCATCTGGCCGAGCAGGCTGAAGTCTGCGTGGGGCAGGCCGATGGCTGCGTACAGCACGACGCCTGCAACACCGATGACGGTGACGATAAGGCCGATGGTCTGGCCGGCCTCAATGCCTCTCATGTTTATAAACAGGAAGATGAGGTAGGCAACGACCGATGCGACGACCGCCGGACATACCGGGAACAGGGTGTGGACATATGCGCCGATAGCGATGCAGATACCGGGGGTGCAGAACAGTGACTCAACAAGATAGCTGAAGCCTGCAAAGAAGCCTGCGCCTCTGCCGAATGCCTTCTCGGTGTAGGCTGCCGGGCCTGCGGAGCTGGGGATGGCGGTCGCAAGCTCTGCGAACATGAATGCGAAGGGGATGTAGAACAAAATTGCGATGCCCATTGCGATGAGAGCGCCGACAAAGTTGGTCTCGCTGAAGATGTAGTTCCAGCCGTAGTAGCTGCCGGAAATGACTGCGCCGACGGCGACGGCCCATATACCGGCTGCGGTCAGGGCTTTTTTAAGTTTGTTGTCTTCCAATTGGTGGTCCTCCTTATTATCCTTTTTACTTTCTATTGTAACCGCCGTCCGGGCGGCTTACATTACTTTTTTGCCATGTAATCGGCAACTGCCTGGAGGTTGGTGCGGAAGTCGCCGTCTGCGACGAACTTCTTCTCAAACAGAGCAGAGCCCATGGTGAAGGTCCAGGGTCCGATATCGAACATGGTGTCGATGCGGCCGTAGCTGTTTATCGAGCCTGCGATGCAGATCTTTGCGTCGACTGCCTTGCAGAAGTCGTATGCCAGCTTCTCGCCGTCGACGACATGGCGGTAAGCAAGGATATCAAAGCCGGTGATGCCCTTTGCCATCAGATCCTTTGCGTTCTGGATGATCTCCTCGTTAGTGCCCTCGAGGATGCTGGGGCTGCCGGAGACCTTGCCGACGAAGGGCAGATACTCCATGCCGTTGTCCTTGAGAAGCTTTGCGACGGAATCATAGTAGATAGTGCCCATGAGGTAATCAAAGCCGCAGTCGATGGCAGTCTGAGCGCCGTCAAGGCAGCTTGCCTCGTCATAGGTGACGACCTCGAGGAAGGTGGTCTTGCCGGCAGCCTTCATTGCGCCTGCCAGAGCCTTCATCTCGTCCTTGGGAAGGCCGACATTCTTAAAGCCCCAGAACTTGACCTCTTCAATGTCCTTGCACTGCTCGAACACCTCGGCGGCATTCTTTACGGTGACATCGTGATGGGTCAGCATTATGATAATTTCAGGTCTCATTTTCGGTTTCTCCTTTACAGAAATGATGTGTTTTGGTCGTACAGCTTTGCTGTATTTCTCTGTTAAGACACCATTAATTTTAGTGCAAATTTTTGCTCGTGTAAACGCAGAATTTACACGCAAAAAGCGCCGCAAACGCTTGACTTATCAAGCTTTTTTGTCTTTTGCGCAAAACACGCAGTTTCTTAGAAAAACTGCGTGTTTTCAGTCCGTTCATTTTTGCATTTTCACTAAAACGGACCACTCAATTTCTACAAATTTGGTCGTCAAAAAAATGTCATTCTCTTGATTTTTCTGCCAAAATATTTCCTTGAATGTAAGCGCATAGGAAAGCATGCAAATTTCGCCGCCGCAAAGGGGTTTTCGCCGCCCGGTCAGAGCACGAAAAATCCCCGACGGCTTGCCGTCGGGGATATCGGTAGTTATATGATCATTCGCCGAAATCGAGAACTCTGCGCATGCGGATGAGGGTATTGCGGTTTCTGATGGCCGAGGACACGGCGAGCATCTCGTCGGCAAGCTCGGGCTTGATGCCGATGTGCTCGGGCAGGTACTTGCAGCCACAGGCCTTGTACAGCGCCTCCATTTCCTCAACGGAGGGCAGCTTGTTTATCATGTCCCTTATCTCATCCCAGTGGTCGACGATGTTCTGCGAGTCGAATGTACCGAGGACATCGTTTGCATTTTCCTTGATGATGCCCGGGGCAAGGCGGTCGCCGAACTTTTCTCTTATCCACTGCTCGCTCAGCGGCTCAAACTTCTTTGCCTTGGGCGTGGGCAGGGATGCCAGACGGTGGTACTCCCTGATGCAAAGGAATGTACCGACGCCGACACATTCGCCGTGGATGCCCTCCGCCTCCTCGAAGCGGGGCGGGTGCATCTCGACAAGGTGGGCGGCAAGGTGCTCTGCGCCGGAGGCTGCTCTGGAGTGGTTTAATAGCTGCATGGTAAGACCCGACTCCATCTGCGCCATGGTCATGGCCTCGTGGTCGACCTCGCCGGTCTCGGCAAGCTTATCGGCAGCCTCACGCATTATCTTCAGCGCATGCTCTGCCAGCTCGCACACCTTGGGGCAGAAATACTCGCCTGCGACCATGTGCGAGACCTTCCAGTCGAACACGGAAATGTACTTGGACAGAATATCGTTGATGCCGCTGGAGACAAGGCGCATGGGAGCGCCCTTTATGATGTCAAGATCGGTCACGACAAGGGTGGGTGCGCACATGGGGGTCGACTTCTTCTGGCCGTTTATGATGGCCGAGCAGATGTTGGCGGTGAAGCCGTCGGACGATGCAAGCGTGGGTATCGCAACAAAGGGGATGCCGAGCTTATATGCCGGGTAGCGGCCGAAGTCCATGATAGTGCCTGCGCCGTAGGCGACGATGACCTCGGGATCATCGAGTTTTTTCATCATGTCCTCGATGAGCGTATCCTCAGCCCTCAGGCCCTGCGCCTCGAGCACTATCTCCTGGTCGGCGGCGACATGCTTGCCCTCGGTGAGCTTATAAATGACCGAGTCGTACACGACGGCACGCTTTTTGCCCGCAAGGCCGACATCGGCCATATACTTTTCAAAATTTGCGATAGCGCCGTACTCGACGACGACCATCTTCGTTTCAAGCTCGTGGTCACGGCCGCACTCGCACAGACCGGCGTATTTTGCACAATCCATTATCATAGCAATTTACCTCACTTTTCTACCGTATCTAATTTGCCGTAGCCGTTTATCGCAAACAGCTGCTTTTTGCTTTCGTCTCCGTATATCTCGACAACATCGGCGATGAAGAAGGTGTGATCGCCGACAGCGACCGTATCGCTCAGGCGGCACTCAAAGACCACCTTGCTCGCCTCCACGACCTTGGGGGCTATCGCCTTTGCGTCGACAAGCTCAATACCGAGCTTTGCGGCCTTGTCGGTGTCTCTGCCGGAGCAGCGGCCGCACTCAAGCGCCTTCTGCTTCATCGTTTCGTCAACAAGGTTGAGCGCAAACTCACCCGCTGAGCGGATGTTGCCGCCGCTGAAGCCCTTGTTGCTCAGGCATGCGCCTATTTTGACGGGATGGTTGCTCAGATATGTCCACCACGACACCGCCATGAGATTCGTTCGGCCCGTCTCGTCAACAGACGACAGCAGGGCGAACGGTGCCGGGCTCGTCATCTTCTGAGCCTGTCCGATAGTAAGCTGTTCCATAACTATACCTCCGTTTAAGAAAGTTCACCTAATTTTATAATAAGTATACCTTTTGTGCAAGCTAAATATAATTCAAAAAATTCTTGAAATAACTATACGAATTGTGGTATATTGTTCACCATGAAAAAACTGCGCACTTCGCCGGGTTTCACGGCACGCACCTATATATTATTCGGCGGCCAAAGCGTTGTCAACCGTGCGAAATCGGGTGAAAACGAGTGCTTGCACAGCTTAGAGGATTTTTGCGTGTTTCGCTCGTTTTTAGCGTTTTTTGAGCGTTTTTTCTTGGTGGATATCGACAAAATCCACAAATCATTTTTTACACAGCAATTCTACAGCATCGGAGTGATACAGTTGAAAACCGCAGTCAGAGAGCAAAGGATCATCAGCATCCTCGAAAGTCGGGGCGAAATGTCGGTAAACGAATTGGGCGCTATACTCAACATTTCCGTGTCAACTCTGCGCAAGCAGCTTGCGGATATGCAGGAGAAAAAGCTCATTATCCGCACCTACGGCGGCGTGATGAGCATAAATCCCGTGCCGGACGAGACCTTTGATAGCAAGCTCCACAAGAATGTAAACGAAAAGCGCCGCATCGCCACCAAGGCCCGCTCGCTGATAAAAAGCGGCGACTCGCTATCCTTAGGCAGCGGCACGACGGTCTATGCGCTGAGCAATCTGCTCGACGACCTCGACTCTGCCGAGATATACACAAATTCCATGCAGGCAGCCGAGTATCTTGCCAACTGGGCGATACTCAACACCCACATCTGCGGCGGCATAATACGAAGCGCAACGGGCACTATCATCGGCAGCGAGGCGTACAATTTTTTTAATAATGTAGATGTCGACTACGCCTTTATAAGCTGCGACGCAATTGACGACAACGGCATCGTCTACAGCGACAATCTCGCCGTTGCGACGGTCGAGCGTGCCGTTTTGCGCAATGCGAGGAAGAAGTATGTCCTGTGCGACTCGACAAAGTTCGGCAAACGCTCCGTTGCGAGCATCGCAGATCTTGCCGACTGTGAGGCAGTCATCACCGGCACTGAGGCAAAGACCGTCACCGAAAACCTCAAATTCAGAGGAATTAATATTATTTTCGCTTAAAACAGCGGCATTTTTACAGTATTTTTACACATTCGGACTGTTGTGTTTTACAAAAGCGAGTTAATATAGAGCCATGAGAGAGAGAAAGGATGTGATAATTTGATAGATTTCAACGAGAAAAAGGGTTTTATCTGCGATATGGACGGTGTCATCTACCACGGCAACCGCATTCTGCCGGGCGTGGTGGAGTTTATAGACTGGCTCAAGGCAAACAGCAAGGGCTATCTGTTTTTGACCAATAACAGCGGCTGCACGCCCAAGGAGCTCAATCAAAAGCTTGCACGCATGGGACTGGATGTCCCGGAGGAGCATTTTTACACGAGCGCACTTGCAACAGCTGCGTTTATAAAGGAGCAGTCGCCGGGCTGCTCGGCATATGTCATAGGTGAGGCGGGACTTTTAAACGCCCTGTACGATGCGGGCATCACCATGAACGATGTCAATCCCGACTATGTAATAGTCGGCGAGGGCAAGGCGTATTCGCTGGACACCCTCACGAAGGCGACAAACCTCGTTCTGGGCGGCGCTAAGCTCATCGGCGCAAATTCGGACATTTCCGGTCCTATTGAAAACGGCATCGCACCTGCCTGCCGGGCGCTCATCGCTCCCATTGAGATGGCGACGGGCACGGAGGCGTATTTCTGCGGAAAGCCGAATCCGCTCATGATGCGCACGGGGCTGAAGATCCTCGGCTGCCACTCGGGCGAGGCGGTCATGATAGGCGACCGCATGGACACCGATGTCATTTCCGGCATGGAAAGCGGCATGTCCACGGTGCTCGTGATGTCCGGCATTTCCACCCGCAAGACGCTTGAGCACTTTGCCTACCGCCCGACGATGATACTCGACGGCGTGGGCGATATAGTTAAGTTGGCGGGAGCCGAACACCATCGGTTTTGACGGGCAGCTTTCCGCTCATGCTTCGCTAAATCCCTAGTCCATATATGTCCATTATGCCCGTCGGGCTTTATCTTTGCCTGAACGAAAATCTGCTCCCTCAAAACTGCAAGGCATCTGTCAGTGATGTTTTTCGAGGGATTTTCGGCTTTCTTTGGTGTCAATGGGCTGTCGCCCATTAAGACAAAAAAGACGGAAAGCGCCGAAAGGGCACGCTGACAGACGATAGGATTCGACTCTAAGTCAACTTAAAGTCCGCAAGCGCCAAGTAAAACATACATTTTTCAGCCGCAGGGGGGCTCTCCCCTGCGGATTTTTTGCGGCTTCCGTCAGCTCCAATCTTACAAACTCTTTACAAAAACACGATATTAGCCTTTACGAACAAACGGTAATCTATGACCGTACCCAAGGAGAACATCCAAAAACGATTTTGTACAAAGGAGTATACAAAATGAAAAGAAAAAGTATTATAGCCGCCGGCATGGCAGCACTTATGTCGCTCGCACTTCTGGCCGGCTGCGGAAGCAACGGCTCTGAGCCGCAGAGCGTTTCCACCAACGGCTCGACCTCCATGGAGAAGGTCATCGGCGCACTGAGCGAGAAGTTCATGGAAAATAATCAGGACATCACCGTCACCTACGACCCCACGGGCTCGGGCACGGGCATTGAGTCCGTCAGCACCGGAAAGTGCGACATCGGCCTTTCCTCCCGCGCACTCAAGGACTCCGAGACCGGTCTTACCGGCACGACCATTGCACTTGACGGCATTGCAATCATCGTAAACGCAGACAACAAGGTCGCAGACCTCACCGTCCAGCAGATCGCCGATATATTCACCGGCAAGATCACCAACTGGAAGGATGTCGGCGGCGACGACCTCGAGATCACCTGCATCGGCCGTGAAGCAAACTCCGGCACGAGAGACGGCTTTGAGTCGGTCACCGACACCAAGGACGCATGCAAGCTCTCTCAGGAGCTCACCTCCACCGGTGCTGTCATCTCCGCAGTAGGCAGCAACAAGAACGCCATCGGCTACGCTTCCCTCTCGGCAGTTGAAGGTCAGGACGGCATCAAGTCCGTCACCGTAGGCGGCGTTGCCTGCTCCGAGGCCACCGTTCTTGACGGCAGCTACGCTATCCAGCGTCCCTTCGTCCTCGTGACCAAGGAAGGCACGGAGCTCTCGGCCGCAGCAAAGGCATTCTTCGACTTTGCAACCGGCACCGACGCTGCCGACCTCATCCGCAGCGCAGGCGCAGTCCCCGTAGCAAAGTAAGCTTCGGCAAAGCAAAAACAATGCCCCGTGTTCGCACACGGGGCATTCCAATTAAGCAACTAACTTTAGGAGCTGTCCATGAAACGAAAAAAGACGATAGAAACGGGCTTTCGCCTGCTGTTTTTAATATGCGGACTAATTGCGGTGGCGTTCGTGCTGCTTATAAGCATCTACCTCATCATCGCCGGTATACCCGCCATCCGTGAGGTGGGGCTTGTTGACTTTCTGTTCGGCGACACATGGAACGCCGGCACGAACGAGTTCGGCATCCTGCCGTTTATCCTCACAAGCGTGTACGGCACTGCCGGAGCGGTGGTCATCGGCGTGCCGATAGGCATAATGACGGCGCTGTACCTTTCAAAGGTCGCCCCGCCGAAGATAGCAAAGCTCGTGAACGCCGCAGTTGAGCTATTGGCGGGCATCCCCTCGGTCATCTACGGCCTTGTGGGCATGATAGTCGTTGTACCGGCGGTGCAGAGCGTGTTCGGTCTGTCCTCGGGCGCATGCCTGCTCACGGCAATTTTGGTGCTCGCGGTCATGATCCTGCCCTACATTATAAACATCTCGAAAACGGCGCTGGACGCTGTCCCGCCCGAGTACGAGGAGGCGTCGCTTGCGCTCGGTGCGCTCAAGACCGAGACCTACTTCAAGGTCTCGCTGCCGGCGGCTAAGCGTGGCATCGCAACTGCCGTTGTGCAGGGCGTGGGCAGAGCGATGGGCGAAGCGATGGCGATAATCATGGTCGCAGGCAATGTCGCAAACATGCCGGGTCTGTTTTCCTCCGTCCGCTTTCTCACGACAGCCATCGTCTCGGAAATGTCCTACGCCTCCTACGGCACGCTGCACAGAAATGCACTGTTTTCGATAAGCTTGGTGCTGTTTTTGTTCATCATGATGGTCAACACCCTGCTGCACATGATATCACACAAAAAGGAGGACTGAGGCATGAGAAAAGCTAAGGACAACGCTCTTAAGGTCTTAATGTCGCTTTGCGCCGCTGCGACCTGCCTGCTGCTGATAGGGCTCATAGGCTACCTGCTCTACCGTGGCATCCCGGGCATAAACGCAAAGTTCCTCACGACGCAGACAAGCTACATTTCAGACACCATCGGCATACTGCCGAACATTTTAAACACCCTGTACCTTATTATCCTCGTCATGATAATCGTCGTGCCGCTGGGCGTGGGCGCTGCGGTGTATCTCACCGAATATGCGACAAACAGGCGCATCTCAAACGCCGTCGGCTTTGCAGTCGAAACGCTCACGGGCATCCCGTCAATTATCTTCGGCCTTGTCGGCATGCTGTTTTTCACGCAGATATTAGGTCTCAGGCAGGGCATCCTCGCAGGCTCGCTCACGCTTATAATCATGGTGCTGCCGACGGTCATCAGCAACACCAAGGAGAGCCTTCTCGCCGTGCCGCAGTCGTACCGTGAGGGTGCGCTGGCGCTCGGCTCGGGCAAGTGGCACATGGTGCGCACCGTAGTGCTCCCGAACGCCGTTGACGGCATCGTCACCGGCTGCATCCTCGCAGTCGGCAGAGTGGTCGGCGAATCGGCGGCGCTGCTGTTCACCGCAGGCTTCGGACTTAAATTACTCGGCTTTGCCAAGGCGCTTCAGTCCTCAGCAGCCTCGCTCACGGTGGCGCTTTATATATACGCAAGCGAGGAGGGCAAGTTCGATGTTGCCTTCGCTATCGCCGTCATACTCATCTGCATAACCCTCATTATTAACCTCGCCGCCTCCCTCGTCGGCAGAAAGGTCAGGAAAAGCTAATGATCGATCCCATCATTAAAGCCGAAAATTTGGAGCTGTGGTACGGAGAGCATCAGGCTCTGCGCTCGATCAGCATGGATATAATGCCGCAGAAGATAACCGCCCTCATAGGCCCGTCCGGCTGCGGAAAATCAACATTTTTAAAAACTCTCAACCGCATGAACGACCTTGTGCCGAATTGCCGCATCGAAGGCCGCATAAGCTTTAAGGGGGAGGATATCTACGCCGACGGCACGGATGTGACCGAGCTGCGCACGAAGATAGGCATGGTGTTCCAAAAGCCCAACCCCTTCCCCATGAGCATTTACGACAACATTGCCTACGGTCCTAGGCTGCACGGCGTGCGCTCCAAGGCAAAGCTCGACGAGATAGTCGAAACCTCGCTCAAAAGTGCGGCTATCTGGGACGAGTGCAAGGACAGACTTAAAAAGTCCGCTCTGGGCATGTCCGGCGGCCAGCAGCAGAGGCTTTGCATCGCACGAAGCCTCGCCGTTGCGCCGGAGCTACTGCTCATGGATGAGCCGACGAGCGCCCTCGACCCCATCTCCACCGGCAAGATCGAGGAGCTGGCGCAGGAGCTCAAAAAGGATTACACCATCGTCATCGTGACCCACAACATGCAGCAGGCCGCCAGAATTTCCGACAGCACGGCGTTTTTCCTGCTCGGCGAGCTTGTGGAGTTCGGTGACACGCAGGGCGTGTTCTCCATGCCGAAGGACAAAAGAACGGAAGCTTACATCACGGGGAGGTTCGGATAATGCGAAGCATATACGACGAGCAGCTTAAAACGCTGCACGATTCACTCAGCACCATGAGCGCTCTTTGCGAGGCTGCCATCGCCAAGGCGGCAAAGGCGCTTGAAGATAACGACCTTGAGCTTGCAGCCGAGGTGCACGCCACGACGGAGAAGATAGACAGGCTGGAGCGGGATGTGCAGTCCCAGTGCCTGAAGCTGTTTTTATTACAGCAGCCGGTGGCTGCCGACCTGCGCATCGTTTCGGCGGCGCTTAAAATGGTCACCGACCTTGAGCGCATCGGAAACCAGTCGGCGGATATCGCCGAGATAGTGCAGACCGGCGCTCTGCCGGACAATGCGCCCAAGCAGGCGCTGCACGACATGGCGCTGTCGGTCATCAAAATGGTCAACGGCAGCGTGGAGGCGTTTTTAAACGACGATACAAAGCAGGCGCATGAGGTCATAGATTATGACGATGTCGTCGACCGGCACTTTGACGGCATGAAGGAGCTGCTTATCGAGACTATCCGCAACGACCGCAGCATGGGCTCGTGCGCTATAGATCTTCTCATGATTGCAAAGTACCTCGAGCGCATCGGCGACCACGCCGTGAACATCGCAAAGTGGGTCATTTTCACCGAAACGGGCGAAATTCAAAGTGTAAATTGAAAATGTAAATTGTAAAATCGAGATTTTACACGGATTTTACAATTTGACGGTCTTGGATTTGACATATTGCTGATACCCTTAGCTCAAGAAACAATAATAGAGTTAAGGGGTATTGGCATGAACATTTTTTCTGTACTAAATTTAATAGGCGGCCTGTGTCTGTTTCTGTTCGGCATGAACCTGATGGGTCAGGCGCTCGAGCGCAGAGCCGGCAGCGGCCTGCGCACGCTTTTGGGCAGGCTCACGAGCAATAAGTGGGCGGGACTGCTCACGGGTCTTGGCATTACGGCGATAATCCAGTCGTCGTCTGCGACAACGGTCATGGCGGTCGGCTTCGTTAACTCGGGGCTCATGTCACTGAGCCAGTCTATTCATGTCATCATGGGTGCAAACATCGGCACGACCGTCACGGCATGGATACTCTCGCTTGCGGGTATCGACAGCCACAATGTGTTTATCCAGCTTCTAAAGCCCTCGTCGTTCACGCCGATACTCGCCCTCATCGGTATCATCCTGCACATGTTCTCCAAGGACGACCGCAAAAAGGACAGCGGCACCATCCTCCTCGGCTTTGCAACGCTCATGTATGGCATGGATGCCATGTCCGGCTCTGTCGCCGGACTGCGTGATGTCCCCGAGTTCCGGCAGCTGTTTGTAATGTTCACCAATCCCATTCTGGGCGTTGCCGCCGGTGCACTGCTGACCGGCATCATCCAGTCGTCGTCGGCTTCCGTCGGCATTTTGCAGGCGCTGGCTGCTACCGGTCAGGTCAGCTACGGCGCTGCCATCCCCATCATCATGGGTCAGAACATCGGCACATGCGTCACGGCGCTTATATCCTCCGTCGGCGCTAACAAGAACGCAAAGCGCACCGCCATGGTGCACCTGAGCTTCAATGTCATCGGCACTATCGTTTGGCTGACGGTGTTCTGCATCGTGAAAACGGTGTTTGCCCCGGCGCTGTTCGGTGAGAGCGCAACGATGATCGGCATCGCAATCGCCCACTCGCTGTTTAACATCGCCTGCACTATCATCATGCTGCCGCTCGGCGGAGTTCTCGAAAAGCTTGTGTGCTTCCTCATCCCCGACGGCAAGCAGCCGACAACCGAGGAAACGCTTGACGAGCGCCTGCTCGCCACCCCGACGCTTGCTCTCGAGCGCTGCCGCCTGCTGATGGACGAGATGAGCGCATCGACAAAAACGGCGCTGCTTTTAAGCCTCGACTCTCTCACCGATCTTACCCCCGAGCTTGCCAATGAAATTCGCAGGCTCGAGGATAAGACCGACCACTACGAAGATATAATCGGCACATATCTCGTCAAGCTCAGCGCACACCACATCAGCGAGGCCGACAGCCTCACCGCCGCCGAGTACCTTAAGCTCATCGGCGACCTTGAGCGTATCGCCGACCACAGCGTGAATATATTGGAGTCCGCCGAGGAGATGCAGCAAAAGGGCATCGTGTTCTCGGATACGGCGAAGGCCGAACTCAAGCAGATGCTAGATGCCGTGCGGGAAATCGCAGGGCTTGCCGACACGGCGTTCACGCAGCATGACCTCAAGGCAGCATCTATGGTCGAGCCGCTCGAGCAGGTCGTGGACGAGCTCAAGGACGCATTGCGCACACGGCATATCCAGCGCCTGCAAAGCGGTGTTTGCAGCATAGACGCAGGCTTCGTGCTGTCCGATCTCCTGACGAATCTGGAGCGAGTGAGCGACCACTGCTCGAACATTGCAGGCTGCGTGCTCGACGCCAAGGACAGAAACCTCAACCTCCACGAGAGCCTGAGCGTCTACCGCAAAAACAGCGAGGACTTCAAGCAGGCCTTCGCATCATACCGCAATAAATATGCCTTGCAGGCATGAAATCCAAATAAACATGCCCAATAGGCATGAAAAAAGCTCCCCGGTGGGGAGCTTTTTCTTTGCTTTTATCTTACTCTGAAGAGCTCTTTGTTTTTGCCTTTGACGAAGGTTTTGACATCAATAAGCTCGGCGGGCTGTTCGGGGAAGGTGAAATCGAGCTCGAATGTGCCGGTGCTGCGGTCTATCTTGCCGAAGATGCATTCCTCCGGCTGACCGCCGCCGCCCGGGCAGCCCTTGGGGCATGCCATGACCTCGACAAAGTCGTACTTTTCCTCGCCGGAAGCGATCTTTTTGAGCAGCTTGTCGGCATTTGCAAGGCCGTTAACGACGGCGACTTTGGTCTTACCGTCGAGCGAGACATTCTCGATAGCGTCCTTCGGGCAGCCGAGCATGCAGGTGCGGCAGCGGATGCACTTATCCATGTCGATGACATGCGCAGTCTTTGCCTTGCCGGTAATTGCGCCGACAGGGCAGCGGCGGGCGCACTTGGTGCAGCCGATGCACTTATCGGGGTCGATGCGGAGCGCCACGGGGGTCTTGCACTTGTCGCCCGTGACCTGCGCAAAGAAGTTGTCGGTCGGCGTGTCGGGCAGGGCGGCAAAGCTCATGCCGTACTCACGGATCATGCCGATGAGCTCCTGCGTGGTGATGACTATATCGACGGGCTTTTTGCCGTCCTTGCTGTTCTCTTCCCTGAGTGCTTCCGCCTTTGCGGCGGCGCAGCTCATGACCGCAACGGAGACAAGATCATCATCCGGGTACTTGCGGCGGATGAGCGTTCCACATATCTGCATGGGCGAGCCGGCAGCCGACAGTCTGTCCTTGAGCTCGGGGTGGTCGCACTCGACATGCTTTACCCAAGCCGGGCAATACGACGAGAGCACCGTGCCGCCCTTTTTGCGGGTCTTGAAGTCGTCGGCTTCCTCCAAAATCGTCTGATAGGCGCTCATGGAAGCGTCAAAGACATAGTCTGCGCCCATGAGCCGCAGGGCAGTGACCATCTTGCCCATCACCTGTGCGGTGGCGGGCATGCCGAACGCTTCGATTACGCCGAGCTTCACGGCGGGCGCTATCTGCACTGCGACCTTCTTTGCCGGGTCGTTCAGAGCATCCCAGACACGGGCAGCGTCGCTTTTTATCGTCAGTGCGCCGGTGGGGCACATTGCCGCACACTGGCCGCAGGAGGTGCAGTTGGTGTCAGCAAGCTTGTATCCGATGCCGCAGGAGAGCACCGTCTCGTTGCCTCGGTTAATAAAATCTATTGCATTTACATTCTGGATCTGCAGGCAGGTTCTTGTGCACTTGCCGCACAGGATGCACTTTGACGGGTCTATAACAACGGCGGGAGAGCTGTCGTCAACAGGCTCACGGCAGTAGTCGACGGGCTTGACATCGGCGACGCCGTAGCGCTTTGCGTAGTCCTGGAGCTTGCACTTGCCCGACTGCGGACAGGTGGCGCACTCGGTGCGGTGACCTTCGAGCAGCAGCTGCAGGATGCCCTGCCTGAACTCACGCAGCTGAGCGGTGTTTGTGCGCACGACTGCGCCGTCTTTAGGTACCATCGTGCAGGCAGCCTCAATGCCGCCACGCTCGTTTTCGACGACGCACAGGCGGCAGCCGCCGTAGGTTGTCAGGCTTTCGCAGTAGCACAGGTTGGGGATATCGATGCCGTTATTCAAAGCGACCTCGAGAACATTGCGGGCATTTTCAAATTCGCACTTGATGCCGTCTATGATAATATGGCTCATACTCATACCTCCTCGATCGCTTCGGTCGGACAGCCGTCAATGCAGGTGCGGCAGCGTGTGCACTTCGAAAGGTCGATGCTGTGGGCACGCATAAGCTTGCCGGTGATCGCGCCCGTTGCGCAGTTGACGGCGCACTTGGTGCAGCCGATGCACTTATCCGGGTCTATCCTTATCTCAAACAGCGGCTTGCACACATGGGCAGGGCACTTTTTGTCCTGAACATGGGCAATGTACTCGTCCTTAAAGTAGCGCAGGGTGCTCATGACGGGGTTGGTCGCCGTCTTGCCGAGACCGCACAGCGAGCAGGTCTTGACGAGCTTTGAAAGCTTTTCGAGCTCGTCGAGGTCCTCCATCGTGCCCTCGCCCTGAGTTATGCGCTCGAGTATCGCCTGTATCTTGGGGATACCCATGCGGCAGGTGGTGCACTTACCGCAGGACTCGTTTTTCGTGAAGCTCATGAAGAAGCGGGCTATCTCGACCATGCAGGTGTCGTCGCCCATGACGACGAGGCCGCCCGAGCCCATGATAGCGCCAATTTTCTTAAGAGAATCGTAATCGAGCGGCAGGTCAAGGTGCTCCTCGGTGAGGCAGCCGCCGGACGGGCCGCCGACCTGAACGGACTTGAACTTGCCGGTCTTAACGCCGCCGCCGATATCGAAGACTATCTCACGAAGCGTCGTGCCCATTGGCACTTCGATAAGGCCGGTGTTCTTGATGTTGCCGGCAAGCGAGAACGCCTTAGTGCCGGCGCTGCCCTCGGTGCCTATCGACTTAAACCACTTCGAGCCCTTGTTGATGATACCGGGGACATTTGCAAAGGTCTCGACATTGTTAAGGCAGGTGGGGGCGTTGAACAGACCGTGGTCAACGCTTCTGGGCGGCTTTGTGCGGGGCGTGCCTCGGTTGCCCTCGATGGAGGTCGTCATAGCAGAGCCCTCGCCGCAGACGAATGCGCCTGCGCCCTTGTTTATCTTTAGCTTGAAGCTCTTGCCCGAGCCGAGGATGTTCTCGCCGATGAGGCCGTACTCTTCAGCCTGAGCTATCGCCTTTGTAAGTCTCTCGACCGCATGGGGGTACTCGGCACGGACATAAATGCAGCCGTTTTCCGAGCCCGTGGCGATACCGGCGATTATCATGCCCTCTATCATCTTGTGGGGGATGCCCTCCATGATTGAGCAGTCCATGAATGCGCCCGGGTCGCCCTCGTCGCCGTTGCAGACGACATACTTCTGACTTGTCTCCTTATGCGCTGCGACCTGCGCCCACTTTTTGCCCGTGGGGAAGCCTGCGCCGCCTCTGCCTCTCAAACCGGAGTCGGAAACTTCGCTTATTATCTCGTCGCCGGTCATGTCAAACAGCGCCTTTTCAAGCGCCGTGTAGCCGCCGACGGCAATGTACTCGTCAATACTCTCGGCGTTTATCTCGCCGCAGTGCTCAAGTGCGACATGCATCTGATTTTTATAAAACGGGATATCCTCCTGCTTTGTGTAGGCAACATCGTCGCAGGTGTAAAGCAGTCTCTCGACTACTCTGCCGTTTGCTATGGTCTCGTTTACGATATCCTCGCAGTCGTCGGGCTTTACCTTGCAGTAGAAATAGCCCTCGGGCTCAATTTTCACAAGCGGGCCAATTTCGCAAAAGCCCTGGCAGCCGCTCTTTTTTACGCCGACGGAGTCGCCGTGGTCGACATGACCCTCAAGGCAGATCTCCGTTTCAAGCCCCTTGTCCGCCAGAACGGTCTTGAGCTTTTCATATACGCCCATCGAGCCGCTGGCTATGCAGCCCGAGCCTGCGCACACCAAGATCTTATGCTTCTGCGCCGACAGCGCCTCGGCGGCCTTTAAGCGCAGATCGTCAAGCTGTTTGCGTGATTCAAGCTTCATCCTTCTCAGCCTCCCTTAACTCAGCGATAAGTCTGCGGGCCTCTTTCGGCGTCATCTGTGCATGGACGATATCGTTTACCATGCACACCGGTGCAAGACCGCATGCGCCCAGGCAGGCGACACGCTCGATGGAAAACAGGCCGTCTGCGGACATGCTGTCGTCCGGCGTCATGCCGGTGCTGTCGTAAAACGCCTGCTGGATATCCGCCGATTTGCGGACATGGCACGCAGTGCCGTCGCAGACCTTGATGACATACTTGCCCTTGGGGTCGAGCGAGAAGTTCTTATAAAATGTCGCAACACCGTAGAGCTTTGCCGGGGTCATGTGCAGCTTTTCGCCGATGTAAACAATGACCTCTCTGGGCAGATAGCGGTACTGCTTCTGGATATCCTGCATGATAGCGATTATCCTTGTTCTGTCATAGCCGTGCTGCTCGAGCACGGAGTCGATGAATCCGTAATCTATCCCGGGCATTACTCTTCCTCCTTCTCGTTTGCGACAAGGCGCTTGACCATGGTGATAGCGCCCACGGGGCAGTGCTTTGCGCACTTTTCGCAGCCGATGCAAAGGTCAATGTCCGTAAGCTCGGCTATAGTTCCCGTGTCGCCCCTGAACTTGGGCTCGGAGATGCGCAGCACATACATGGGGCATATCTCGACGCAGGCCGAGCAGCCGTTGCAGACTGCCGGGTCGACATGCGGGATGGGCCACTCGTCATGCTCGATTATTTCGTTTTGCATGCCGCTTCTTATCGCAAAGTTCTTGCACAAATTCATGCACAGGTTGCAGGAAACGCACTTATCCGGGTCAATGCTGTGCACCTCGTGCTGCACGCCGGAGATCGCCTGCGTGGGACAGGCGGTGACACATGCGTCGCAGCCGTTGCACACGCTTTCGTTGATTCTGTATGCCATTACCTCGCCCCCCTTATTCCTTGATGCCGAGCTTGGCTAAAAGCTCGTCTTTATCCATGCTGCCGAGCTTCTCGGCGGTTTCCTTGAGCTTTGCCACGCAATCGGAGACGGAAAATGCGTTTACCGCCTTATACGCCTTGAGCATGGGCTTGGGAAGCTCGACTGCGTCCGCCGTGCCGGTCTTAACAAGTGCGTCAAGGGTGAGGCTCATGCCGACAGAATAGCGCAGCTCCCTCGTGAGGAAGGTCACGGGCAGCTTATCGCCGACCGTTTCGGGCAGGACGCTTATTATCTTTGCCGCAACCGGTGCAAGCGGAGCAAGCTTTCTTGCGGCGGCCGCCTTGATGCCGTTGGGCTTTGTGACCATGAATTCGGGGATGAGCGCCAGTGCAACATAGGGGCACTGACCTGCGTTCAGGGCAGCGTCAATGTAGCGCTCGGCGTAGTCTGCCAGTGCGCCGTTAAAGCCGACATAAGTCTTTGCGGCAGCGCCTGCAAGGTCGGTGAACATGTACGCAAACTCTCCGCCGTACTTCTTGCCGAGGGCTGCGCAGCCTGCTGCCAGCTCCTCGCCGATGCCCGTTTTGAGGGCGATGGCGGCAAAGGTGTCGGAAATGTTCGTCGTTATGCCAAACTGAAGCTCGGTCTTCCAAACGCCCTCGCTGCGAGCCTGCATTGCCCATGCGATGGCCTTCGCCGTATGCGTAAGGTCAAGGCCGAGCTCGTGCAGCTGCTTGGTCCAGCGGACGATGAGCTTCATGTCGGAGTTTAAGATATTGCTGCCCAAAAGCACCGCAGCGTTCAGGCTCGGACCCTTGACGACCTCGCCCTCGCACATTGCAGAGCGCTCGCATCTTATCGGGCAGTAGGTGCAGCCACGGTTGACGACATTGTACTTATCGGCAAAAACCTCGCCGCCTATCTCGTGCGCAAAGTCGCAGCTTGCCTTGGAGAAGTTCTCCGTCGGCAAAAGACTCACCTGCTGCAAACGCTCGACAAAGCCGATGCTGCCTCGCTTGGGCAAAAGCTCGCCGGTGATGGGGTGCTGGTGCAGATGCTGCGCCCACTGCTTGTGGTTTTCAAGCGCCTTTTCCTCGTCGGCAATGCTGATGTCGTGGTTGCCGGTGACGACTATCGCCTTGAGCTTTTTTGCACCGAACACTGCACCTAATGAGCAGGTGCAGGCGTCGTTATCGCCGCTTGCGACCGTTGCTATAGCTGCGCCGTTTTCGCCCGCAGGGCCGATGGCGAGCATGCCGCACTTGACACGGCAGCTGCGCTCCTCGTCGATCGCCGCCTGAAGCTCGGCATTGGTCGTGGAGACGGTCTTTCCCCAAAGGCCACCCGCCTTGTGCAGCGTGAAGTGGTCGTTAAGTATGCTGAGCCACATGGGCTTGTCGCACGAGCCTTTTAAGACCAGTGCATCGATGCCTGCCTTTTTGAGGTACAGGCCGAAGTTGCCGCCGCAGCTTGAATGAGACACCTCGCCCGTCAGCGGCGACACTGCCGAGATGTTAAAGTAGTTCGAGCCCGGTGCGCCCGTTCCCGTGAGAGGGCCGGTGGTGATAACGATAAGGTCGGCGGCGTTTTTGCTGCTCTCCAAAAGCTTTGCCGCCATTGCGCTGCCGCCTATGTATCTTCCCCTGTCCTCATCCGACCACGGCAAGACCGAGGTCTCCTGTGTCCCAAGGTCAAACAATATGACCTTGTCCATGTACGCCGAATAGTTTGCCATATGATCCCCTCGTATGTTGAAATTTGATTATTACCGATAAAATTACGCCGATCCGTCAGCTATACTTTATATATAATAGCAATTATATGCTCCCGCCGCCCGATTTTCAATAGACAGCGTTAAGGAATTGACGAAAATTGTTGGTTTATTTTGCCGTCATGCAAGAAAACTCTGTACCTTTTCGACATTTTCGTCCGAATACTCGATCTCCGACGAATATAGCCGCACAAGCTCGGATAGCTCCTGCGGGCACAAATTTTCGAGCGCACACAGCAGCCGCACGCTCAAAAATGCAAACGAAAGCGTCTGCGGCAGCGCTTCGTCAAAGTGGCGGTAGACGAAATATTCCGCCAGGCGCTCGTACCTCATCCCCACAGGCTGCGGCAGCGGAGCATTAAGCTCAAGGCGCTCAAGGCAGCCCGTCCACTCGTCGTCGAGCCGCTCAAGCCCGAGGTAAAGCTCTGCAAGCTGCGAAAGCGTGAACTCGGGCATCGCTGCCCCGACAAGCGTGAGCGCCCTGTCCATGCGCTCAGATAATGGCATGCTCTGCTCGGCAAGGATGGCGAAAATGTCGTCACGCACAGTCGGCTCGGGCTCTTCGCCGTCGGTCTCGACGATGAGTTCAAGCGGCGTGTCCCGCTCTAATAGCAGGCGCACCGCCTCCTCGCAGCACAGGCCGAGGCCCGCCTCGATGCGGTCGGGGTGCTCGTTATAAAACCTCGGGTGCTCGGCGCAGATGTCGCACAGACTTTCCTCGCCGAGCTTTAGTATGAGTCTGCACAGGCCGTCCGGCTGCAAAAACGGGCAGTCCTCGCTTTCCGTAAGTACAAAATGCGGCGTCGGTGCGCGCTCGATGCTGCGGCGCACCGTGTCGCCTATCTCGCCCGTGAGCCCGTCATACAGCGCCAGCGTGTCCTCGTCTATGTCTATCTCCCAGCCCCGGCAGCAGCTGTGGCGGCAGCGTGATGCGGTGCAGGAAAAGTCAAAATAAAAATCGGGGTAAACATATATCATCTCTGGCACCTCCGGCTATGATAATACCATTTCCCCGACAGAAAGTATATACATTTTGTTTGCAAAACTTGACAGATGTGCATCGTATGCACTATATTAGTACCAAGCAAAGGGCGAGGCGGTCAGCTACACCACCCGAGAGGGGGTGCGCTTATGCCGATTACACTAACGATACATATCGGAAGATATACTATCTCGATTAGAGTAAAAAAGCAAAACCGCCACTCTGGCAAGTGACGGTTTTGCGGGTAAGCTTTTGTCTTACTTTCACTATCCAACTTTTTTGAGCTGACCATTGGTCATCGCCCTTTGTGTCTTTATAATAGCATCGGCGGCAGGCAAAGTCAAGAGCCCTGCAAAAAATAACCGCCCCCCAGCACGAGAACGGCTAATTTCCAAGCTATAAACTTACAGAGGTTAGCCGAGACCGCTGCAACGGTCGCCCCTCTTGTTTATGATAATACCACCAACACCCCGCAAAGTCAATAGGTCACCAGCTGCGCAGTATAAAACATACTGCGCATAATTTTTGAAACACTTTTGCCGCTTCGTTTGTCTCTTAAGTGAATGGGAATTAAGACACATCAAACAAACGCTTCCGACAAACCTTATGGCCTTAACATATAACTATAACTCACTACTTCGTCTTAATTCCCATTCTTATTGAAAGGACGGTGAGCGTTATCCCGACCCCATACAGCGAAACTAAACAGGGATTTTCCGATGTGTATGCGCGCAACATTGACGCCGTTTACCGTATTTGCTTCTCTTTTTTGAAAAACAGTGCAGATGCGGAGGATCTGTCGCAGGACACCTTCCTCCGCTATCTGGACCGTGATGTGAAGTTCGAGTCGGAACGCCACGAAAAAGCGTGGTTTATCGTGACGGCATCGAATCTCTGCAAAAACGAGATCAAGAGCTGGCGCAGAAAAACGCAGGATATCGACGAGCACATCGAGCTCGGCTTCGAGCAGAACTTTGACTCGGGCGAGACACTGCGGGCGATAATGGCACTGCCGAACGAGTACAAGACCATCGTGTACATGTATTATTACGAGGGCTACTCTACCCCGGAGATCGCAAAAATGCTCAAGCGGCCGGATGCGACGATACGCACCCGCCTTGCACGGGCACGCAAGCTTCTCAAGCGCTCTCTGGGCGACACCGCCGACGCCTGAGCCGCCATGAAAGGAGATGTTCCTATGAATAACGACCATATCCGAAACGCCTACGACGCCATGTCGCCGAGCGAGCTTGCCAAGGCAAGGATGTTCCGGAATATAAGTGCCGCTGTGCAGGCTCCGCACAAGACCCGCCCGGCAAGACCTAAGCTTCTTCTCGTCGCCGCCGTGGTCGCCGCAATGTTTGCACTGGCCGCCACAGCCTACGCCGCCGACTGGTTTGGTCTGCGTGACGCATTTTTGATGACGAATCCCGAGACGACGCAGGGCGGCTTTGCCGCAGGCGACTACATCAGCCTCCAGGGCAAGGAGAACAGTCCCGAGTGGCAGGCGGCAGCCGAGTGGCAGACCTTCCTGCAAAGCTACGACGCAGACGGCAGCATCCTCGCCTCGGTCGGCAACAAGCCCACGGGCTTTGAGGAAAAGTACAACGCATATATCTGCTACACGCAGGAGATGGCAGACGAGATCGACCGCATCTGCGAGAAATACTCGCTGAAGCTGCTTGAAGGCTTCAAAGAGCCCGCAACCGAGGACGAATTTTTCTCCCTTGCAGGCACGGGCGTTATCTACGCCCCCAGCGGCAACAACTTCGTCAACAATGTTTATCAGGGCTTTGTCTATTCCGACGGCTCGTTCCGCTTTGACGGCGATGCCGCCATCACGGGCACCGACCTCAAGCAGCCCGTCAGCTATCAGTTTATCCGCAACATGAAGGGCTCGTTCTCGACGGCGCTTTTGAATGTCGGAAGCATCGACGACTACACTCAGTGGCAGCACACGACCCCCAACGGCATCGAGCTTCTGATGTGCACCTCGGCAAAAAAGCAGCTTATCATTGCGGATCTGGGCAAGTCCTATGTAGTCATCAACCTCCTGCGCACCCCCGGCGACACCGAGGCCGCCCCGCTTTCCCGTGAGACGATGGAAGCGTTTGCGGATATCTTCGATTTCAGCGTAATTCCTTGAGAGGAGAGACATAATCATGTCAGCAAAGCACATACCCGCCATTGCATTGGCGCTCGTCATTATACTCATAGCCGCCTTTTCGGTCACCGCCTGCGGCGGGTATGACAGCTCCGTGAGCATACCTGCGACCTCCGTGCCGGCAACGCAGCCTGTCAGCGCAAAGCCCGGACCGCAGGTGACCATCGACCCCGTCGGCCCGTCATTCACTCCAAAGCCCACCGATACACCCACCCAGACGCCCAAGCCCACGGGCGATGCGTGGAAGACGGAGTTTGAGGCCGACCTCAAGGAAAAGTACGGCGTTGAGGTCGATCACTACGAGTTTATCGGCGGCACGAGCTATCAGGCTTATGTCAAGATAAACGGGCAGATCGTCCCCTATGTATGCGTTGATTCAGCTACCGGCAATTATCACGGCTGAGGGTTGTCCTCTGGTGTTTTGAACATCAGAGGACAATTTTTTTGAAATTTTTATCCCCCGGGGGGGCTTGTGGAGCAAAAATGCGTATGTTAAAGTGTAAACAACCTGAGAAAAGAAACGAGGAATTTCCGATATGCATATGGCTGACGCTCTGCTCGCACCTGCGGTTGCGGCAACGATGTATGTAGCCTCCGGCGCAGTTGCCGGAGCATCCGTACACAAGCTCAAAAAAGAGGACGAGGACTCGAAAAAGCTCCCCGTCATGGCTGTCACGGCGGCGCTCGTTTTCGCCGGACAGATGATAAATTACACCATCCCCGGCACGGGCTCATCCGGTCACATGTGCGGCGGCATGCTGCTGACCGGGCTATTAGGCCCGCAGGCGGGCTTTTTGTCGATGATAGTCATTCTTGCGATACAAAGCCTGTTTTTCGGCGACGGCGGACTTCTGGCGCTGGGCGCAAATGTGTGGAACATGGCGTTTTACGGCTGCTTCGTCGGCTACTATCTCATTTGGAGACCCATCATGCGCAGCAAGTGGTTTGGCAAAATGAGCACCAAGGCGGCGCAGCGTGCAAGAATTATCACGGCGTCCATCCTCGGCTGCGTGCTCACGCTTCAGCTGGGCGCTTTCTCCGTCGTCGTGGAGACCTCGCTTTCCGGCATCACCGAGCTTCCCTTTGCTGCCTTCTGCGGCATCATGCAGCCTATCCACCTCGCCATCGGCCTTATCGAAGGTCTTGTGACGGCGGCTGTGCTCACCTTTGTGTATGAGTCGAGACCCGAGCTCATTAAGGATGTCTCGATGTCCGGCGAGACGACCGACAGGATGAGTATGAAAAAGCTCATTGCCGTGCTGGCAGTTGTCGTCATAGTCGTCGGCGGCGGACTGAGCCTTTTTGCAAGCTCCAACCCCGACGGTCTTGAGTGGTCGCTGTTCGGAAACTCCGACGCCGGCTACAGTCAGAACATGGGCCTTGACGAGGATAACTACGGCGTGTCCAGCTCCGCTGCCGACAGCGCCGCCAAGATTCAGGAAAAGACCGCTTTCCTGCCCGACTACTCCTTTTCCGACAGCGACAGCGCCGCCGGTACGAGCGTGTCCGGCCTTGTCGGCTCGGCGATAGTCGCAGCAGTCGCCATCGGTGTCTGCGCACTGGGGGGCATTTTCAGAAAGAAACACAAAGCTAAACAATAACCACCCCTTCTGAGTTGACGGCAGCTGAACGCCTGTCGGTTTTGACGGGCAGATTTCCGCCCATGCTTCGCTAAACCCCTAGCCCATATATCTCCATTATGCCCGTCGGGCTTTATCTTTGCCTGAGCAAAAATCTGCTCCGTCAAAACTGCAAGGCATCTGTCAGTCGTGTTTTTCGAGGGATTTTCGGCTTTCTTTGGTGAAGGCGGGTCGTAACCCGGCAAAGCAAAAAAGGTGAAAAGCACCGAAAGGGCACACTGACAGACGACAGGAGTTCGGCTTCCGTCAACTAAAGCATTAAGGAGCACTGCCATCAGTGCTCCTTAATGTCGTATATTTGATATGAAGAAAATTGACCATGCCATAAGTGAATTAAAGGAAATGGACGCTCTGGCGGCGGAAAGCTCGCCTGTGCACGACCTGCACCCGGCCGTTAAGCTCATCGTCACGGTCGTTTACATCCTCGTCGTCGTGTCTATCGACAAGTACGACTTTGCGGCGCTCGCCGTGACGGTGCTCTACCCGGTTTTGATGTTTCAGCTGAGCGGCACATCGCTTGCCCTGTGCCTTTACAAGCTGCGCATCGTGCTGCCGCTCGTTTGCGCCGTGGGACTTTTAAACCCCTTTCTCGACAAGACCCCGATGCTCGCCCTCGGCAGCGTCACGGTCACGGGCGGCGTTATCTCGATGATAACGCTCATGCTAAAGGGCATTTTCTGCGTCACGGCGTCGTATCTTCTCGTTGCGACAACGCCGTTTGACCGCATATGTGCTGCGCTGCGTCGGCTGCACATCCCGGGCTTTATCGTTACGCTTCTGCTGCTTACCTACCGCTACATCTCCGTCATGATGGAGGAGGTATCGGTCATGATGGACGCCTACTGTCTGCGTGCGCCGCACCAGAAGGGCGTGCAGTTTTCGGCGTGGGGCTCGTTTTTGGGGCAGCTTCTGCTGCGGAGCATGGACAGGGCCGAGGAGCTGTATTCGAGCATGAAGCTGCGGGGCTTCAACGGCGACTTTGTCTACGCCGAGTGCGGCAAATTGAAGCCTGCCGACTTTGCGTTCCTGCTCATTTCCTGTGCGGCATTTTTTGCGATGCGCTGTCTTAACATTGCCGAGGCGCTCGGAAATTTGGTCATGTGAGGTGCGATATGATAATTTTTAAGGAAGTTTCTTTTTCATACGAGCCGGGTATCCCCGTGCTTGACGGCATGAGCTTTGAGATAGCCGGGGGCGAGTCGGTCGGCATCATCGGCGCAAACGGCATGGGCAAATCGACCATGCTCAAGGTGCTGCTCGGCCTGCTGCCGCACGAGGGCGAGGTGCTCGTCAAGGGTGTGCCGGTGTGCAAGAAAAATCTCGCCGAGATACGCAAAACGCTCGGCTTCGTGCTGCAAAGCTCGGATAATCAGATGTTCATGCCGACGGTTTTTGACGACATGATGTTCGGGCTTTTAAACTACGGCATGTCGAAGCCCGATGCCGAAAAGCGGGTCGACGAGGTCTTGGAAACGCTGGGGCTCACGAAGCTCAAGAACAAATACAACCACAAGATATCCGGCGGCGAAAAGCGCATGGCGGCAATCGCAACGGTGCTTGCCATGCAGCCCGAGGCAATTATAATGGATGAGCCGTCGGTGTCCCTCGACCCGTACAATCGCCGGGCGGTCATCAATGTCATAAACACGCTGCCGCAAACCAAGCTCATCGCCTCGCACGATCTTGAGATGATTCGCGAGACCTGCACCCGTGTGCTGCTCATAGGCGGCGGCTCGGTCGCAGCAAGCGGCAAGACCGACGAGATACTTTCAAACAAAGAACTTCTCGAGCAAAACCGCCTCGAAGTACCTATAAGTTTAATGAAATAATCTTCGCCCCATCACGGGGCGAATTTTTTTCGAAAAAAATTTTATTTTGGGCATTGACAATTGACATCGGTAGTAGTATAACATAATTGAACAATCGTTCAAATGTTCAATTATAATATTTCGGAGGAATAATGATATGAAAAAGACCTACAAGATCGATGTTGACTGCGCAAACTGCGCTGCCAAGATGGAGCAGGCCGCAAAGGACACCGCCGGCGTTGCCGATTGCGTCGTCAACTTCATGGCGCTGAAGATGATCGTCGAGTTCGAGGAGGGCGCAGATGTCAAGGCCGTCATGCAGGATGTCCTGAAAAACTGCAAGAAGGTCGAGGACGACTGCGAGATCTTCCTTTGATGAGTGGTCGCTATGAATAAGAAGCAAAAAAAGGTACTGCTGCGAATCATAATCGCAGCAGTTTTGATGCTGATATTTGTTATCACCGACCCCCAGGGCTGGCTCGGCTTTGTGCTGTTTCTCATTGCCTACCTCACCATAGGCTACGATATCCTCATCAAGGCCTGCAAGGGCATTAAGAACAAGCAGCCGTTTGATGAAAACTTCCTCATGGCGGTCGCAACGCTCGGCGCAATGGGCCTCGGCGACTACAAGGAAGCGGCGGCGGTCATGCTGTTTTACCAGACCGGCGAGCTTTTCCAGAGCATTGCAGTCGGCAGAAGCCGCCGCAACATTAGCCAGCTCATGGATATCCGCCCCGACTACGCCAACATTGAAAACGCCGACGGCGAGCTTGAGCAGGTCGACCCTGACGAGGTCGAGATAGGCTCGATAATCGTCGTCAAGCCCGGCGAAAAGATACCCATCGACGGCACGATCGTCGATGGCAGCACCACGCTCGACACCGCCGCCCTCACCGGCGAGAGCGTCCCCCGTGACGCCAAGTGCGGCGACGAAGCGCTCAGCGGCTGCATTAATTTAAGCGGCGTAATTAAGATAAAGACCAGCCGTGAATTCGGCGAGTCGACGGTCTCGAAGATACTCGACCTTGTCGAAAACGCAAGCTCGAAAAAGTCCAGGTCCGAAGCGTTCATCACCCGCTTTGCAAGGGTGTACACCCCCGCAGTGTGCGCAGGCGCACTGGCGCTGGCAATAATCCCGCCGGTGGTGTCGCTTGCCATGGGCAACCCCTCAGGCTGGGATGTGTGGCTTTACCGTGCGCTGACCTTCCTCGTCATCAGCTGTCCCTGTGCGCTCGTTATAAGCATCCCCCTCACCTTCTTTGCGGGCATCGGCGGTGCCAGCAACGCAGGCGTGCTCGTCAAGGGCTCGAACTACCTCGAGGGTCTGTCCGAGGTGCGCCATGTCGTGTTTGACAAGACCGGCACGCTCACAAGAGGCGTGTTCGAGGTCAGCGGCGTGTATAATAACACCGTCGACGAAGCCGAGCTTTTGGAGCTTGCCGCCTACGCCGAGTGCTACTCCGATCACCCGATAAGCAAGAGCCTCAAGGCCGCCTACGGCAAAGCCGTCGATCCCGAGCGTTTGGCGGATGTGCATGAAATCAGCGGCAACGGCGTTACGGCGGTGTTTGACGGCAAATCGGTCGCTGCGGGCAATGCAAGGCTCATGTCGAGCATCGGCATCGAAGTGCCGCCCTGCAATGAGCCGGGTACGCTCGTGCATGTGGCAGTCGACGGCGCTTACTGCGGCGTTATCCTCATCTCCGACAAGCTCAAGGACGGCGCAAAGGATGCAATTGCAGCTCTCAAGCAAAGCGGCATTAAAAAGACCGTCATGCTCACGGGCGACGCTAAGCGCATAGCCGACGCAACGGCAGCCGAGCTCGGCATCGACGAGGTGTACAGCGAGCTGCTGCCCGCCGACAAGGTCAGCAAGGTCGAGGAGCTTTTAGGCGGTCTCGGCGGCAAGGAAAAGCTTGCATTCGTCGGCGACGGCATCAACGACGCCCCCGTGCTGTCCCGTGCCGATATCGGCATCGCAATGGGCGCTCTGGGCTCGGACGCTGCCATCGAGGCGGCGGATATAGTCCTCATGGACGACGACCCCCGCAAAATATCTAAGGCCATCCGCATCTCCCGCAAGGCGCTGCGCATAGTGCATGAAAATATTTATTTTGCCATCGGCGTTAAGGTCATCTGCCTTGCACTCGTCGCCGTGGGTATTGCGAACATGTGGGTCGGCATCTTCGCCGATGTCGGCGTCATGGTCATCGCCGTGCTCAACGCCATCCGTGCGCTGAATGTAAAAAAACTTTGAAATCAGGGCAAAAAGTGATATAATATGAGTAAAGGAAGTGACGATTGTGTCCGATGAAATTCGCAGCGAGCAGCTCGACGACGAAAAAGAGCACGAGCGGCTCAGAAAAATAGTTGCAGAGAAAATGCCGCCCGAGGAGGATATCTACGACCTGGCGGAGCTGTTCAAGACCTTCGGCGACTCGACGAGGATGAGGATACTTTTTGTCCTCCTTGAATCGGAAGCGTGCGTGTGCGGCCTTGCGTCGGTGCTGAACATGACCGACTCGGCGATATCGCACCAGCTGAGGATACTCAAAAACAATCGGCTCGTAAAGAGCCGCCGTGAGGGCAAGTCCGTGTACTACTCCCTCGCAGACGACCATGTCCGCACGATAGTGAGCCAAGGCATGGATCATGTAGAAGAATGAAAAAAAGCAAGCCGAAGGGCTTGCTTTTATTTTTTACCAACTTTTCTTTGTGTTGCCGAAAGAAAAGTTGCAAAAGAAACGCAACCAAAGGCGTTTAACCACCCTTTGGAATCCCGGTACGGGGTATCGGTGCACCGGTCGTTTTCACTGCGGAGGTTTAATATACTGCGGAAAAATTTGTGTGCACCAATATGCTGATGTACGGACTAAACTTTAATGTGCACTTACCGGTCGGGATATTGCAATAACGATATGCAGAAGTTGTTAATCGAGACTGAAATGTTTTTTTATCGCTTCAAACGAGCGGTCGCTGAGGTCGTGCTCCATTTTGCAGGCGTCGGAAAGCGCCGTTTCCTCGTCCACGCCGAGGGACATCAGTGTCCTTGAAAGGACGACATGCCGCTCGTATATCTTCTCGGCGATCTGCCTGCCCTTTTCGGTCAGCGCAATGTAGCCGTCGGCATCTACAAGAATGCACCCGTCGGTCTTGAGGCGGGACAGCCCCCTGCTGACCGAGGCCTTCGAATAGCCCAGATCCTCGGCGACATCGACCGCCCGAACGGTGGGCTTTTTCTTGCCCAGGACCAATATAGTTTCGAGGTACATTTCGCCGGATTCGTGCATGATGTTTCTCCTTAATTTGCTCTTTGGTCTTATTATATCAGTTTGCCCACGGAAGTCAAGTTGCTTTTGGCTAACTTCGCTAAATTTTATCATAACAACTGGTACACAATAAATTTTTTTGATTTTTTTCAAAAAAACTATTGACAAGTTAGCCTAGGGTAACTATAATAAGGTCATAAGTTAGCTAAGGGTAACTCAAACTGATGTCCGAGACTCCTACATATTGAGCGAAATGATTTGCTACCTCAGATCCTTTACATCAAGCCAAGCTTCGGATGTCTTAACTTATACTTAGTGTACTTCCTTTCTATGATCCCCCCATACACCTCTTCGGACTGACATGACCGACCGGCAGGCCGAAGCTCAGACCATGACACCTCTCTCAATGACAAGGGTCTGAGAAAATGAAACTCAGGGGGCTTCGGCGGCAGCCGTACTCTTTCAGATGCTTGTACGCTCCGGCTCGGCGCCCCCTGAGGATCAAAAAATCAACTAACTAACAACCTTTACCTTCCCCTTTTTGATCTCCAACGCTTGCAACTAACATCATTTGCGTACAGTTTAATTTCACACAACAGACAAATGCCATAACCGCCTGCTCAGGCAGTGCGGAACTCCTCAAAATATCCCCCAATAAACACAAAACTTTGCGCAAAGGAAAACTCGGGTATTCACATCGAATACCCGAGTTTTTTCCGTCTGAACAGCCCCCGTGTCTCCACGGGGGCTTGCGGTTTATTTCGTTGCTTTTACGCTGACCGCCGTGCTCTGGGCGGAGTTTGCGTAGCTGTTCGATGCGCAGACCGCACGCACTTTGTAATAATATTTGGTGTTTTTCTTTGCGCCGGTGTTGGTGTAGGATGTGCTCTTGGTGGTGTCGTAGTAGCTGAAGTTTTTGCCGTCGGTGGAGCGATACACATAATACTTATCCGCACCCTTGACAGCACTCCATGTGATCTTCGGTTTACCATTCGAGGTCGTTATCTTGACTGTCGGCTTTGCAAGCGTCGTGATGATGTTCTTTGCGCTGCTGAACGCCGAGGCGACATTCACGCCGTTCACGGACGCAACCGCCTTGACTTTGTAGTAATACTTCGTGCCCGACGCTGCGCCGGAATTGGTGTAGCTCGTGCCGGTGACGGTGGTGTAGACCGAGAAGTTCTTCCCATCGGTCGAGCGATACACCCAATACTTCGTTGCGCCGGAAACCGCTTTCCAGCTGAGCTTTGCCTTGCCGTTTACCCTGCTGATGCTCACCGTCGGCGCTGCGGGATTGCACCTGACGCTCTTGACGGCGCTGTCGGCGGAGGAAACATTCTTGCCGTCAACGACCTTGACCGCCTTGACCTTGTAGTAGTAAGTCGTTCCGATGACCGCACCGGTGTTGGTGTAGCTTGTACTCGTGACGGTGTCATAGACCTTGAAATTCTTCCCGTCGGTGCTGCGATATATCCAATACTTCGTCGCCCCGTCGACCGCACTCCAGCTGATCTTTGGCTTGCCCGCCGAGGTGGTTATCTTAAGCTCGGGAGCGGCGGGTGCAGGCGTATAATTGGGGTCTGCCGCACCGCAGCGTGTGCACTTGCCGTTTGCGTAGCTGTGACCGAGTGCGGCGGTGTAGTTGTAGGTAGAGCTGTTGCCGCAATTGCTGCACTTGCGCACTGTATAGCCGCCGGAGGTGCAGGTCGGCTGTACAACAGTGTCGATATAATTGTGGCCAATGGTGCTTACATCTCTAGTCTGCGCCGCATTGCAGCGAGTGCAGGTTCTGGTCTCCACACCCCTTGCGGTGCAGGTGGGTGCAGTCGTTACCGTCCAATTGCCGTAGCTGTGGCCGAGGGCGTACTGATAAGTATCGGTGTAGCTGTCGCCACAATTGCTGCACTTGTGCAGCGTGTAGCCGTCAGAGGTGCAGGTCGGCTGTATGACGGTGTCGATATAATTGTGGCCTTTTATCACATCATCGTGATACTCTTTCTTTTCGTTGCCGCAGTAGGTGCACTTATAAATGTCATAGCCGTGTGCGGTGCAGGTGGGTGCCTCCGTTCTCACGAGGACATAGTTGTGCTCCAGTGTGAGTGTTTCCGTGTACTCGTATCCGCAGGCGCAGCGATATTTGATATAACCGTCCACCGTGCAGGTCGGCTCCACTTTTTCGGTTTGGACATAGTGTCCGTCAAGTGTGGTGCAGTTGTAGTGCACATTCACCGACTGTGCTCCCGAATCAAAGGTATAGCCGATATCGTCCCATTCGTCCGCCGTACCACCGAACGCAATGTCCTTAATGTAGCCGAGTGCATTCTCACCGATATTCGTCACGCTGTTGGGGATGACAATATTTGTGAGTTTACTACAGCCTTTGAATGCGCCGCTTCCGATGTTGGTTACGCTGCCGGGGATGGTAACGCTTACAATGCTATCGCAGTAACTGAATGCATAGTATCCGATGCTTGTCACGCTACTGGAAATGGTCACACTTACAATGCTGTCGCAGTCGCTAAATGCATAGTCTCCGATGCTCTTTACACCGTCAGGAATGACGATGGAGGTCACAAGCTGCCCGTCAAAATATAAGTCGCAATTGCTAGGTTTCGCATTGATTGCAAATTTTATGCCGAGCCATGAGTTTATATCGCCGGTGTAATACATTTTCGAAATGCTGTTGGGAAATGCCGCTCTTCCGATAGCTGTTATTCCCTTGCCCAGCGTCAGCGTCTCAAGCTTGTCACAGTATTCAAATGCTTCGTTTCCGATGCTCTTCACGCTGTCAGGGATAACAATACTCGCCAGGCTGCTGCAATATCTAAACGCTTCGTCGCCGATGCTGGTCACGCCGTTGGGGATATCGATGCTCGTGAGCCTCTTGCAACCGTCGAACGCTTCTTTGCCGATGCTTGTTACACCGTCGGGTATGTTTACGCTCTTGAGGTTTCTACAGCCTATGAACATCCAATCGCTGATGCTATTTAAGTTGTCCGAAAGCTTTGCGCTTTTAAGACCGGTGCAGCACTCAAACGCATCTTCACCGATGCTTGTCACGCTGTTGGGAATATCGATAGTTTTAAGCCCTTCGCAATAACTGAACGCTTCTTTTCCGATGCTTGTTACGCTGTCGGGTATGGTCACGCTCTCAATTCTGCCACAGCCTGCGAACGCATAGTTTCCAATGCTCGTTACGCCGTCCGGAATAACGACCGATGTTACAAGCTGACCGCCGAAGTAAAGGTTGACATCATTAACAACACGGCTGGCGGTATTGCTGGGTTTTGAGTCAAATCCGAACTCTATTCCGAGCCACGAGCTTATATCGCCGGTGTAATATACATCCGTGACTTTTACGCATCCAGCGAAAGCCATGCTTCCGAGGGTCTTTACGCCCTTTCCCAGCGTCAGCGTCTCAAGCTTGTCACAGTATTTAAATGCTTCTTTGCCGATGCTCTTCACGCTGTCAGGGATAACAATGCTCGTGAGGCCGGTGCAATATTCAAACGCACTTGCTCCGATGGTCTTAAGTCCGTTACCCAGCGTTACCGTCTCAAGACCGCTGCATCCAGAAAATGAGCCGTAGATGAACTCAACGCTATCGGGGATAACGATGCTCTTAAGACCGGTACAGTCTTTAAACGCATTTCCTCCAATAGTCTTAAGCCCATTACCCAGCGTTACCGTCTCAAGGCTGCTGCATCCAGAAAATGCGTAGTTGCCGATGAGCTCAACGCTGTCAGGGATAACGATACTAGCAAGGCTGGTGCAGCCTGAGAATGCATAGTACCCGATGCTCGTTACGCCGTTTTCGATGACAACACGCTCAATCGCTTCGTAATATTCGCACCAAGGCGCTCTGGTTTGCGGGCCGCTTCCATCCGACTTTGAGATGTAACTAAACCCCCACATCTTGCCCGTGCCGGAGATAGTCAGAACGCCGTTTTCAAGCGTCCATGTGAGGTTATCTCCGCAGCTGCCGCTTTCCGCCGCATCCGCCATTGCCGAGACGGGCAGCAGACTGAATATCAGGCAGGCTGCAAGAAATATGCTCAAAATTTTCTTTCTCATTGTCTCTCCTATCATTTCTAAAATTTTAACTGATTGTATCATACCAAGCCGGCTTGTGTTTTCCAATGGGCAATGTGCCGAAAAAGCACTGTTTCATCAAAACAGCGCTTTTTACATTGTAGTTTATCTATCCAGCGAAATGTCGCCGCCGGTCTCGACGGTCTTGCCGTCAAGCAGCAGCATCTTCTCCGCAAAAAGCCTCGAAAAGCCGCTTATCACCGCCGCCGCCGTGATGAGATCCTCGGCGTTCTCGGTCGAAAGGTCGGTCGTCTCCTCGTGGTCGAGAATATCGGCTGCCGCAAGGCGCACCTGATTTGTGAAATATACCGCCGCACGGCTGTGCTGCTTGGCGTAGGAGTTGTAAATCTCACGCAGCTCGTCCTCACTGAGCCCCATGGGTATCATCGTCTGCAAAGTTGGAATACTAAGACAGTGCTTGAGTGAGCAGATCATGATAAGGTACGCAATGTGCGTGCGGTAGTAGCGTTTTTTTATCGGCTCGGGCATTATCCTCTTGCGGACATAGTTGTTCACCGTCGCAGCCGAGATAAACTGCTCCTCCTTGAGCTCCGGCGGCAGATAGTCCAGATAGCCCTTGAGCAGCGTCACTATCTGCTCCATGTAAAGCCCGATGTCCGGGATGTCCTCCCACATCGGCAGCCGGTAGTTATTCAGATACTTCTCCCATCTGCGCAGCTTTGCAGCCACGAGAGCCTTGTCCAATGTCATCAAAACCACTCCTATTTCGCTTGCAATTTTAGCACACAAATAATTCGGCAGTCAATGACAACTTTATCTTTTTAGACTTGACATAATCTTAACGCCGTGATAATCTAATCTGGCAGATTAGATTGATGCACCGCAAAGGGGAATTATTATGAGTTACCGCATTTTCACCGATACATCCGCAAACCTGTCCACCGATACGACCGAGGCGCTCGGCATCACCGTCGTACCGCTGTCGTATATCCTCAACGGCGAGGAGCTCATGTGCACCGACACCCGCAAGTTCGACGGTGCAGGCTACTACGGTGCGATAAGAAAGCACGCAAGCGTCAACACTTCGCAGGTAAACCCCTATCGATTCGAGGAGTACATGGAGCCCGTTTTGCAGGCAGGCGACGACATTTTGTATGTCGGCATGTCCTCGGGCATCAGCGGCTCGTTCGCTTCGGCGACCATGGCCATCGAGCAGCTCAAGGCAAAGTACCCCGAGCGTGATCTGCGTGCCGTCGACACGCTCAGCGCCTCGCTCGCCGAGGGCATCGTCGTGCTCAAGGCGGTCGAGTATGTCAATGCGGGCATGGACATCGACGAGGCAGAGCGTAAGCTCAATGAGCTGAGCTACAAGATCTGCCAGATATTCATGGTCGACGACCTCATGCATCTGCGCCGCACCGGCAGGCTGTCAAACGCCGTGGCGCTGGCAGGCTCGGTTTTGCAGATAAAGCCGCTGCTCATCGGCGACGAGCAGGGCAAGATAGTCTGCATCAAAAAGGAGCGCGGCAGACGCAGAGCCATCGAGGGGCTCGCCAAGGTGTACGAGAAGTATGTCGAGAACGCCGGTGAGAACATCGTCGGCATCGCCCACGCCGACTGCGTCGAGGATGCCGAGCATCTGGCCGCCCGCCTGCGTGAGATCGCCCCGCCCAAGCAGATAATCATCGAGTGCTACGAGCCCGTGACCGGCGCACATGTCGGTCCGGACACCCTCGCCCTGTTCTTCGTTGGCAAGCCCGGCTTCCGTTCAGACAGATAATCACCCACACACAGAAAAACTCCGGCAATGCGTTTGCATCGCCGGAGTTTTGTTAAGTTTCAATACGCTTATAACCTTCTGCTAATCGTTACTGCCCCAGCCCGACCGGCAACTGCGCTCTAAAGTTTAGGCTGTCCATCAGCCTATCGGTACACTGCAGGCTTTTCGCACCCGCCTGACTGACGCAGTCCGTTGAAAGGACGCACCGAAAGCTTTTCGCACTATGTTAAACCTCCGCAGTCAAAACGACCGGTGCACCGATACACCGTACCGGGATTCCAAAGGGCGGTCTTAGAAAGCTTGCGTTATCTTGATGGACGAATGGACGCACCGATAGTTCGCTTTTGTTACGATTCGGGCTACCGCAATTACGACCAGCGAAAGTGGTCGTTCGCTATTGAAAAGACTTTTCTTTGGCGAAACAAAGAAAAGTTAATATTTGTCAAATGCGGTGTTGACAATAGACAACCGGCTTATCTTGTGCTATAATTGACGCATCAAATTTTGGAACACGAGGGCGATAATATGGCAAACGGACTTACTCCCGAGCAGACTTCGCAGCTTTCACGCAGCAGCATTAAAAAGCTCATAAAAACCTACAACGACTCAAACCAGCAGGACAAGGCGACGCTGTCGCTCATCATCGAGCAGCTGGCACGGACTTCGCTGTACTTCGTCGTCGAAAAGGACAGCGACCCCAAGACCGGCACGCTGCGCTTCGTGACGCTGTCGACCGGCGGTCAGGTGTTCATCCCCATTTTCACAGGGCCGGACGACTTCGGCGCACTCGCCGACAAGGGCAAAGCCGTGTGCCTTGAGCCGGAAAGCTACCTGCGCATGCTGCTTGAGAACAACTGCCATGCGGTCATAAACCCCTTCGGCAGCTACTTTCTGATGTGGCCCGAGCTCGTGCGGGACTACCTGCTCCCGTTCACCATCGAGACTAAAGACCTCGCCCAGCAGAAACAATAAGACACAAAACAGGGTTCCCAAACGGGAAGCCTGTTTTTGCGTTATAGAATTTGGTCGTCTGCCGACGGAACATACTCCATTATATCCTCCACACGGCAATTGAGTATGCGGCACAGGTCGTTTATCGTCGTCGTGTTCAGCGGCCTGTTTTTGCGCAGCTTGTCGATAGTCGAGCTTGAAATATGGTGGTTTTTTATCAGCGTATATGTCGATTCCCCCGACTTTTTCAGTGTCTCCCAAAAGGCGGTATAGCGTATCATGCACATTCCTCCAATAGATATCAAATCCATCTTAGGATGTGACCTTGATATTGACTATAGTCGTTAAATAGACTATAATGTAAGCAAATGGGGATATGAAAGGAGCCGGTCGATGGAACAAACAAAAACATATGTAAAAAGCCCCAGCGGGCAGTTGCCAGTAACCATACATTCAGCGCTGCCACCAAGCGAGAGCGAATTAAATTACTTGCGCACTTTAGATCTTGAGCAGGCCAGCGCATATGTGAGGCTTAGCGGGAGGCAGTTAACAGTCGGGCATGTGAGTATCGACAAGTCGGAAACGGGAAAAAGTGACCGCCCTATTGATTTGGACAGTCTCGAAGAGGCTATTTCGGATGTTGAGAGCGGCTTTGAAAAAGTTGTGCTGGGGACGGAAACTGACAGCCAAATTGCCGACTTATCAGCTTTTAATAGACAGTATAATGCGCAGTACGGCACCATAAGAGAAAACCTGACAGAAATCGATGGTGACGAAATGGTAAACCGACTTGCACGGCTCCTGATGAATATAACAAAGCATTTTATTAGGGCTGAGTCGATATATGAGGTCAAAGAGCTATGGTCGCTGCTTCCGTTTGAGGCAACTTCTGACGAAATAAAGTCTTATTTGGCAAAGGAGTTTTCTAATCTTATACACGAGCCAAATGGTTATGAGGGGCACGAAATATTTCTGTCATACCCGATATACCGGCTTTTAAAATGCAGAAACGATACGGCAAACGGCATCTTGGCATCGGAACTGTGTAAAAAAGATTTGGCTGACCGGTCTGGAAGAAAAATGCGGCTGGACACGGTTTTGGAATGTGTCCGTGATAAAGCGTGGGATGACCCTGTTCAAAGCTTTGACTTGAAGGCGTATGAAAAAGGCGAAGTGTCAATACCAACTGAAAAAGAACTTAAGAACAACAAAATTGAAGCAATTGTACTTATGTCCTTGGGGGTGCTGCTTTTTGGCTTTGGGGTGTTCACATCTCTGCTTGTGGCAGTCATTGGCATTGTGATTATGTTATGCGGCATTGGCAGCAAGTCGACCTATGACTGCAAGAAGAAAGACATTGAATTGGCCAGCCGTGATTTTGCGGCGTATAGTGCTTTGGTGGAAAAGCGAAAAGTACAGGCAGAGGAAACGAGAAAGAGGCAAGCGGCAGCGGCGGCAGCCAGAGAGGCCGAAAAACGCCGTAAAGCCAGCGAACCCGTTCGCTGCCCTAAGTGCGGCTCGACTTCTATTGCAACCACCAATCGAGGCTATTCTCTTGTGTGGGGCTTCATCGGAAGCGGCAATCCGATGAATGTATGTCAGAAGTGCGGATATAAATTTAAGCCCGGCTCTTAAGCGCAAAAAAGGCTTCCCGTTTGGGAAGCCTTTTTCAGCGCTTACTATTTAATTAATACATGCCCATGTCGCCGGCGGGGGCGGCGGGGACGGGGTTCTTCTCGGGAATGTCGGTCACGAGGCTTTCGGTGGTCAGGACCATCGAGGCGACGGAGGCGGCATTCTCAAGAGCAGAGCGGCAGACCTTGGTAGGGTCGATGATGCCCATCTTGATCATGTTGCCGTAGACATCCTTGGCTGCGTCGTAGCCGAAGTTTGCCTCGTCGCTGCCGTAGACCTTGTCGAGGATGACTGCACCCTGAAGACCTGCGTTTGCGGCGATCTGCATGATGGGGGCTTTCAGTGCCTTGGCTATCATGGCAGCGCCGGTCTTCTCGTCGCCCTCGAGGGTGGCAACGAGTGCGTCGGCTGCCTTGGAGGCTGCGACATATGCGCTGCCGCCGCCTGCGACGATGCCTTCCTCAACTGCCGCACGGGTGGCGTTGAGAGCGTCCTCGATGCGCAGTTTCTTTTCCTTCATCTCGGTCTCGGTGGCTGCGCCGACCTTGATGACCGCAACGCCGCCGGAGAGCTTTGCAAGGCGCTCCTGGAGCTTTTCCTTGTCATACTCGGAGGTGGTGGTCTCGATCTGAGCGCTTATCTGACCGATGCGGGCCTTGATATCCTCGGATGCGCCAGCGCCGTCGACGATGACGGTGTTCTCCTTGGTGACCTTGACCTGGCGAGCCTGGCCGAGCATTGCGATGTCGGCGTCCTTGAGCTCCATGCCGAGGTCTGCGGAAATGACCTGACCGCCGGTGAGAATTGCGATATCCTGGAGCATCTCCTTGCGTCTGTCGCCGAAGCCGGGAGCCTTTACGCAGACACAGGTGAAGGTGCCACGCAGCTTATTGAGGATGATGGTCGCAAGAGCCTCGCCCTCGACATCCTCGGCGATGATGAGCAGCTTTCTGCCTGCCTTGACTATCTGCTCGAGCAGGGGCAGGATCTCCTGAATATTGGTGACCTTCTTATCGGTGATGAGGATGAGAGCGTCGTCGAGCACGGCCTCCATCTTCTCGGTATCGGTGGCCATGTACGGGGACAGGTAGCCACGGTCGAACTGCATGCCCTCGACGACCTCGCTGTAGGTATCGGCGGTCTTGGACTCCTCGATGGTGATGACGCCGTTCTGCGAGACCTTCTCCATAGCCTCGGCGATAAGAGTGCCGATGACCTCGTCGCCGGAGGAGATAGCGCCTACACGGGCGATATCACCCGAGCCGGAGACGGGCTGGGAGTCGGCACGAATTGCGGCAACGGCGGCCTCGGTGGCCTTGGTGATGCCACGCTTCATGGTCATGGGATTTGCGCCTGCTGCGAGGTTTTTAAGTCCCTCGTTTATCATTGCCTGTGCAAGCACGGTAGCACTGGTAGTGCCGTCGCCTGCGACATCGTTCGTCTTGGTGGAGACTTCTTTTATAAGCTGAGCGCCCATGTTCTCGAACGGGTCTTCAAGCTCGATCTCCTTTGCGATGGTAACACCGTCGTTGGTGATCAGCGGTGCGCCGAACTTCTTGTCGAGCACTACATTGCGGCCCTTAGGACCGAGGGTGATCTTAACGGTATCTGCAAGCTGATTTACGCCACGCTCGATCGCCTTGCGTGCGTCTTCGCCGAAAATAATCTGTTTTGCCATGATTTTTCACTCCTAAGCATGAGGGGAGTATCCGAACTCCGCCTCTGAAATTTTCGTCCCTTATATCATTTGCTAATACGCTGAAGTATCCAGACAACCTCCGTTATTGATAAAGGACGGAAATCAAATTTCAGAGGTCGTAGATTTTCAAGCGAGAGAGAAGTGGTGCAGGCAAGGCTTTGCGATTGAGGAAGGCTTACGCCTTGTGATTGAGCAAAACGCAGCATGCGCCGCTTCTATCCGCTTCAAAACGGGGTTAGGATACTACTCTTATGCTTCACTCTACAATTGCGAGAATATCGCTCTGGCGGACGATGGTGTAATCAACATCGTCGAGCTTTATCTTGCTGCCGCTGTACTTGCCGACGAGGACCTTGTCGCCGACGGAAACCTCCATCTTGACCTCGTTGCCGTCGACAACGCCGCCCGGGCCGACCTCGACGACCTCATAGATCTCGGGCTTTTCCTGAGCGGATGCGGTGAGGAAAATGCCGCTCTGGGTCTTTTCCTCGGCGGCTCTCTGCACGAGCACGATCCTGTCTGCCAAAGGTTTCAGCTTCATATATATTACCTCCAAATGTTTTATACAAAAAATTCATCGAATTAGCACTCTTTTGCCCCGAGTGCTAATTCGATTATTATAATAACACACTTTTCGGATTTTGCAATAGCAAAAACACAAAAATTTTATGATTTTTTATATATATTTCGACACGAGTTTGTGATTTATCGAGCTGGTGCAAGTCGAAAAATCAGAAATACATGAATAGATCACATTTTATCATGCCGTTATACAACTTGCGCTTTTTGTCGGCGGTCTTGCCGAAGGTGCGCTCAAACTCGGTGTGCGACGACAGAAGGTACAGCTTCCAGTTTTCCGTCTTGCGCCACGCCTCGCCGAAGAGGCGATACAGCGTCTCCGCCTCCTGCTTTTCCATGATGCGCTCGCCGTAGGGCGGGTTTGTGACGATGATGCCGTTTTCTGTCTTGCGGTCGAATTTTGTCGCATCGGCTTTTTCAAAGCGGACGATATCCGCAACACCGGCACGCTCGGCGTTTTCACGGGCGATGACCAGTGCGTTGGGGTCTATATCCGCACCCACGATGCGGTAGTCTCCGTGAAATTCTCTCGACCGAGCCTCCTCACGGGCGGCGTTCCACACGCTGCCGTCAAGGCTGCGCCACTGCATTGCCGAAAAGCGGCGGTCAAGCCCGGGCGCACGGTTTTTGGCGATGAGGGCAGCCTCGATGGGGATAGTTCCGCTGCCGCAGAACGGGTCGCAGAAATCCTCCCTGCCACGGTAGCGGGAGAGCGTGACCATAGCGGCGGCCATGGTCTCCTTGAGCGGCGCTGCGTTGTGCGCCGGACGGTAGCCACGCTTGTGAAGCCCCGCTCCGGAGGTGTCGATGCACAGCGACGCCACATCCTTCATTATGGAAAACTGAATCTGATAGGCCTCGGCAGTCTCGTCAAACCACTCGATGCCGTACACGCTTTTCAGCCGCTCCACGACCGCCTTTTTGATTATCTTCTGGCAGTCGGAGACGGAAAACAGCTTCGAGTTAAGGCTGTAGCCCTTGACGGGGAAGGCTGCGTCCCGGGGGATGAGCATTTCCCACGGCAGCGCCTTGGTCTTTTCGAAAAGCTCGTCGAAGCTGCGGGCTTCAAACCTGCCCAGCTCCACGAGCACCCGCTCGCCTATCCTTAAATTTATATTCGCCTTGGCGATGGCTTCAGCGCCGCCTTTAAAATACACTCTGCCGTTTTCCGAGCGGACATCGCTGAGCTTCATTCTCCTAAGCTCGTCCGCAATCGGGCCTTCGAGACCGAGCAGGCAGGGTACGCACAGGTCAAAATTATTATTCATGCCGAAATCTCCTTTTCCAGATTAGATAATAACCGAAAACCGCTATAATGTAAATGAAAAAATATACAACATCTTATTTTGTTTTACATTTTATTCACCTTTATTGTTTTGCTTGATGTATAATCAAATCATCGCTATAATAATATCAAATTTTGTATCAAAATCCACCTAAGGGGGAACAATTATGAATAAAAGAGCCCTCATTGTAGAAGACGATGTCAACATCGCCGAGCTGCTGATGCTCTATCTTGAAAAGGACGGCTTTGATGTCAGCATCGCCCACGACGGCGGCAAGGGCATGGCCATGTTTAATGAGCTCAGCCCCGACCTCGTGCTGCTTGATGTCATGATGCCGGTAATGGACGGCGTTCAGGTCTGCCGTGAGATACGCAAGACCTCGTCCGTGCCCATCATCATGCTCACGGCTAAGGGCGAGACCTCCGATAAGGTCACGGGTCTCGACTCGGGCGCAGACGATTATATCACCAAGCCCTTTGAGGTCAAGGAGCTGCTCGCCCGCATCCACGCCGTCATGCGCCGCACCGAGGATAACGACGCTCCCAAGGAGAAAAAGCTTTGCTATGACAAGCTCATCGTAAACCTCGATTCCTACGAGCTCATCGTCGACGGCAAAAAGGTCGACACGCCGCCTAAGGAGATGGAGCTTCTGTACCACCTCGCCGCCTCGCCGAACATCGTGTTCACGAGAAACCAGCTTCTCGACGAGGTCTGGGGCTTTGACTACTTCGGCGATTCGAGGACCGTCGATGTCCACATCAAGCGCCTGCGTGAAAAGCTTGAAGGTGTTTCCTCCCAGTGGTCCTTGCAGACCGTCTGGGGCGTGGGCTACAAGTTTGAAGTTGCACGATAAATGAAAAGTATCTATTTCAGAAACTTTCTTGCCACCGCAATTCTCGTTCTGTGCTGCTTCACCATCATCGGCGCAGCCTTCTTTTTTCTCGGAAGAAGCTACCTTATTAATAACACCCGTGAGAGCATGAACGCCAGTGCCGACGAGGTCGTGCGTGCCGCCGCCGCCGTCAGCCGTGAGCAGTCGCTGTCCTCATGGAGCCTGCGCATGACGATAAGCCCCATCGCAAACAGCACCGCATGCCATATATTCATCAGCGATCAGGACGGTCTTGTACTGTCCTGTTCCGATTTGGTACCCTACTGCGAGCATGCCGGAAAGCAGCTTGACCAGACGGTGGTCAACACCCTGCATGTCGAGAAAAAGCTCGACCGCCTGACCACGCTCGCAGGCTTTTACCCCGAGCAGCGGCTCGTGGTCGCAAAGCCTATCGAGATCGACGGCAGCGTCATCGGCTATGTGTTCGTGTCGTCGGATAACGCCGCCGTTCTGGACACATGGAAGACCTTCATAGGCGTTGCACTGACCGTGGGCGTTGCGGTCATGCTCATTGCGATGCTCATGTCGCTTATTTTTTCAAAGAAGATGGCAGAGCCGCTCGACCAGCTCACCGTGGCGTCACGAAAATTCGCCCTGGGCGACTTTTCCGTGCGTGTGCAGAACACCGACCGGCGGGATGACGAGATTGGCACGCTGCTCGATTCGTTCAACAACATGGCGGATAGCTTAGAGCGTTCCGACCGCAAGCGTCAGGAGCTCATTGCGAATATATCGCATGAGCTGCGCACCCCCATGACCACGATAGCGGGCTTTGCCGACGGCATCATCGACGGGACTATCCCCCGTGATCAGGAGGATAAGTACCTGCGCAAGATAGCCGACGAGACAAGGCGGCTTGCTCGTCTCGTGCGCAACATGCTTGACCTTTCGCAGGCCGAGACGAAGGCGGTCGACAAGACAAAGCGCAAGAAGTTTGACCTGTCCGAGCTTTTGCTGCAAACGCTTTTGAGCTTTGAAAGCAGGGCCAAGGGCAAAAACCTCGATGTCGACCCGCAGCTTCCCGAGGACCCCATCATCGTTTTCGCCGAGCGTGACTCGATAACGCAGGTGCTTTATAATCTCACCGATAACGCCGTCAAGTTCGCCTCACCCGGCAGCACCATCACGATAAGGCTGTATAAGCGTGACGGCAAGGCATATGTTTCTATTAAGGACAGGGGCGAGACCATCCCCGAGGGAGACCTGCCGCTTATCTTCGACCGTTTCCACAAGTCCGACCGCTCACGCAGCATGGATAAGGACGGCGTGGGGCTCGGTCTGTACCTCGTGAAGAGGATAATTAACAGCCACGACGAGGATATCGTGGTCACGAGCCGTGACGGCGTCACAGAATTTGTGTTCACGCTGCCCCTTGCTTAGAAAGAGGATCTTATGAGTTGGTACGATAACAACGAAAATTGGTATAAGCCGAACTATACGCAGCCCGCCTCACCCGGGCAGCCTGCCGTTCAGCGCCCGCAGGCAAAGCTCCCGGGCAATCGCCGGACACGCTTGATCGCAATTATCGTGTGTGTGCTTTTGCTCATCGGCGGCGGGCTCTACGCCATACTCAGCACCGACCGGTCGGGCGGCGTGACCGACGACGGCGACCGCATGCCCAAAAGCTACATGACCTATTTTGAGGACTACTACTCCTCGGCGTCAAACACCCCGTCGAGCATTAAGCTCGAAAAGGTGGCCGACCGTGGCTCGCTCACGCTGCAAACGGGCTCATCGGGCGCAGCAAAATTGAGCTTTAACGAGATATTCGACAAGTGCTCGCCCTCCGTCGTCGGCATCAAGTCCTTTGACGGCAAAAACAGCGATTCCTACAGCTGGGGCAGCGGCATCGTCGTCTCCTCGGACGGCTACATTCTCACGAACACCCATGTCATCGACGAGGGCGAGCGTGCGACCGTGCAGCTGTACGACGGCTCGACCTTCGACGCAAAGCTCGTCGCAGCCGACTCGCAGAGCGATGTTGCGATACTGAAGATAGAAAAAACCGGTCTCACCCCGGCGGTGTTCGCAAGCTCGAAGAACATCCGCACGGGCGACGCAGTCTGCGCCATCGGCAACCCCCTCAGCCCCGACTACAGCCTCACGATGACAAGCGGCATCATCTCCGCAACCAGCCGTGAGGTCAGCTACAACGGCGCCGTCATGAATCTTTTGCAGACCGACACCTCAATAAACGAGGGCAACTCCGGCGGCCCGCTGTTCAACGACCGTGGGCAGGTCATCGGCATCACGAATATGAAGATAGTGTCGAGCTTCTCGAACATCGAGGGCATCGGCTTTGCCATCCCGTCGGACACCCTGCAAAGCATCGTTGCCGCCCTCATGAACGACGGTGCGGTGTACGGCCGCTCGACCATCGGCGTGACGGTCGGGCCGATAAGCGAGAAGATCGCCGAGTATTACGACATTCCCGTCGGGCTTTATGTCTCCGAGGTTTTGGATAACTCCGATGCTCAGAAGCAGGGCATCAAAAAGGGCGATATCATCGTCAAGGTCAACGGCAAGGACGCACATTCGACCTCAGATATCGCCGAGGAAAAGTCCAAGCTCGACATCGGCGACGAGATAAGCTTCACCGTCTGGCGCAGCGGCTCGACCTTCGATGTCTCCGTCAAGATAATGGACTCGGTGGATATTTATAATGCGAAATAAACCAAACCAGCTCATCCCGTAGGATGAGCTGGTTTGCTGTCAGTCGGCTTCCGAATCGTCCGGCAGGCGCTCCGTGCTCTGTGCCTGAATTTAAAGAAAACTGTTGACAAATATAGCGAGAAAGTCTATTATATTTAGTGAAATAGGTGCTACCCAATAGACGGTTGCCCTGAAGACTAGTTACTTATGTAATCGCCTTCTGACCAAGGCGATTACATCTTTTTACGCTTATTTTCTGCAAGCAAGCAGAAGAGCAGCGAAGGTTATGAGTACCATTGCAAACTCGAACATATCCGAATATGTAACGCTCATATTACCACCTCCTCAACTCAAAATTGAGGAGGTAAGATATACCTCCTCAAGCAAGGAGGCAACCGCCTACCGTATGGGTAGCACCCGCGACAATTATATAGCAAAAGCTGTAACTGTCAACCACTTTCGACAATTACAGCTTTTTTAATAGCGCACGAACGCTTCACTTAATTGTTCGTGCGTCAGCCCGACCGGTGACTGTACCTTAGAGTTTGGTCTGTACATCAACCTATCGGTGCACCGCAATTTTCGTTTCACTGAGCGCAGAGTGCTCAACTTCACTTTGCCGCAGGCAAAACTTCACTTGCCCTGCGGGCAAACATCTCTTTGCAAAGCAAAACTTAGCTCTATATCTGCCTAGCGGCAGATATAGCAGTGCCATTCCTCCTCGTGGAGGTGCTTTTCAATCTCAAATCCGGCGGAGCGAAGGGCGGCGGCGACATCCGATTCTCGGCCGTCGATGATGCCGGAGGTTATGAACACGGCGTTTTGCGCCATAAAAGGGCGCACGAGCGGGGCGAGCGGGATTATGACATCCGAGACGATGTTTGCAAGCACAATATCGTAGCCCGTGCCGAGGCTTCGGCGCAGGGCGGCGTCACCGATGATATCACCGGCGTAGACCTTTAATTTGTCTGCGCCGATGCCGTTTAATGCGGCGTTATCCATGACCACATCGGGGGCTTTCGGGTCTATGTCGCAGCCGACGCAAGAGCTTGCACCCAGAACGAGCGCACCGATACCGAGTATGCCGCTTCCGCAGCCGAGGTCGAGCACTTTTTTGCCGTCTGGCTCAAAGCTTTGCAGCGCCTCAAGGCACATGCGGGTCGTGGCATGACTGCCCGTGCCGAACATGAGCCCCGGGTCGAGGCGCAGGGGCACACGACCGTTTAGCTCCGTCTCCTCCCACTCGGGCACGACGATGAGCCTGTCGCCTATCTCAAGCGGCTTATAGTACTGCTTCCAGTTATTTTCCCAGTCAGCGTCGTCGACAACATTCGTCGCAAACTCAAGGCCTGCGTTTTTTATCTCCTCCAGCATGGCCTCGCTGCCCTCGTCAAGATACAGCTTTATTCGGGAGACACCGGCGTACTTATCCTCAAGCTCCTTGTCGACATAGTCCCAATACTGGCGGTTATTTTCGAGGAACGAGCGGAAGTCAGACTCGTTTTCGATGACATATTCGCACAGGCCGAGGGCGCTGAGCTTATCGCAGCATGCGTCGATGCCGCTTTCGGTGGTTTCGATGATTACCTCTGTATATTTCATGTTCCGTCCTTAAAATTGCCCCGTCATCAAGACGGGGCAATAAGTTTTGTTTTTTTATTATTCGGCAGCGTCGTCGCAGATCAGACCGTAGCCGCCGTTTCTGCGGCGGTAGACGACGGAGAAAGCACCGTCGGCCTCGTCATTTCTGAACACGAAGAACTCGTGCTCAAGCAGATTCATCTGCAATATTGCTTCCTCGGGCGACATGGGCTTGATTGAGAATCGCTTGCTGCGGACGATTTTGAACTCCTCATCCTCATCCTCCTCAGCAGGCGCATAGGAGGGTTTGACCTCACGCTCCAGAGCTCCTTCCCTCAGCCGCTTCTCAAGACGGGTCTTGTTCTTGCGGATCTGCCGCTCAATTGCGGCAACGCCGGAATCGACGGAGGCGTACATGTCGCTCGTAAGTTCGCTTGCCCTGTAATACAGGCCGTTGTTTTCGATGGTTATCTCGGCAAGAAAGCGGCCGCGCTCGATGCTGAAGGTGAGATATGCGTTGCTCTCGGCCTTAAAAAACCGGTCGAGCTTTCCGACCTTGCGCTCGGCATAGGCCCTGAGGTCTGCGGAGGCATCCATCTTTTTCTCGGTAAAAGTGAACTTCATTTGTGTCAGCTCCTTTCTGCGTTAACAGGTAGGTTTTATCTCCCTGCTTGACTACAGTATAGCATGAGCCGGGGCAAAAATAAAGTGCATTTTGTTGAAATTGCCTTAAATTTAAATAATTATTCAAAAATTATAGTGCAATTGGGCAATGCCGACTTCAAGCTTGCTATCTGGTCATTGGAAAGACCGTTTTGCTCGATGTGCAGCAGGCGCAGGTTTTTGAGCGAATACAGGGGGCTTGCGTCGCTTATGTTATTGTCTGAAAGGTCGAGCGTTTCAAGCGTCGTGAGCGAAGACAGCGCCGTGACGGAGCTTATGACATTGCTGCTTAAGTCAAGATGCCTTACGCTCTTAAAGCCCGAGACCGCCGAAATGTCGCTTATGCCGAGGCTCGATGCGTCCACGGTCTCCGCCGTCGAGGAAAATTCCTTGCCGCCGAGCGTTATCTTCTTTGTCAGCTCCGAGTGCGTTATCTTGCAGCCGGGCAGCTTCTTTTGAAGCTTGCTCACGCCCGCCTCGGTGATGTCGGGGTTATTTTCAAGCGACAGGCTCGCAAGGCTCTTAAGATTATAGAGGTTCTCAAGCTCCGTGTCGGAAATGCCGGCGTTTTTAAGACCGAGGATCTTGAGATTGCTCAGCTTTGCAAGACCCTGCGTGCCGTCAAGCTCATTACCGCTCAGGACTAGCTCCTTGAGCCCTTTAAGTCCCGACAGGGCGGTGACGGAGCTTATCTTGTTGTTGGCAAGATTAAGATGCTCAAGCGTCGTGATGCTCATGAGCGGACGAATGTCGCTTATCATGTTGCCGCTGAGGTCAAGCACTCTCAGCTTCGGCAGATCGAGCAGGGTGCTGATGTCACGGATGTAGTTGCCGCTCAGGTCCAGCTCCTCAAGGCTCGTGCACACGGCAAGTGCGCTCAGGTCGGTTATCGAGCAGTCGCTCAGGTCAAGCTTCGTAACATCGCTCTTGAAGGTCTTGCCGCCGAGGTGCACCTCAACGATGTCGGTGCTGGCGTCGTCATTATAGATAAGGCAGCTCGGCAGGCGGGTCTTGAGCTCCTTTATCTGGCTCTGGCTGACCTCGATGCCGTTTATGGTGAGCATGTTAAGGTCACTCAGCTCGTAAAGCGGGGTAAAGTCCTTGATATCGTTGTTGTCAAGGTGCAGGGTGCGCAGGGTCTTGAGCTGCGACAGCGGGGTTATATCCGTTATCTGATTGTTGCTTAAGTCGAGCGACACGAGCTTCGTCAGCGGGGTAAGGAAGCTCAGATCGTCTATCTCGTTATCGGCTAGCTTCAGGCTCGTAAGCTCGGTGAGCTTGCCGATATCGGTCAGTCTGCCGCTGCGCATGCCCTTGCCGGACAGGTCGAGCACGGTGGTGCTGCTTATATCGTACTGCTCGTCGCCTATGAGCACGACCTTGCCGCTTTCGTACTTTTTCTTGGCCTCCTTCAGCATTTCGATGCGCTTTTTTATCGTATCGTTATCCGAGGTCGAGCTTTCCAAAATGGCGATGGCGTTTACATAGTCGAGCTTTGCCTCGTAGCACTGGCTCATCAGAAGCAGGCAGTCGTCGGTCTTGTTTATCGCCATGGCGCTGCGCAGCTTTTCGAGCGCTTCATCATATTTTCCGTCGTAGTACAGCGACTGCGCCTGATTGTAAAGCTGCTCGTACTCACGCTCGCTCGACGAGTTTTTGAGTATCAAAACGCCCACCAAAAGCAGTGCAAGCGCTGCAGCGGCGGCGGCGCAGATGATGATGATCTTCTTCTTGCTGCGGGTCTTGCGCTCGTCCTGCGTCTCCTCGATGACCCGCTTTGCCGTTTCCGACGGGGTGCGGCGGGGCGCAGGCTCCGTATCGGTGTCGGCATTTACATCCGCCTGTGCATCGGCGGCATCCTCGGGGTCTATGATATAGCCCTCGGTCTCACGCAGTATCGCCTCGATCTCGGGGTCGAGCTTCGTGTTGAAAACGGGCGTTTCGTCGACGACGGTCTTTTCCTCGGCGACACGGCGAAGCTCGTTTTCGATATCGTCACGGTTAACGACCACGGTTTTTTCCTCGGTGGACGCCAGCTCATTTATCTTGTCCGTCAGCTTGCTCATGCTCATCCTCCGTTTCCTTTTTTTCCTCCGGCGCAGGCTCTTTGTCCGGCACGGGGTCTTCGTTCTGCACCAGAATGTCGATTATCTCCTGCTCGTCCGGCTCGGGCTTTGAAAAATCACGCTTTTTCATCGCAAAGGTGATAAGCAGCAGCGCAAGCATTATGCACAGCACCGATATCTCCGGCAGCCACTCGGCAAGGCTCATGGCGTTTTCGTTTGCCAGGAATGTGTTCCTGTCCTCGACGAGGATGTGGTACACAAACGGCAGGCCGAACAGCGGAACTAAAAGCCACTTCGTGCGGACAACGCCGAACACCGTGCCGGTGTAGAGCATAGCAACGAGCAGATATAAAAGTATGCAAAGTATCGTATGTAGTATGCTGTCAAAGCTCAGTGCCTTTATTATAAAGAACACCACGCCCAGGATGACCGGTATCGCCGTGAGCGAAAACAGACGCTTGCCCATGTACAAAATGATGACGATAAACAGCACATTGCACAGCACCGGCAGCGCTATCTGCGTATAGATAAACGCCGCATCCTTATTCGCCCAAAAGCCCCAGTAGCCGAACAGCCGCAGCAGCGCCGACAGTCCCATCAGCAGCGCCGACAGCTTTACAAATATATTCTTTCTGCTTACGCTGTATCTCAGTTTATCTCTTTCCATCTTAAAAAGCCCAGTTCCCCTCTTTGAAGATAGCGACCTTTTCGCCGTTTGCGCAAGTGCCGACGATGTCAAGATCCTGCGAGCCTATCATGAAGTCCTCGTGGATCATCGAAGAGTTTATGCCCATGCTGCGGCACTCGTCGACGGTGTATTTTTCGAAATTTTTAATGCAGCCGGTAAAGCCCTCGCCGAGTGCAAGGTGGCAGGCGGCATTTTCGTCAAACAGGGTGTTGTAGAACATGATCTCGCTGTTTCTTATCGGGCTGTCGTAGGGCACAAGTGCGCACTCGCCGAGCATGGACGAGCCCTCGTCCATGGCGACCATGGTCTTGAGCGCATCCTCGTTTTTCTCGGCGTGCACCTCGACGACCCTGCCGTTTTCAAAGCGGATGGAGAAGTTTTCTATCATAACGCCCCGGTACGACAGCGGGCGGGTGGAATAAACAATGCCCTCGGCCCTGCCCTTCATGGGGCTTGTAAAGACCTCCTCGCTGGGGATGTTGGGATTAAATTCGACGCCTGCGCCCAGCGTTTTCTCCGAGCCTGCCAAAAACTGCGCCTCGGGGATGAGCTCCACGGTAAAGTCCGTGCCGTTTGAGGAGGAATAGTGCAGCGAGCGCAGACCGAGGCTGTTCAGATAATCGCAGCGGCGCTTGAGGTCGGCGTTATGCTCACGCCATGCGGCGATGCCGTCGCCGCCGGCACGGGAGGTGTACAGTATCGCCTGCCACAGCTTTTCGACCGCCTCATCCTCGGGCACACCCGGGAACACCTTCTTCGCCCAAGCCTTGCCGGGCACGGCGGCGATGCACCACTGGTACTTGTTGTCCATCGAGTCACGGATGGGCTTAATGACCTTCCAGCGCATCTGCACGGACTTGCCCCACTTTTCCTGATCCATGCCGTCAAGCCCGTTGGGATCGGCCGATTCAAGATATATCATCGCAGGCAGCGTCTCGGCACGGTGGAGCATTTTCTGCCTTTCCCACTCGGCGATGCTGCCGAGCTTTTCAACACTCTGATACTTCACATCCAGAAGCTTGAGCGCCTGATGCGACCACTCGACACGCACCCCGGCAGCGCCGGCCTTATAGCACTCCTCGACGATGAGCTCAACGAAGCCCGGCTGGTCGAGCTCGGCGGATATCACGACATCCTGCCCGGGATGCACGGCAGCACCGGTGCGCACGATAAGCTCGGCATAGCCTCTTAATTTTTCTGCATCCATATTAAAAACTTCCTTAATAACATTTTTGCTATTATATTGTACCATACCTATGACAAAAATTCCACAGCTACTTGCATATTTATTTCTTTACAAAATGTTATTGAGTTGGGGCTTGATTTGTAATATAATCTGTGCATTAACGAGGTGATCCAATGCTCAGAAAAGAACAATTCAGATCAATTTCCGTCGTTATCGCCGTCCTTTTGCTGGTGGCCGCTTTCACGGTCGGCATCCTCAACATTTCCGCCGACAAGCTGGAGCTCAAGCAGGTGCAGGGCGAGTATAACGATTTCAAGGCCGTTGTCGATACGCTGTCGGAAAACGATAAGAAGCTTACCGACGGCAAGGCCGAGTACGAAAGCGAAAAGGAATCCTACGACGAGGACAAGGCAGCCTACGACAAGGCTGTCGCCGACTGCGATGCGCAGGAGGTCAAGTTCGACGAGGATGTCATGAGCTATAACCAGAAGCTTGCGCAGTATAATGTCACGAAGGACGCCGTTTCCTCCGGCAAGACCGCCTACGAAAGCGGCAAGGCTCAGCTCGACGAGGGCTGGAAGACCGTCAACGAGGGCGAAGCGCAGCTCAAGGAGCTCGACAAGGCAAAAAGCGCATATAACAGCGCAAAAAGCCAGTATGACCAAGGTGCTGCGGCGTATAACAAGCTGACCAAGGCCATTTCCGACCTTGAGGACAAGGGTGTTCCGCACATCATGGCGCTTACGATGGTGAGCGCTTCGACAGGTCAGATAATCACCGACGACTCTCTTGCGGAGATGAAGTCGCAGCTTGACAGCGCAAAAAAGGAGCTCGACACCGCAAAGGCGCAGCTCGATAAGGCCGAAAAGGCCAAGGCTCAGCTTGACAATGCAAAGTCGCAGCTTCAGCAGGGGCAGTCGGAGCTTGACAGCGCCAAGTCCCAGCTCGACGCCGGGCAGAAGCAGGTCGATCAGCTTAAAGGCGAGATAAGCGGCGGGCAGGGAAAGCTCGATGCCGAGCAGAAGGCGCTCACCGATAAGCGAGCAGAGCTTGACAAGACCAAGGATGAGCTCGACGCCCGTGCCGACAAGCTCAAGGAGTACGAGACCGTCGCCGAAAAGGCGCAGCGCAGCCGTGAAAAGCTCATCGACGCAGGCTACGGCACTGCCGAGGACGACAACGCCACCATCCTTGCCGCTGCGCAGGAGCACGCGAGCAGGCTGCACGGCGAGTACATGCGCTACACCGTGTCGTACACCGTCGCATACATTGCATACGCACTTGCCATCGTCGCCGCCGTCGTGGCGCTTATAAAGCTCAAAAAGAGTGAGCTTGCGCTTGCGACGAAGCTTGCCGTCGCCGCAGCGGCGCTCGGCGCTGTGAGCCTCATCGCATTTATCGTGTTCGGCTCGGTACACTCGCTTGCATTTGCCGCAGCGGTGTTCACCGCCGTCGGCGTGTGCCTGACCGAAACGCCCGAAGCAGCATAAGTCTAAAGCTCCCGCAAACTGCGGGAGCTTTGCGTTTAAAAGGATAAACTATGGATAGAAAGATAATCGGCATCATCGGCGGCATGGGTCCGCTGGCGACCGTTGACCTGTACCGCAAGATAGTTGAGCACACAAAAGCCGACTGCGACCAGGCGCATGTGCGCACGATCATTGACTCGAACACCAACATCCCCGACCGCACCGCAGCGCTGCTCGACGGCGGCGAAAGCCCGGCCCGTGAGCTTCAAAGCAGCGCACGGCTGTTGGAGCGGGCCGGAGCGCAGGTGCTCGTCATGCCCTGCCACACGGCGCATTGCTTTTATGACGAGGTGCAGGCGGCGGTGCAAGTGCCGGTACTCAACATGATAGACCTAACCGTGCGGGAGCTCAAGCGCCGGGGCATTGCCCGGGCGGGGCTTCTGGCGACCGACGGTGCTGTGCAAAGCGGCATTTATCAGCGGCACTTTGAAGGCAGCGGCATGGAGCTTCTTCTCCCCGACCCCGAGGGTCAGGCAGCGCTCATGGACATGATATACGCCGGGGTGAAAGCCGGCTGCGAAAGCTACGATACGCAAGCCGTGCGCACGGCGCTGGACACGCTCATGGAGCGTGGCGCTCAGACCCTCATCCTCGGCTGCACCGAGCTTCCGCCCGCCTTTGAAATGTACGATTTAGACTACCCGAACATTGACCCCACGCTCACCCTCGCCCTCGCCGCCATCACCGCCGCCGGGGGAACGGTTAAATAACGAAAAAAGCTCCGTCCGCTTGGACGGAGTTTTTTCAGCATAAGTTGGCGGGAGTCGAACACTATCGGTTTTGACGGTCAGCTTTCCGCTCATGCTGCGTCAGCGCCCATCCCAGCAAAACTGCAAGGCATCTGTCAGTAGTGTTTTTCGAGGGATTTTCGGCTTTCTTTGGTGAAGGCGGGTCGTAACCCGGCAAGACAAAAAAGGCGAAAAGCACCGAAAGGGCACACTGACAGACGATAGGATTCGGCTCTAAGTCAACTTACGAGATTTAACAGCGAGTAGGTGCAGTCGAGGAGCATTTCGGAGACATACACGCCGTTTACTTCGTAGACGGTGTTTTGCTCGGTCGTCTGTGCCGTTTTGGTCTTGCTGCCGGAAAATCCGAGCGTCAGCGTGAGGTCGAGCGCCTTTGTGACCTTCGCCTCGTGCGTTTTTTCGCTTATCGTTTTACAGGCGGCAACTATCTTTTTTGCGTCGTCGACCGTGCAGTCGTGGGCGCTTGCGAAGTCCTGCCACGCCTGCTCGTCCCACTTTTTGGCGGCGGAAACGAGCACATTCGCCTTCGTCGAGATATCCTCAAGCTCGGCTGCAAAATCGCTGCAAGCCTTTTCGTCAAGCTGCGTTTCGCTGCGGTCAACGACCGTGTAGTGCCAGTCGTCGCCGTACTTTTCGGCGTACTCTGCACGCTTTTCGGCGATCTCCCTGTCCTTGTCGTCAAAGCGGACTATCGACAAAATGGTCTTGACGCTGTCGCCGTAAAGGCCGTCGCACATGCTGTCCCAGTACCCGGCAAAGCCGTCGTAGCGCATGTTGTACCGTGCCTCGGCTGCCTGCACCCATGCGTCGGTCGCCCTCGGCTCGGGCGTTGCGGTCGGCTGCGGCTCGGGTGCTGTCACCGAGCAGGCGCTCAGCATGAGCATCGTCGCCGCAAGCAAAAACGCCGACATCCTGTTTGTCATCTTCGTTTTCATAAGCGCTCCGTTTAAATAGATAACTTAACTATGCCCCATTGTGCCGCTTATGTCAAGGGGCAAACATTTACATTATCTTTGTCAAATGCTATAATATTTTTCAGAATTTATAAAATTTTGTGCGGGGCAATGTCTCCAAAATTGCATCTGCGGCGTTATTATAGTCAAGGAAGGGGGCTGATTTGGTGATAGTTTACTTGCAAATGATCGAGGGCGAGGAGAATAAACGGCAGTTTGCGGCGCTGTACGAGACCTACAGAGGGCTCATGTTTTACACCGCAAACAACATTCTGCACAACTCACAGGATGCCGAGGACGCCGTGCATCAGGCGTTTATATCGCTCGCCGAAAATTTCTCGAAGATAAAAACGATAGAATGTCCCCAAACCCGTGCCTTCGTCGTTATAATAGTCGAGCGCAAGGCGATAGACCTCCTGCGTAAGCGAAACCGTCAGGCTGAGGTCGGCATGAACGAGGCCGTCTGTGGCGTTAACATCCCCCTGCCCGGCGACAACGGCCTTGCCGATGCGATGGCGAGCCTGCCCGCTCACGCCCGTGAGATACTGCTGCTGCGGTATTATAACGGCTACACGACCACGGAGCTTGCCGATTTCTTCGGCGTGTCGTATGCGGCGATGAAAAAGCAGCTCACCCGTGCCAAAAGTGCACTCAAAAAACGAATGGAGGAGGGAGACATGACCCATGCCGAATGACGCAATTTTCGATGATAACGACCTCAAAACGGCAGCGCAGCTCGTCGCCGGGTCGATGCTAAGCAGTCTCCCCTCCCGAGCCGAGTGCGAGCATGAGTTCTCGGACGATTTCACAGCAAAAATGGATAAGCTTTTGCACCGGCAGAAGCGGCAGATATGGTACACGGTGATACGCTACGCCGCCGTTATCGTCCTTACGGCAACGCTATCCCTCGGCGCAGTGATGGCGGCCAGCCCCACAGCGAGGGCGGCCGTGCTCAAGTGGACGAGGGAGCTTTACGACGCCGGAACGGTCTACCGCTTTTACTCGGAGGTGTCCGACGCTCCCCTACCCGCATACGAGTTAGGGCGGCTGCCGGAGGGCTTCGAGGAGACTTCGGTCTACCGCAGCGATTCATTCTGCCGTGCAATGTACTCAAACGCCGAGACGGGCAAGTCCTTCGTTTTTGAGTACAGCTACATGAACATCGGCACGGTACAGACCGTCACCTCGGGCGACGAGGACAGCATCGAGCAGACAAAGGTAAACGGCATGCCCGCCGATTTTTACCGGCTTCGCAAAGCAAAGGACATAAGTGTTCTTCTCATCTTCGACGAGGAAAACGACATTTATTTTTCGATAACCGGCACGCTCGACAAGGACAGCATTTTCGACATTGCCGAGCACATTTATCTGAAAGGAGAAACGGAAAAATGACGAGTAAATCAAAGCAGACCCTGCTGTGCGTTGTCTCCGCCGTGCTGGCGCTGGCGCTTATTTTCAGCCTTATCAAGATCCGTAATTACAAGAAAGATATTTGGGATCTGTATTCCCTCATGCAGATAGAAAACGCCTTTATCTACACAAGGGATATATATCTCAAGGGCGACAGAGAGACCCGAGAAAATGAATACATTTTATTTATTCAATATGCCTATTGCCAGGGCACTTCTCGTATCGAGGATGAAAAATGGCACGCAGTCGAAGAGCTGCTTATGCATCTGGCAAACCATGTCGATCCTAACATTTCAGATGAGCGCGCGCAATATCTATACGAAAGGCTATGTGATCTAAATCTCTTCGCCGATATGCGCAGCGGCTACGCCGGCTTGATCGTAGATGTGGACGCAGTAAAAGCCCTCTCCGAGGAGATCCAAAACCTCCCGCCCGAGCTTCCGGACGACACAACGCAAGACACCACCGCAGATAAAGCTTCATAAGACGCAAAAAAGGCTTCCCAAGCGGGAAGCCTTTTTTGCTGTATCGCTTTATTCGTCGTCCTCGTCCTCATCGTGGTCGAGGTCGAATTCGAGCTCTGCGTCACATTCGGGGCAGCGGATGCTGCCGAAGTCGAGGTCGTCCTCATAGACGGTCAAGGTCTTGCCGCACTGCGGGCAGGTGACCTCATACTCGATCTCATCACCGCAGCCGCAGCAGCCGGAGCACTCTCCGTCGCAGTCGTCGAGATCGTCATAATCGTCCTCGTCATCCTCTTCCTCGTCCATGTCGTCAAGGCACAGATCCTCAAGATACGCCATGTCCTCGCCGATATCGTCGATGCTGTCGGCAAGGTCGGCGGCGGTCGCCTCGAGGTCCTCAACATCGTCTGCGAGCGAGTCGAGAACATCGATCATGGCAAGCATGAGCTTGCCCTCGGAAGTTGCGCCGTCAACGCCGAGACCCTCGGCGAGACCCTTCAGATATGCTACTTTTTCAGATGCGGTCATAAGTCAAACCTCCTTACTTTTTAGCCGACGGAAGCCGAACACCTATCGGTTTTGACGGGCAGCTTTCCGCTCATGCTTCGCTAAACCCCTAGTCCATATATGTCCATTATGCCCGTCGGGCTTTATCTTTGCCTGAACGAAAATCTGCTCCCTCAAAACTGCAAGGCATCTGTCGGTGAGATTTCAAGAAATTTTCAGCTTTCCTTAAAAGTCCAAAATCGCCAAGTGAGCGCACCGACAGACGATAGAGTTCAGCTCCCGTCAGCTTATTTGCTATTTGCTTATTTGCTTATTATCAATTATAAAACAACTTACTTTGCTCTGCCGAGGTACTCGCCGGTGCGGGTGTCGATCTGGATCTTCTCGCCCTCTTCGATGAAGAGAGGAACCTTGATCTCTGCGCCGGTCTCGACGGTGGCGGGCTTGGTTGCGTTTGTGGCGGTGTTGCCTGCAAAGCCGGGGTCGGTCTCGGTGACGACGAGGTCAACGAAGAAGGGAGGCTCGACATTGAACACCTTGCCCTTGTAGGAGTAAATGGTGCACTCCATGTTTTCCTTGACGAACTTGAAGTTCTCGCCCAGAACGGACTCGTCAACGGGCTCGAGCTCGTAGGTCTCGGGATTCATGAAGTAGTATAGATTGCCGTCATTGTAGCTGTACTCCATGGTCTGACGGTCGACGGTGGCATTCTCAAACTTTGCGGTGGGGTTAAAGGAAGTCTCGGTGACGGCGCCGGTGATGACATTCTTCATCTTGGTGCGAACAAAGGCTGCGCCCTTGCCGGGCTTGACATGCTGGAACTCAATGACCTGCATGACCTGGCCGTCCATCTCAAAGGTAACGCCGTTTCTGAAATCGCCTGCTGTGATCATATAGATAATCCTCCAATGTAAGTTTTCTGTTTAAATGTCTTAACTTATGTATTCTACATTAAATAGCATAAATATGCAAGATTATTTTCTGCCCGAAAGCCGATTTTGCGCGGGCTTGCCGCCTTTTTCGCTCTTGCCGGTGCGTTTTTCAAAGGCGATCTGTATCATATACACCACAAACGCTATCACGCCGAACAGATACAGGATGTTTCGCACCGATGCGGGGAAGCTCGGCACGAGCGCCTGCACTATCGCCGTGCCGAAGATGAACAGAAAGCCCATCACCGCAAGCGGCACCATGAGCTTACTGCGTATATCCTTGTCGTTCTCTTTCTTTTTGGGGTTGTTCTTTGCCATTTGCCGTCCTCCTCAAAGTATTATCAGGTTTTTATCCGCATGTGTTATGTTTTCGCAGCCGCCGTCACGCAGGATGAGCACATCCTCGATGCGAACGCCGAACCTGCCGGGCAGGTATATCCCCGGCTCTGCCGAGATGACCGCCCCGACGGGCATAACAGTCTCCGTCGAGGGCGCTGCGGGCGGCGCTTCGTGAATGTCGAGCCCCAGACTATGCCCGAAGCTGTGACCGAAAAATTCGCCGTAGCCGGCATCGGAAATTACATCCCTTGCAGCCTTATCTATGCTGCGGCCGGTAACTCCCGCTCTCGCTGCCTTGATACCGGCAAGCTGGGCACGCAGCACCGTGTCGTACACATTTTTCATCTCATCTGTTGCATGCCCCACGGCGACGGTGCGGGTCATGTCCGAGCAGTAGCCGTATTTTAAGCAGCCGAAGTCCATGGTGACAAAGTCGCCGCTTTGGACGAGGGTATCGCCGGGCACACCGTGCGGCATGCTCGAATTTTTGCCCGTTACGGCGATGGGGTCAAAGGAGTTGCCCTCGCCGCCGTGCTTTAAAAGCCTGTAGGTTATCTCGGCGGCGATATCCCGCTCGCTGACCCCGGGCTTTATAATTTGCAGAACATCGCTCAGCGCAAGCTCGGCGATCGCCTGAGCACGGCGCATATACTCCTGCTCCTCGGCGGTTTTCGACGCCCGCATGGAGTTGAAGATATGCTGGCATGGGGTCAATTTCCGGTCCAAGAGGTTCTCATAAGCAAGATACTGCCCGTGCGAGAGCGTGCCCTCCTCGCCGCCGAGCCGCTCGACATTTTCGTTGTCAAGCTCCGCTTTTATAAGCTGCGAAAGGCGCTTGCCCGCCCCGAAAAGGCGGAGCGTGATGTTATCCGCAACAGTCTTTTCCGCCGCCTCGATATAGCGGGAGTCGGTGAACAAGAACGCACTTTTCCTCGTTATGAGCACAGCGCCGTCTGTAAACGCAAAGCCCGTGGCGTAGCGCTGATTTTTCTCGTTGGTTATAAGCACCGCATCGAGCCCGGCTGCGATGAGGCTTTGTCTTATTCTTTCAACATTATTCATTTTATCATTCTTTTCCGTTTCGTTCAACACTGCGAATATTTTTTTCAAATTTGCTTCTTGCGCCCATGACCTCATGGCCGCAGCCGAGACAGCGCAGCTTGAAATCTGCGCCTATCCTGAGCACCTGCCAGCGCTTCTCGCCGCAGGGGTGCTGCTTTTTCATGGTGACAATGTCACCGACCTGAATATCCATCTAAACCTCCGTCAGCGCCTTATCTCGTCCCAATATTTCTTTGCCGCCTGCTCGATCTTGTTATCGCCGTAGTCGTAGTAGCGGGCGTTTTTGAGCTCATCCGGCAGGTACTGCTGCTTTACCCAGTGGCGGTCATAGCTGTGCGGGTACTTGTACCCCTGCTCCCGCTCAAAGCCCGTGCCGTCGGCATGGACATTCTGAAGCTCACGGGGCACAGGGCCGGTCTTGCCCGCCTTGACATCGGCGATGGCGGCGTCTATCGCCATGACGCCGGAGTTTGACTTCGGGGCGGTCGCAAGGAAAATGCACGCCTCGGCAAGCGGAAGCCTCGCCTCGGGAAGCCCGAGCTGCAGGGCAGAGTCCACGCAGGCTTTGACGATGGGTACGGCCTGCGGGTAGGCAAGGCCGATATCCTCGCTGGCAGAGCACAGTATCCTGCGGCATGCGCCCACAAGGTCGCCGACCTCCAAAAGCCTCGCCAGATAATGCAGCGCCGCATCGGGGTCAGAGCCTCGCAGTGATTTCATCAGCGCCGAGAGAATGTCGTAGTGCTCGTCGCCCTCACGGTCATAGCGCATGGCGCTGCGCTGGGAGATGGTGTCGGCGTCACTTAGGGTCAAAAGCACCTTGCCGTCATCACGCTTTGCCGCCGAGAACAGCAGCTCCACGGAGTTTATCGCCTTGCGCACATCGCCGCCGCAGGCGGAGCTTATCCTGCGCAGGACGCCGGGCTCAATTTCGGGCGTGACGGCGTTGCGCTCGGCCAAAATATTTATCGCACGCTGCACGGCGGGCTCGACCTCATAGGCGGAGACATGCTTGAACTCAAACACGGTCGAGCGGCTCAAAATTGCGTTGAACACGCAGAAATAGGGGTTTTCCGTCGTGGATGCGATGAGCGTTATCCTGCCGTCCTCGATAAACTCCAAAAGCGACTGCTGCTGCTTTTTGTTAAAGTACTGTATCTCGTCGAGATACAGCAGCACGCCGCCGGGCGTTAGGAGCGTGTCGAGCTCTGATATTATCGCCTTTATATCCGCAATGCCCGCCGTGGTGGCGTTTAATTTTCGCAGTGTGCGGTTGGTTTTCTCGGCGATTATCCTTGCGACGGTGGTCTTGCCCGTGCCGGACGGGCCGTAGAATATCATATTCGGTATCTGCCCGCTTTCGACTATGCGGCGCAGCATGCCGTTTCTGCCTAAAATATGCCCCTGCCCGACGACCTCGTCAAGGCTTGAGGGTCTTATCTCATCTGCCAGAGGCTTATACATTGCAATACCTCGCTGTTGTGTTTTGGGTGAAAATGTGATATGTTTTTGCCGAAACGGAGTGATTTTATGCGCAGCAAAGAACAGGTACTTGAGATAGTTCGGCTTTTGGAGGCGGAATATCCCCTCGCCGACTGCACGCTCGACTACGAAAAACCGTATGAGCTTCTTATCTCCGTGCGCCTTGCGGCTCAGTGCACGGACGCAAGGGTCAACATGATAACGCCTGCACTGTTTGAGCGCTTCCCGACGCTTGAAAGCTTCGCCGAGGCGAGGGTCGAGGATGTCGAGGAATATGTCCGCTCCTGCGGCTTTTACCGTGCCAAGGCCCGGGACATCGTTGCCTGTGCAAAAATGCTTGTTGAAAATTACGGCGGCAAGGTGCCCGACAGCATGGAGGAGCTTTTGAAGCTTCCCGGGGTCGGCCGCAAGACGGCAAACCTCATCCTCGGCGATGTGTACCGCATCCCGGGCTCGACGGTCGTGGACACGCACTGCATCCGCATTTCAAACAGGCTGGGGCTCGTCGACGATCTCAAGGACCCCGTCAAGATCGAGTTTGAACTGCGCCGGCAGCTTCCGCCGGAGAAGAGCTCCGACTTCTGCCACCGCATCGTCCTGCACGGCAGAGCGGTGTGCACCGCACGCAAGCCGATGTGCGAAAGCTGCTGCTTAAATGGGGTTTGTCAGTTTTGTGAGAGCTGAATGTCTTTCTCGATAATGGCTTTCAGCCCCTGCTGAACGGCGGTCTCGAAGCCGAGCTCCTTGAGCTTGCACACGCCCTCGATGGTCGTGCCGCCCGGGGAGCAGACCTTGTTCATGAGCGCAACGGGGTGCTCGTCAGAGTCCATCGCCAAAAGTCCGCTGCCGACGACGGTCGCCGTGGCGATCTCCTCTGCCATGGGGCGGGCAAAGCCGGCTCGCACTCCGGCTTCAGCCAGAGCGTCTATGTACAAAAGCACAAATGCGCCCGAAGCGCCGCCGAGTGCGCCGAAGGCGGGAAACTGCGCCTCGTCTATATGATACACCTTGCCGACGGTCGAGAAAATGCCGTCGGCGATTTTTATGTGCCTGTCCTTGGTGTTTTTGCCGCCGCAGATCGCTGTGACGGACGCCTTGACCTTGGCATTAATGTTCGGCATCACACGCACGACGGGAACGCCGTCACTAAGCTTCTCCCCGTACCACTCGCAGCTTTTGCCGGCGGCGATGGTGATAACGAGCTTATCCTTGGTTATCGCTCCGCCTATCTCCTCAAGCAGCTTCGGCATGACCTGCGGCTTTACGCATAGCACAACGACCTCCGCCTTTTCAACGGCCTCAAGAGCCGAGGCGCAGGGGATGAGCCCGTGGCGGTCACGCAGAGTGTTCGTTTTGCCCTGTGATCGATTATATCCGTAAATGTTATCGTTTTTAAACTTACCCGAGGCAGCCATGCCTGCGATGATGGCAGATGCCATGTTGCCCAGACCTATAAATGAATACTTCATGCCGCACCATCCTTTATTTTTTATATTCTAATATTGTATCATCATAAATGAAAACTGACAAGCTTTCCGTCATTTTCTTACCGAAATGCAAAATAAATTTCATAAAGCTATTGACAAATCGTGAATTGCGGTTATAATGGCGGTGAATTGAACAGAGCATGATAGAGGTGCGGTTGCCATCAGTAGCTTAGTAAAACGCCGGGAAGCGTTAAACGAAAGGGGTCACCGCCGAAGAACCGTTCATTTTCCCGAGTGGCCGGTATCTGGGACGCAGGAGAACATCCTGTGTACTGTCGCAGACTGCGGAGAGCTGTCATGATCGGCAAGAATATGTTTTTTCCTGTTGAGTCATGAAGCGTCATGGCTCAATTTTTTTGTTCATGGAAAGGGAAAAACCATCATGGAATTCGTAAACACCTTCTGGGCGCTGGTCCCCCCGATAGTCGCAATCGTCCTTGCGCTTATCACTAAGGAGACCTTCAGCTCACTGTTCATCGGCATACTCGTCGGCGCACTGTTCGTCTCGAACTTTAACCCCGTCGGCGCACTTAACGCCATGATCAAGGACGGCTTCACGGAAGCCATCACCGGCAACGCAGGTATCTTCATGTTCCTCGTTATCCTCGGCATCATGGTCGCACTCGTTAACTCCACGGGCGCTGCCGCAGCCTTCGGCAAGTGGGCTGCAAAGCATGTCAAGACCCGTGCAGGCACGCTGTTTGCCACCTTCGTGCTCGGCGTTCTCATCTTCATCGACGACTACTTCAACTGCCTGACCGTCGGCTCGGTCATGCGTCCGCTGACCGATAATCAGCGCATCTCCCGTGCAAAGCTTGCTTACCTAATCGACGCCACCGCAGCTCCCATCTGCATGATCGCCCCGGTCTCCTCCTGGGCGGCAGCAGTCTCCGGCGTTGCCGAGGACCTCGACGCAGGCATCTCCGGCATCCAGCTGTTTATTCAGGCTATCCCCTTTAACTTCTACTCCCTGCTGACCTTCGTGTTCGTCATCGGCATGATCGTCATGGGCTTTGACTACGGCCCGATGGCAAAGAGCGAGCTTGAAGCTCTCAAGGGCAACCTCGGCTCTCTCGGCGGCGACGAAGAGGTCGAGAACACCAAGGCAACTCTGTGGGATATGCTCATCCCCATCATCGTACTTATCGTAATGTGCATCATCGGCCTTATGTATGTCGGCGGCTTCTGGGATCCCGAAAGCGGCGTCGCAGGCGACTTTGTCGGCTCATTCGGCAACACCGACGCATTCGTCGGTCTGCCCTGGGGCTCTCTCGTAGCAGTCATCTTCACCATCATCTACCTCTGCTGCCGCCGCATCACCACCTTCAAGGACGCAATGAGCTGCGTCGTCAAGGGCTTCAACGCAATGGTCCCCGCTATCCTCATCCTGACCTTCGCAGTTACGCTTAAGAACATGACCGGACTTCTCGGCGCTGCCACCTATGTTGAGGGCGTTATGAAGGCCGCTTCCGCAGGTCTGTTCAACATGCTTCCGGCTATCATCTTCGTCGTTGCCTGCCTGCTCGCTTTCGCAACCGGCACGAGCTGGGGCACCTTCGGTATCCTCATCCCCATCGTCCTGCCTATCTTCCAGGTCGGCGACCCTCTGCTCATGATCGGCATCTCGGCCTGCCTTGCAGGTGCTGTCTGCGGCGACCACTGCTCGCCCATCTCCGACACCACCATCATGGCTTCCGCCGGTGCAAACTGCAACCACATCGAGCATGTCCAGACCCAGCTTCCGTATGCGATCACCGTCGCTGCACTGAGCTTTGTGAACTTCATCATCGCAGGCTTTGTCAAGAACGCATGGATCTGCCTGCCCATCGGCATCGTGATGACCATCGTCGTGCTGTTCGTTCTCCGCTCCACCGTCGGCAAGAAGACCAAGACGGTCGAGCAGCAGTAATTAAAAAGATTTTAGCCTCGTTTATAAAGCCTCGTTTCTTCGGAAACGAGGCTTTTTCAGTCTGTCAAAAACCTAAGGAAAAATAGACGCAACGAGCAAAATCCAATACGCAGCAGGGGGAGTGTGAGGGGGACAAGGTCCCGCCTCAAATT
>CAKTQR010000003.1 GCA_934597175.1 uncultured Oscillospiraceae bacterium | reverse complement strand
AATAGCCCGAGGGCTTGACCTACAGTTATGCAGGCAGCCTTGCCTTTCCTTCCACTGTTCAGTTTTGAGGGTGTAATACCTCAGATAGTTGGTGTTTTTAACGGTGAGGGTCCACCCGTTCCCATTCCGAACACGGAAGTTAAGCTCACCAGTGCCGACAATACTTGTCTGGAGACGGACCGGGAAGATAGGTCAATGCCAACACGAAAGACCGCAGCAAACGCTGCGGTCTTTTTGTGTCTATGGGGATGTTTTATCTCCTTTTCTTTGTCTTGCCTTTTTGCAGCGCACTGATAGGTTGATGGACGGACTTTACTTCGGTATGCACTCACCGGTCGGGATACCGCAAAAACGATTAGTTGGTGCGTTAAAGCGTATTGAAAAACCACCCTTTGGAATCCCGGTACGGGGTATCGGTGCACCGGCCGATTTGACTGCGGAGGTTTAACATGGTGCGAGAAGCTTGCGGTGCGTCCGTTTAACGAGCTTCATCGGTTAGGCAGGTGCAAATAGTTTGCAGTGCGCCCGTTTAGTGACCTGCGTCGGTCAGATAAGTGCGAGAAGCTTGCGGTGCACCGATAGGTTGATGTACAGACCAAACTCTAAGGTGCAGTCACCGGTCGGGCTGACAAAAAAACGACACGCAGAAGTTTAAAAGCGTATTGAAAAACCGGTCGGGATACCGCTGTACCGAATAGCAATAGCGTAAGTGAGTATTAAAAACTCAACGCCCAAAGCGCCGCTCGAGATGTTTCGGGCGGTGTTTTTTGCGATATCTTGTGCATTTGACGGGATTTGTCCGTGCATTTTTGCGGATTATTTGATAAAATAAGCTGATAAAATATTTTGTCAGGGTGATCACTTGAAAAATATCTTCAAACTATTCGCCGGGGATGTTCGGGCGATAACGAGGCACTTTTTCGCTTTCGTCATCATCATCGCCATCACGATAATCCCCGCACTGTATGCGTGGTTTAACATCTACGCCAACTGGGACCCGTACGGGAACACCGGCAATGTCGCCATAGCCATTGCGTCGGACGATAAAGGCTACAACGACCGTGACCTCAGCCGGGAGGCCATTGAGACAATTACGGAGTCCAAGAGCATTAAATGGGTCGTTCTCGACAGCGGCGACGAGGCAAGGCAAGCCGTGCACAGCGGCAAATACTACGCCGCCATCGTCTTTGCCGACGACTTCAGCCACCGCATGCTCGACATAAACTACGCCCTTGAAAACAGCGGCGCAGCCATGAGCTTCATAGAAAACACGAAGAAAAACCCCGTTGCGAACAAGATCGTCGAGACGGCGGCGGAGACTGTGCAGCACTCGGTGCAGGTGCAGTATCTTGACGAGCTGTTCAAGACGGTGCTCAAGAATGTGCAGCAGGTCGCCGACGAGACAGACCCCGAGAGCACGGTCGATTCGCTCGTTTCGCAGCTGGAGACCCTGCGTGACAGCCTGCGCCAGACCGGTGCGGCTATCGACAGCTTCACGGCGAAAAGCGACAACATCAACAGCCTTTTAAGCGGTCTGGGCGACACCACCGGCACGGTCGGCAGCCTCATTCAGGACGGTCAGGCCGGCGTTTCGCAGGTGCAGCAGAGCATTGACTCGGCCGCAAACGCCCTCAATGTGCTCGAAAAGGGCCTCGATGCCAAGCTCACAGAGATAAACAAGCAGCTCGACGAGCTTTCGGCGGCATTAAAACGCCTTGCCGAGAACAAAAAGCTCATCGAGAGCGCCGAAAAGTGGGATGCGATGCTTGAGGACGCAGAGAACGCCGCAGGCAAGCTGCATGATCAGCTGACGGCGCTCAAGGACGCACTGCCCGAGACCTCGGCGACTACATATGTCCGCTCGACGCTCGACGGGCTTATCCTGCGCACCGAGCAGCTCCAGTCGCAGCTTAAAATGCTCAAGAGCGGCACGCCGGTCTCCGACGCCGCCGCAATCATAGAGTCCTGCTCGAATATCGTGAGCACCATGGACGGCCTGCTCGTTAACTCCTTGCAGCCCGCCGTCAAGGCCATGACCGACTCCATGCAGACACTGCTCAAGTCCATGAGCCCGGTGCTTAGCAGCCTTTCCGTCACCATCGACGGCATCGCACCGGTACTAAGCGCCACGGGCGACACCGTCAAGGACATCGCCGCCGTTTTAAACCGCCTCAAGGTCGTGACCGACAAGGGCGCAGACGCACTCGACGAGGCGCTTGCAAGGATAGATAAATTAAAGGGCGACGACAGGATAAACGCACTTATCGAGCTGCTCGGCGGCGACACGGAAAGCTACGCCGAGTTCCTTGCAGCCCCCGTCACGGTCGTGGAAAGCGCCGTGTACCCCGTGGGCAGCTACGGCACGGCAATGGCGCCGTTCTACTCCTGCCTTGCCATCTGGGTCGGCTGCGTTATACTCGTCGCCATCATCAAGGTCGAGGCCGAGCCCAAGACCCTTAACTATGTCACCGAGGGTCAGAAATACTGGAGCCGCTGGCTGCTGTTCGCCATCATAAGCCAGCTTCAGGCGGCGGTCATCGTGTTCGGCGATGTGTATCTATTAGATTGCAGCTGCGATAATTTGCTGGCGTTCTGGGGCGCAGGTGCGTTCACCTCGCTGGTGTTCATCACGCTCATTTACTCGCTGACGCTGGCGTTCGGCGATGTCGGCAAGGCGATAGTCGTCGTCATCATGGTCGTGCAGATCGCAGGGTCGAGCGGCTCTTACCCCATCGAGCTTCTGCCCGATGTTTTCGGCAACATCTATGTGTTCTTCCCGTTCCCGTATGCCATCAACGCCATGCGTGAGGCACTTTGCGGCTTCTACGGCATGGATTACTGGGCGTATATAGGCGAGCTTATGATCTTCGGCGTGGTCGGCGTTCTGGTCGGGCGCTTGGTGCGCAAGCCGTTTATCAAGGTCAACGCCTTTGTCGAGCATGAGCTTGAGGAAACGGAGGTGCTGTGATGAAGAAAAAGTCCAACACCGATAAGCTTTACGCAAAGCTCCTCATATTCGCCGAGGAGCTGCACATGGGCAACAAGCGCCGCATCCGCAACGGCTTTATCAGCCTTGCGGTGCTGCCGGTGCTGCTCATTATAATAAGACTTCTGACCGACAGCTCCCGTGTCGTGTTCCTTATAATTTGGATACTCACGATGTTTGTCGCAGCGGCATTCCTCATCTTCGTTGCGTATGTCGACAGGCAGCTGCAGGATACGCTGAACGAATTGTCCGAGTCCGAGAAAAAGGAGTTTGACAGCCTGCTGGAGATCCGGGGCAAGTCCGTTGCAAAGCCCCGCATAAAGCCCGCCGAAAAGGCGCCCGTGAAGGTGGAAAATCCGCCCGAGCCTGCCAAGCCCGAGGCTAAGCCCATCGAGAAGGCGATAGAAAAGGCGGTCGAAAAGCCCGTTGCGTCGGCGGTGGAGAAAGCCGTCGAGCAGGTGGTCGAAAAGGCCGTTGCGCAGGCCGTTGAAAAGGCCGTCGCACAGGCGGTCGAAAAGGCCGTTGCGCAGGTGACAAATCAGGCCGCCGCAGCGGCACAGCAGGCGGCGGAAAATGCGCCCGAACAGGCTGACGGAAAGGCGGATGAGAAATGAAAAATGTACTCAGTATCTGCAAAAACGACCTCAGCCGTGTGTTCAGCAGCGTCGTTGCGATAGTCGTCGTGCTCGGCCTGTGCGTCGTGCCATGCCTGTACGCATGGTTCAACATCTTCTCCAACTGGGACCCCTACGGCGAGGAATCGACCTCCCGCATAAAGGTCGCCGTAGCCTCCGAGGACAAGGGCGAGACCATTTTGGGCCTCGATGTCTGCGTGGGCGATCAGGTCATATCCGCCCTCAAGAGCAATGATCAGATAGGCTGGGTGTTCTTTGACAACACCGAGGAGGCGCTCAATGAGGTGCGCAGCGGCGACTGCTATGCAGCCCTCATCGTGCCCGAGGACTTTACTACCGGCGTTTTGAGCATCCTGCGTGGCGACCCGAAGAATCCGGAGCTCAAATACTACGAAAACGAAAAGAAAAACGCCATCGCACCCAAGATAACCGGCAAGGCGCAGACCTCGGTGCAGGAGCAGGTAAACTCCGTGTTCCTTGAGACCATCGCAGACTCGGCCACCAAGCTCATCTCCGTCGCCGAGGCTAACGGCATCAGCGCCGCAAGCGGCATTGACAATATAATTAGCGGCGTGAACAGCCTTGCCGATAAGCTCAACTTTGCGATATCGACCATCGACTGCTGCACGAAGCTTTCCGACTCGGCGACAAACCTCATGCGGGCAACCATCACCCTCATGGGCACAACGGCAAACACCCTCGACTCGACGAAGGACTATTTAAATAAGATAGACAGCTCCGCCGACAGCGCAAACGCAAGGTATTCCGACACAGCCGACGCCGTCACGGCGGCGATAAAGCAGACGGATGCAGAGCTTGACTCCATGCAGACGAGCATGAAGTCGCTGTTTGCCGATCTAAATAAGTACAACGAGTTTGTCTCGGCAGACCTCGCCTCCCGCATCGCCCTCGTCAAGAGCATGCAGGCAAATTACTCCGACATGGCGACGGCACTTAAAAACGCAGGCTTCACCACGCTTGCAAACCAGGTGCAGAAGCTGTGCGACCAGCTCGGCGAGCTGGCGACCAAGCTTGAAAGCCTCAAGACCGCAAACGACGATAATCTCAATGAGATAAAGTCGGCGCAAAACGGCGTTCTTAATGAGATAAGCTCCATCCGCAGCACGCTCAAAACCGTGCAGAAGGCGGTAAGCGACGATCTGACCCCCGCAGTCGACAAAGCGATAGGCGCAGTGCACACCGCATCCGACGGTCTGGGCAAGATACTGTCAAACTCCAAGACCGGGCTCAACTCCATGTCGAAAACGCTCGAATCGTACATAAATACGGTGCTTTCGCTCGAAAAGGGTCTCGGCGGCGCAAAATCGGCCGCCCAGAGCGCCGTGACCGAGCTTCACGACATCGCCGAGTTCCTGACGGTGTTCAAAAACTCCGACCAGTTCAAGCAGATAGTCGAGGCCGTCGACGGAAACGGAGATAAGATAGGCAGCTACCTCGCCTCGCCGATACAGTGCGAGACCGTGCGTGAGTACGATGTCACCACCAACGGCTCGTGCACCGCACCGTTTTACACCGTGCTTGCGCAGTGGGTCGGTGCGCTGCTGTGCGCAGTCATGCTCAAGACGCAGGTCGGCCGCAGCTGCCCGATCGAAAAGCCCAATGTGTATGAGCGCTTCTTCGGGCGCTACGCCCTGTTCTTCCTCGTCGGCATGGCGCAGGCGATAATCGTCTCGCTCGGCGACCTGTGGTATGTGAAGATACAGTGCCTGTACCCGTTCAAGTTCGTGCTGACAGCGGTGCTGACGGGTCTGTGCTTTTCAATGATCAACTATGCGCTCGTATTTGCGCTGGATAATATAGGTATGGCTGTTTCGGTCATCGTCATGGTCGTGCAGGTCGCAGGATCGGGCGGCACCTATCCCGTTGAGGTGCTGCCGGAGATTTTTCAGGATCTCTATAAGTTCATGCCCTTCCGCTACGCCATGGATGCAATGCGTGAGACCATCGGCGGCATGTATGCCAATGTCTATTGGGAGAACATGCTCGTGCTGCTTGGCATAACGCTCGGCTCGATCGTGCTCGGTATTGCGCTTTATTATCCCTGCCTCAAGCTTAATAAAATGATCACAAAAAGCAAGAACAGGAGTGAAATCATGCTATGATAATAGACTGGAAAGCGCACATCCTGCCCGGTCTCGACCGGAAATGCGACAGCCATGTCAAGGCTATACAGCTGATGATCTATGCAAAAAAAGCGGGCATAGACAAGCTGGTCGCAATGCCGTTTTACGAGTCGGGAACTGACCTCAGGCAGTTCATCGAGATGCGTGACGAGGCGTTTGCTTCGGTGCACGGAGGGGTCGTTGCCGAGGACATGCCGGAGCTCGTGCTCGGCACGGAGTTTAAGTACGATAAGCAGATTCTCGACACCGACGGTGTGGAGCTGCTGAAGGAAACTCCCGTGCTGCTCGTCGACTTCGGCGGCAAGCTCCCGAGTGACGAGGAGCTCAAGGCTCTGCACGATTACTTCGGTGACAGGCTCATGGCGTCCGATGCAGACTCCCTCAGCGACGAGGATAAGCTGAGGCTGACAAGGCTCGGATTCCACTCGGTGGTCGACCTGTCCGAGATCCACCACAGCAAGGACATCAAGAAGCTGCTGCCCTTTGTCGAGAGCGGTTTTGTCCGTGGCTTCGGCGGCGATAAGCTCGCCGGCCGAGACCCCTACCGCCACCTCGAAAAAACCAAACGCCGCATGGGCGAAGGCTTCGAAAAGCTCTGCAAAAAGCTCTGCTGAGAAAAAACTCCCGTTCGATGAACGGGAGTTTTTTCGGTTAAGTTTGCCCTTACGGGCGAGTTGAGTTTGCCCTACGGGCAAGTGAAGTAATTTCATAGTGAAGTTGAGCGCTTTGCTCAGATATTTTTATGTAACTGACGCAGTCCGTTAAGCGAACGCAGTGCAAGCAACTCGCAGAGGAGTAAACCTCCGCAGTCAAAACGACCGGTGCACCGATACCCCGTACCGGGATTCCAAAGGGTGGTTAAACGCCTTTGGCTGCGTTTCTTTTGTAACTTTTCTTTGGCAGAGCAAAGAAAAGTTAATAAATGGCAATTATATATTACAGGGCGAAACAAAACAAAGGCTGGACGGGTGTCCGGCCTTTGTTGTTTTGCGCTATTTTAGGAGCTTTGCCCAGGTTTTGGCGCCGCAGATGCCGTCGGCGCCGCCGAGGCGGTTTTTCTGGAACTTGCGCACCGCCTGCTCGGTCGCAGGGCCGAATGAGCCGTCGATCGCAAGCACCTTGCCGTCGTCGTCCTTATACCCCAGCTGCTTTAACAGCCGCTGGAGCGTTTTGACCTGCGTGCCCCGGCTGCCCCGCCACAGCACATCGAGCGTTACATCGGTCGTGCGCACGGCGGGCTTTGCCGCCTGCCCGGCGCTTGCGTCGAAGCTCACGCCGAAGCAGCGGCACACGCCCTTGGCTATCGCCTCGCCAATGGCGGTCGTATTGTTCACGATCCACTTTGCGATCTCGGCGTTATCGTGGAAGTCGACCTCGAGATACACGCACATGCCCGTGGTGTAGCGCAGCTCGTAAAACCGGGCGGTCTTCACGCCCCGGGACGAGCCGTAGGGCGCTATCGCCCGCACCTCGTCGTAGATAGGCTGCGCTGCGGCAAGTCGGCGCTCGCTTTTATCGATGACATACGCCTCCGTGCCCTTGCCGCCGCCGGCGTTGGTGTGGATGCACAGGTGCAGGTCCGCACCCCATGTGTTGGACTCGGCGACTCGGGTGTACATGGCGTTCGAGCCGTCTTCAAAATTCGTGCGCACGGCAAAACCATTGCGCTCCAGCGCCGCCTTGCAGGCGGAGGCTATTTTGCGGCACTGCGCCGCTTCGTTCGTATCGCCGTAGGCATAGCTGTTTCGCACCTGATCCGACGGCGAAAGATATATCTTCTTCATAATTTCACCTCTCCGTTATTTACATTATATTCGGCAGTTTCGGCTGCCGTCAGCTTACAAACCAGAAGCCCGTGATGTAGATATCGTAGCTTTTTATTCCGCTCTCCAGCGGGCGCAGCGATATCACGCCGTTGCTTTTTGCAAACGCCTGCACCTGCTTGTTGCACTTGACGGCGAGCGCCGCATGCGCATTGGGCAGGCTGCCGCCGATATTCATGATGTCGTAGTCGTAGCCCGTGGCGAGGTCGGCGTTGACCGTGCCGTACAGGCGCATGAACACCATGCCCAGAAGCGGCGAGTACCGTGCGGTGTACGCCACATTCGTGAGTCTCGACGACACGACCGAGAGCGTCACGGTTTCCAGGCCCTCGATGGCGCTGAGCCTGTTTTTGACCGCCGTGTCGTCGTACACGGTGTCAGTGTACTTGGGACTTGCGGGGATGGCGTCGGCTTTGCCGAGCGACGCCTGCACCGCCGAGTCGAGGTCTGACTTTGGGATGCCGGCAGCGGGCTTTGAATATGTGCCCGTGTTCTTCGTAAAGCCCCAGCCGGAGACGGTGTCCTCGGTCACGGCATCGGGTATCGTGGGCTTGTCGGTGAGGTCGTTGTAGCTGCCGCTTGCAGTCCACAGTGCGCCTTCCTTATCGACACCAACTTCTCGTGTCATTTCGCTCGTTTTTGTCGTAGGCTTAACAACACCATATGTAGATGATGAAGCCATTGGAAGTACCTCAAGTTTTTTCTTTAACTCAGCCGTCACAGCCCTGTTCTCTACAGGCTTTGCGGAAGAGTCGGACAGCGCTGAGTCCACCGTTGCGCTATATGTCCAAGTAGTTCCGGTGTATTGATACAGGCCGCTGTGTGCCGTCCATGTTCTCTCGCCGTTTTCTGTAAGCCACAAGCCGTACTTACTGGCGGCTGTTATTACTGCGTATTGAATTTCCGGCTCGCCGCCAAACGAGTCAATAAAACTCATCTTCACAACGCTCGTTCCTGCCGCATACCGGGCATAAATCTCGTCATAGGTTTTATCTGCAACATAATGGCCGGTGCCCGGTGTTAGCGCCACCTCTATAACACCGCCTCCACCGGTACTGCTTCCACTTGCGGATATCACACCGTTATCGATGGTGATGTTCTCGCCGGCAATGAGCTTGTCCTGCTTGGTTGCGTCGATAACATCCTGCGCACTTGCCGTGCGGTAGGCGGCGAGGCTCTGGTGGCTCTGAAGCGCCGAGTCGGCTTTGCCGAGCGATGCCTGCACGCCGGAGTCGAGGTCTGACTTTGGGATGCCGGCAGCGGGCTTTGAATATGTGCCCGTGTTCTTCGTAAAGCCCCAGCCGGAGACGGTGTCCTCGGTCACGGCCTCGGGTATCGTGGGCTTGTCGGTGAGGTCGTTGTAGCTGCCGCTGAAGCCGCCCGACTCCGATGCCGCATATTCGACGGTGATGTTATCCTCGCAGTATTTGCCCGCCGTTTCGAGCGTGACCGAGCCGCTTTCGGTCAGCTGCGCTATGGTCTGGTCTTTATATTTTGTGCTTACACTCATGTTTTTCCTCCTTATCTTACCGTGACGGTGAGCGTTTTTGAGTTTGCCGAGCGCCGACCGTTGGGGTCGAACAACACGAAGGTGTAGTCGTGGTCGCCGCGGACGCTGGCGTTGATCGAGAGCTGCCAGCCCACCTTTTTGTTCTTGAGCTTTGCCGGGGAGATGTAGCCCATGGCACGGGGCTTGACCTCCTTGCCGTTTTCGTAGACCGCAACATATGATGCGGGAAAATACTCGCTGTAAATGGTGAAGATGAACACCTTTCCGAGATTGGCGTTTTTGCTTCTTACCGAAGCGGATAAGAGCGTGCATTCCTCGTTTATCTCCGGCGCAAAAACCGGCGCTTTTATCGCCGCACCGCTCAGCGCCACCGCCTTGCCGCCGGAGGTCAGCACCACCGACGCCGGCGGCGCTGAGGCGCTTTCCTCCTCAAGAAATGTCGGCGGGCGAATCGCCCTGCCGTCGACGAGAAGCACTCTGCCGTTCATGGCAAGCGCCTTGCCGATGGTCGATATATAAGTCTTTGCCATGTTATACGCTCACGCTCCCGTCGTACTTCGGCAGGGTGTCGAGCGTGAGGTAGCCGACATCGTCGTCGAGCTCCGAGAGCTTCGTCGGAATGTCCACCATCTGCACCTCGATGACATCCTCGCTGTCCAAAAATCCGCTGTCATTTTCAAGCTGGCTCGTCTTTGAGGGGATGTCTGCCTTGACTTCGTTTATCGCCGCAACGACGGTCGACTTCTCGGTCGTGGTGAGATTTGAGAGCGAGCCTATCTGATCCATCACGGCGTTCAGCTCGGCGCTCGTCGCATAGCCCACGAGCTGAAGCTCCCAGCTATCGTCGGAGTATGCGGCGATGTGCACGATGCTGTTTTCGATGTACAGGCCGACAAACTCCATCCATCGCTTGCCGCCTGACTCCTGTGTTCCGGACTCGATGAGGGCGCACATCGCAAGCCCGTCGGGCGTGTCGACACCGAGCATCGCCTTGCCGCCCTCCGCTGCCGCCTCGACCTCGGCGAAGGTCTTGTCGGCGGTGCAGGTAAACACCGAGCCGTCGCTTTGGAAATTCGTCAGCTTCACGGGCAGATACCCGAGGTGCGACTGCCGCTTGAGCTCGTTTATCGCCCCGACGAGCTGCGTTTTTTCGCCGGTCTCGAGCTGGGTCAGGTCGCCTATCTTCGCCGCCGTGTCGTCGCAGACATCGGGCGTGGGCGTGCCCGTGCCGGGGACATTTTCCTCGTCGCCTCCGAGCACCGTGCCGAGGTTTGCCTCGTTCGTGCGCAGGCGGAGCGTGCCGTCCGAGCCAATGCCCCGAACATAGCAGGTGATGTCACCCTCGTCCCTGAGCAGCTCCCAGGGCACGGTGACCACGCCGACATCGGCGCTTATCCGGCGGGACTCGCCGCTGTGCTCGTTCGTGAAATCTATCTGCTTTGTGAATATCGCCCACTCGTCGGAAAAACTGAGCTTTATTTGATTGAGCCCTACCGTGCCCGCCAAAAGCGGCTCACGCTCCGAAATTTTGAGCTCAAGGTCGTCTATGCTTGCAATTATCATTGTCTTTTTCCTTTCCTGTCGCCGGTGTCGTCGGCAGCATCACGCAGCTGCGACACGAGCTTTTTCAAAAAATTCGGCATTGGTGCGCCGAGCTTTGCCGCATTTTCAATTACGCTGCCAAGCTCCGTGAAAATGTACCACGCCGCAACGACCGGCGTTATGATGCAGCCGTAGTCGACGCTTATAAAGCCGTCGCCGAGCTTGCCTGCGATGACGCCGAGGGCAATATCGCACAGGGCGGCGACCAAAACCGCCGCAATGCTGCCGAGCTTGTGCCACAGACCCTGACTTGCCTTGCGGCTTGTCCATTCACCCGTGTAGATCGCCGCAAACGAGCCGGTGAGGTAGTCGAGCACCATGGCGCACAGCCAGATGACTATCACCCAGCCGACCCAGCCGAACAGCGCCGTTCCGAATGCTATCGCCGCCGAAAATGCGGCTTTGATCTGGATGGCTCTATCGTTTACTTCCATTGTTGTTGTCACCTCCAAACAAAATAGTTGACGGGAGTCGGACGCTGTCGTCTGTCAGCGTGCCCTTACGCTGCTTTCCGTTGCTTTGCCTCGGCGGACGGCTAGTTTTCGCCCCGAAAAGCAGTCCTGACAGATGCCTCGCAGTTTTGAGGGAGCAGATTTTTGCTCAGGCAAGGCGAAGCGTGCAGGGAATACTCCCGTATTGGCAAGGGCTTCAACGCAGCATGAGCGAAAAGATGCCCGTCAAAACCGACAGGCGTTCGGCTCTCGTCAGCTACTGCCCTTCACATATAGGCTGCATTGAGGCGAAAGTTGTATGTTTGCGTACAACAAAAAAGTTTGCAAGGCAAAATTTTTTGAAATTTTAGCTGTTTAAACAAAAAAAGCTTGTGAGGTATGCTGAAAAGTGATAAAATTATTCTGCGCATTTTATTGCGGAATAGAGAGAGGAGTTCCCAAATGGAAAAAAGATACGGATTGCCGACCGCTATATCAATGGTCGTCGGTATCGTCATCGGCTCGGGCGTGTTCATAAAGGGCGGTAAAGTCCTCAGCCTGACCGGCGGCAACCTGCTGCAAGGCATTGCAGTCGTTGGCATAGTTGGCCTTATTTGCATCATCTGTTCGCTCGTTTTTGCCGAGCTCGGCTCGAGGTACGAAAAGGTCAACGGCATCGTTGACTACGCCGAGGTCGCACTCGGACCTAAGTACGCTTACTATGTCGGCTGGTTCACCACCGTCATCTACACCCCCGCCATCGTCGCCATGCTCGCATTCTTCTCGGCGATGATGTTCCTGCAGTTGTTCGGCATCGCAGCCATCGATTTTACGACCGGACAGGTCAACCCCGTGGCAATCGGCGTCGGCGCAGGCTTCATGATGATCGACTACGGCATCAACGCACTCAGCCCCAAAATTGCGGGCAAGCTTCAGGTCGGCATGACCGTCATAAAGCTCGTCCCCCTACTGCTCATGGGCATCGTCGGCACGATCGCCGGCCTTGTCAACGGCACGACCCTCGAGGTGCTCAACTATGTAAATACCCCCGAGTACACCCCCGTCGGCGGCGAGGGCTTCTTCAAGGCCATCGTCGGCTTTGCCTTCGCATACGAGGGCTGGATACTTGCGACCTCGATAAATGCCGAGCTTAAAAACGCCAGGCGCAACCTGCCGCTGGCGCTCATCATCGGCTCGGTGTTCACCATCCTTGTCTACGCACTGTATATCTTCGCAATGAGCTGTGTCGGCGATGTCAACACCATCATCGGCACATGGCCGTTCGGCGAGGCTCTGCCCCGCATCGCATTCTCGAAGCTGTTCGGCAATGTCGTCGGCACGATAGTTTATGTGTTCATCACCATCAGCTGCCTCGGCACGATGAACGGCCTGACCATGGCGTCCTGCCGTGGCCTGTACTCGATCTCCGCCCGTGGCCTCGGCCCCAAGCCGGAGTTTTTCGGTCATGTCGACCCGCAGAACAATTTCTCCATCAAGTCGGCTGTGTTCGGCATGATGACCGCCGGCTTCTGGTACGCATGGACGGTCATGATGTGGATGGGCGGCCCGGAGCTGTTCGGCGCTGTGCACACCTGCGAGTGGCTGGCATGGGAGCCCGACGAGATCGGCATCATCTGCCTGTATTTCATGTATATCCCGATCATGATCGGCCTGATGGTCAAGGCAAAGGACCTCGGCTTCTTCCGCCGCTACCTGCTGCCGGGACTGGGTCTGCTGTGCTGCCTGTTCTTCTGCTATGCGATCTGGAACGGCTACGGCGCAAAGACCTGCTGCGGCTTCCTGATCTTCTTCGCCGTCGTCATGTTCATCGGCTACCTTGTCAAGGGCAGAGCCCCCGCCCAAACCGAGAGCATGGAAAGCGCAGAACAAACCGAATAAGCAACAAAAAAATCCCCGGCGGATGTCGGGGATTTTTGCTGGTAAGGTGTTGACAAATATAGCGAGAAAGTCTATTATATTTAGTGAAGTAGGTGCCGCCCAATAGACGGTTGCCAAAGTGCAATTAATTAAATGTAATCGCCTTGGCGGAGGCGATTACATCTTTTTTATACTCACTTCCTGCTTGCTATAAGCAGGGCGGCGAGGGTAATTAAAACTATCGTATATTGGAACAAATCCGAATATGTAACAGCCATGTTACCACCTCCTTGAGTCTGACTCGAGGAGGAAGATGTTCCTCCTCTGTTGGAGGAGGCAACCGCCTACCGTTAAGGGTAGCACCCGAAGTAATTATATAGCAAAAGCTGTAATTGTCAACCACTTTCGACAATTACAGCTTTTTAAATACCGAACGAACGCTTCATCTAATTGTTCTTGCGTCAGCCCGACCGGGTGCTGTACCTTAGAGTTTAGCCCGTCCATCAACCTATCGGTGCACTGCAAACTACTCGCACCTACCTAACTGACGCAGTCCGTTAAACGGGCGCAGTAAAGACAACTCGCAGAGGATTAAACCTCCGCAGCGAAATCGGCCGGTGCACCGATTCCCCGTACCGGGTTTCCAAAGGGCGGTTAAGCGCCTTTGGTCGCGTTTCTTTTGTAACTTTTCTTTGGCGAAGCAAAGAAAAGTTAATATATGGCAATTCCTTTAGCTTACTAGGCAAACTTAACCGAAAAAAGCTCCGTCCATGCACCGAACCGTAAAAAACGGACAATAGACAAAACACCCCCTATGTAGGAAAATAGAAGTACTACATAGGGGGTAATTTACATGCCAAGGAAATACGAGAAAGTACAGAAATTGCTGCCGGAGGTGCAGCGACTGAACGCAGAAGGCTACACACATCGGCAGATCGCCGAAAAGCTCGGACTAGGTGGAAAAGAAGTTGTAAAGCAGCTATTGCAGCGGGAGCGGCGAAAAGAAATACCGGGTATCCGCAAGCAACGAGGCCGCAAGGCAGCAAAGACCTTGCAGGAGTATAAGCATGAAAACAAACGGCTGAAAATGGAAGTAGAACTGCTGCGGGATTTTCTCTCGCTTAGATGCCTATATCTATTTCTACAACAACCAGCGCATTCAAACAAAAACTAAACTGACACCGCTGGAATTGCGGTGCCAGTATGTTGCATAATTCTTTTTTCCTGCCTAGGGGGGCTTTTTTGTGCTGTCCGTATATTCTGGGGCGGTGCACCTTGGGCAGAAATTTTTACGCCTTTTGCACATGAAGATATGCAATTGGCTGCTGCGGTGGGTGGGATTTCGGGTGAAATTTTGCGTAATTGCTCTTTAGTTGACGCAATTGCGGGGGATGCTTTAAACTGAATGAGCTTAAGGTTATAAGGCAATTGCGGCGCAGGTCGGGCAAAGGCGGTCTGCTACAAAATGAATAATCATGATGCGTCCGCCAAAAGCGGCGCAGCATTTCTCTCCTAACCATGTGGCCCTGTGCAGCGGGATTGTTTTATAACATCCCTTTGATGCGCAGGGTCACTTGTTTATTTTTTGACAGCGCACAAAATCAGAAATTACATCCGGTAAACGGGTTTAATTTATACAAAATAGAAGAGAAAAAGAAAAATCCACAGGAGGAAAGAAAAATGAACGACAAGAGCGTGCTGAAAAGCACATGGGCGGCGGCGTTCACCGTTGCGTCCGTTTGGTTTGGTACTCATGTCGGCGGCGGCTTCGCATCCGGCAACCAGGTAATCCAGTACTATTCAAATTACGGTTACACTTCCGTAATTTTCCCCATTCTTGCAATGGGTATTCTGGCCATCGTAATGTACATCATGGTCAAGTTCGCAAAGCTCAGCGGCTTTAACAACTACAAGGATACCTACGCAGCCCTGTACCCCAAGCCGTGGATGGAGGTCTTCTTTGAGATCTTCTACATCGTCATCGTGCTTGCGGCTATCGCATCCGCCGTTGCAGGCGCAGGCGAAGTTCTCGCAAACTTCATCGGCCTGAACTATGTCGGCTCGACAAAGGTCATCATGAACCTCATCATCATTGCGACCCTGATCGTCCTGACCATCTTCGGCATCAAACTCGTCCGTGCCGCATCGACCGTTCTGTCGATAGCCATTATCGTTATCACCGCCCTGCTCGTCGTCTTCGGCCTGACCGCTGATTACGACTCCATCGCAGCTCAGATCACCTCTCAGCACAATCTTCAGTTTGCCGAGTACACCAACAATGTCGGCTCGGCTATCTGGAAGGGCATCCTCGTTTACGCCGGCTTCCAGTGCGTATCCATCCCCCCGATGATCGCAGCAAGCCAGGACCTGTCCCTCAAGGGCGTCAAGAAGGCACACATCCTCGGTTGGCTCATGAACGGCCTCGCACTTGCTGCTTCCGGCTGGATGCTCACCAAGTGGTACCCCCTGCTCGCCTCCATGCAGACCGCAGGCAAGGAATTCCTTGCAGCCGGCTCCGGCAGCCCCCTCGTTGCATATGCAAACGCACTGGGCATCCCCAACCAGACCGTGCTTGACCTCATCGGCATCAAGTGGCTGCTTATCGCATTCAGCGTCCTGCTGTTCTGCGCATTCATTTCCACCTGCGTCACCCTCGTTTACACCCTCATCCAGCGCTTTGAGGGCAAGTTCTTCCCCAAGACCATCAAGAGCGAAAAGGTCCGCGGCGTATTCGTTGCAGCCATCGTTATCGCCATCTGCTTCGGCATCTCGCTGCTCGGCCTGACCGACATCGTCAAGTTTGCTTACGGCTATGACGGCTACTACGCACTGCTCGTCATCGTCATTCCGGCATTCGTTTGGGGCATCCCCAAGATCAGGAAGCTCGAAGCCGCAAAGAAGGCAGAGTAATTATATGAAATACGGAACACCGCCGATTGGCGGTGTTCTGTTGAGAAAAATGCTATGAAAATTGCAATGATCGGCTCAGGGGCAGCCGGCAGCGTTTTTGCCTGCTACCTCAAAAAAGGCGGCGCTGAGCTTACGCTCGTCGACCGCTACAAGGCGCACATGGATAAGTGCGCAGATGTCGGCATGACCTTCGTCACCCCCGAGGGCGAGGAACTGCTCACCGGCTTCAAGACCGCTGCGACCGCCGAGGCTATCGGCGTGCAGGATGTCGTCATCCTCATGGTCAAGGCGACCCAGACCGACAGCATCATGCCCACATTAACAAACTGCATCGGTGAGAACACCGTCGTCGTCTCGCTGCAAAACGGCCTCGGCAACGACGATGTGCTCGCAAAATATGTCGGCAAGGACCGCATACTCTACGGCTTCGGCACGATAGGCACGGAGCTTCCCGAGCCTGCAAAATGCGTCTCCAAGCCCGAAAGCGGCGTTATCATGCACTTCGGTGTAGCCGAAAAGTCGCCGCTTACCGACAAGGTCGGCAAGGAGCTCGAGGAGTGCTTCTGCAAGGGCGGCTGCCTGACCCGCTTTGAGGATGATATCCGCCCCTTCGTGTGGAAAAAGGCGATATCAAACAGCGGCTACAACACCCTGTCGTCGCTGCTCCGGCTCAAGGTCGGCGAGTTTCTTGACACCGAGGAGGGTGTCGAGCTCATAAAGACCGTTTGGGCGGAGGGCTGCGCAGTGTGCAGGGCCGTCACGGGCGTCGACCTGTGGCAGGACATGCTCGAGGAGCTTCCGAGGCTCAAAACCGGCTTTGCCACCTATTATCCCTCCATGGCACAGGATGTGCTCATCAACAAGCGCCAGACCGAGATAGCCCTGCTTAACGGCGCTATCGCCCGCTACGGCGCACAGTACGGCGTACCCACGCCGGTGAATAAGGCGTTTACGCAGCTTATTAGCTGCATACAAAAAAACTACGAAAATCAATACAAGTAAAGGAGTAACAACAATGAAAATTGCAATGTACGGCTCAGGTGCAGCAGGCAGTGTTTTTGCCTCCTACCTCCGCAATGGCGGAGCAGATATCATCCTCATCGACCGCTATGAGGCTCACATGAAGAAAGTTGCCGAGGAAGGCATGCACTTCATCATCCACCAGGAAGAAAACGGCGAGTACCATGACATCGAAAAGCAGCTCACCGGTTTCCGCACCTACACCACCGCTGCCGAGGCAGAGGCTGCCGAGGGCAAGGTCGACATCATCATCTACATGACCAAGGCAACCCAGCTCGAGCAGGCCATTCAGGACTCCATGCCCGTCGTCGGCGACACCACCGTCGCCGTCTCCCTCATCAACGGTCTCGGCAATGACGACAACCTGTTCAAGGTTTTCCCCAAGGAGCGCTGCGTCATCGGCTCCGGCGTTCTCGGCACTGCACTTCCCGAGCCCGGCACCTGCGTTTCCACCCCCGCAGGCGGCGTTCAGATGAACTTCGGCGGCGCTGTCAAGAGCGACCTCACCAACGCTGCATGCGCTGAGCTTCTCAAGTGCTACCGTGACGGCGGCTGCGACGCTTACTGGCGTGACGGCGACCCCGGCACCGACAACAACATCTACAAGTTCATTTGGAAGAAGGTCTGTGTCAATGCGACCGTCAACACCGTCTGCGCAGTTCTGCGTCTGAAGGTCGGCGAGGTCGAGGCTGACCCGTTCGGCCAGTGGCTGTTCCACTCCGTCATCCGTGAGACCTGCGCCGTTGCTACCGCAAAGGGCATCCCCATGGACGCTGACGAGTTCATCGCACACGATCATCAGGATATCGTCACCAACATTGCCGACTACTATCCTTCCATGTGCCAGGATATGCTGTTCCACCAGCGCCAGACCGAAATCGATGTTCTCAACGGCAAGATCGCCGAGTACGGCGAGGAGCTGGGCATCGACACCCCCGTCTGCAAGGTCCTGTCTCAGGTCGTCCGCTGCATCCAGGGCAACTACGACAAGCAGTTCTTTCTTAAGTAATTGTTTTAGTTGACGGAAATCGACACCGCTATCGGTTTTGACCGGCTAAAATGCGCCCATGACGCCCGAAAGACCTTGGAAATACACAAAGTATTCCCTTCGCCCTTTCAGACGACCTGACCACATTTTTTCTCGCTCAAAACTGCAAGCATCTGTCAGTGGTGTTGTTTGAGGACTTTGCGTTCTTGTTACCTGCCGAGGTAAAGTGGGCGAAAAGCGCCGAAAGGACACACCGACAGACGATATAGGGTCGACTCCCGCCAACTTGAGAATGACGGAGACCAACTCCCGTCGGCTTTAGAGTGACGGACGCCAACTACCGCCAACTTGAAAGCGACGGAAGCAACTCCCGTCAGCTTGAGTGATTTTTAGTTATTTCGAGTGATTCTCTCTCTTTCGTGACGAACAAGGCACCAATAAAACGGTGCCTTGTTTTTTACGACGAGACCCGAGCTTGCAGAGTTTTTCGCCGAGACACCCCTCCAATTGCTCGTGGCGAAACCACAGTGAGCCACGAGCAAGAATCCCTCGGCGCAGCCGAGGGCGTTTCGATCGTGCGATGCAAAATCGAAACGATAAGGAGCAAGTCTACTTTTTCGTGACAAATTGCGGCGAAAATGTTAGACTGACAGGCGAAAGCGGCTCAAAGTCAAATTTTACGATCGAAAGGATTGTGCAAATAAAATGCAATCGATAAAGAAAAAAGCGCCGGGCGTTGCACTGTGCGCCGCCGTTGCGGCGGTGTCGACACTGCTTTGCGGCGTGAAGCTCGGCTCGTTCTCGCTTGAGATAGTCGGCGCACCGGTGTTCTCCATCCTGCTGGGCATGATGATCACCCTCGCCGTGCCGACGCTCGCCGGAAGAGATAAAGCCAAGACCGGCGTTAAGTTCACCTCCAAGAAAATTTTGCAGTGGGCGGTCATCATCCTCGGCTTCTCGCTCAACATGAGCACCATCGCCAAGGTCGGCGCAAAGAGCCTGCCCGTCATCGTCTGCACCATCTCGACCTCGCTCATCGTGGCGTACCTCATGATGAAGGCGCTGAAGCTCGACTCCAAGGTCGCCTGCCTCATCGGTGTCGGCTCGTCTATCTGCGGCGGCAGCGCAATTGCGGCGACAGCCCCCGTCATCGATGCCTCGGACGAGCAGGTGGCGCAGTCGATATCGGTCATTTTCCTGTTCAATGTGCTGGCGGCGCTCATTTTCCCGTACCTCGGCCATGCGATCGGCTTCGGCAGCGGCGGCTTTGCGGTGTTTGCCGGAACGGCGGTAAATGACACATCCTCCGTCACGGCGGCGGCATCTACTGCCGAGAGCATCTACGGCGTCGACGGAATTTTGTCCTCCGCCGTCACCGTTAAACTCACCCGCACGCTCGCCATCATCCCCATCACCTTGGTGCTCGCCCTGTGGCGCACCGCAAAGGCGAAAAGGGCAGGGGGCAGCGCCGAAAACGCCTTCTCGTTCAAGAAAGCGTTCCCGTTTTTCATCGTGTGGTTTGTGCTGGCGGCGCTCGTCACCACCGGCGTGGGACTTCTTCCGGAAAGCGGCTTCGTGAGCTTCTACGGCGGCTCGTTCGTGCCCGCAATGAAGTGGCTTGCAAAGTTCTTCATCGCAATGGCAATGGCGGCGATAGGTCTTAACACCAACATCGTGAGCCTCGTAAAAAACGGCGGTAAGCCCATCCTCCTCGGCTTTTGCTGCTGGCTGTCGATATCCCTTGTCTCCATCCTCGTCCAGCTCGCCACACACCTGTTCTACACCAGCATCTAATATAGCTATAACGCATAATTCGTGTCGAATTATGCGTTGTTAGAATAAAGCCGGCTCGCCACCTGATGAGCCGGCTTTTGTTCTAGTGCCATATATTAACTTTTCTTTGTGTTGCCGAAAGAAAAGTTACAAAAGAAACGCAACCAAGGGCGGTGTAAGGCAGGGGGAAGCCGCCCGTAGGGTTTAGTTTTGAGCGAGAGATTTTTCGTTCAGGCAAAACAACAAAATTTCGGCAATACTTTGTGTATTACCAAAATTTTTTGTGAAGCATGGGCGGAAAAGATCCGCTAAAAACCGGTTTGCATCCTGCCTTGCGCCGCCCCAAAGTTTAACCACCCTTTGGAAACCCGGTACGGGGTATCAGTGCACCGGTCGATTTGACTGCGTAGGTTTAATCCTCTGCGAGTTGCTTTCGGTGCGTCTGTTTAACGGACTGCGTCAGTCAGACAGGTGCGAGTCGTTTGTACTGCACCGATAGATTCGTGTGCCGACATACTCGCACGCTGTTGACATTTATCTGCTTTTCTTTGTGTTGCCGAAAGAAAAGCAGCAAAAGAAACGCAACCAAAGGCGTTTAACCACCCTTTGGAATCCCGGTACGGGGTATCGGTGCACCGGTCGATTTGGCTGCGGAGGTTTAATCCTCTGCGAGTTGCTTTCGGTGCGTCCGTTTAACGGACTGCGTCTGTCAGGCAGGTGCGAAAAGGTTGCAGTGCACCGATAGATTCGTATGCTTACTGTGTCCCGGTGCGCAGTTTGGGTCGAATTTCGGATTTTTTGTTTATGGACAAAGCTATAGTTTAGTTTTCAGCTAAAGAGAAGGAATTTTGTGCTTTATGTTCATTTGCTCACTGCGATTCGGTGCACAGTGTGGGTCGAGGTTTAGAATTTCTGTTTAAAGACAAATTTTAAAGTTTAGTTTGCAGCTAAGTAGCCGCAAGTTTACGTTTTTTCTGCACTGCACCTTTTGTACGGGTTTAACACGGCGGTGCGGTTTGAACTCTAAGTATACATATTCGTTAACGCTTAGCAGTTCAATAGAAAGGCGCACCACGCCACCGTGCAAGTTTCCAAAGAGCGGCTAAGCTCTTTGGTTGCGTTTCTTTTGTAACTTTTCTTTGGCAAAACAAAGAAAAGTTAATATATGGAAAGCGCTGATCGGTTAAGTCCGAATATTAGTCTATCAGCAGCTCCGCTATCTGCACGGCGTTTGTCGCTGCGCCTTTGCGGAGCTGGTCGCCGCAGCACCACAATAGTAAGCCGTGATCATCCGTTAAATCCTCTCTTATTCTGCCGACGAGGACGAGGTCCTGGTCGGCGGCTAAAAGCGGCATGGGGTAGAGAAGATCGTCAAGCTCGTCGAGGAGCTTGCAGCCCGGGGCGGCGGCTATCGCCGCTCTTGCATCGTCAACGGTGAGCTTTTCCCGGGTGCGCAGCTGCACCGACACGCTGTGGCTGCGCACGACCGGCACACGCACGCAGGTGCAGCTGACCCGCAGCTCCGGCAGATGCAGGATGCGCCGCCCCTCGTTTTGAAGCTTCATCTCCTCGGAGGTGTAGCCGACAAACTGCCGCTCGCCTATCTGCGGGATGACATTGTACGCAATTTGATGCGCAAACACCCGGGGGACATAGCTTTTGCCCTGTGCTACTGCTTCGATCTCGCCGAAGAGCTCCTCCGGCCCTGCCGAGCCTGCGCCGGACACCGCCTGATAGCTCGACACGACCATGCTCTCGACGGGGCTGAGGCGGCGGAGCGCACTTATCGCCGTGCAGGTGACGGTGGTCGTGCAGTTGGGGTTTGCGATGATGCCTGAATGTTTTTTGACATCCTCGGGGTTGATCTCCGGCACGACGAGCGGCACATCGGGGCACAGGCGGAATGCGCTGGAGTTGTCGACAAAAACCGCCCCGGCGGCCTTGATATCCCCGGCGAATGCGGCGGCGATGTTGTTCTCGACCGCACCGAGGACAATGTCGAGCCCCCTGAAGTTTTCGGCGCACGCTTCGACTACCTCGTGTCCGTCGATGACCTGCCCTGCTGAGCGCTTGCTTGCGAGCAGCCGCAGCTCACCGACGGGAAAGCTGCGCTCACGCAGAATTTTCAGCATCTCACGCCCGACTGCGCCCGTTGCGCCGAGGATGCCTACATTATATTTATCCATACCTGACCTCCAAAAAAAGAGCAGCCCTCCTACGAGAGCTGCTCGTATACTATATTCTATTCTCGGGCAGGTCAAATGATGCCTGCGATGAACAGCGTGGGGTCGGCGAGCTTAGCATTTGCCGCCCAAGCGTGCATTTCCGAGACAGACAGGTCGGCGGTCACGACGCCGTCGCCGCAGGGGGCGACGGTGACGCTGTCAAGCCATGCGTCAGCGCCCGCAAAGCGCACATAGTACGGGTGCTTTTCGGCGGAATTGTCGGGCTTGGCAGGCTCCATGGTGTCGGTGTAAAATCCATGCACGCCGCTTGCGATATCGAGGCAGTCGGCGACGGCGTTGTACGCCGTGGGGAAGCGCCCCGCACCCTGACCGTAGAAGCTTTCCTTGCCTGTGAGCGAGGTCTCGAACGAGATGACATTGCGATTGGTGGACACCGCCGCCTCGAGCTCACCCACGGGAACGAAGCTCGGCTCGACATAAACCGACAGCTTTCCGCCGGAGTTTTTGCCGAAAGCGAGCATTTTGCATACCCTGTTCATGCTCTCGGCGGCTGCGATATCCGAAGCCGACACAGTGCGTATGCCGAACACCGGCACTTCCTCCTCCAAAAGGCAGCAGCCGAAGGCGACATTTGCGGTGATGATGCACTTGCGCTGAATGTCGAGCCCGTCGATGTCCGCCGAGGGGTCTGCCTCGGCGTAGCCGAGCTCCTGCGCAAGCCTCAAGACCTCCGCAAAACTGCTTCCGTCGGTGTGCATGGCATCGAGGATGAAATTCGACGTGCCGTTCATTATGCCGGAAAATGCGGTGACCTCGTCAAGGCGCAGAACACGCTCTAAATTCGTAAGCCACGGAATGCCGCCGCCGACTGCGGGGGTGCAGCGGAAGGCAACGCCTTGCTCGTGAGCCAACTGCGTGAGCTCGCAGTAATAGTGTGCGACTAAATGCTTGTTTGCGGTGACGACATTTTTGCCCGCCTTCATCGCCGCCGTCACATACTCGAACGCCGGGTGCAGCCCGCCCATGACCTCGACGACGGTGTCGACCGACGCATCATTTAATATTGTATCGATATCGGTGACGGCCTTGCCGCCGAGCTCGGGTCTCGGCCTGCGCACGAGGACATATTGAAGCTCCAGCTCACTGCGCTTATCGCAGATATCCAAAACTCCGCCGCCGACCACGCCGCAGCCTAAAAGTGCGATTTTCATGCAAAAACACCTCTTTTTTGTCTGCAATATAGCACGGGAACGAAAAAATCGCAAGTTTTTCGGAAAAAATGAAAAATTTTTTTGCAACTAGATATGGACGAAAACTGCATTTTTGTTCTACATATTGCAAAACCGGGGCAAAAATTGCGCAAAAATGCGGTTTTGACCAGGGTTTGATAAAATTTTTGCAGGTTTTAAAAATAAAAATTTCATTTTACCTATTGAAATCCGCCTAAATAGGGTGTATACTGTGCAAGTAATGAATTTTTGAAAATGAATTTATTCAAAATGGATATTGCAAAAACAGGAGGATATTAAAATGAAAAAGATCACAGCGATAGTTCTCGCAGTTATGATGGTCTTCGCACTGTGTGCGTGCGGCGGCGGCAGCGGTGACAACCTCACCTTCGTCACCGGCGGCGAGACCGGCACTTACTATGCATTCGGCACCGTTCTTGCACAGCAGGTTTCCGACAAGACCGATACCCGCATCACCGCAGTCGTCGGCAACGGCTCCAAGGCCAATGTCGAGGACCTTGCAGCAGGCGACGCTCAGCTGGCCTTCTGCCAGTCCGATGTTATGAGCTATGCTTACAGCGGCACCAACCTCTTCGCCGAATCCGGCGCAGTCAAGGATTTCTCCGTTGTCGCAGCTCTTTACATGGAGCAGGTCCAGATCGTCACCATGAATAAGGACATCAAGTCCGTTGCCGACCTCAAGGGCAAGAAGGTCTCCATCGGCGCTTCCGGCTCGGGCGTTTACTTCAACGCAATGGATGTTCTCAAGGCATATGACCTGACCGTCGACGACATCGACGCTCAGTACCTCGACTTCGGCGACTCTGCCGAGGGCCTGAAGGACGGCAAGATCGACGCAGCCTTCATCGTTGCAGGCGCACCCACCGCAGCTATCTCCGACCTGAGCACCAGCGGTCAGGTTTACCTCGTCGGCTTCGACAAGGAGCACACCGATAAGCTCATCGCAGAGTGCCCCTACTACAGCACCTACACCATCAAGAAGGATGTCTACGGCACTCCCGACGATGTTGACACCGTTGCAGTTGCAGCAGTCGTTCTCGCAAGGAACGATGTCTCCGAGGACGCAGTTTACAACTTCATGACCGCAACCTTCGATAACCTCGAAGAGCTGGCTAAGTCGCACGGCAAGGGCTCGGAGCTCAGCCTCGCATTTGCCTCCTCCATCACCGATGTACCTTACCATCCCGGTGCAGTTAAGTACTTTGCCGAGCATGATATCACTGTAAAGTGATGTTAGCTCCCGAGGCAAAAGCTTAACGGAATACTAACGAAAAACGACTACGGTACCCTCGTGGTACCGTAGTCTGCCACTTTATTTTGAACTAATTATAAGTTATAATGGTTAGGCTTATTCTCAATCTGAGAGACAAGATGCTTGCCTTTGAGATTGAGAATAAGAAATGAATGAAAGGTTGATCTCATATGTCCAACGAAAAGAACATTAAGGACGCTCCCGAGTTGGAAACCGAAAAGACCCCCGAGTTTGACATCAACGGTTACGAGGTCGTAAGCGAGGATGAAGTCAACGAGGTCATGAAGAAGTACGACCGTGAGTCCAACACGAGAATCTGGGTCGGCGTTCCGCACAGAGTGGTGCAGGCCGTTATGGCGCTGTTCTCGCTCTACTGCATTTATTCCACCCTGTTTTCCACCGCATCGCTTGAAAGACGAATGACCGCCTTCCTCGGCTGCGTCATCGTTATGGGCTTTTTGTACTACCCCGCAAGCAAGCACCATGTAAGAGCAAACTTCATGCCGTGGTATGATGTTATCATCATGGTGGTCGGCGCAGGCTGCTTCTTCTATTACTGCTTCGTCGCCGATGACCTCATCAAGGTGCTTTCCAGTGCGTCGAAGATGACCCCCATGTACAATGTCATCGCCGTCATCGGCATTTTGGTGCTCATGGAGCTGTGCCGCCGCTGTGTCGGCGTGCCCATCCTTGTTGTCGTTGCCGTTTTGCTGTTCTACACCTTCGGCATCGCCCACCTGTCGCTCGAGCGTGCGCTGTACACTCTGTTCTACCGCACCGGCGGCGTTATCGGCACACCTATCCAGGTCTGCGCAAAGTTCATCGTCGTGTTTATCGTGTTCGGTGCATTCCTTGAAAGAACGGGCATTTCGAAGTTCTTCATTGACCTTGCAAACAAGGTCGCAGGCGCATCGGCAGGCGGTCCTGCAAAGGTCGCAGTTATATCGTCTGCTCTGTGCGGCATGGTTTCCGGCTCGTCCGTCGGCAACACCGTCACCACCGGCTCTGTCACCATCCCCATGATGAAAAAGACCGGCTACAAGCCCGAATTTGCGGGCGCAGTCGAGGCGGCAGCCTCTACCGGCGGCCAGATAATGCCCCCCATCATGGGCGCTGCGGCATTCCTTATGGCCGAGTACCTCAAGGTCTCCTACGGCGAGGTCGCACTCAAGGCTATCCTGCCTGCGTTCCTGTACTTTGCCGGCATCTTTATAGCAGTTCACCTCGAAGCAAAGAAGCTCGGTCTTAAGGGCATCAGCCGCTCCGAGATGACACCGGGCAAGGAGCTTGCAAAGAAGAGCTACCTGCTCGCCCCCATCGTGCTGCTCGTCGTTCTCGTTTCCCTCAACGCATGCACCATGCAGCGTGCAGCGACCTACTCCATCCTCGCAGCTATCGTCGTCGGCTTTATAAACCGTGACGCAAAGCTCACGCCGATGAAGTTCGTCGAGGCTCTCGAAGCCGGCGGCAAGGGTACTATCACCGTCGCCGTCGCCTGCTCGATGGCAGGTGTCATCGCAGGCTGCATCACCGCTACCGGCCTTGCCTCCAAGCTCATCAGCGCCATCGTCGCCCTGTCCGGCAACACCCTCATCATCGGTCTGTTCCTGACCATGGTCTGCTGCATCATCCTCGGCATGGGCGTTCCCACCACCGCAAACTACTGCATCATGGCAGCTACCTGCGCACCCATTCTTATTAAGCTCGGTGTACCCCAGGTCGCGGCCCACTTCTTCGTGTTCTACTTCGGCATCGTCGCCGATATCACGCCTCCCGTTGCACTGGCAGCCTACGCAGGCTCGGCTATCGCAAAGTCAAACCCGATGAAAACGGGCATCAATGCGACGAAGCTCGCAATTGCAGCCTTCATCGTGCCCTATGTCTTTGCCTACAGCCCCGAGATGCTGTTCATCGATGTCACCAGCGTGTTCGAGGTCGTTCAGATCTGCGTATCCGCATGCATCGGCATCTTCGGCGTCGCCGCATGCCTCAACGGATATCTGTATAGGCCCGTCAATGTCATCCTGCGCATAGCACTGCTTGCAGGCGGCCTGACGCTCATCATCCCCGGCACGATCACCGACCTTATCGGTATCGTCCTCGTCGGCGGTGTGACTGCTTACCAGTACATCTCTGCTAAAAAAGAAAAAGCTGCAATGGCATAAGAAAAATCAAAATCTCCCGTCCATCGGACGGGAGATTTTTTGTTATTTATTCAGGTTTGATTATCACACGCTCGCCGTGAATCTCCAGCCGGTTTTGGCAGAACAGGGCGACGGCTTTGGGCAGCAGCTTCCACGCAGCCTCCTCCATGATGCGCTGATTGAGGGTCTGAAGCGTGTCGTTGGGGTTAATGTCAATGGCTTGCTGAGCGATGATAGGTCCGATGTTGCCGTCGATGTCGGCGAAAAACGCCGTTGCGCCGGTCACCTTGCAGCCACGCTCCATCGCAGCCCGCACGGGACTGTCGTCACAGTTGACGAAGGCGGGGATAAGCGAGGGGTACACGCCGATGATGCGCTTGCGAAACTGGGTCGAGATAACGCCCAGCGGCATGTCGTAATCGGCGACGATGACAAGATCAATGTCCATGTCCTTGAGCTTGTTTGAAATGGCCATGCTGTAGCTGAACTTGGTGGGGAAGTTCTCCGGCTCGACGACGATGCTCTCGACCTTCGCATTTTTCGCCCGCCGCATGGCGTAGGCGTTTGCATCGGTGCATATCACGGCGACCAGCTCGAAATCGGGGATCTCTCCAAAATACATCGCATCGAGAACGGACTGCAAAAGCATGCCGTTGCCCGAGACCAAAATTGCTGCTCTGACCATCACTCGGTTTTCCTTTCGCCTTTCAAAAATCTTTCCGCCGTTCGACCGCTCATAGCCTCGACGGCTTTAATATTATCCATGCGCTGCGCCTGCTCGGCACGGCTGCACTTGAGCTCGGACACCATGCAGCGGCACAGCTCATCGCCCGTGAGCGTTTTGAGCTCAACGCACTTGCCGCAGTCGGCGTAATCCATAAACCCTGCGACCTTGGGGTCGTAGCTTATGCCCACGGTCGGGACGCCCACGGCCGCCGCAAACAGCACGGCGTGCATGCGCATCGACACGACCAGGCGCATTTTTTTCATCACGCCCATGCAAGCTTCCGCACTCGTGACCGCCGGCAAAATGACGCAGGGTGCGTCGGCGGCGCTCACCGCCCGCTTTGCCGCTTCAAGGTCGATGCTGCGGTTTAGCGTCATGAAAACGGGCGTGAGCCCCAAGGCATCGTGCGCAAAGCTTATCGCCTCCGCAACGGCGTCAAGGTGCTCGTCCAGCCCCTGCCACGGCCGCAGGCAGAACAGAGCGTAGTCGCCCTCAGGGTCGACCCCGGCATTCGACAAAAACTGCGCCGCTTCGTCATCCGGGCAGGCGTCAAGCGAAAGCACCGGGTCGGCGGCAAGCGTAATTTCGGGCTTTGTCACGCCTATCTCCCGCAGAAGCTCCGCACTCAGCCGGTCACGCAGGGTCACGGCATCGACGCAGGAGTTTATCGTCTCGGCGGCCTTTTTAATGTCGCTTTTACCCTCAAGCGGGCCGATGCCGCAGCCGTACATCAAAACCTTGCAGCCGCATTTTTTTGCGTGCCGCAGCGTCCAGAGATAATAGCGCAGGCTCCGGCGGCTCGTTGCGTTCTGAATAAGGCTGCCGCCGCCGCTGATAAAAAGCCGGGCTTTTTTCATGGCGGCACGGATACCGCAAAAATCAAAGGTGTGCACGGCGGAAACATCGTAAAGCCGCCGTGTTTTTTCGGGTGCACGGGTCACGACGCAGATCGAGACGGCGGGGTCAATGCCCCGCAGCGTGCCGACGATGGCCTTCAAAATCGCCTCGTCGCCCAGATTGCCTGCGCCGTAAGCGCCGCAGATTAGCACGCCCGACAAGCCCGCACCCCCTAAATTCACAAAGGAAAACTTGAAAAAGTCCTTAAATTATAATAAACTATTATATTATACAATTTACAACACACAAGGTCAAGGCGAAACCCGTCGAAGACCGTCGGAACAGCAAGGAATAATTCAGAAAATGACTACTTTGTTTCTAATTCGTCACGCCCAGGCCGAGGGCAACCTCTATCGCATCGCCCAAGGACATTTTGACAGCTGCATTACCGAGCTCGGATACAGGCAGATTGACGCACTTGCCGAGCGGTTTAAGAATGTGCATCTCGATGCACTGTACTCAAGCGACCTGCGCCGCACCCGCACCACCGCCACGGCGATAACCCGCTACCACGACCTGGAGCTTCACACCACGCCCCGGCTGCGGGAAATTTGCCTCGGCGTGTGCGAGGGCATGAGCTTCGGCGACATGCGAAATTACGACCCCGTGCAGATGGACTATTTTAATAACGACCCCGAGCGCTGGCGTGCCGAGGGTGCGGAGACATTCGTCGAGTGCACCGAGCGCCTCATGAGCGTCATCACCGAGATCGCCGAAGCCAATGACGGCAAGACCGTCGCCGTTGTGAGCCACGGCATGGCGATACGCTCGATGCTTGCCCGCATCATGGGCGTAAAAAGCGAGGACATTGCAGATCTTCCGCATGGCGACAACACCGCCGTGACGCTGCTGCATTATGATAGCGGTAAGTTCAGCGTCGAGTATTACAACGACAATTCGCACCTTAGCCCCGAGCTTTCCACCCTTGCCAAGCAGACCTGGTGGCGCAAGGACACCGGCGGCAGGGACGATAATAACCTCAGCTATGCGCCGCTTTCACCGAGGGAGCAGCCCGACACATACATCGAGTTTTACCGCCAGTCGTGGCTCGCCGCCCACGGCAACCTCGACTTTTTCTCCGCCGACTGGTACCTCAAGGCGGCAAAGCGCCACTTTGAGCGTGAGCCGAACTCCATCGTCGGCGTGTACCGCTGCGGCGAGCTTATCGGAATCGTGGAGCTTGACGCACAAAAGGGCGCACACGCTCTCTACGGCTGGATAAGCCTTATCTGCCTCAAACCAGAGTACCGCCGCTGCGGCTACGGCATCCAGCCGCTCGGCTATGCGATAACGAAATTCCAAAAGCTCGGCTACCGGTCGGTGCGGCTGCATGTGTCGAGCGAAAACACCGCCGCAGTGCGCTTTTACGAGCGCTACGGCTTTGAAAAGCTGAGCGAGGAAGCCGGAGCGGGCGCACCCCTGTACCTCATGGAGAAGAAATTCAAATGAGCATGTGGAGAGTTAACGCAAAGGTAAAAAAGCTGGACACCGGAAAACACCGCATCATCGCCGTGTCCGATATCCACGGCAATTTGCCGTATCTTAAAGAACTGCTGAAAAAAGTCGAATTTTCGCAGAACGACGAGCTTATCATCGACGGCGACTTTTTGGAAAAGGGCGAGCACAGCCTCGAAACGCTGAGGTTTTTAATGCGCCTTAGCGAGCATGGCAATGTCCACGCCGTGTGCGGCAACTGCGACAGCTGGTCGGACGCCGTCGACGGCGAGATACAGTATTGGACTATCCGCATTGTCGACTACATGCTCTCCCGCCGGAGCGGGCTCATCTGGGACATGCTCAGCGAGCAGGGCATCACCGTCACAAAGGATACGGATTTTATCCCGCTCATCCCGATGCTGCGGGAGCGGTACAAGCCCGAGTTCGACTTTATCAGGCAGCTTCCGCACATCATCGAGACCGGGAACTGCATCTTTGTCCACGGCGGGATACGCCCCAATGTGCCGATGGAAAAGCAGATGGGCGGCGAGTGCATGAAGTTCGACAATTTTCGAAGCTTTGGCTATAAATTCGACAAATGGGTCGTCGTCGGCCACTGGCCGGTGGTGCTGTATCACGAAAACTTCGTCTGCGCAAACCCCATCGTCGACCGTGAGCACCGGGTCATCTCCATCGACGGCGGCTGCGTTTTAAAGGATGACGGGCAGCTCAATGCGCTCATCATCCCCTATGACGGCAGCGAGGACTTTTCTTTCGCCGCCTACGACCCGTTCCCCGTGAAAACGGTCAGAACGCCGCAAAAGCGAAGTGAGCGCTCGTACTACATCCGCTGGGGCGACAACGAGGTGCAGGTGCTTAATCGTGGTGCGGAGTTCTCGCTCTGTAAGCATGTCCGCACGGGCTACGAGATGGAGATACTCACAAAATATCTGTACTCCGACGAGGAGTTTTGCAAATGCAACGATTCGACCGACTTTGAGCCGGAGCTTAAGCCCGGCGACAGGGTCAGTGTGGTCGAGGAAACGAGCCGGGGCTATCTTGTCAAACACAACGGCACCTCCGGCTGGTATTGGGGAGAGCTTGAGTAATGGAAAACATGGACTTTTTACCCGTCTCGAGGGACGAAATGATCGAGCGTGGCTGGTGGTGGTACGACTTTCTTCTCGTCACCGGCGATGCGTATGTCGACCACCCGAGCTTCGGCACATCGGTCATCGGCCGTGTGCTCGAGGCCGAGGGCTACCGTGTTGCGGTGCTTGCGCAGCCAGACTGGCACTCGGCTGCCGACTTTGCCGCCTTTGGCAGACCGAAGCTTGCCGTGCTCATAGGTGCGGGCAACCTCGACTCCATGGTCGCACACTACACGGCAGCCAAAAAGCGCCGCAGCGAGGACTTTTATTCGCCCGGCAAAAAGGCGGGTCTGCGCCCGGACAGGGCGACCATCGTGTACTCGAACAGGGCTCGTGAAGCGTTCCCCGATGTGCCGATAATCATCGGCGGGCTCGAGGCGAGCCTGCGCCGCTTTGCCCACTACGACTATTGGGAGGACAAGGTGCGCCGGTCGATACTCGTCGATTCGGGCGCTGACATGCTCATCTACGGCATGGGTGAGTACGCCGAGCGGGAGATAGCAAAGCGGCTCAAAAAGAAAATTCCCGTGAGCAAAATGACCGACATAAAGGGCACGGCGTATCTGACGCACGATAAAACCGACTGCGCATTTGACTATGTGGAGCTTCCGTCATTCAAGGATGTGTGCGAGTCAAAGCGCCTGTACGCCGACGCAACACGCATCGAGTACGAAGAGCACGACCCCGTGCGCGGCAGGGCGATGATTCAGGAGCACGACGGCAGGTATCTTGTCGTAAATCCCCCTGCAATGCCCTTGACCTCAAAGGAGCTCGACTTTGTCGCCGAGCTTCCGTATGCAAGGACTTATCATCCGATGTATGAGCCTCTCGGCGGCGTTCCAGCCATTGATGAGGTGCGCTTTTCGGTTATCCACAACCGTGGCTGCTTCGGCGGCTGCAGCTTCTGCGCACTGGCGTTCCATCAGGGCAGAATGGTCACGAGCCGCAGCCACGAAAGCGTCATCCGTGAGGTCACGGCGCTGACCAAATTGCCCGATTTCAAGGGCTACATAAACGATGTCGGCGGCCCGTCGGCAAACTTCCGCCACCACTCCTGCCACAAGCAGGACAAATACGGCATGTGTCCGGACAAGCGCTGCCTTGCGCCGTATCCGTGCAAAAATCTCGACGCCGACCACTCGGACTACTTGGCGCTTTTGCGCAAGCTGCGTGCCATCCCGGGCATCAAAAAGGTGTTTGTCCGCAGCGGCATCCGCTATGACTATATGCTTCAGGACAAGAACAACGAGTTCTTTGCCGAGCTTGTAAAGTACCACATCTCGGGGCAGCTAAAGGTCGCACCCGAGCACTGCATCGACTCCGTGCTCGACTATATGGGAAAGCCGCACATCGATGTGTACGAGCGCTTTTTGGAGCAGTATAAAAAGCTTAACAACAAGTTTTCAAAGGAGCAGTATATAGTCCCGTACCTCATGTCGTCCCACCCGGGCAGCACGCTCGACGATGCCGTGGCGCTTGCCGAGTATCTCAACAAAATGGGCCGCCAGCCCGAGCAGGTGCAGGACTTTTACCCCACCCCGGGAACGCTGTCGACCTGTATGTACTACACGGGCATCGACCCCATGACCATGAAGTCTGTCTATGTCGCCAAAACGCCGCAGGAAAAGGCGATGCAGCGTGCGCTTTTGCAGTGGAAGCGGCCGGATAAGCGCAAGCTCGTCATAGAAGCGCTCAAGGCCGCCGGTCGAGAGGATCTCATCGGCTACGGTCCGGAGTGCCTCGTGCGGCCGGACAGACCGGCAAACCGCAAGCCGAAGGCAGAGCCCAAAAAGCCCGAGCCACCCAAGAAATCCGAGGGCTACAAAAAGGGCTGGGCAAAGCCGAAGCAGAAGAAAAACGCAAAGCCCAACAAGGGCGGAAAGGGGAAAAAGTCATGAGTGAAACTATGCAGACCGTCGTGTGGTGCATCGTCGCCGCCATGAATGTCATCGCATTCATCCTCATGGGCACGGACAAGGTCAAGGCCAAGCTCGACAAGCGCCGCATCCCCGAAAAGGTGCTGTTCCTGTTTGCAATTTTGTTCGGTGCGATAGGCGGCACCATCGGCATGTACTCGTTCCGCCACAAGACCCGCCACTGGTACTTTGCCGTGTTCTTCCCCGCACTTGCGATACTCCAGCTTGCGCTGCTGGTCTATTTTAAATTCAGCACAATGTGAAAAAACGCCTTTGGTCATTCCAAAGGCGTTTTGATTCATTCGTCGGGACAGCAGTCACGCTTGAACAGCAGTGATATACACCAGAGTGCGGCGAGACCGACAAGGGTGTAGATAACACGGCTCACGGCGGCGGTCTGGCCGCCGCAGATCCATGCAACGATGTCAAATCTGAAAAGTCCGATGCTGCCCCAGTTGATACCGCCGATGATGGTCAGTATCAGCGCAATGCGATCTATAATCATGTTCTTACCCTTCCTTTCTCGCTTAGTTTGCACCGTGTGATGAAATTTATTTAAGAAAAATTTTTCATTCGACAAAACCAGTGTTCTTTCGCTCTTTACAAGCCTGCGGCAAAATGCTATTCTCTAATCACAGCTTATCCAATTGGTCTCGCAAATGCGAAACCACGGCTCATATCTTTATCCCACAACCCTGTTGGCAGGTCGTTGAAAAACGACCTGCACTTTTTATTTTTTTGACAGGCTGATTTCCGCCCATGCTGCGTTAAAGCCCTAGGAAATACACGCAGGTATTCCCGTCGGGCTTCGCCTTGCATGGACGAAAATCATCTCTGTCAAATGTTTTTAAGGTGGTGTTTTACTTCGCTAATTTTTGCATAATAAATGCTGTATCCTCAGAATATATCTATATGTTTGGAGGAGCAGTATGCAAGCGATAAAACGGCGGCCGTCGGTGCGCAGAGGCGGCGTTATCTATCTTTCGGTCGAGGACATTGACCCCAGTCCCGTCCAGCCGAGAAAAACCTTTGACGACGGCGACTTAAACGAGCTGTCGCAGTCCATTGCCGAGTACGGCATTTTAAATCCGCTGACCGTGCGCCTGCGGGATAACCGCTACGAGCTCGTTGCCGGTGAGCGCAGACTGCGGGCGGCAAAGCTCGCAGGGCTTTTTGAGGTGCCGTGCATCCTGCTCGATGTCGGGCTCGAGGACGCAAGCCTGATTGCGCTTATCGAAAATTTGCAGCGGCGTGACCTTGATTTCATCGAGGAGGCAAACGGCCTAAAGCAGCTCATCGAGCTTTTCGGCATGAGTCAGGAGGAAGCCGCCCGCAGGCTCGGCAAGTCGCAGTCGGCGGTGGCAAACAAGCTGCGGCTTTTGAAGCTTCCGCAGGATGTGCGGGAGACGCTGCGTGACCGTGGGCTCACCGAACGCCACGGCAGGGCGCTTTTGCGCTTACCCGACGACACGGCGATACGCTCGGCGCTTGCGTATATCATCGAGCACGACCTCAATGTCGTGTCGACGGATAATTACATAGACGCACTCATTGAGAAGCAAAAACTCGGGGCGAATCAAAAGCCCAAGCGCACATTTATAATGAAGGATGTGCGGCTTTTCATGAACACCGTCATGCACGGGCTCGACCTCATGAAGCAGGGCGGCATCGACGCAGGATTAAAGCGTGAGGAGACCGACGATGCGTTCATCCTCACCATATCCATCCCGAAAAAGTCCGAATGAGACAAACTCCGCTTTGCATAAGCTTTGCGGGGGGTGCAGAATATGATAAACTATTTTTCCGAGCTGCGATACAAGGAGGTCATCGATATCCACACGGGGCGTCGCCTCGGCTATGTGTGCGATGCCGAGTTTGACGAAAAGGAGGGGCGGATAATTTCCCTCATCACCCCGGGCAGGGCGAAGCTTTTCGGGCTGTTAGGCCGTGAGGATGACTACATTCTGCCGTGGAAATGCATCCAACGCCTCGGCAGCGACATCATTCTCGTCGAGCTTGAGCCCAATCAGCCCCGCCGCCACCGTGAAAAAAGAAAAATTTTTTGACAAATCGGCAAAAAACTATTGAAATTCCACGCTGTTTTTGATATTATATCAAAGCATTTCGCACGGGTGCGGACTTTTGCCCATGTGGCTACGGCTTGGGCAGGGGGTCGATGCATCCGGAGGAAAAACAAATTAGGAGGAAAAATCAATGTCAGTAGTATCTATGAAGCAGCTGCTCGAAGCCGGTGTCCACTTCGGTCACCAGACCCGCCGCTGGAACCCCAAGATGGCCGAATACATCTACATGGAGCGTAACGGCATCTACATCATCGACCTGCAGAAGACCGTCAAGAAGCTCGAAGAGGCTTACAACTTCGTGCGTGACATCGCCGCAAACGGTCAGACCATCCTTTTCGTCGGCACGAAAAAGCAGGCTGCCGAGGCAGTCAAGGAAGAGGCTTCCCGTGTAGGCATGTACTATGTCAACGCCCGTTGGCTCGGCGGCATGCTCACCAACTTCAAGACCATGCGCACCCGTATCGACCGCCTTGCTCAGCTCAAGAAGATGCAGGAGGACGGCACCTTTGATATGCTGCCCAAGAAGGAAGTCATCAAGCTCATGGGCGAGATGGACAAGCTCGAGAAGTACCTCGGCGGCGTTAAGGAAATGAAGAAGCTTCCCGGCGCAATGTTCGTTGTCGACCCCCGCAAGGAGCACAACGCGATCGCAGAGGCCCGCAAGCTGCACATCCCCATCGTTGCTATCGTTGATACCAACTGCGACCCCGATGAGGTCGACTATGTCATTCCCGCAAACGACGACGCTATCCGTGCTATCCGCCTGATCGCTTCCACCATGGCAAACGCCGTGCAGGAAGGCCGCCAGGGCGCAGATGCCGAGGTCGAGGAGACCCTCGCCGAGGCAGAGGCCGAGAAGGTCGAAGAGGAGTAATAAATATATAGGGGGCTTGTTTGCCCCCTCAGCGTGCAAGAAAGCCCATGGCTTTTTTGCACGCTTCAAAACGCCACATTTTTTGTGAAAAGGAGTTTTCACAAAAAACCTCGCTATGCTCGTCAAAAAGCCTTGTCAGGCATTTTTGATGGCTATAATCCAATTTGAGGCGGGCCTTTGCCCCCTCAAACTCCCCCGCTGCGTATTGATTTTTACGCTGCCGGGTCTGTTTTTACCCGGCTCTTTTAAAGCAAAGATAAACTAAGGAGGATAATATAATGGCTTTTACCGCTCAGGATGTAAAAACTCTCCGTGAGATGACCAATGTCGGCATGATGGACTGCAAAAAGGCCCTGACCGAGACCGACGGCGATATGAATAAGGCAGTCGAGTGGCTGCGTGAGAAGGGCCTTGCCAAGGCTGCTAAGAAGGCCGGACGCATCGCCGCAGAAGGCATGGCATATGCCGAGGTCTGCCCCGAGTGCGGCGTCGGCGCTGTCGTCGAGGTCAACTGCGAGACCGACTTCTGCGCAAAGAGCGAGCTTTTCGTCGCTTTTGTTAAGGATATCTGCAAGGTAGTCCTCAAGGACGACCCCGCCGATGTCGAGGCTCTCATGAACTGCAAGTACCCCGGCTCTGAGCTCACCGTTGCCGAGACTCTGCCCGAGAAGGTCATGTCCATCGGCGAGAATCTCCAGATTCGCCGCTTCAAGCGTTACTCCGAGAACACCTCCGTGGCATATGTCCACGCAGGCGGCAAGATCGGCGTGCTCGTCAACCTCGCTGTCGAGGGCGGCATCGACGCTACCGAGATCGGCAAGGATGTTGCAATGCAGATCGCAGCTCTCAATCCCCGCTTCTGGGATAAGAGCGAGGTCACCGAGGAGGTCCTCGAGGAGGAGAAGAAGATCGCTCTTGCTCTGATGAATCAGGATCCCAAGAACGCTTCCAAGCCCGATGCCATCAAGGAAAAGATCGTCATGGGCAAGATGAACAAGTTCTATCAGGAAAACTGCCTGCTCCAGCAGGAGTTCGTTAAGGACAGCTCCATGTCCGTTGAGAAGTACATCGCTTCCGCTGCCAAGGCTCTCGGCGGCACCGTCAAGTTCGTTGACGCTGTCCGCTTCGCAAAGGGCGAGGGCATCGAGAAGAAGGAAGAGGACTTCGCAGCCGAAGTCGCCGCTCAGATGAACATGGGCAAGCACTAAGATCTCAACAGGGCGGCGCAAGGCAGGATGCAAACTGGTTTTGAACGGCTCTTTTCCGCCCATACCGCACAAAAAATTCCGGTAATACACAAAGTATTGCCGGAATTTTTTATTTGTCTGAACGAAAAATTGCTCGCTCAAAACTAAACCCTATGGGCGACAGCGCCCCGTCCCGCACCACCCTGCCGAGATAGAGGGCATTTGCCCTTGACAGTTCATTCGGCGGTCGGCAAAATTGGGTCATTACATGATAGAGAGGTACAGCTATGATAAGAAAAGCGACAGAAAGCGATATCGCCGCCGTGGCGGAGATATATGCGCACATTTTGGAGAACGAGGACACCGCAAAGCCCGCCACCGGCTGGCTCAAGGGCATATACCCCGTCGAGGCGACGGCTCGGGCGGCGCTTGAGCGTGACGACCTGTTCGTCTGCGTTGAGGACGGCAAGACAGTCGCATCGGGGATAATCAACCACACGCAGGTCGATGTGTACGCCGACTGCAAGTGGTCGCTCGACTGTGCAGACTCCGAGGTCATGGTCCTGCACACCCTCACCGTCGAGCCCGCCTGCGCAGGCCACGGCATCGGCCGCAAATTCGTTGCCTTCTACGAGGACTACGCCCGCCAAAGCGGCTGCAAAGCCCTCCGCATCGACACCAACGCCGTAAACCTCAACGCCCGCAAATTATACGCCAAACTCGGCTACACCGAAGTCGGCATCGTCCCCTGCATCTTCAACGGCATCCCCAATGTCATGCTCGTGTGCATGGAAAAGCTGCTGTGAGATTTTTATCTCCTTTTCTTTGTGTTGCCGAAAGAAAAGGAGCAAAAGAAACGCAACCAAAGGCGTTTAACCACCCTTTGGAATCCCGGTACGGTGTATCGGTGCACCGGCTGTTTTCACTGCGGAGGTTTAACACAGTGCGAGTAGCTTTCGGTGCGCTCGTTTAACAAACTGCGTCAGTTAGTTGGGTGCGAGTAACTTTCGGTGCGTCCGTTTAACGGACTGCGTCGGTTAGATAGGTGCGAGTGGCTTGTAGTGCACCGATAGGTTGATGTACAGACTAAACTCTAAGGTGCACCCACCGGTCGGGTCGTGGCAGTAACGAATAGCAATGGCCTTAATGCGTATTGAAAAACCGGTCGGGCTGACGCAATAACGATTAGACAAGGTGTTCGTTCGCTATTGAAAAGACTTTTCTTTGGCGAAGCAAAGAAAAGCTAATTTTTAACAGCGAAAGAACACACAATTTTGTCGGCACTACGGCAGCCCGACCGGTAAATGCGTCTTAGAGTTAAGCCTGTACATCAACCTATCGGTGCGGCTCACAAAAACTTCGTATTCTCCGGGGGGATATATTCGTTTATCTCGATGGGGTAGCTGCGGGGGTGGATGCGCTCGTCCTCGATGGTGTCGTGGACATAGTCGACGAACTGGTGGGCGATCTCGGAGAGCATGCGGCCCTTTGTCCACACGAGATAATACTCAATTTGCCGGGCAGAGCCGGTGATGACCTTCGACACCAGAAGATCGTTCGGCGTGTAGGTCGTCTGCGGGAAAATGCTGATGCCGACATTGCGCTCGGTGAGCGCCACGGCGTCGAGGTAGTTTGACATCTCGCACAGAATATTCGGCTCGGCGTTTATCTCCCGAAACCAGCTGCGTATGGCACTTATCCTCGATTTGCGGCTCGGGACTATGAGCGGCTCGTCGGCGAGGTATTTAAGCGGCAGCGTGTCGCCCTCAAGCTCGGCGAGCGGGTGCTCCTTTGAGAACATCGCCACCCACGGCTCACGCCCGACGGCGAAGCTGTGCAGGTGCTCGCTGTCATACGGCGCTGCGATGACGGCGATGTCCAAAAGACCCTCACGAAGTCGGTCGAGGATATCGTCACTGCTGCCGTTCCAGAGGCTGTACTGCACTCGGGGGTACTCCTCCTTGAAGCCGGCTATCCAGCGTGACAGGTAAAACGGTGCTCGGCCCTCGACGCAGCCAATGGACAAAAGCCCCGACATTTCGCTTTGCAGGTCGCTTATCTCCTGCCGGGTCTTTTCGGCAATGTCGAGCATCTGCACGGCTCGGCGGTACAAAAGCGTGCCCGCTTCCGTGAGCTGGAGATAGCGCTTTCCCCGGATGAGCAGCTGAGCGCCCAGCTCCTCCTCGAGCGCCTTCATCTGATTGCTCAGCGGCGGCTGGCTCATGTTGAGCCGCTCGGCAGCCCGTGTGATGTTCAATTCCTGCGCCACGACGACAAAGTATCGCAAGGTCCGAAGCTCCATAAATATCACCTCGGCGGTATTATATCAAAAAAATATGATAAACGCAATGATATATGTATTTTGTTTATCAAAAATGATGTGGTATTATGTCATCGTTAGCAAAGGTTAATTTGTTAGCAAGGTTCATTTTTTCTACCTAAAAATTCATTTCTCTATCCCGAAACTGCCGCAGTATGCGGCAGTTTTGGGTTTTAGAAAGATGACATACCGAAAAATGCGATGACGGAGACAAGTAAGCCGTGAGTGCGGTCGCAGCGAGTCGGGGACGGTGCAAGCCCGACACCAGCGCACAGCCGAATAACCCTCCCGAGCAGCGAGCCGAAAGGTAACGAGTAGGTGAGTCGCGGGCAGTGCGGCGTTAATGCACGAGAGCTTGTCAGAGCTCGTAAAAGAGACCGTGTTTTACACGGTAAACTAGGTGGCACCGCGGATCAGCAGCTATTCGTCCTAAAATTAAATAGTGTTTTAGGGATAGCTGCCAAAAAATCTGGAGGTGCATTTTTTATGTGTTCAATCATGGGTTTCACGACGGGCGTGCTCACTGCCGCCCAGGCAAAGGAGTTTTTCGACAGAACGGTTTCGAGAGGACCGGACATGTCCCGCATTGAAGAAGTGCCGGGTGCGTGCCTGTGCTTCCACAGGCTGTCGATAATGGGTCTTGACGAAAGCGGCATGCAGCCGTTTGCGCTGGGCGACGACCGTGTCGTCTGCAACGGCGAGCTTTACGGCTTTAAGGCGATGCGAGATAAGCTCAAGGCTAAGTACGAGTTTCACAGCGAGTCCGACTGCGAGATAATCCTGCCGATGTACCGTGAGTTCGGAACGGACATGTTCGCCATGCTCGATGCCGAGTTTGCGATGATAATTTATGACGGCCAAACGCACGAGCTCATTGCCGCCCGTGACCCCATCGGCATCCGCCCGCTTTATTACGGTCATCTGTCCGACGGCTCTGCGGTGTTTGCGTCGGAGGCCAAAAACCTCGTCGGCCTGTGCGGCGACATTATGCCGTTCCCTCCCGGACATTATTACAAGGACGGCAAGTTCGTGCGCTACTGCGACTTAACTACCGTGAGCGAGTATTCAAGCGACGACCTTGACACCGTGTGCAAGACCATCCGTGAAAAGCTCATCAAAGCTGTTGACAAGCGCCTGTGCGCCGACGCACCGGTAGGATTTCTGCTCTCGGGCGGACTTGACTCCAGCCTCGTGTGCGCAATTTCCGCAAAGCTTTTGGGCAAGAAGATAAAGACCTTTGCCATCGGCATGGATCTTGACCCCATCGATCTCAAGTATGCCCGTCAGGCTGCCGAGTTTATAGGCGCTGACCACACCGAGGTCAGCATGACCAAGGAGCAGGTGCTGGCCTCCCTCGAGGATGTCATCAAGCTTTTAGGCACTTACGATATAACCACCATCCGTGCAAGCATCGGCATGTACCTTTGCTGCAAGGCCATCCACGAGCAAAGCGATGTGCGAGTGCTGCTCACGGGCGAGATATCCGACGAGCTGTTCGGCTACAAGTACACCGACTTTGCCCCCTCGCCCGAGGCGTTCCAGCAGGAGGCGAAAAAGCGTGTTGACGAGCTTCACATGTACGATGTCCTGCGTGCCGACCGCTGCATTTCCGTAAACTCGCTTGAGGCGAGAGTTCCGTTCGGCGACCTCGACTTTGTGCGCTATGTCATGAGCGTTGACCCCAAGCTCAAGGTAAACAGCTACGACATGGGAAAATACCTCCTGCGCCGTGCCTTTGCCGATGACCACATTCTGCCCGACGAGATACTCTGGCGGCAGAAGGCGGCGTTTTCCGACGCCGTGGGTCACTCGATGGTCGACGACCTCAAGGAGTACGCCGAAACGGTGTACACCGACGAGGAGTTTGAAGAAGGGTGCAAAAAGTACGACTACGCAACTCCGTTTACCAAGGAAAGTCTCTTATACAGAGACATTTTTGAAAAATACTATCCCGGTCAGGCAAGGATGATCAAGGATTTCTGGATGCCTAACCCCGACTGGGTTGGTAGTGATATAAAGGACCCGTCCGCAAGAGTGCTGTCCAACTACGGCGCAAGCGGCGTGTGAGAAAAAGGAGGAATTACTGTGAGCGAAAAAACCAACATTCCCGAGCTGTTCGGCAGCATGGTCTTCAACGAAGCTGCAATGGAACGCTATGTACCGGCTGCGGCCTTGCAGGCATGGAGAGAATGCCTGAAAAACGGCCAGCCGCTTTCACTTGAGGTCGCAAATTCCATCGCCGACGGCATGAAGTCGTGGGCGCTTGAAAAGGGTGCGACACATTTTACCCACTGGTTCCAGCCGCTCACCGGCATAACCGCCGAGAAGCACGACAGCTTCATTTCCCCCACCGGTGGCGGCAGGATAAGCATGGAGTTCTCCGGCAAGGAGCTCGTTCGCGGCGAGCCGGATGCTTCGAGCTTCCCCTCCGGCGGCCTGAGAGCCACCTTCGAGGCAAGAGGCTACAGCGCATGGGACCCGACGGCGTTTGCGTTTATAAAGGACGGCGTTCTGTGCATCCCGACGGTGTTCTGCTCGTACTCGGGCGATGCGCTGGATAAGAAGACCCCGCTTTTGCGCTCGTGCGACGCAGTCAGCCGTGAGGCGCTGCGTGTGCTGAGACTTTTCGGCGATACAAAGTCGACCAAGGTCATGGCGCAGCTCGGCCCTGAGCAGGAGTATTTCCTCGTCGACAAGAAGCTCTATCTTGAGCGTGAGGATCTGCGCCTTTGCGGCAGAACGCTTTTCGGCGCAAAGCCGCCCAAGGGTCAGGAGCTTGAGGACCACTACTTTGGCACGATAAGACCCCGTGTTGCGGCGTACATGAAGGACCTCGACGCAGAGCTTTGGAAGCTGGGCGTTCTGTCCAAGACCCGCCACAACGAGGTCGCCCCGGCGCAGCATGAGCTTGCACCTATCTACACCGACGCAAACACCGCAAGCGACCAAAACCAGCTTGAGATGGAGGTCATGCAGAAGGTCGCAGACCGCCACGGTCTGGTCTGCCTGCTGCACGAAAAGCCCTTTGCTGGCGTGAACGGCTCGGGCAAGCACATCAACTGGTCACTGGCATCGGACACGGGCGAGAATCTGCTGTCCCCGGGCAAGACCCCGAGCCAGAACGCACAGTTTTTGCTGCTGCTGGCAGCCTTCGTCAAGGGCGTTGACAAGTATCAGGAGCTGCTGCGCTGCTCGGTCGCCTTCGCCGGCAACGACCACCGTCTGGGCGCTCAGGAAGCACCCCCGGCGATAATTTCGATCTTCCTCGGTCAGGAGCTTGAGTCCATCGTCGATTCTATCATTTCCGAGACCGATTACACCGAGCGCAGCAAGGGCTCATTGCGCATCGGCGTTGATGTTCTGCCGCCTATCCCGCAGGACACCACCGACCGCAACCGCACCTCGCCCGTTGCGTTCACCGGCAACAAGTTTGAGTTCAGGATGCCCGGCTCGAGCCAGTCGATAGCAGGCCCTGCCACCATCCTCAACACCATCATGGCGGACTCCCTTTCGGAGTTTGCCGACGAGCTTGAGGGAATAGACGACCCCGAGAAGTTCAACGCCGCTCTGCACGAGCTTATAAAGAAGACTTTCACCGAGCACAAGAGGATAATCTTCGGCGGCAACGGCTATGACGCAAGCTGGGTCACCGAGGCGGAAAAGCGTGGTCTTGCAAACCTCGTGAGCTCCGCCGAAGCGCTGCTTGCGTATAACCTGCCGAAAAATGTCGAGCTGCTGACAAAGCACGGCGTTTACACCGCTGCCGAGATAGCGTCGAGGCATGAAATTCACCTCGAGCAGTACTGCAAGGTCATAAACATCGAGGCGACGACGCTCGTCGACATGGTGCAGCACGGAATACTCAACGCCGTGTCGAAAAATGTCGCAGACCTGTGCAAGACCATTAAGCTCAAGAAGGACACTCTGCCCGAAGCGCCCTGCCGCTTGGAAACGGCGCTTGCCGGAACGCTCAGTGCCCTTAACGAGAGCCTGCTTGACAAGACCGTTGAGCTTAAGTCTGCACTCGAGACCGTGCCCGATACCGACAGTGAAAAGCTTATCGTGTATTATCACGAAAAGGTGTTCAAGAAGATGCAGGAGGTAAGGGAGGTCATCGACAAGCTCGAGACCCTCACCGCATCGGATTACTGGCCGTACCCGAGCTACTGCGATATGCTGTTTTCGGTGTGATTTGATAGAGAATGAACCTTAATTGATTGGAGAAATGGATTAATGAAGTATGTATTTGTAACCGGCGGCGTGGTCTCGGGTCTGGGCAAGGGCATATGCGCAGCAAGTCTCGGCAGACTTTTAAAGCAGCGTGGCCTGCGAGTCAAAAACCAGAAGTTTGACCCGTACCTCAATGTCGACCCCGGCACGATGAGCCCGTATCAGCACGGCGAGGTGTTCGTCACCGACGACGGCGCTGAGACAGACCTCGACCTCGGCCACTACGAGCGCTTCGTTGACGAAAGCCTCAGCGGAGCATCCTCCGTGTCGGCAGGCAAAATTTATTGGAATGTCCTCAACCGTGAGCGGCAGGGCGCTTACCTCGGCGGCACGGTGCAGATAATCCCGCATGTGACGGATGAAATCAAGCGCTGCATCTATCAGATGGAAAGCGAGGATGTCGATGTCCTCATAAGCGAGATAGGCGGCACGGTCGGCGATATCGAGAGCCAGCCGTTTCTGGAGGCCATCCGCCAGGTCGCCGTCGAAAAGGGCAGACAGAATGTGCTGTATATCCATGTGCCGCTCATCGTACAGATCCCCGGCTCGGGCGAGCTTAAAAGCAAGCCCACGCAGCACTCTGTCAAGGAGCTTTTGTCCGTCGGCATCCAGCCGGACATTCTCGTGTGCCGCACCGATGCCGAGATAAGCGAGGATGTGCGCCACAAAATTGCGCTGTTCTGCAATGTCGAGCCCGACTGCGTCATCCAAAACCTCACGGCGCAGACGCTGTACGAAGCGCCGCTGCTGCTGGAGCGTGAGGGCCTTGCCGACTGCGTCTGCCGCAAGCTCGGCCTCGGCAATGTGCAGCCGGACCTCACCGAGTGGACTGCGATGGTGCACCGCATAAAGGCGGCAAAGCGCCATGTGCAGATAGCGCTCGTCGGCAAATACATTCAGCTTCATGACGCTTACCTGTCGGTCTCAGAGTCCCTGTTCCACGCCGCTGCGGCAAACGACGCCGTGTGCGATATTAAATGGGTCGACTCCGAGGAGCTGACACAGGAGAATATAAACGATGTTCTGGGCGACTGCGAGGGAATCCTCGTCCCCGGCGGCTTCGGCGACCGCGGCATCGAGGGCATGATACTCGCCGCCCGCTACGCAAGGGAAAAGGATATCCCTTACTTAGGCATCTGCCTCGGCATGCAGATAGCGGTCATCGAATTTGCCCGCAATGTCGTCGGCTGGGCGGACGCAAACTCGGCGGAGTTTACCGGCAGCTCGCTGCACCCCGTCATCGACCTCATGCCCGAGCAGCAGGGCATCACCGCCAAGGGCGGCACGATGCGCCTCGGTCAGTACCCCTGCGCCCTCGATAAGGAGAGCAAGGCTTACGCCCTCTACGGCGAGGAGACCATTTACGAGCGCCACCGCCACAGATACGAATTAAACAACGATTTCCGTGAGGAGCTGTGCGAAAAGGGACTGCGCCTTGCCGGTCTTTCGCCCGACGGCAGGCTCGTCGAGGTCGTAGAAAACCCCGCAAACCGCTGGTTTGTCGCCGCTCAGTTCCATCCCGAGTTCAAGAGCAGACCGAACAAGCCCCAGCCGCTGTTTTACGGCTTCGTGAAAGCGGCACTTGAAAGTGAGTGAGAATATGAGAGATTATGCAAAAGAGCTTGAAAAAAGAGTAGAGTTTATAAGAGATCTTATGAAGAAAAGCGGCGCTGCCGGCATCGTCTACGGCAACTCCGGCGGCAAGGATTCGGCACTTGTCGGCATCCTGTGCAAGACCGCCTGCTACAACACCGTAGGCATCATCATGCCCTGCGGCTCGAAGCGCAATTATGAGCTGGACGCCGTCGACGGCAAGACCGTCGCCGACCACTACGGCATCGAGACCCGCACCGTTGACCTCACGCCCGTTCGTGAAGCGGAGATCGCCTCCCTCGGCGCTGCGACGAAGCTCACGGACGCTGCCCTGGCGAACATCGCACCCCGCCTGCGCATGGCAACGCTTTATGCCATCGCCGCAAGCGAGGGCCGTCTCGTTGCCGGAACGGGCAACAAGTCCGAGGCGTACATGGGGTATTTCACAAAGTGGGGCGACGGTGCTCATGACTTTAACCCCATCGCAGACCTCACCGTGACGGAAATTTACGAGTTTCTGCGCTTTTTGGACGCACCGCAGTGCATCATCGACAAAGCGCCGTCGGCAGGCCTGTTTGACGGTCAGACCGACGAGGGCGAGATGGGCGTGACCTATGCCGCCGTGGATAAGTTTATTATGACGGGCGAGGCGAGCGCCGAGGACAAGGCGATAATCGAGCGCTTCCACGCAAGAAGCGAGCATAAAAGAAGCGGCATCGCCGTGTATCAAGATTAAAATTAAGAGGGTATAGAAATGTCAAACTGTGCAATTGTAGGCATCAACTGGGGCGACGAGGGCAAGGGCCGCATGGTCGACCTGCTCACGGAAAACTATGATATCGTCGTGAGATTTCAGGGCGGCGGCAACGCAGGCCACACCGTCGTCAACGAGTTCGGCAAGTTTGCACTGCATCTGCTGCCGTCGGGCGTGTTCCGCAAGGGCGTTATGAATGTGCTCGGCAACGGCGTTGCGCTCGACTGCGAAAATCTTTGCAGCGAGATAGACGATCTTGCGGCCAAGGGCGTTAAGATAACGCCGGATAACCTCATGATAAGCGACAGAGCGTCCCTGCTCCTGCCGTGGCACAGAATGCTTGACGAGCTGGAGGAAAAGCGCCTTGCAAACAAAAAGTACGGCTCGACCAAGCAGGGCATTGCCCCGTTTTACTCCGATAAATATCAGAAAAAGACCGTCATGGCGGGCGACCTCATGCACCCGGAGTACCTCAAGGCGCAGCTTAGTGATCTTCTCGAGTGGAAAAACCTCACGCTCGTGAATGTCTACGGTGCGCAGCCCGTCACGATGGACGAGCTTTGGGCGTGGGTAGAGCGCTACGGCGAGCGGATAAAGCCCTTTATCCGGGATACCGGCGCATATCTTCACGATGCGCAGGCTGCGGGCAAGAGCATTTTGTTCGAGGCTCAGCTCGGCGCACTGCGTGACCTCGACTTCGGCATCTACCCCTACACCACCTCGTCAAACACACTTGCCGCCTTTGCCCCCGTGGGCTCGGGCTTCCCGGGTGCGAAGATAGACGAGGTCGTGGGTGTTGTGAAGGCTTACTCCAGCTGTGTCGGCGAAGGCCCGTTCGTGTGCGAGTGGTTTGGCGAGGAAGCCGAGAAGCTGCGTGAGGCGGGCTTCGAATACGGCGCAAAGACCGGCAGACCCCGCCGTGTCGGCCCGGTCGATCTCGTCGCCACAGCCTACGGCGTTCGCCTCCAGAACGCAACGGCTATTGCGCTTACCAAGCTTGATGTGTTAAGCTATATGGAGAAGCTTCCCGTCGTCACCGCTTACGAATTGGACGGCAAGCTCACGCAGTCCTTCCCGTTCCCGTCGGCGCTGGCGCACGCCAAGCCGCATGTCGAGTATCTCGCCGGCTGGGGCTGCGACATTTCTGCCGTGCGCACATGGGACGAGCTGCCCGAGAACGCTAAGAAGTATGTTGAGTTTATCGAGCAAGCCGTCGGCTGCAAGATAAAATATGTCTCGGTCGGCGCAGAGCGTGACGCCTGCATCGTGCGCTGAAAGGATAAAAATGAAGGACACTTACGAATCGCCGCTTTGCTCCCGCTATGCCTCCGACTACATGAAGCATCTGTTTTCGCCCGACATGCGCTACCGCACATGGCGCAGGCTGTGGACGGAGCTTGCTCGCTGCGAGCATGAGCTGGGACTGCCGGTGACCGAGCAGCAGGTCAAGGAGCTTGAAGCACATATCGATGATATCGATTATGATATCGTTTCCGCAAGGGAGCGTGAAGTGCGCCATGATGTCATGGCGCACATCTACGCCTACGGCAAGGCAGCGCCCGACGCTGCGGGCATCATCCACCTCGGCGCAACGAGCTGCTATGTCACCGATAACGCTGACCTCGTCCTCTACCGTGACGGACTTGTCTACCTGCGCAAGGGTCTTGTCGACGCCATCGCCGCACTGTGCGGCTTTGCCGAGCACTACAAGGCACTGCCCACCGTCGGCTACACGCATTATCAGCCCGCCCAGCCCGTGACCGTCGGCAAGCGTGCCGCCCTGTGGCTTCAGGACTTTTACGGCGATTTAAAAGAGCTCGATTTTGTGATTGAAAACTTAAAATTCCTCGGCTGCCGTGGCACTACCGGCACGGAGGCAAGCTTCATGGAGCTGTTTGACAATGACGGCGGGAAAATTGACGAGATGAATCGCCGCCTTGCCGGGCGCTTCGGCTTTAAAGAGTGCTTTGATGTCTGCGGGCAGACCTACCCCCGCAAGCTCGACAGCAGGATACTGAACACCCTCGGGGCAATCGCCCAGAGCAGCTACCGCATGGCAAACGACATTCGCCTTTTGCAGCACGACTGGCAGCTTGAAGAGCCGTTCGGCTCGTCGCAGATAGGCTCGTCGGCGATGGCGTACAAGCGCAACCCCATGCGCTGCGAGCGCATTTGCTCGCTGTCCCGCTACCTCATGGCCGATGTCTCCAACGCCGCCATGACAGCGTCGGTGCAGTGGCTCGAGCGCAGCCTTGACGATTCGGCAAACCGCCGCATCTCTATGCCCGAGGCGTTTTTGTGTGCCGATGCGGTGCTGCGGCTGGTGGTGAATGTCGTGTCCGGCCTCAGGGTCAATGAGAAGATTATAGAAAAAGCACTTAACGAATACATGCCGTTTTTTGCGACCGAAAACATCCTCATGGAGGGCGTGAAGCGTGGCGGCGACCGTCAGAAGCTGCACGAAATTATCCGTGTCTGCTCGATGGAAGCATCGCAGAAAATGAAAAACGGCGGCGAGTGCGACCTGCCCGAGCGCCTTGCCGACACCGGCGCTTTCGGCATGACGGCGGGCGAAATTAGGGATGTTTTAAACCCCGAGCTCTACATCGGCCGCTGCCCCGAGCAGGTGTCGAGACTTGTCGAAAAAATTCGACTTGAAATCGGCGATAACAAGGCGCATAATATAGTTATTTCTTATTGACGGCAGGTATTTAAATGGACAAAATTCTGGTACTGGATTTCGGCGGGCAGTACAATCAGCTTATCGCCCGCAGAGTGCGCGAGCACAAAATTTTCGCAGAGGTCAAGGGCTACAACGGCATCACCCTTGACGAGATAAAAGCTGCAGGCTACACCGGCATAATCTTTACCGGCGGCCCGAACAGCGTGTACGACGAGCACTCGCCGCACTTTGACCCGGCGATACTTTCAGCCGGCATCCCCGTGCTGGGCATCTGCTACGGCTGCCAGCTCATGGCGTGGATGGGAAACGGCGAAATTTGCTCCGCCGGAAGCATCAGCGAGTACGGCAAGGTAACGCTCCACACGCAAAAAAGTGTGCTGTTTGACGGCGTGCCCGCAGACAGCGTCTGCTGGATGAGCCACACCGATTATATAAAGACCCCGCCCGAGGGCTTTTCAATAACCGCTACGACCGATAGCTGCCCGTGCGCCGCAATGTGCGACGATGAGCGCAGGCTCTACGGCGTCCAGTTCCACCCCGAGGTGACGCACACCGAGTTCGGTGCGCAGATACTGCACAACTTCCTGTTCAAGGTCTGCAAGTGTGCAGGCGATTGGCACATGGACAGCTACTGCAAAACGGCGATCGCCGAGCTTCGTGAGAAGATAGGCGACGGCAAGGTGCTGCTCGCCCTCTCCGGCGGCGTGGACTCCTCCGTGTGCGCAGCGCTGCTCGCCGAAGCCGTTGGCAGCCAGCTCACATGCGTGTTCGTCGACCACGGCCTTATGCGCCTTAACGAGGGCGACGAGGTCGAGCAGGCGTTTTCAAAGTGGAACATCAATTTTGTCCGTGTCGACGCTGCCGATAGATTTCTTAACAAGCTTACGGGCGTTACCGAGCCCGAGCGCAAGCGCAAGATAATAGGCGAGGAGTTCATCCGTGTTTTCGAGGAAGAAAGCAAGAAGATAGGCTCTGTCGACTACCTCGCACAGGGCACGATATACCCCGACATCATCGAGTCCGGCCTCGGCGCTTCGGCAACCATAAAGAGCCACCACAATGTCGGCGGTCTGCCCGATTTTGTCGATTTCAAGGAGATAATCGAGCCGCTGCGCATGCTGTTTAAGGACGAGGTGCGCCAGCTCGGCCGTGAGCTCGGCCTGCCCGAGTATCTCGTGTCCCGCCAGCCGTTCCCCGGTCCGGGCCTTGCCATCCGCATCCTCGGCGAGATAACCCGGGAGAAGATCGCCACCGTGCAGAAAGCCGACTTCATCTTCCGTGAGGAGATGAAAAACTTCGGTCTCGACGCCGTGACGAGCCAGTTCTTCGCCGTCTTGGACAGCAGCCTGAGCGTCGGCGTCATGGGCGATGCGAGAACTTACGGCGGAACGATAGTCCTCAGAGCCGTCACCACCGACGACTTCATGACCGCAGACTGGTCACGCCTGCCATATGACATGCTCTCGAAAGCGTCCAACCGCATCACAAACGAAGTGCCCAATGTCACCCGTGTCGTCTACGACATCACCAGCAAACCCCCCGCCACCGTCGAGTGGGAATAATCCCAGAAAGTCTAAAAACCCAGTAATATCAAGGCTTTTCGGACTTTGCCCACCCCTTTTGATAACGATTTGATAACATCCCTTGAAGTGACTATTATTCTATACCCCAAGTGGCTTGTAGGTTATCAGAATAATTCTCAAATGGCTGTTACCAAGAAATAAATCTGTATTATACGATTAAAAAGCCCTTAACTGTGGATTTGTACCGCAGTTAAGGGCTTTTTGTCGTCTTTTTTCTTAGTCGGGTTTCAGGCGATCTTTGAAGGTGTCTAACATTATATCGTTCAGTTCCTCCGAAGGAGCCTTTACCCAACCGCCCGTCGTGTCGAACTTAGGATAGTGGTAACGCCATTGGTCGTAGGTATCTTTATCAATCTCACATGCATCGAGTTTGGCTTTTTGCTCTTTCCAAGCGGTAAGCATACGAATAATTTCTGCGGCATCCTTCCCCTTCTCAGAGTTGACTTTAAGACACACTTCCCCGTCTGCTTCGCTGACGGTAATGCCGTAAATGTCCTCAAGGGCAAACAGCGTGTGCATCAGACCTATGTAACTGTCAATATCGGGCACATTCAACGCTTCAGGTGCTACATCCAAAACTTGTGCCAACGCTGCAGTAATATCTGCTTTTGGAGTACGGGAACCTGTTTCATACTGTGCCATACGAACATCAGCAGATTTATTGGGAAAACCGAGCTGTAATCCGAGATATTTTTGTGTCATTCCACGTAGATTGCGGAAAAAGTGAATTCTTTCGCTAATAGCCATAAAAGCACCTCTTTTCAAGTGTTCGTACATAGTATAGCAGAAATGTTTAGTGCTGTCAAGAAGATTCCAAACAAAAAAGTTTAGTATTTTCTCGCAAACCACTTGACAAAAGCAAATATGCTTAGTATAATGATATAAGACTAAGCATATGCGCTTAGTAAAAATGAATGACCGTCTAAGTGGGATATGATTTTGCCAAGACCTCCGAGTGGCGACGGAGCGAGCGAGACAACGCCGCTGAAAAAGCAGGGGTAGGAACGGCACTTGGGTAGAACGGCACCCCATTATACTAACCGAAGAAAGGAGGAAACTTATGGGACAACAGTTTATGCGAGTGGAAGAAGTCGCTGAGATTCTCGATGTTTCAACCTCGTATGCCTACAAAGTCATACGAGAGCTGAATGAGGAACTAAAGCGTAAAGGCTTTATTACCATCTCGGGAAGAGTCAACAGAGAGTATTTTAATGAAAGGCTGTACCAAGCCAGAAAGGAGAACAAAAATGCCTGTTTATAAAAATGAAGATAACGGCACTTGGTATGTTTTAACACGATATGTAGATTGGAAAGGCGAGCGCAAACAGAAATGCAAGCGAGGCTTTGAAACCAAACGAGAGGCGCAGGAGTGGGAGCGAGTATTTAAGCAGCAAAGTGCTGCCGATATGGATATGAACTTTTCCGCCTTTGTTGAGCTTTATATAAAGGACATAAAACCCCGCTTAAAAGAAAACACTTGGCTGACCAAAAAGCATATCATTGAAACCAAGATTTTACCCTATTTTGAAAAGAAAAATGTCAGTGAGATCACCACAAAGGATGTAATCGCTTGGCAGAATGAACTGCTCGCTTTTCGTGATGAAAAGAAGAAGCCGTATTCACAGACCTATCTCAAAACCGTCCACAATCAGCTTAGTGCCATCTTTAACCACGCTGTAAGACATTATGACCTTCGTTCCAATCCCGCCGCAAAAGCCGGGAATATGGGCACAGAGGAACGCAAGGAAATGAAGTTTTGGACGAAAGAAGAGTACAAGAAGTTTGCCGATGAAATGATGGACAAGCCCGTATCATACTACGCATTTGAAATGCTTTACTGGTGTGGCATTCGTGAGGGCGAGTTACTCGCTCTGACTGCGGGGGACTTCGACTTTAAAAAAGGTACTGTTACAATCAGCAAATCTTATCAGCGTTTGCACGGCGAAGATGTCATTACCACACCGAAAACAAGGAAAAGCAACCGCACAATTAAAATGCCGCAGTTTCTCTGTGAGGAAATGCAGGATTATATCGGTATGCTGTACGGCTACAAAAAGAAAGACCGTATATTCCCCATTTCAAAGAATTATCTGCACCGAGAAATGGATCGTGGCTCAAGAGCCGCAGGGGTGAAGCGTATCCGCATTCACGACTTGCGCCATAGCCATATTTCCCTGCTCATAGATATGGGCTTTTCTGCGGTGGCAATTGCCGACCGTGTCGGTCACGAAAGCATTGAGATCACATATCGCTATGCACACCTATTCCCGTCAAAGCAGACGGAAATGGCAAAGAAACTTGAATATGAAAGGATGGATATTGAAAATGTCCGCTAAAAATCTTGACCGTCACAACCGTTGGAGGAGCAAAACAATTGCTTTTCGTATGTCGCCGCAGGAGGCTGCTATTTTGGACAGTAATGTCAGAATATCGGGACTGACAAAGCAGGATTATCTTTGTGCCCGTGCTCTGAAGCAGCAAATAACGGTTGTCGGCAATCCGAGAGTCTATAAGGCCCTGCGAAACGAGCTTACCGCCGTCCTCGATGAACTTAAACGCATCGAAGCCGGCGCAGGAGTTCACGATGACTTGCTCGACCGTATTGAGCAGATTAACACCACGCTATATGGAATGAAGGAGCAAAAGGATGGCATATAAAACCGAAAAGACTGTTCTCAATGTATCTGTTGGCGCAGATACGGAACAGTCTTCTCAAAAATGTACTGCAAGTATTATAACCTATGACTCCTCCAATTTCAATAGTTTTGAGAAAAATTGAAAGGAGGCAACGCCTATGGCGGAATTAAAAATCATCAGTATGGATGAGGTGCCCGTCGAAGAAGTGGAATGGCTGTGGTATCCCTATATCCCATACGGTAAGTTGACAATCATTCACGGCGACGGCGGTGAAGGAAAAACAACACTGATATTGAGATTAGCGGCTCTGTTGTCAAGGGGAGAAAAACTACCCTGCGACGACACCGAGCGCGAGCCGATTAAGGTAATATATCAAACCGCAGAGGATGGGCTTGGGGATACCATCAAGCCTCGTCTTCTTGCCGGTAATGCAGACTGCTCACAAATCAAGGTGATCGACGAATCTGAGGCAGCATTGACGATGCTTGACGAGAGAGTAGAAAAAGCTATTGCAGAAACAGGTGCAAGGGTAATGATTTTAGATCCAATGCAAGCCTATATCGGCGCAAAGGTAGATATGAACCGAGCAAATGAAGTCCGTACCATTCTCTCTCAGCTTGGCAGGATCGCTGAGAAATACCGTTGTGCGATTATACTTGTGGGACACTTAAACAAGGCACAGGGTAACAAATCCAATTATAGAGGTCTTGGTTCCATAGACTTTCAAGCAACAGCAAGAAGCGTCCTTGTAGTTGGCAGAGTAAAGGACAAACCGGAGATACGAGTGGCGGCACATCAAAAATCTTCCCTCGCACCGGAAGGCAAACCTATCGCATTTGAACTGAGTGAAGCCAACGGCTTCAAATGGCTCGGTCATTATGATATTTCCATCGACGATCTTCTCAGCGGCATCAGTCGTGAGAAGAAATCCGATATGGCTGAAAGCCTTATCGTTGACTACCTATCCGGCGGGAAGTACCCGCAACAGACCTTGCTGCAAAAGGCGCAGAGTTTAGATATCTCCAAACGAGTGCTCGATGAAGCAAAGAAAACTCTGCGTGTGCGATCTGTTAAGGAAGGCAGTATGTGGTATTGGCAACTACCCGAAGAAAAAGAGAGCAGCGATCAGTAAGGTTGCAACATTGTAAAGGTGCGGGACTTTCGCAATCTTGCAATGTTCTTTTTCGGCAGGTATGCCAATACGAAGTTTAGGCGAGGTGCAGGGTGCCCTTTTCAAAGGGCGGCTCCGCTGGGGAGTTGTCCGCAGACAATGGGGCAAAGCCCCTGTCTCGCCTGTCGGCTCGGTCGGTGCTTCTGCCGACTGAAGCCGGCAGAGGTCGCCACCGGCGACCCGCACCCCTCGGAGAGCGCAATAGCAGCTTTTGATGGCAGTAGGCTGTCAAAAGTGCTTTTGCGTTACTCTTGACAAGAGTAACAGAACCCCGGCTGACGCCGGATAAGGAAAGGATGTGAGATTTAATGAAAAGAACGATAAGCGCAATGGTCGGTAAAGGCTCGGTTAATCACAACAGCCGCAAGTTCAAAGCGGAAAATGTTGACGGCAGTCGAACACATCTCAATATCGACTACTGTAATGAAAATATCAAGAAAGTCTATCACGAATTGTTTGACGAAGCACTTGAAAAGTACAACGATAAACAGACAAGAGCCGACCGCAGAATAGAAAACTACTATGAAAAAATCCGTAATTCAAAGCAAGAAAAGCCGTTCCACGAACTCATTTTGCAGATAGGCGATAAAGAAAATATGAGTGCGGAAAGTGAAAACGGAGAGATTGCCCGACAAATTTTAGATGAATACTATCGTGGGTTTCAGGAAAGAAATCCTCAGTTAAAAGTGTTCTCGGCTCATCTGCATATGGATGAAGCAACGCCACATTTGCACATTGATTTTGTTCCGTTCATCACGGGTAGCAAGCGTGGACTTGATACAAGAGTATCTCTGAAACAGGCTCTTGCTGCCCAAGGTTTTAAGGGCGGAACGCGTGGAGATACCGAGTGGAACCAATGGGTAAGCGTAGAAAAATCCGCACTCGCATTTGTTATGGAACGCCACGGAATTGAATGGGAACACAAGGGTACTCACGAAAAACACCTGTCTGTTTTGGATTACAAAAAGCAGGAGCGAGAAAAAGAAATTAACGCTCTTGAAGATAAACTAGCTGAAAAGAAAGATGAATTTCGTGTTATGGCTGACCGCATTGAAAACTTTGATAACGGCGAAAGATCGTTACAAAATCTTGATGAAAGCATAATGAATGAGCCTGAATATCAGTTGCCTGAACCGCCTGCAATGATGTCGGCGAGAACTTATAAGGCAAAGTTTGTTGAGCCGCTTATATCCCGATTTAAGTCTTTAATAAGCACCTTATTTGCACGATATTTCAAGGCGTTGGACAGTTACCACAGATTGAACATCACAAACGGAAACCTATATCGTGAAAACGAGAAGTTATCGAAAGTTAATGAAAAATTATCACGAGAGAATGAAAATCTGCGTGCGGAAAACAGGAATTACAAACTTCTCCGCAAAGTATTTGGTCATAAACAAATTGATGACTTGCTTGATAGAGCAAAGTCGGAAAAGCAGTCTAAACAGCGTGAAAAACGCTTTAGAAATTATAAAGATGAAAGGTAGGGCAACACAATGAAACAGCATTTTACGGACGAAAAAACGGGAATCAACTACACCTTGCAAGGAGATTATTATCTACCCGACCTTGCGTTACCCGCTGAAGAACAACAGCCAATCGGCATATGGGGGCAACGACATTTGCGACACATCAAGCAAAATCGAAGGGTACTATACACCAATCTGCTGACAAGCGGCAAGTTAAACAGTTACCTTGCTGATATTAACCGACAGGCGGAAGAAATGTTTTCTAGGCTGGTGAAACAGATGGCAGAATACGAGGGCGTGACCGAACAACTCAAAGCGGACAATCAAATGGCGTGGGTTGGTCGAATGAATGATATTCGTAGCAGAGCAACAGAAATTGTGAATAATGATTTGATTATTACGTTATAAATGTTTCGGGGTAGCACAGTGATTGTACTATGCTACCCCGTTTTTTTACTTATCATTTTTTGCCGGCTGAACATTTGAGCCTTTATTAGGTGGTTGAGTAGATATAGACTTTGTAGGTTGATACCCTTCATTTATTCCTTTCTTGGGTTGATATCCACGTTGCTCACTGTTAGGCTGATAGCCAAAATTTGTATTAGGATTAGGCTTCTTTGTGTCGCTCATTTTTTCACTTCCTTTAAATTAGAAATTCTATAGTTTCAACTTCATCTTTTGCAACAAGTATTCCATTGCTTTTGTCATCTTCTACCCAAGTCATATCTTCTTTAATATTGTAAGTTTTTTCAATATAAAGATCTCGTTCTTCAGCGTCAGAAGATGCAAAAGAATGCTCGGAGAATTTTCCATATATGGTTTTACCATTCTTCAAAGTTACAATGATCCACGCTTCTTCTTGTTTTGAAAAGTAATAATCCCATGCAGTTGGAACGGGATGAATCTTGTTGACCCTCATTTTTGCAAATAACCACTCGATGAATCCCTTTTGCTTTACAACCCCGATAAAAATAGCAAGTAGAGTTGCTCCTACTACAGTTATTGCAAGCAGCGAAATCCAATAAATTGTGGGATGTTCTTCAGAAATTTTATTGAGCAATAGATACGCCCAACTCCAAACTGCACAATTAACAATGCTATACAACAAACAAGAGAAAAAATACTTTGTATCGTTATGTTTAATAGGCGGAACCAATGTATCCATAATGCTTTTGATAATAAAACCAGGAAGAAGGAATATGCAGGTGTAGAATACTACTTCAAATGAATCAATAGTCATATTCCAACACCCCCATCACGGCAATACGCTTTCAAGCACTTGCCAATCATTACTGCCTATATCATCGGAATAGTGATACATACAGATACACAGTTCATCGGTAGTTGCATCGTTACGCACGATACCACCCTTTAAGCCGTGCTCATCAAGATATGCTTTCAACACACCAAATTTCTTCGGTGTATAAAGGTCAATATCTTGACTATTACCGCTACGGTCAAATCCGCCTTTGGTTTCGATAATCCACAACTCACCGTTTACGGAAATAATATAGTCGGGGTAGAACAGTTTTTGTCTATTGGAATTGTCCACATAGACGATAGAAAAATACTCGTTGCCCTTGTCCCCGTTCTTATACCACCATTCAACACTGTCGGAACGCTCACAGAATTTTTCAAATTTAACCTCCGGCACAGAGCGTGGTGCAGCAGAGGAAAGATAATTCTGATACACGTTCTTTTTCATAATGAGCTGTGTTTTTGCATCACCGTTATAGGTAAACAAACAAGACTGCGGAATGCGGAACTCATAATAAGATTTCTGCTTAATTTCCAACTGCAATTGTGCTAACTCATAAGCCATAGCTTCACGAACCAAATGGCGTAGTCGGTCGGCATTGTTTAGTACAAATGCGTAAACTTCTCTCGGCTCTAAAGCAAGGATCTTGCGACTATACTTGAAATTCTTATCAAATAGTTTACGGATAATGGTATTCATATAGGAGTATTCCATACCAATTTCCATGCCGATTTTACCGATTTCGTGGTGGTAATCTCGTCCGTGCTTATGGGTGTTTAGTTTTTCTGTAACTGCAATAGTGTTCATATCTGCTGCCGCAAAATCAAGAGTAGCAGTTTCGCCTGACAGGGTATGCTTCACGATATTTTCACTCAGTTCATATCCTGCGGTTTGCAAACGGGTGCGATTTTCCGTCTTGTCCGTACCAACTCCGAGTTCTTTTTGAGCATAGGATACAACAGCTTGTAGTGCCTTTTGCGGATTACGGGTACTTGTAATCATTGTTCTCTGCTCACTAATGAGCATTACATCTTTATGCTCGTTTTTGAGGAAAAGAGTACAAGCATTTAACGCACCCTTATCGAGAGCCAGTTTTACACCTGCGGTAAATTTTTCGTCGAGAGTGTAAAGATAGCAACTATCAAGCAGATCACTTTGATAATGCTTTGCTTCGGGCATACGGCGAATACGTCCTATGGTTTGTATTTCAAAGGTTTCGTCCATATTATCACGGAGCTTTACGAGAATATGTGCTCTCGGACAATCCCAACCTGTAGCAACCGCTTGCTTTATGATAACGGCAGAAGATACGGCATTAGGTTTGTCAATCCCCTCCAAGTTTTCGTGTTGGTCGGAGAGCCATACCGCAAGTTGTCCGTTTTCGTAAGTCAATCCTTGTGTTTCAAGGTAGCGTTCCACGCCGTCCTGTAAGGTTTCTGATTTATTCGGAATCTGAATCACGATAAGCGGGTTAATATCAGTATCGTTTTGTAAAAATGCTGCACGGAGTTCTCTCTGCTTTAGGAGTGCCTTTTCAAGAAGAAACGCCGTTTGATCGTCCGTTTCTATCGTTTGCGGAAAATCTTGGTTGATAACAAGCATTTTCTTGATAAGTCCCGCCGCAATTACATCTTCTTCGGGTATTTCGATGATTTCCGCCTTTGCTATGCCTTTCGGGGTAGCAGAACAGCGGATAATCTTGTCCGTGTGAAAATACTGTATGATTTCATCAGCTTTTATTGTGTTGTTTTGGTGGCTCTCGTCAACGATAATAATAAAACGAATACCGTCATTGAGGGCGTGCTGAATATGCTCTATAAAATTGGTTCGTTCGCTGTCTTTAAGGGCGTTATTACCTTTCTTGGTGAGCTTCTCCCAATTTATAAAGCAACTGTCGTTTTCCTCAAAACCTGATGTCATAACATCGGAGAGCAGTTTGGTCTGTGAAGCGTGGATATACTTATCCATTTTCGCCTTGCTCTGTTCCTCAAGGTTGCCCTTACCCGGCGTGAGCCACACAAAGACAGTCTTCGGAAAAGATTGTATGTATTGGTGCATAAAATAGGTCAGAATAATGGTTTTACCACTACCCGTAGGGCTTTTGAGGATAATATCACGGGCAGGCTTGTCCATAGCCTCAAACAGCGATTTTACTGCTGCAAGCTGAAATTCTTTTAGCTCCATACTTATTTCTCACCATCCTTTGCCTTGAAAGCATCTGTAAATGCTTTTGACATTTGCTGTTGCACTTCAGGAGTATTTATAGCAGAAGAAACCATGCCACCCATAAGTCCGCTGAAAATATCTTTCACTGCTCCGTATTTAGCGGTATTCTCAGCTTCGCTTTCTTGTTGCTTGAGTTTTAATTCATATTCCTTTTGCATTAACTCCAATTTGCGAACATGTTCTCTATCTTTTTCTTCTGCTTCAAGACGATATTTTTCTTTTAATGAATCAATATCAACTTTGTGTTGTTCCATTAACTTTTTGATATCGTGTTCATTTTGTTCTTGAACTATTTTAACTTGAGAAGACGCGTTTTTATGTGCAACCAAATAGGATACTATTCCCGTAACAACGGCAGGAATACATGCTATAAGTAGTGTCTGTAAAAAGTCATTCATTCTTTTCCCTCCTGTAAATCCCTATAGTAATAATCGGGAATAATGCTGATTTCAATGCCACGAGTGCTTAAAATCTGTTCCTGCTCAACACTTGGCAAAAGGTCGTGTCCCATATACAGTTTGCGGCACTTTGTAAAAGCATCGGTATTTGCGATGAATTCGTCAAGTTCTTCTTCGGTCAGCACAATACCGATTTCATCATTTCCCGTAAAGTTCACGCCGTTTTCAAGCTCAACGAGTTCACGGATATGCTTTAAGAGATCGTCCGCATATTCGTAATACATGCGCTCATTTATAGGAACATAGTCTACCTTGTAATATTTAAGACTTGCCTCGTAATTTTCTTTATCAATTACTCGCTTTATGCGTTCATATGTAACATCACGGCAAATATTGTTTTCGTTGTTGGTGCAGAGAATAAAGCGACGGTTACTATGTTCGTTACTTGCATTGTATTTTAGTACAGCGTGACCAAGTGTCCCGCTACCAGCAAAGAAATCGAGAATTATACTGTTATCTTTTGAACCCATCTTAATAATTCGTTCAATAAGACGTGTGGGTTTTGGATTAGTAAACACCACTTTGCCGTCGAAAATAGATTTTAGTTCACGTGCACCTTCTTGGTTATGCCCGACTTCAGCACTCGTCCACCAAGAGTCAGGTGTACGACCTTGTTGAACTTCTGACAAATAACGTTTCTTGCGAGGAAAAGAAGTTCCGTTCTTACCAAACCAAATTCTGTTTTCTGCAATTAAAGTACGCATATTATCTTCGGAGTACACCCAATGTTTACCCTCAGGAACATTGAAAATTTTGCCTGTTGGTCCTATTACATCATAATTACCATTTGTACGTACTTCGTTTGCAACTAAATCTCCTGATTGCCAAGGTCCTCTTGGATCGTTATCGGGATTTTTATAGCGGCTGTTCATTTCGTCCGTTCTGTCAAGAAGATTAAATTTAAGCAGATCAATATTTTTGGCATATACAAAGATAAAATCATGATTTACGGATATGTATTTAGCATCATTTTTTATGCTATGAATTTTTTGCCACATACAAGTTGTAACAAAGTTTTGCCAACCAAATACTTCATCGCAGATTAATTTAAGAGCGGCAAACTCATTATCGTCAATAGAGATGAAAATACATCCTGTAGGAGATAGCAGAGTTCGGGCAAGTTCCAAACGATGCTTCATAAAGGAAGTCCATTTTGAATGTCGGTAATTATCCCCGTTATCAACCAAAGCATCTGAATATGTAAAACCGGTGCTCATTGTGTTATATGGCGGATCTATGTAGATAAGGTCAATTTTGCCCTTGTGTGTTTTTTCAAGTAACTGCAACGAAGCAAGGTTGTCGCCCTCAATGAGAAAGTTCATTTCACCGCCGTTGTCGATATAAAGGTCGCTCTGTTCGGTCAGAACGGGTGTGTGGGTGGCAAGTACCTCGTCAATTTCCTCACGATGTTCCTCAAAAACCAGTCCATATTTCTTGCCGTTCACATCTTTTTCCAAATCGGAAAGATATGAGAGTAGATTGGCTGTATTCTCGTCCTGCGGTGCAGATGATATAAAGGTGCGAATATCTTTAATTTTAGCAAGTAAACCTTCTCGCCTCTGTTTTGATACGTTACCCGTTTTAGTTTTATCAACAGTTTCCTTGGCTTCTGTCTCAGACACTGTGCTATCTTCGCTTTCTCCAAAGATTGAATCTATTAAATCGTATACGCCGGAATCCTCCCAAAACTCGTAAATGCCCAACTTGTCAAGCGCCTTACCGGTAGCATATTCCGTAACAGGGTTACACACAAATGTAGTTATAATTATCAAAATTTTAATAGCTATAAACCACTTGCTCTTTTTAATCTTGTCCCATTCAGCTTTAGGCGAAAACTGCTTTTTGTTGACAATCTCTGTGATTTCCTCATTGATATCGTCCTGCGTGATTTCGCCGCTTTCATATAACTTTTCGGCAGCATCTACAGAAAAATCATCCGTAACCATATCTGATAAAAAGTCGTATTTGGGGAGAGCGTCAATAATACTCGCAATCCCTGAAAGATTTAATCCCGATATAGCACTCATAGCGGATGCACTTGTCTGTAATCCCGATATAATACCTTTGATATTCAAGGTGTCAAAGGCTTTTGTCTGCTCAAAAATCGGAGCATAGGCAAGATTCATCGCCTTAATAGACTCTGAGATTGGAGCAACGGTCCTTCTATATTCTTCGAGTGCCGCAGTGGCACCGCCCATAGATGATTTTACGGCATTGAGCGTACTTTGTAGTTCTCTTACTGCAGCAAACGCACCTGTTGTTTCCATTTTAAGTGCAGCAGTCAAGGCACCGGTTTCCTGCAATTTTCGCATAGCGTCAAGTGCAGGAGTATTCAAAAAATCATATGGATTATTGTTTATACTCATAACTTCCTCCTATTACATCCACTCACTGTTCGGAGCAGTCCAATTACCTGTGAACGCATTGCCTTCTACCGCTGCCACAAACGGTTTTGTTAAAAACGTCTTTATTGTTTTCAGCACGGTGCCGTAATCATCCGTTTTTGTATCAATTTTGCGAACAAAGGCTTTCCACTTTTTCTGCATTGCGCCGTCGCTGTCAAAGCCCATTACCTGCTCAAACTGTTCAACAGTAAAGCTATGCCCACGGTTTTCAAAGGTCTTTTTCAGTGCTTCCGTCAGCGTAGCTCCGTCAAAATCAAATTTATTGGCAAGATAGTAAATATCGTAGTAATCTTTCATTCTGCTGGAAAATTCCATTAGACTGAGAATAGCGTCTATTTTCTCGGCAATGGTTGTTTCAAGGGAATATGTATTTACCGTTGGGGCGTCAAAGTCGGAAAGCTGTGTCGGGATTTTTCGTTTTTCCTGTTTCGGTACGATGACATCCCCCACACCGAAATCAATGCTGAACGGTGTTTTGGTATTTTTAATGCGAGCGACCACCGATGCACCGATTCCTGCATACTTTTTGGCAACAGCAATAGGAGCAACATCTTTAATCTCAAAAGAGATAAAGTCGTTTCCGGTAGGTGTTGCTATAATTTCCTCCAACACGGTTTTCAACTGCTCTGGCGTATTTGGCATTTGGCGGAGCAAGAAGTCAACATCAACTGTTACTCGGCTGTCAAAGTCGGTAAGGGAATAGATAAACAAGCCGCCTTTCAGCACAAGATTTTCTGCATATTTGGATTTTTCCAAACGGCGCAGAAATTCCTCTTGGCAAAAGAGTTGCAGACAAAGCTGATAACTTCTTCCGCTTTCGGCAGCCTTATTTTTCAGTCGTGCAAGCACAGATGCAGCAATATCAGCCATTAAGCAGTACCTCCATTACATTCATCATTTTTTTATACACGCCCATTTCCTTTGCATATTTGGAAAGAGTGGCAAGGTTTTTCTTTTCATCTGCTACGTAGGCGTTGATTGCTTTATTAAATATCTCATTATCCAGTTTCGTGCGGTATTTGAAACAGTCACAGATAGTGCGTTCACGGTCATATACGGGAAGCGTGACACCGTTAAAAGTACCTGTTGTTTCACCGAGGTGGTACATATCGTTCTGAACATAATACGCCTTTACCGGCACTTCTTCCTGTATGGCTTTTACGGTTCTGGAATAGGAACGGGGAACGGCAATCGTCCATTCACGGGGCGCAAAATCGCTGTAACCGTAATAAAACAGCGCCGAGTCAACACAAATGATGCCTTGTGTCATCAATTTGGAAAGGAGAACTTCTTCTTTGAGTTCATCCCCAACAGACAGCTTATAATAACCGTGCTTGACACGTTCAATATATCCCTGCTTAAAAAGCGTATAAACATCTTGTTCTTTCAGTCCGGCAGAAATGAAATCAGATTTCTTTGCAACTTCACCGACTGTATTAAATACTTCGTTTACGATATCGCGCTTACTCAAACTGCCACCAACTTTCTGCACGCAGCATTCTCATTATGCGTGTTTATATTATAATAGATTGTTCCCTAAATCGCAAGAGGTTTGCACGCTTTTTGTAAATATTGCGTGTAAATTTTGAAAAACATATTGCAATTTGAGGTCAAGTACGCTATAATACACACATACCACTTCCATATTATCCACGGTGAAATTATTCTTGTTATCAACCACGATAACAAAATGATAACAAGGGCATTTTAGCAAAGGATAATACAGATACATCGTAAAATCAAAATAGAGAGACTAACGAAAAGCAAAATTGCATAAACAGAATTGTTTAGTCCTCGTCGAGTGGGAATAAAACATACACCAAAACGCAATGTGAAGCATCACATTGCGTTTTTTGTCAAAACTTCATGTTAAAAATGCCAAAATTTTTATTGCAATTTTGCAAGTAGTTTGTTATTATATTGTCAGCTGACCGAACAATGTTAACTAGATTTGTATAGTTCGGTCAAACGAATTAATAATTTCTTTATATGGAGGCATAGCATGAAACTTAGCAATCTCAAGCGCTTTATGGCTTCGCTGCTTGCTGTCGTGATGATATTCTCGGTCGTCGGCATTTCCCCCGCCGTTTTCGCAGACGACGCAGCTACCCAGAGCATAGCCGTACAGGCTTCAAAGGAAAAGTCCAAGGTAGTCCTCAAAGAGGGCGTCAGCATTGCTTATAACATGAACGCTGACGAGATGATAAAGGACATCATCGCAAATGTCGTCGATATGGACGCATCTACGCTTCCCGCCGATGTAACTGCCGCTGACTTCACCGTGGAGAGAATGTTCGGCATAATTCCGAACGATTTTGCTGATAGCAACGGCAGACCCAAAGATGACGCAGGCGATACGCCGAAGATCCGTGTAACCTACAACGGAAACGACACTTACAAGTCAAGCAAGGAAACTGTCGAGATCACCATAGTCAAGGGCACTGTCAATGTCAGCGTCAACCCCATCAACAAGATTTATGCCGGTAAAGAGATCGACCGCAGCACGGTCTACACCCTCAACCCGAACGATCCCGAGATCGATGTCTACATGTTCTTTGTCGGCGTCAACACCAACAAGGAGACCTGCGTATATCTCAAGCTGAACGCAGATCAGGAAAAACTGATCGATAAAATCAGCGAGTATCAGCAGAAGTGGTACGACCACAAGGGATATACCGACAGACTTACTCTGAAGCAGAAGCTTCAGCAGGGAACTACCGTTGGCGAATTCAGAGAAATCATCAACGACTTAGTAACGAATGATTTCATAATGGGCGGTCTTGAAATCTTTGGTTATAACACTGACGCTATCAAGGCTATTATTGAAGCTCTCGACAGAGTCGCTTCCATCTCTGACGACACCGTGCTCGCTATCGGCACTCCGGCTCACGCAGGCGTCTACACGCTGACCGCAGTCGCAGTCGGCAAGAACTACGAGACCGCCGATGCAACCGGCTCTCTCATCGTTCTTAAGAACTGGAAGGGCATTAAGCTCGCCAAGAATCCCGTACTGAGCAGCAACGCAAAGGCTAACACCATCACCGTTTCCCAGGCTGAGGCACTCAAGGAAGGCAACAACCTCTGCATCCTCACCGAGAACGGCACTCCACTCAACAGCGCTTCCGCCGGCTCTATCCGCTACTGGTTCACCGGTGTCGGCAAGATCTATGCAAAGAGCACCATGCCCACCGCTCCCGGTAAGTACATCGTTACCGCTTCCGTCAGCGGCGGCGACTTCTTCGCATTCCCCTACACCTTCACCTTCACTATCGTAGCTGACCCCGCTCCCGAAGCATAATTAGAAGCTGAAAAATTAAACACCCCACCGCCGGTCGGCTCACCCCGACCGGCGGTTTCTTATGCCGCAAAAGCAAAAAAGCTGTCTGAATTTTCAGACAGCTTTTTTAAGTTCGTGTATCACTTGCGCAATATCTGCATCGATGCAGATGCTGCGGCGGGCGATGTCGGGCGGGGCGTAGGCGTCGCCGAGGTTGAGGCAGGCGTAGACGGCGTGCGGGTTTTTGGCGGTCATTTGCCAGAACGGATATTTTATGATGACCGGGGTGTTGTAGCCCACGCCGAGCTCCAAAAACAGAATTTTCTGCCGCTTGTGCTCCTTTAAAAACTGCTCGTACCGAGCCTTGGCGGCGTGCCAGCCCTCGTCCTCGACAAAGGTGTCGTCGCAGCGCAGATTCATCGTCATGGGCCTGCCGCAGTGCGGGCAGCGGGGCACAAGCTCGGTCGGAACACGCATGTTCGCCTGCCGCTCGACCATCTGCCGGATGACCGCTTCGTTGTCGAAGGTCTCCTGCCGGCAGGGGCGCTTGCACTGGAACAGGCCGTAGTCGCCCTGCGTGTAAAATAGCCTTTGCTTGTCGAAGCCCGCCTTTTGAAAGCAGTGGTCGACATTGGTCGTGATGACGAAATAGTCCTTGTCCCGCACGAGCGAGAGCAGCTGCTCGTACAGCGGCTCGGGCGCATCCTGATAGCGGTTTGCGTAGACAAACCTGCTCCAATACGCCCAGTGCTCCTCGGGCGTGGGGAAGGGGTAAAAGCCCGCCGTGTACATGTCCTTAAAGCCGTATTTGACCTTGAAATCCGGGAAAAGCGAGTCGAAGCGCTCGCCGTCGTAGACAAAGCCCGCCGCCGTGGACAGACCTGCGCCTGCGCCGATGACAACGGCGTCGCAGTCGCAAAGCGCATCCCGCAGCTTAGCGATCTTCTCGGAGAAGCCGCTCGTAGATGCGCCTGTCGGTATCCTTGAAAACATTGAAAACCACCCTCCTGACGCTGCTTTCCTGCGTCAAAAATTCCTTGACCGTGCGCACGGCAAGCTCGGCGGCACGCTCGTTCGGGAAGTGAAACTCGCCGGTCGAGATGCAGCAGAACGCCACGCTCTCCAAATCGTTTTCCGCCGCCAGCTCGAGGCACGAGCGGTAGCACGAGCACAAAAGCGCTTCGTCCCGCTTCGTGACCCGTCCCTCGATGATCGGTCCGACCGTATGCAGCACATAGCGGCACGGCAGGTCGAACGCAGGCGTTATCTTCGCCTGCCCCGTCGGCTCGGGGTGACCTTGCCGGCGCATGAGCTCGGCGCAGGCGAGGCGCAGCTGCACGCCGGCGTAGGTGTGGATGGCGTTGTCGATGCAGCGGTGGTTGGGGATGTAGCAGCCGGTGAGCCCGGAGTTTGCGGCGTTGACGATGGCGTCGCAGCGAAGCGTCGTAATGTCGCCCTGCCAAAGGTACAGTCCGGGCTGCACGGGGCTGAGCTCGTCAATGTCGGTGACGCCCTTGTCGGCGAGCTCATCGTGCAGATACTCGTCCTGCACCCTGAGAAACTCCGCCGCCGTGCGCTGCGCCGGACGCACATTCATAAGCGCCCGCAGCAAAAGCCGCTGGTCGCCCGCCTCGGCCGGCATCTCGATGCGCTCGGAGCGCTCATTGAGGAGCGCTCCGATGAGATAGCGCCGTCTTTCGTCCTGCGTCATGGTCAGAACTCGTAGGGCGGGTTGCCGGAAAAGTCGGCGATAATGCCGTGGGCGTTGTCGAGATAGAACACCTCAAAAATGGGGTTTGTCGCCTCGCCGTACTGGCTTTTCACGATGGGGTTTTTGATGCACATTTCCTTTGCCGCCATGCTGTTTTCAAACTTGGCCGTGCCGTGCAGGCGCAGCCATGCGTACTCGGGGCTCGAGACCGTCAGCTCGACCTCGGGGTTTGCCTGCATGTCCTTGTAGACATCCTTGGTGCTGTTGGTGCAGAACCACAGCTTACCGCCGAGCTCACCTGCGAACATGAACGGGCGGCACTTGGCCTTGCCGTCACGGCCGACGGTCGCCAGATACTGCACGGGGTTTGCGTTCAAAAATTCGATCACTTTTTTCATTTGTTTTTCCTCCTTGCAATTTGTCCTTGCAGGCATTATAATATCGCAGTACGGAGAAATCGTAAAGTAAGCACAATATTGTGCCGTAGTTACCAAAGGGGAACTAATGGAGGATACCATGGAAAATTTGACGAAGACACCGCTGCCGGCGTGTCCGGTGGAGACGACGCTGACGCTCATCGGCGACAAGTGGAAGGTGCTCATCCTGCGTGACCTCATGGGCGGCACGAAGCGCTTCGGCGAGCTTAAAAAATCGGTCGGCAATGTGTCACAGAAGGTGCTGACGGCGCAGCTGCGGGCGATGGAGCAGAGCGGGCTCGTGCACCGTGAGGTGTACGCCGAGGTGCCGCCGAGGGTGGAGTATTCGCTGACCGAGCTCGGCCGCAGCCTCAAGCCCATCCTCGATTCGATGTGGGCATGGGGCGAGGAGTACAAGGCAAAATTTACGGCGCAGGCGTAAAAAAGCTGTCTGATGATTCAGACAGCTTTTTTAGAAGCTCTTGAAAAAGTTCGCACAAACGAATATAATTGACTGAGAAGCATTACAGGAGCATTTAGTATGGATGAGATGATCACTGTTCAGGCGGCGGCTCAGAAATGGGGCGTTACGCCACGCAGAGTGCAGATTTTGTGCAACGAGAGGCGTGTTGAGGGCGCAGTCAAGAAAAGCGGCATTTGGTTTATTCCCGCAGTCGCAAAAAAACCCATGCGGCAGGGCAAAAAAGCAGACAGAGCAGCTTTGAATGTCTTGTCACTGTTTTCCGGTTGTGGCGGTATGGATATTGGCTTTGAGGGTAACTTTGAGGTGCTCAAAGCGAGCGTCAACCCAAAGCTGAACGGCGGTTGGAACGCTGTAAAGGTCGACGAAAGCTGGGTCAGGCTGCCGAAAAACAGGTTTCACACCATTTTTGCCAACGACATAAGGCCGGATGCGAGGGCGGCTTGGACGAACTATTTCGGCAGGCAGGGAATTTCGGCATCGACCTATTATTTAGATAGCATAGTCGACCTTGTAAAGCTGCACGAAGAAAACGGACTGCCGATATTCCCCGAGCATGTCGATATAGTGACAGGCGGCTTCCCCTGTCAGGACTTTTCAATTGCGGGCAAGCGCAAGGGCTTTGATTCGGACAAGAGCCACATGGGAAAAAAGATAACGGATACCGATACCCCGAGCGTGGAAAGCCGCGGTCAGCTATATATTTGGATGCGCAAGGTTATTGCCATTACGCAGCCGAATATGTTCGTTGCGGAGAATGTCAAGGGACTTGTGAATTTGGGCGACATTAAGGCAGTCATCGAGCACGATTTCAGCACTGTTTCCGAAAACGGCTATCTTGTTGTTCCGGCAAGGGTGCTGCATGCCGCAGATTACGGAGTGCCGCAATCGAGGGAAAGAGTGATTTTTTACGGGTTCAAGAAATCGGCGCTGACAAAAAAAGCGCTTAAGGCGCTTTCTATGCCGCACATCCCCGAGGAATACGACCCGTATCCGATAGCCACGCATGCTTTTAATAAATCGGGCGAGCTCTTGCTGCCGCCGGTAACGCTGCGGCAGGCTTTTGTCGGCTTGGACGAGCCGGAGTGTGCGACCGATTTGTCGCAGCAGAAATACTCGAAGGCAAAATATATGGGCAAGCACTGTCAGGGACAGATAGAGGTCAAGTTGGACGGCATCGGTCCGACTATCCGCTCTGAGCATCACGGGAATATCGAATTTCGCAGATTGAGCGTCGAGCACGGCGGTGTGTACGCCGATGAGCTCGGAAGCGGCAAGGGTGAGCGCAGGCTGACGGTCAGAGAATGTGCACGCATTCAAACCTTTCCGGACAGCTACGACTTCGTTTTCAGAAATGAGGAGACAAAGACCTCGGTGTCGGCGTCGGAGGCATATAAGCTGATAGGAAATGCCGTGCCGCCGCTGCTGGGCTTTCATATCGCAAAGCGGATAGAGACACTGTGGGACACCTACTTTGGAGGGGAAACGGAATGATAGTATCTGAAAACCGGGCACCGTCTCTTGATGAGTTTAGAAGCCTGATGGCAAGAACCGATGCCCTGCTCAATGAGGAGGCCTCGGGAAGGGAAGCGTACTACAGAGGCCGAAACGGTACTCAGCTTGAGGAGGATGTGCTCGATGCACTGACCAGATGCGCAGCGCAGACGCCGTTCGATGGATCGATACGGCTGGTCTCGGGCGCAGCGTTTCCCGATATAGTCGCCGACCGGCTTTACGGCGTGGAGGTCAAAAGCACGAACAAAAACCACTGGAAGTCGATAGGAAGCAGTATTTTGGAATCAACTAGAGACCAAAATGTCGAAAGAATTTTCCTGACCTTTGGAAAGCTCGGCGCACCCGTTGCGTTCAGATCTCGGCCTTACGAGGAGTGCCTGTCGGGCATATCCGTAACGCACTACCCCCGCTATCAGATAGATATGGAGCTTGGAGCAGGGGAGACCATATTTGACAAAATGGGCATTCCGTACGACACGCTTCGGCAAATGGAAAACCCCGTTGTGCCGGTCTCGCACTATTATAGGCAGACGCTGAGACCCGGCCAAAGCCTGTGGTGGGCTGCCGATGCGAATGTGGAGGAGACTGCTGCCCCGCCGACGGTCAGGCTGTGGAATACCCTATCATCTGCGGAAAAGAACTATTACACGGTTCAGGGCTATGCATTCTTCCCCGAGATATTGGGGCATAGCAACACGAAGTATCAAAGGTTTGCGCTTTGGCTCGCAACGAATTGTAGCATCATAAATACCAACATTCGAGACCAGTTTTCGGCCGGCGGAAAGGTCGATATCGTGACCGCAAACGGCGTGTATGAGCGGATGCCGGCCGCTTTTGGGAGAATACAGCGATACAAAGACCTGATAGTGGAAACGATCATATCCACAAGTCCCGAGATTCTCAAGGAGCGCTGGGAGCTGGACGTGCTGCCTGCCGACCGCCTGCGTTATTGGTGTCGGCAGACGGCAATTTGCGCAGGCACGCCGAGCCAAACAGTGCATGTTTACTACGACCTGCTCAAGTCGGTGTTCAACCTTTAAGTGCATTACCGCAAAACAAAAAGCTGTCTGAAATTTTTCAGACAGCTTTTTTGCGTCACACCGCTTCTCTCGTGCCGGCGAAGCGCTTGGACGGGCGGTAGTACAGCACGGCGGCGAAGATGAGCAGCGCCGTGAGTCCGAGGCTCACCGGATAGGCGATCATTATCGTTTTAAATGTCGGACTGAGCGGGAACACATAGTGTATCCACGCAATGCGAACGCCGCACACACCCAGCATCGTGAGTATTGCCGGCACAAGCGAGATGGTGAAGCCTCGCAGGTAGCCGGACATGACATTGTACAGCAGGTTAAAAACATGCGAGAACATGACATACATAAGGCGGATATAGCCGGTCTCGACGACCTCGGGGTCGTTGTTGAATATCGACAGCAGGGGCTTGCCGAAAAACAGCAGTATCGCGATCGCCAAAACGAGCACAGCAAGACCCTCGAGCAGGCACAGCTTGAGCGTTTTTTTGCAGCGGTCGATCTTGCCTGCGCCATAGTTCTGCCCGACGAAGGTCGTGCACGCCTGGGAAAATGCGTCGAGGATATCGAAGGTGAGTATCTCGATGTTGAACGCTGCGCTCGACGCCGCCATGACGACCGTGCCGAGGCTGTTTATCGCCGACTGGATGACGATATTCGACACCGCAAACAGCGAGCTCTGCACTCCGGCGGGCAGACCGATGCGCAGTATGCGGCGCAGGATAGGCATGTCGATGCGAAGCTGCTTGGGGTCGAGGTGAATGTCAAGCTCGGTGCGCCTGAGCTTCACGAACAGGATGATGGAGCTTACGACATTCGAGATGACCGTCGCTATCGCAACGCCGCTTACCGACATGTGCAGCACCGCAACGAAAAACAGATTCAAAATGACATTCAAAATGCCCGACAGCGTCAGTGCTACCAGCGGCGTTTTCGTCTCGCCCACGCTGCGGAAGATGGCGGCCTCGAAGTTATAAAGCAAGATGACCGGCAGGCCGATAAGGTAAATACGCAGGTACAAAAGCGCCAGCGGGAACACCTCGTCCGGCACATTCAGCATCCCCAGCAGGGGCGCTGCGATGAGCTGACCTAATAGTCCGACGAGCACGCCGCCGATGACGGCAACGAGCACCGAGGTGTGCACCGCCTTGTGCACCGCCTCACGGTCGCCACGGCCGATAGCGTGTGCGATGACGACATTGCAGCCGAGCGCAATGCCGATAAACAGGTTTACTATCAGCCCGATGACCGAGCTGTTTGCGCCGACGGCCGCCACGGCGATGGTCTTTTCCGCCCCGGTGAAGTTGCCGACGACGGCGATGTCTGCGGCGTTAAAAAGCTGCCCGAGTATCGCCGTTGCCGCAACGGGCAGGGCAAACTGCGGCAGCTTGTTCCAGATAGGGCCGTTTAGCATGTCCAGCCGCTGTCTGCGTGTTGCTTGCTTCATATATAATATCAACTCTGTTTCAAAATTTTCGCCAACATTATAATAATAAAATTTCTCAATAGCAAATACTTATAAAGAATACTCTATCATAGTTTACAGGCATGATAAAATCTGTTATAATGTCGAACGAGGTGATAATTACATGGATATTCGTGTTTTGAAATATTTTTTGACGGTCGCCCGGGAGGAGAACATCACCCGTGCTGCCGAAAGCCTGCATATTACCCAGCCCTCGCTGTCAAAGCAGCTCATGGAGCTGGAGGAGGAGCTCGGAAAGCAGCTTCTCATTCGTGGCAAGCGCAAGCTCACGCTCACCGATGACGGCATTTTGCTGCGCAAGCGTGCCGAGGAGATAGTGGCGCTTTTGGAAAAGACCGAGCAGGAGCTCAGCGCCGACACGGCGCTCGGCGGCAGGATATCGATAGGCGGTCTGCCCGGAAAAAGGGTGCTGCATGCCGCAGCGGAGCTGCACGCCGAGCACCCGGATGTGTGCTTTGATTTCTACAGCGGCGACGCCTGCGAGATAGCCGAGCGGCTCGACCACGGAAGCCTCGATTTTGCCGTGCTGCTAGAGCCGGTCGATGCCGTCAAGTACGACTATGTTACGCTCGACGACCGTGCCCGGTGGGGGCTCGTCATGCCCGCAAATTGCGAGCTTGCGATGAAGCCCGCCGTCAAGCCCGAGGACCTGCGCAAAGTGCCGCTTATTCTGCACAAGCGGGTCGGCCTCCAGCGCACCATCGAGCATTGGGCGCAGACCGATCTTGAGCACATGAATGTTGCGGCGACCTATAATGTCTTAAACGGCGACCCGGCGGCGTTCGTGCGCAGCGGTCTGGGCTATGTGCTCATAACCGATGACCATTTGCCGAGCCAGCTCGGCTCCGGCCTGTGCTTCAGGCGGCTCGAGCCGACGCTCGAAAGCCGCCACGCCCTCATCTGGAAGCGCCACGCCGTCCTGTCCAAGCCCGCAGAAGAATTCTTGAATAAGATAAAAAAGTGAGTCTGATTGGAGGACGGGCACAGACAAGGAGAAACCGGTTTTGACCGGCTCTTTTCCGCCCATACTTCACAAAAATCTCCGGTAATACACAAAGTATTGCCGGAGATTTGTTGTTTTGTCTGAACGAAAAATAACTCGCTCAAAACTGCTGCGCACCCTGTAAAAGTGAAGTGCGCACCTCTATAAGGCGAAAAGCCTGTTTTACAGGGCGGATTATCCTCATCTGAGTCCGTCCTTAGACTCACTTTTTTTCGTGCTTATCGGGTCTGTTGCCCTCCGTCCGGTCGGCGGGGTTGGCGTCATCGGGGCGCTTGTGCGCCTGCTCGACCTCGTCGCCTACAACAGCACCGTTCCGGCGCTCGACCAGGTCAAGGCGTTCATCGGCAACCCGCAGTCGCCGGAGCTCGTGGAAATGCCGCTTAGCTGGTGAACGGTTGACAGCCCGCCGCCGAGGGCAAAGCCGTCCTTGCGGGCGACCCCGAGCTTCTCTGTGAGCAGGGTTTGGAGTCTACCGTGCCCGAGAGCGCCAATGCGCAGATAGCGACCGGCTGCACCGCCACCTATGTCGCCGTCGATGCGGCAAATATCGCCCTCGTCCACAACGCAGGCTCGGTGCTGGTTATTACAAACTCCGCATTTCTGCTCAATTGGAAATATATAAGTAAGCGCTGAAATCCTTGACCTTTTTGCGAAAAACAACGCTATCAAGCAAAAGCTTGATAGCGTTGTTTATGATTCCTCAATGTCCTTTATTGATTTGTGCTCAGCATTCTTCCACTCGGTTCTTCCATTTGCACTGCGCCCCTGTACGACCGAGGCGGCAAGCGACGGGCTTGAAAAAATGTGATCTCGTGTAAACATCATGTTTTCGTCTACTATGCCTTTTTCCAACAAGGAGCTGCGGAGTTTTTTTAGGCTTTCCGACATGCTCGGAACGGTTGAGGAAGCAATTAAAGATCCTTTCATTACGGCAAATCCATCGGCCACTATCAGCCCCTTTGCATCTGCGCCCCTGGCGGTCTTGGTATAAAAATAGGGCTCTGCTTGATCTAACACAGCAGCAGAATCATCAATAGTATCAAACACCTTGTAACCAAGCGTGTTTACAAGCAATTTTGCATTGCTGATAAATTCTTCAAGCATGGCTTCGTCATACTCGGATATGGACGAACAAGTCGGGACGGTGCTGTTTATAATACCGGCTCTGCCCGAGCTTTGAGCCAACAAATAGAACTTGTTCTCAAGATATTTGACATGAGCCTTATTAAGCAAGTTATCCTTGCTGATAACAGCAATGCAATCGCTCCAATACTCGGAATCCCTCAGATGCTGCTTCAGCCTTGAAAACATTCGCTCGGCTTCACCGATGTACACAGTGTCGCTATTGTCTTCGCTTTTGCCAAACAAGAAATAAACTCCGGTATTTTCGGCATCCTCTCTTTGAGAAAATTCGGAGAGCTCATTTCTTGAAATTTTATATACACGACCATTCCAATTCGACAGCTCGCACATGATCCGTCCGTTAGGATTACCGTCAAAAATATACATCTGTATCGTTTTGCTAAAAGACATACTATCCTCACCTAATAGATTAAATTTGACCATCTGTTGCAAGTATAGCATAAAGGACGGTTGCTTGCAAAGGGGAAAAGGTATATACCGGCAGCCGACTTGACAGATTATAAGAAGTGTGTTATTCTGCAACTGTATAATAGTTGCAATATGCGGGAGGTGGGCCGGGTTAATGAGCAAATCTGAAAAAGCTAAGGATAGAATAAAATCAAAGCCTAAGGATTATACCTATACAGAAGCAAAGAAATTGCTGTCCCAATTGGGATTTGAAGAATTTCAAAAAGGAAAGACATCGGGTTCAAGGGTTAAGTTTTACAGAGAAAAAGACCAGAAGGTCATTTTACTGCATAAGCCTCATCCCGATGATGTCATGAAGCCCGGAGCAGTCAGAGATTTAGTGGAGTTTTTAATTTGCCTAGGAGAGCTGTAAGAATGGAGAAGAATGTGTTAGAATACAAAGGCTACCATACGAAAGTTGAGTTTTCAACCGAGGATATGGCGCTAAGGGGTAAAATTGAAGGTATCAACGATTTAGTTAACTTTGAATGCGAAAGTGTCAAGGAAGTTGAAAAAGCGTTTCAAGAAGCGGTTGATGACTATCTAGATTTTTGTGCGGAAGTTGGGAAAGCGCCGGACAGAGAGTATAAAGGAACATTCAATGTAAGAATTAGTCCGGAACTGCATAAGCAACTAGCGAGTTTTGCATTTAAAAACGGAGATACCTTAAATGCGTCTGTTGAAAAAGCAATTCAGGAGTATGTATCGGGAGATAGCGCCGAGAATCTCCGTACAAGTGAAACGGTATATGTTTTGCCGATATCGGAGTATAGCTATAATACGAATACTAGCATGCCGAGCTGGAATGCAGAATATTTTCAAAACGGACAAAGCGTGAAAGTGAATTTTATCGGAGGGAGTGTGAAGTCGTGATTGGAAATTTACCTGAATACTTTGAATCTGAGCAAAGATACTATTTGGACTCAATTTCATATAACAGGATTGATAAGGAAGAACAAGTCCAAAACTATTCTTTGAACTGCATAGATGCTATTGAGGTCAGTGTTAATGGCGCAATAGTAAAATTGACAGTAAAGCGTTCACTGAAATTTGAGCCCGAGGAATTGTTCGACCTATCAGTCTCTTATGGCGCAATTCTTAGGCTGAAAAATGATAGAATTGATGAGTATAACTGGAGCAAAATCAACTTGGCGGCAGAGTTCCAAGAAAACGGACAATTCGTGCTGGGAAATCTCATGAGCAGGATTTCGCTATTGATTGCAGAAATAACATCTGCATACGGACAAACACCAATTGTCCTTGCGCCTGCGGTTGTGCCCAAAAACCAAGAATGATAGATAAACCCGAAAGAAATTATTACAACGATTAATACCCCTCGTGCATTATGCCGCACAGCCCTTGACTATTGCCCGAAAAACCGATATCATAATATCCGTTGACCCTTTGAGTTCGACACCCGTCAACTTGTCCCAGGAGGATGTTCTATGGATATCAAAAAGTTCAACAAAATTCGCAGCAGCAACCCCTTTCTGCCGCTGAGCGACATCGTTTACGAGCTGCTGCTGCGTGATATTATAAGCTTCAGGCTGCACCCGGGCACGAGGATAAGCGAAAATGCGATATCGCAGGAGCTTTCTATCAGCCGCTCGCCGGTCAAGGCGGCGCTTGAAAAGCTCGTCGACCGCCGCTTTGCCAAGATAACGAACAACCGCTACTATGTCTCCGATTTTGACCCCGAGTATTATAAGGAAATCTGCGATTTCACCATGATGATCGAGCCCTTTGCCGCCAAAAAGGCCGCCCGGAACATCAAGCCCGAGCAGCTCGAGGAGCTCTACCGCATCTCCGACAGGCTCACGGCGCTGTACCAGGAGGCGTATGTCAGCGGCAAGGATTTCGGCTTCACAAAGCTGCTCGACCAGGAGATGGCGTTTCATTACGGCGTGGTCAGGGCGTCCGGCAACAGGCTGATATCCAGCCTGTACGAGGAGCACAAGTACGAGGTGTGGCGCTTCCGAGGCTGCCTTTTGTATAGCCGCCCCGAGGGATTTTTCAACACCGTCGACACCGACCATCGCCTCATCTGCGACATTCTCAGGCTCGGCGACGGTGACCTAGCCGCCGCTGTTACCAAGCGCCACCTCCATGTCTCCCGAGACAGCATCGAACGCTACGAGCTGATAGACCATTTTTGAGCACCGAGGTGCTCAAAAATGGTCTTTTTTAGCAGAGAACTCTCTGCTGATTTAGTCGCAATTGCGCCATCCCGACCGGTTTTTCAATACGCACTCACGCTATTGCTGGTCGTAATTGCGGTAGCCCGACCGGTTACTGCACACTAGAGTTTAGTTGGTCCATCAACCTATCGGTGCACTGCAAGCTTTTCGCACCCGCCTTGCCCAAATTCTTAACAAGTTCGTAAAAATAAGAAAAACCGCCTGAATTAGGCGGTTTTTTGGTTGCGGAGGAGGGATTTGAACCCACGACCTTCGGGTTATGAGCCCGACGAGCTACCGAACTGCTCCACTCCGCGATATTTTGCTCCTTAGAGCTTATATATAATACCACAACAGATGCATCAAGTCAATACCCCGCCGTGATTTTTTGCCCGACGGGCCTCGACAGTGCCGTTTGCGGCGTTTAGACAATTTATTTATCTACTTTATTACATTTTTCTATTGCAAAACCTGCGGCGACTTGATATAATTTGAACTGATACCGAATTGTAACCGGCGTTAGCCGCAGTCCGACCGGAGGTCTTTATATGAAGAAGTTTACAAGATTTATTGCGTTCGTGCTTATCTTTGCGAGCCTTTTGACGCTCGGCGCTTTTGCTGCGCCCGGCCGTGGGCTCAACGCATTTGAGAAGATCGCCGACATGGGCAGATATACCTACAGCGATCTTGTGAGCAACCATTGGGGCTACTCCGGCATAAAGATCTGCTACGACAGAGGCATCATGATCGGCTACCCCGACGGCACCTTCGGCCCGGAGGAGACCGTCACATGGTCGCACGCCGTGACCATCGCCGCCCGTGTGCACTCGGCATACAACGGTTATGCCCTCGATAACAGCGAGACCGGCGAGTATTGGTACTCGGCCTACTACGACTACTGCGTCGAAAACGACCTGCTGCCGAGCACCTGCCCGAGACTCAGCCGTCTTGACGAGGCCGGCATCACCCGCAACGACCTTGCGTACATCTTCAGCCGCCTGCTCGACGAGGCCGACACCGCTGCGATAAGCGATCTTAAGATCGCCGACGAGTCGAGCATCCCGTCCTACGCCCTGAGCTCCGTTAAAAAAATGTACGCCGCCGGCATCATGAACGGCATGGAGAACAACGAATTTAAGGGCAGCGAGTACACCACCCGTGCGCAGCTTGCCGCCGTTACGGCAAGGCTCGTCGTCCCCGCCGTGCGCCTCGGCCACGACTCGAAGGCCAACCTGTCGATGGAGCCGTATCAGGCAAACCTCGAAAACGACAGCATCGCCGTCCAGATCGGCAGCGATTACTACGCTATCTACAAAAACTACACCGACCCCCAGACGCAGGTATACTCCCTGTACCTGACGGACATGAACGATAACCACACCGTGCTCTACACCTGCAACGAGGGCGAGTACATGAACAACATCAGCACCTACAACGGCAAGGTCTACTTCTGCCGTGCGACCGTCGGCACTGCCAGCGGCTCGCTGATGTGCTACGACCCTGCCGACGAAAAGGTCACCACCGTTTACCACGGCAGCATCGTCGAGAGCTACTGCTTCTATAACGGCAGCATTTACGCACTTTTGTTCACCACCTATGCCGACAAGCCCGCAGGCTATCTCTACGACTTCGGCAAGATCGCAAACGGCAGCTTCACCGCCATCCACAAGAACTATACCTACGCCGAGGCAAGTGCCTTTACCCCCTATGGCTGGAACGGCAGAATCTACTTCAAGCTCGGCGTTGACGGTGCGACAAATCTTTTCTCGTACAACATCGCCGACGGCAAGATAAGCAAGGTGTCCTCGGTCGATATAAACACCAGCTTCTACGACGGCCACACCATCTACTTCCTTGCCTATGACGCCGACGGCAATTATGACTCCAAGTTCTACGCAATGAGCCTGCAGTGCCCGGGCGTTATCTACACGCAGGGCGAGTTCCCCTCGGCGACGAACTCCGGCTTCCGCTCGCTGTACAAGTATGAGGACACGGTCTACTGCATGTCCTCCAAAAACCGCAACATCTACTCCATGGACGAAAACGGCCTTACGAGGATCGCACTCATGACCGGCGGAACTTACAATTCGCTGTGCTTTACCAAGGACAAGGCGGTGCTCATCCCCAACACCTTCGTCATCTCCAACCCGAACGAGGTCAAGATCTACAGGGCCAAGACCCTGTCGTCGAGGACGCTGTACGCCGATGCCATCGGCCTGAGCTGCTACTACGACGGCGCATACTTCACGCCCGACGACGGACAGCCGGTATACAGCACCGACACCAGCGTCAGCACCGTGTCGAAGCTCCCCATCACCGTGACGGAAGCCTTCACCAAGGGCAGCGACCTTGTTATCCGCACGAAGTACATCAACCGGACCGGCGGCGATATAAAGCTGCGCTCGTACATCATCCGTGTCACCGTGAACGGCCAGCTCGTCGCAAGCGACATTGACCGTATGTGGGGCTATGAGCTTAAAAACTACGGCATCCAGACCTTCTCGTTCATCATCGGCCCGGACGAGATAACCCGCAGCCTTGACCTTTCAAAGGACAAGATATCCATCGAGATAATGCCCACCTACGACATCATCCCCGACGACACCACGAATAAATAAAATTTTAAGCCCTGCGGCCACGCCGCAGGGCTTTTGTCATGTTTGTTTAACTCAGTCAACAGGGCAGATGCCACGGACCTCCATGGTGTCGGTGTCGACGATGCAGCAAAGCTTCATGCCGCAGCTGTACTCGCGGTTTGTCGGGAGCACGACCTCGGCGTAGTTACCGGTGCAGTCGGAAAAAAGCCTCACGGCGTTGACTGTCGCTCCGCAGGGGCAGCCGAGCTCGGCTGCTGCGGCCTCGGCAGCACGGCGCCGCAGGTCCTCCTCACGGGTGTCAACGATGAAAAGGAACTTTTCGAACAGGTCGATATTGTTAAGAGCTTTGATGGTTTTCATTTTAATTTCCTCCTGATGAAATGTGTTATTGTCAGATAAGTTTGTTGGTTTCTCTCTTGTTTACAGCTATGAGTATACAGACCGGTTTTTAATCAGGAATAACTAAATTTAAAACCAAACTTAAAATATTTTAGACATTTCTATGAACTCTGTCAGGAAAAAATCAACCCCGACACCGCTTGGCATCGGGGCAATACGCTTTTAATTTTGGCTCACGGCAACTCAAGCTCAAGCTACGGAACAAACGCCGCAGACCTCCATGGTGTCGGTATCGACGATGCAGCACATTTTCATGCCGCAGGCGGTGTCGTAGCTGCCGGGGATGATGACCTCGGCATAGTTGCCGGTGCGGATGATTACATCGAAAAGCCGTTCTCGCCGAGCGTCCTCGTCGCCCGCATCAAGGCGAATCTTGCGCAGTACGAGCGCCTGAAACCCGCCGAGAAGAAGAACGAGAGCGTCGTGTCCGCAGGCCCGTTCGTCATGGACTCCGACGCACGCACGGCGTTCATAGGCGGCCGTGAGCTGTCGCTCAAGAACAAGGAGTTCGAGCTGCTGCTGTTTTTGCTGCGCCACCCCAACCAGGTGTTCAGCCGTGAGGATCTGTACGAGATGATATGGGGGCTTGAGAGCATGGGCGACAACATCACCGTCGCCGTGCATGTAAACCGCCTGCGTGAAAAGATCGAGAAGGACCCGTCGAATCCCGAGTATATCCAAACCGTTTGGGGTGTCGGATATCGTTTAAAAATTGTTTAATATCGTTTTATTGGAAGTTTAATCAGTCCTCCTATACTGGCATTGTCCGGTAGGGAGGACAAATTTTTTCAAACGAACGACGAAGTCTGGGTGTCTCATTACATCTTTACACTTCTCCATCCCCCCAACAATAAAAAACAAAACAATTGCCTATCTCTCACCCGGGTGCTCAGGCTTCGTCGTCGTAAATTTGGAGGTAAGAATATGAAGGCCAATATTATGAAAAGAGATTTCGCCAAGACCTTTAAGATCATTCTCGTACTGTTTATCGTTCTGGCGGTCGTCACCGCTATCACCATCCCCCTCAGCCTGTCCCAGCAGATAAGCGACGCTTCCGCCGCCCGTCAGCAGGTACAGCAGGCCGAGCTCGACAAACACCAGGCAGAAAAAATCGTTGAGAGCAAGATAACTCCGCTCGACGCCAAAAACTACGCCATCATCGGCGGTCTCGGCGTCATCTGGGTCGTGCTCGTGCTAACTTACTGGTTCAATGTCGTTGCATGGCTGTACAAAAACGCAGTCAAAGAGGGCATGAACAAGTTGCTCTGGCCGATACTCGGACTGTTCCTCAACTTCATCGCAGTGTTTGCATTCCTCATCGCCCGTGACCGCCCCAACAGGGCTCTCGCCAAGGCATGAGCGAATTACCAATTATTAACTTTTCTTTGTTTCGCCAAAGAAAAGTTACAAAAGAAACGCGACCAAAGGCGTTTAACCACCCTTTGGAATCCCGGTACGGGGAATCGGTGCACCGGTCTACCGGACTGCGGAGGTTTAATCCTCTGCGAGTAGTCTTTACTGCGCCTGTTTAACGAACTGCGTCAGTCAGGCAGGTACGAGTAGCTTGCAGTGTACCGATAGGTTGATGTACGGATTTGACTTTAGCATGCACTTACCGGTCGGGCTGATGCAATAACAACAAAATATATCTTCAATGCGAATTGAAACTTCACTAGCGGCAAAGCCGCTAACTTCACTTGCCCGTTAGGGCAAACTTAACTTGCAACAGCAAACTTAACCGAATAAAGCAAAAGGCTGCACGAAAGTGCAGCCTTAGCTTTATTCTTCATCTTGAGGTTTTAGTTTTACCAAAACTTTTTCGACTCGCAGGCCGTCCATTTCGAGGACGGTCACGGACATGTTCTCGTATTCAAAGCTGTCGCCGGGATGGGGAAATGCGCCGAACATTTCAATCGTCCAGCCGCCGACGGTCTCGCTCTCGGCGTCGAAGTCCTTTTCCTTGATGCCCACAAGCTCGAGAAAATCGGAGATGACCATGTCGCCGTCGAGCTCGTACTGCCCGTCGGGGCGCTCAACGATCTCCTCCTCGACCTCATCGGTGTCGTCCCATATATCGCCGACGAGCTGCTCTAAGACATCCTCCATCGACAGCACGCCTAAGGTACCGCCGTACTCGTCGGTGACGATAGCGAGGTGCTGCTTTGCTCGGCGCAGCTCATTGAGCACGGCCGGCATTTTCATCGTCTTGTACACATAGCAGGTCGGCATCAGCATGCTGCGGATGTCGGGATTTTTCTCGTCCGTGAGTGCCTTCAAAAAGTGGTTGAGATACAAAACGCCGATGACATTATCGATGCTGTCCTCGTACACGGGGATGCGTGAATAGGGAGCAGAGTCGATCGTGGCAAGCTGCTCGTTCCAGTCGTCGTCAATGTCGAGAGCCACGACATCGACACGGGCGGTCATGACCTCGGACGCCATGACATCGGAGAAATCTATCGCCGCCTGCACAAGCTCCGAGCGGTCCTCGTCAAGGACATCCTCGTCCTCGGCGGTCTCGATGATGGATGATAACTCCATCGCCGCCGCTTCCTCGTCGCTGCCTGCTTCCTCGCCCTTGAGGCCGGAGGTCAGGAGCTTCACGAGCCCCACGACGAGCCAGATGAGCGGCTTCAAAATTATCGTCAGGCCACGGACAAAATAAGCGTGGCTGAGTGCAATGCGGTTTGCGCTGTTTTTTGCGACTATCTTCGGCATCGTCTCGCCGAAAATGATGACCAGCACCGTGATGACCACGGTGGACACCCAAGCGTACTTGTCGTCGCCGGCAATGAGTATCACGAGCACCGAGCCTATCGACGACGCTGCGATGTTCACGAGGTTGTTGCCGATGAGAATCGCCGAGAGTGTGTCGTCAAAGCGGTCGATTATCTTGACCGCTATCGCCGCCCGCTTCGAGCCGCCGTCACGGGCGCTTTCAAGGCGCAGGCGGTTGCAGCTGGAGTACGCCATCTCGGACGAGGAAAAGTAGTTCGAGCCGATAATGCACAGGACAAGGCCGGCTAAGCAAAGGTATATCACTGCTCGTCACCTCCCTGCGTCCTGCGGACATTCAGCCGCAGTATGCGGTTATGCTGCATCTGGCACACGGTGACCCGTATGCCGTGGTAATCAAAGCTTGCGCCGACCGTCGGGATGGCGGCGAACTGCTCATACGCCCACTCACCGAGGAGTTTGTTTGTAAACTCGTCGTCCTCCTCGGGGTCGTCGAACTCCAGAAGCTCGAACACATCGACGACATTCATCTCGGCGTCGCAGTCCCAGCTGCCGTCGTCGAGGGCAACATACGGCTCCTCGACTTCGTCGTCCTCGTCCCAGATCTCGCCCACGAGCTCCTCGAGGATATCCTCCACGGTGACTATACCGAGCGTGCCGCCGTAGTTATCGGTGACTATCGCCATGTTGAGCCGCTTTTTGCTCATCACCGGCAGCAGGTCGTCGATATTCGTGCTCTGATGTACGAAATACGCCTCGTCCAAAAGACCACGAAGGTCAACATTTTCACCCTCACGCAGGTAGGCCTTTATGTACTTGCGAATCGACAAAATGCCGATGACATTGTCGATGCTGCCGTCGTAGACCGGCAGGCGGCTGTGCTTCTGCTCACGGATGTAAGCCAGCACCTCCTCGGGCGAATCCTCGACATCGACCGCCGCAAGGTCGACACGGGAGGTAAGGATGCTCTCAACGGTCGTCTCGCCGAACTGGAGCGCAGAGGAGATGAGCTCGCCTCGCTCCTCGCCGAGGCTGCCGTCCTCGGTCATATCCTCGATGATGTCGTATATCTCGTCCTCGGTGACGGATATCTCGGGGTCGGCCTTCACGAAACGGGCGGCAAAGTTACCGATCGCCGACAGGACGGCCGAGATCGGCCGCAAAATGCGCATAAAAAAGCACAGCGATCCGGCAACTGCCAGAGACAGTCGCTCGCTGTATTTTTTAGCAATGCTTTTCGGGAGCATTTCGCCCACGAAAAAGACCACGATGGTCATGATGATCGTGCTCAGGGTAACGGCGCTCAGTCCCCAGATGCGGGTGACATTGACCGTGACGATGCTCGCAGCGGCGATGTGCACGATGTTTGTACAAATGAGAATACTGCTGATGGCACGGTCGAAGTTATCGAGAACTTCGAGCGCCTGAAGGGCCTTGGCCTCGCCCTTTTCGGCACGGACTTTTATCCTGACCCGAGACACCGAGGCGAACGCCGTTTCCGCAACCGCAAAATAAGCGGCGCACATTAAAAGAACAATTACGATTATCAGCGACAATCGACTGCCGTCATCCATTTCGGACTAACACACTCCTAATAATAAAGTTCACATATTATATCATAGCTCAGCCTCAGCGTCAACATTTCAGTTTCATTTCAACGCTTCAGCTTATCGTTTTTGCGTCCGCCCGACCGGTTTTTCAATACGCATCAACGCATTTGCTATTCGATACTGCACCAGCCCGACCGGTGGGTGCACCTTAGAGTTTAGCCTGTCCATCAACCTATCGGTGCACTGCAAGCTATTCGCACCTGCCTAACCGACGCAGTCCGTTAAACGGACGCACCGAAAGCTTCTCGCACCTGCCTAACCGACGCAGTTCGTTTAATGGGGCGCACCGCAAACTTCTCGCACTATGTTAAACCTCCGCAGTCAAATCGGCCGGTGCACCGATACCCCGTACCGGGATTCCAAAGGGTGGTTAAACGCCTTTGGTCGCGTTTCTTTTGTAACTTTTCTTTGGCGAAACAAAGAAAAGTTAATATATGGTAGCTCACCCATCGACCTATCGTTGCAAAACAAAAGACCGGCGGAGAGCCGGTCTTTTGCTTTTATATTATGACGGTGATTATTTTCGTCCAGACAAGGCGAAGGCAGACGGGAATACCTGCGTGTATTTCCTAGGGCTTTAACGCAGTATGGGCGGAAATGAGCCCGTCAGATCATTCTCCAAAGTCGGGGGCGGAGGCGAGATCGAATATGTCGGTGACTTCCTTGGAGGGGGCTTTGGTTGCGAGGGTCGCAACGATAGCTGCAGCACCGCCGCAGATGAAGCCCGGGACTATCTCGTAGATGCCGGTCGACGACAGGCACATGAGCCAAACGATATCGACCACTGCGCCGACGACAACGCCGACACATGCGCCGGTGTAGTTGAACCTTCTCCAGAACAGCGACAGCAGGATGACAGGACCGAACGCCGAGCCGAAGATGCCCCATGCGTTCTCGACCATGTTCATGAGCGCCTGTGCGCCTGCACCCTTGGAGGAGGCGATAAAATATGCGACGACGGAGATGACCACAACGGCAATTCTGCCGACCCAAAGGACCTCACGGTCGCTTGCGTTCTTGCGGATAAGGGGCTGATACAGGTCGGAGGTGAAGGAGCTGGATGCAACGAGCAGCTGCGAGTCTGCCGTGGAGATAGACGCTGCCATGATGGCGGCAAGAAGCAGACCTGCTATGCCTGCGGGGAAGAGACGGCGTGCCAGCACGATGAACACGGTCTTCTGTGCGCCGACGGTCAGCAGCTCCTCTGCGACGATCATTCTTGCATAGTAGGCCATGAGGCAGGCCGCACCAATCGACAGCACGACCCAGATGATGGCGACGATGGAGCTTTTCTTTATCATCGAGGGCTTTTCGATGGACATGAAGCGTACGATGATATGGGGCATGCCGAAGTAGCCGAGACCCCAGCCGAGGCCGGAGACGATGTCCTTCCACGAGGCCGAGAACAGACCCGCACCGAAGTCGCAGGTCACGACTGCGCCGGATGCGTCGGTGTACTGGTAAACATTCTGAAGTGCGCTGACATCGAGCGTCTGGGTGGCTCTTACGATGATGGGGACGGCCAGCAGGGCAACGAGCATCAAAATGCCCTGGAAGAAGTCAGTCCAGCAGACGGCCTTGAAGCCGCCGAGGAAGGTGTAGCCGATGATGATGAGCGTGTAGATGAGCATTGCGGTGCTCTGCGAGATGTCGGGGAACAGGCTCACGAACACGGAGGTGCCGGCGACCAGTGCAGATGCGACATACACGGTGAAGGCGATGAGGAATATAACTGCGCAGATGACCTGCAGGGTCTTTTTCTGCGAGGCAAAGCGGTTGGTGAGGTACTGGGGAACGGTGATGGCGTCGTTTGCGGCAACCGACAGCTTGCGCAGTCTCTTTGCGCAGAAGATCCAGTTAGCCGCCGTGCCCAGCGCAAGGCCGATGCCTATCCAGATCTGACCGAAGCCGAAAGCGAGGATCGAGCCGGGCAGACCCATGAGCAGCCACGCCGACATATCAGACGCCTGAGCGCTCATTGCGGTGACCCACGGTCCCATGGAGCGTCCGCCGAGGAAGTAGTCGCTCTGATTCTTATTGCTGCCGTTGAAGAAGAAAATCAGACCGACGAAAAACAGGATAACGAAGTATCCGAGGAATACAATAATTTCTGCGTTCATGTTTGTGGACCTCTCTCGAAAAATATATTTGCATTATACAGACGCAAATTTGTCCCCGCAAGGGTGAATTTTTCGATTTTTCCTTGATTTTTTGATTTTTTGCGGTATATTATTATCGTGCTTAATATTGTTCATGCAAACATGAATAAAATTCATGTTAGACCGTCAAAGAGCTAGGAAAAATAAACGCAACGGGTGAACTCCAATACGCAGCAGGGGGAGTGTGAGGGGGACAAGGTCCCGCCTCAAGTTGGATTATAGCCATCAAAAACGCCTGTTAAGGCTTTTTGACGAGCGTAGCGAGATTTTTCGTGAAGCTGCGCTTCACAAAAAATGTGGCGTGTTTTGAAGCGTGAATAAAATTCATGTAATATAGAAAGGAGCGCCCATGAGCATTTCAAAATTCGAGACGCTCGCCAAGGTGTGCGAGCTGGGCAGCCTCACAAAGGCCGCCGAAGCGCTCGGCTGCACGCAGTCGGCGGTCAGCCACACGATAAATTCGCTCGAGGAGCAGTTCGGCTTTGCCATCCTCACCCGGTCGAGGGCTGGCGTAAAATTAACCGACGACGGGCAGCGGATAATGCCGTCCGTGCGAGGCATGCTCAACTACTACGAGCAGCTCAAACAGACCGTGTCCGCCATCCGAGGGCTCGACTTCGGCACGGTGCGCATCGGTGCGTTCACCTCCGTCGCCGTCCACTGGCTGCCGGGCGTCATCAAGGAGTTTCAGCGAGACTTCCCGAATGTGGACATAAAGCTATTAAACGGCGACTACCACGATGTCGAAAAGTGGCTCATTGAGGGCAGCGTCGATCTTGGCTTTGTAAACCTGCCGTCGAGCCTCAACTGCGAGTGCATTGCGCTCATGGAGGACCGGCTGCTCGCCATCCTGCCGCCTGACCACAAGTTTGCGTCCTACCCGAAGTTTCCGCTCGTCGAGTGCGAGACCGAGGCGTTCATAACGCTGCTGGAGACCTCAAACCACGATGCCAACAAGGCGCTGAGTGCGGCGGGGATAAAGCCGAATATCAAGTTTTCGACGAAGGACGACTATGCGATAATCGCCATGGTCGAGCAGGGTTTGGGCGTGTCGATAATGCCGGAGCTGCTGCTGCGTGGGCGGCACGACAATGTCGTGGTCAAGGAGCTTGTCCCGCCGTCAAAGCGCACCATCGGCCTTGCCATCGGCGAAACCAGCAGCCAAAGCCCCGCCACCCGCAAATTCGCAGACTATATAATAAGGTGGGTAAAGGAGAAGAAATAAAGTAAATACCATTTATTAACTTTTCTTTGTTTCGCCAAAGAAAAGTTAATAAAGAAACGCGACCAAAGAGCTTAGCCGCTCTTTGGAAACTTGCACGGTGGTGTGGTGCGTCTTTCTATTGAACTGCTAAGCGTTAACGAATATGTACATTTAGAGTTCAAACCGCACCGCCGTGTTAGACTCGTGCAAAAGTTGCAGTGCAGCTGAAAAACCGCAAACTTGCGGCTACTTAGCTGCAAACTAAACTTTAAAATTTGTCTTTAAACAGAAATTCTAAACCTCGCCCCACACAGCGCACCGAAACGCAGTGAGCACACGAATCTATCGGTGCAGTACAAGCTTTTCGCACCCGCCTGACCGACGCAACCCGTTATATGGATGCACCGAAAGCAACTCGCACTGGGTTAAACCTCCGCAGTAAAAACGACCGGTGCACCGATACCCCGTACCGGGATTCCAAAGGGTGGTTAAACTTTGGGGCGGCGCAAGGCAGGATGCAAACCGGTTTTTAGCGGATCTTTTCCGCCCATGCTTCACAAAAAATTTTGGTAATACACAAAGTATTGCCGAAATTTTGTTGTTTTGCCTGAACGAAAAATCTCTCGCTCAAAACTAAACCCTACGGGCGGCTTCCCCCTGCCTTACACCGCCTTTGGTTGCGTTTCTTTTGCTGCTTTTCTTTCGGCAACACAAAGAAAAGTTAATAAATTCCAAAAGCATGTGATTTGTTGCAGTGCAGTGTATAATTGTACAGACAGGGCGAGAGGAGGGGATGCTGTGAAACAGCCGGAGATGATCGAGCTGCTGCTGGCGAAAGACGATAGGGGCATGCAGGCTCTGCTGCTGCACTACGGGCCGCTGATGCGGTATGTCATTGCGCCCATTTTGCCCGATGCGCACGACCGGGATGACTGCATTTCGGAAATAACGGTGCGCATTTGGGAGAAGGTCGAGCAGTTCAACGCCAGCCGCAGCAGCCTGACCGCATGGCTCACGGCGGTCGCCCGAAATGCCGCACTCAACTACGCAAGAAAAAACGCCCGCAGTGCCGGGCTTGACGAAATTTCGCCCGATACGCCGTCACCCGAGCCCACGCCCGAGGAGATCATTTTGCAAAAAGAACGGCAGGCAGAGCTGCGCAGCGCTTTGGGAAAGCTCTCGCCAAAGGACAGGGTGCTGTTTTACCGCAAGTACTACTACCGCCAGCCCACGGCGCAGATAGCCGCCGAGCTCGGTATGACCGAGCGAGCCGTCGAGGGCAGGCTATACCGCCTGAAGCAGCGCCTGCGCAAGATGTTGGGAGGTGAAGCGCATGAATGAACACGAATGGAACGCCATGAACGACAGGGACTTCGACGCCCTGCTCGCCGAGAGCGTTTCCGAGCTCCCGCCCGACGATATCGCAGAGGATGTGACCCCGTGGAGGCGGGCGATGACCCGCATACTTTTCGGCTTTGCACTGTGCGTGATCACATTCAACTTCCTTTGCTTAAACTACATTCTGCCCGCTGTCGGCACGGTGCTGCTGCTTTTGGGCTTCCGCACCCTGCGTCGTGAAAACGGCTGGTTTGGCGCTTGCTACGGCATAGCGGTGTTTAGCGCCGTGGACTTTTTTGCCGGTTGTATTCTGAACTCGACCGTTTACAAGAGCGAAATTCTGCCCCCCGATGTCCGATCCGTTATCAATGCCGTCGCCGTTGCGTTGCTGCTTGTCCAGATACTCTGCTTCTGGCGTGGCCTGCGTGCCGTGAGGCAAAAAGCGGGACTTCCCCCGAAGGCAGGTGCGGCATTTGCGTTTTTCGTGTGGTATGCGCTGGGTATTCTGGCCGCCCTTATGAAGCTCAACGGGATAATCATCTTTGCGGTGCTGCTCATTTCGTATATCCTCATCATCGTGAGCCTGTGCAAGCTGTCAAAGGTGCTCGACGAGGCAGGCTACACCGTTAAGCCGGCGGCCGTCAGGGTCACGGATATGTGCATCGTCATCGTTATCTCCGCCGTGGTCGTCGTCGGCTGCGCTGCGGGCTTCATCTTCGGCAGCAGCTATGATATGGATTGGCAGTCCGAGGAGACAGCAGTAACGGACAAGACGCAGGAGATAAAGGCGCACTTGGTGGAGCTCGGCTTCCCCGAATATGTCCTGAACGACCTCACCGAGGACGACATCGCCGCCTGCGAGGGCGCACAGTCTGTCGGCATCGAGGTGTATGACGGGGCGGAGGACATCGGCGCAGATTGGGATATGCGCCTCACCGACATCGCCGTGCAGCTGCCCGGCGAGCAGGGAAAGTGGATAGTCATCCACCACTTTGAATGGAATTCAAACCCCGGTTTTTACGGCACGGAGGCGCTCCGGCTTCGTCCGGCGTATCAGCGCAAGAATGACCGGACTGACGATTTATACTCCGGCGGCAATTTTACCGGACGGGTGCTGTATGATAAGGGCGGCAAGATCTACGCCTCGCCTTACTATTGGCTCGGAGAAAAGACCTACACCTCGAACTTCTTCCTCGATGCGGGGCAGATAAAGACAGAGCCATTTGCCGCATTTTCAATGCCGTCTGACGGCGAAAAGTGCCGTGGCTATATCGCCTACTCCGTGGTCGGCAGGGACGATCTGGATTATGACGAAACCAATCATAGTCTCAGCAGCGCCTTAGTGTATATACATCAGTGGGATTGGCTGCAATACCCCGTAAAGACGGCGATGGAGGCCTACATTTCAGACGATGGCTGGTCCGACAGCGTATTCCGCATAACGGATGATGTGTTCTGCTTCAGCATCACCCCCGACGGCATTAAAGTGCCGAACTATTAAGCGCAACAATAACAGGCAGTGCGTCTTGCACTGCCTGTTTTCAATACGCTTTTAAGCTTCTGCGTGTCGTTATTGCGTCAGCCCGACCGGTGAGTGCGCCTTAGAGTTTAGTCTGTACATCAACCTATCGATGCACCGCAAACTTCTCGCACCCAACTAACCGACGCAGCCCGATAAACGAGCGCACCGAAAGCAACTCGCACTATGTTAAACCTCCGCAGTCCGGTAGACCGGTGCACCGATACCCCGTACCGGGATTCCAAAGGGTGGTTCGTTGAATCACGCACTGCCTTAATGTGCTGATTGACGCACAAAAAGCCTGCTTTAAGTTACGATTTGGGCTGCCGCAATTACGACTAGTTAAAGTGTTCGTTCGCTATTGAAAGGACTTTTCTTTGGCAAAACAAAGAAAAGTTAATATTTGTTACCCAACCCTGCGGTACTCGCAGAAGGCGTGGACGGCGCTTATCTCGAAGTCGGCGTTTTCGAAGGCGTCCAGCTGCGTGGAGTTAATGTTCTCAAACGCTGCAGCCTTTGCCGTCTGCCCGGGCTCGAGATTATCGACAAACACATATTCCGTGCCGATGCGAGTGCCGTCGGCGTCGTATGCGTCGACCGTTATGCCGTAGGAGTACGGCTTTTCGGTGATGTTCCGGACGGTGAGCTCGAGCGTCGTTGCGTCGTAGCCGCTGCGCTTGACACGGCTGAACTCGCCGACGGTGAGCTCGCACTTATCCGTGCCGTCCTCGTCGAGCTCCTCGATCATCTCATTTATCACCGACCCGATGACGGGAATGTCTGACGCCTCGCCCGCCGCCACGGCGTTAAATACGGAAACGGAAAGGAAGAAGGTCGCAACGGCGATGAGTATCGCAACGACTATCCTCGTTATCACGCCGACCAGTGCGCCCTTGCCGACCGACTTTGCCCTTTTCGGGCGCTTGTCATCGTAGACAAAGTACAATATCAGGCCGATCAGCGGGAGCAGAAAGCCCAGCAGCGCAAAGCCGAAGCTTGAGCTGTCATTTTTTGCGCCGTCGCTGCCGTTTAAATACTTGCCGCAGCTCAGGCAATACTCTGCGCCCTCGGGAACGGGCTTGCCGCAATATTTGCAATACATGGTCTCGACCTCCTTGCTGTTATATATGCATTTTAAAATACATGTCGAATTTTGTCAACAAAAGCAAATTCGAAGAATCGTTTCCCTTAACCTGTGCATAATATTAAGGGAAATTTTTTGATGCTGTTGACTATTCCCTTAATTTATACTAAAATTTAAGGGAAAGCAAACGGAGGTAAGCGAATGAGAAATTTTAATTACACTGCGATCGGCGGACAGAAGTGGGATTCCGAGGTGCTGGGGCTGATCGCCGCCATATACAAGGAAGCCGGCAAGCAGGAGCTGTATCTCCGGCAGCGGCCGGATGAGCTGGAGCGGCTCGTCGAGATCGCCAAGATACAGAGCACCGAGGCATCGAACGCCATCGAGGGCATCGTCACCACGAGCACGAGAATTCGGCAGCTTGTCGAGGAGAAGACTGCGCCGAGGAATCGGGATGAGCAGGAGATAGCGGGCTACCGTGATGTGCTGAGCATAATCCACGAAAGCTTCGATGCGATACCCATCACGCAAAATTATATTCTCCAGCTGCACAAGATATTGTACAGCCACATGTATAACCCCGTCGCAGGGCGCACGAAAACCGTGCAGAATTATATAAGCGCCACCTACCCCGACGGCCATGTCGAAACGCTGTTTACGCCGCTTGCTCCGTACGAAATGCCGGAGGCACTCGACAGAATCTGCGCCGAGTACAACCGTGTGATAGGCAACATGGAGCTTGAGCCCTTAATTGCAATTCCGGTGTTCATCCACGATTTTCTGTGCATCCACCCGTTCAACGACGGCAACGGCAGAATGAGCAGGCTTCTCACGACGCTGCTTTTGTATCGGAGCGGATTTTATGTCGGAAGATATATTTCGCTTGAAGCCAAAATTGCGAAGAACAAGGACCTGTACTACGATGCGCTTGCCAAGTCGCAGACCGGCTGGCATGAGGGCACGGAGGATGCCGTGCCGTTTATCAAGTACATTCTCGGGACGATACTTGCCGCATACAGGGATTTCGGCGAGCGTGTGGCGCTTGTGGAAACGAAGTTGCCCGCAGCGGAGATGGTGCGCAGGGCGAGCATGAGCAAGATCGGGCGGTTTAACAAGCAGGATATCCGTGAGCTGTGCCCGACGCTCAGCGACAGCTCCATTGAGGGTGCGCTGCGCAAGCTGGTCGCCGCCGGTGAGCTCAAAAGAGAGGGCAGCGGGAAAAGCACCTGTTATCTGAGGCTGAAATAAAAAATCTCCGTTTCGATTTAGTGTTTGCGGCTAAACGGGTAGTTAGTAAGTGATAGCTGTCAAAAAAGCCGGTGGGAGTCGAGCGACTATCGGTTTTGACGGGCAGATCTCTGCTCATGCTGCGTCAGCGCCCATCCCGGCAAAACTGCGCAGCATCTGTCAGTAGTGTTTTTCGAGGGGTTTTCGGCTTTCTTTTGGCGCAGGCGGGCTTTGTGCCCGGCAAGACGAAAAAAGGCGAAAAGCACCGAAAGGGCACACTGACAGACGATAGGCGGTCGGCTCACGCCGGCGAAAGAAAAAAAGAGGGTGCTGCGGTGGAGGACGAGAGGATAATTGAGCTGTTTTTCGAGCGCAGCGAGCTGGCGATCCGGGCACTGGACGATAAGTACGGCGGGCTGTGCAGGTCAGTTGCGTACAACATCTTGGGCAGCCTTCAGGATGCCGAGGAGTGCGTCAGCGACGCATATCTGGGCGCATGGAACGCCATTCCCCCGGCTCGGCCCGAACCGCTGCGGGCGTACATTATTAAAATAGTCCGCAACCGCTCGGTCAAGGCGTACCGCACGAAGCGGGCAGCCAAGCGCAGCGGCTGCACGGTCGCATTTGAGGAGCTTGACGAGTGCATCGCCGACACAAAGACCGTGGAGGACACCGTCGAGGCGGCGGAGCTTGCCAGATTCATCGAGCGGTTTCTCGACACGCTGAGCACAAAGGAGCGGGTCATTTTCATGCGCCGCTACGCCTTTTGCGACAGCTACGCCGATATTGCCGAGCGGGTCGGGGTGTCCGAGAAAAATGTGTCCGTGCGCCTGAGCGCCACTCGTCAAAAACTGCGGAAGCATCTCATCGAAACGGAGGTTTTACAATGAATTCTGAAAAGCTGTCCGACGCAATTGGAGCAGTCGGAGACAAATACTACGAGGAGGCGGCGGCCTACCGCCGCAAAAAGCGTGGCTGGGTCAAATGGGCGGGACTCGCCGCATGTCTGGCGCTTGCGGTCGCAGCCGTTCTGCCCGGCGCTGCAAAGCGGCCCGCAGCAACGCCCGACACGCCGAGCGTCGCCATGTCCGGCGTGCACATCAACGAGATGCTGCCAATGATAAGAGACGGCTCAAAGGTCGGGTACGACCCGAGCCTATACGACAATGTCACATGGGACAGCGCCGCCATCGCCGAATACTACGGCAGCGACCTGACCCCGGCCTACATCCCCGAGGGGCTCGTCCCCGCCGAGAGCAACGGCACGGCGTCGGTGTACATCAAAAAGGACGGCACGGTGGCCGACGACCTGGTGTCGCTCGGCTTTTACCACGACTACTACGCCGACGGAAGCCCGAAGCTCACGGACGGCATCGCAGCGGTCAAGGGCTTTTCGCTCGAGGCATCAAGGCTCGGCAAATTGGACGGCTGCTGCGTTTCGATGCCTGACGGCGAGGCGGCGGAGACCACCGATATCGGCGGCGTTTCCGTCACATTCGGTCACTGCGAGCTCGACTACGGTCCGTATGACCCCGACACGCACGAGCCCGCCGGGCAGTACGACCGCTACACCGCTGAGTTTACGCTTGACGGCATCAGCTACCGCATAACCACCGACCAGCTGGCAAGCGACGAGATCGTGAAAATTGCGGCATCGATAATTTTCGGAGAAGCAGTCACAATTAAATAAGAAAACGGGCAACCCTCGGGTTGCCCGTTCAGTTTAGTTGAAGAAATGTTTGTGGATAAGCTCCAACGACGGCAGGACACTTTCCGGTGCGACGGTCACGGCGCACACGCCGTCGTGCAGCTCACCGGAGTGCACAACGATGCCGCTGTCGGCGAGCACCGCCACGGTCTCGGCAAGGGTCTGCGCATCGACCGCCGCCCCGACGACGCTTATCTTGTTCACCGCCTTGTCACGGGTCACGCCGCACACGGGCGGCCTATTTTCAAAGTGCGACACCACCGTGCCCGTCCTGCGGGTGAAGCTTGAAAGCAGCGTGAGCTCCACATTTCCGGCTATCGCCGCCTCGACCGAGCGGGAGTGCAGCACCTGCGATCCGCCGAAGGCGAGCCGCAGCATGTCGGCGTAGTCGATGCGCTCAAGCTTTTTTGCGCCCGTGACGAGACGGGGGTCTGCGGTGTAAATGCCGTCGACATCGGAGTATATCTCGCAGCGCTCGGCATTCAGCGCAGCGGCGAGAGCTACCGCCGTCGTGTCCGAGCCGCCACGGCCGAGGGTTGTGACATCGTCGTTTTCGTTAACGCCCTGAAAGCCGGCGACGAGGACTATCCTGCCCGCCTTGAGCTCACGGCGCAGCCTGTCGGTGCTTATGTTTAAAATTCTTGCCGAGCCGTGGACGGTGTCGGTGAAAATTCCCGCCTGCCTGCCCGAGAGCGATACACAGTCGAGCCCCATCGAGTGCAGCTGCATCGCCATGAGGGCAACGGAGCTCAGCTCCCCGGTCGACAGCAGCACATCCAGCTCCCGCCTGTGCGGTGCGTGCGTTATCTCGCCTGCGTTTTCCAAAAGCGTGTCGGTCGTATCCCCTCGGGCGGACAGTACGACCACCGGGCCGTCGCCGAGCGCATGGGCATCGGCGATGATGCCGGCGACCCGCCTGATCCGTTCGGCGTCGGCGACCGAGCTTCCGCCGAATTTTTGTACTATCAGCATGGTGATCCCCCAAAAGAAAAGAGTAGGATAAATATCCTACTCCATAGTATTCAATTGTGCGTCAGCCTGCCATTATTTCGACCGAAACAACGCCCGTCACGGAGTTGAGGCGGCTTATAAGCTCGTCGGTCTCGACGGCGACGGACTCGGCAACGAACGAGACCGTAACCAGCGCCACGCCATTTGAGGGGATGCTCTGATTTATCGTGAGAATATTTGCGCCCGTTTCGGTAAAAATAGACAGGACGGCGGCGAGCTTGCCGGGCTTGTCGTGCAGCTTGATGTGCAGGGTCGTAATGCTGTCCCGCTTCATGTCACGGAACGGGGCGATGGCGTCCTTGTACTTGTAAAATGCGCTGCGGCTGAGGTCGACGGTCTCCACCGCTTCGGCGACGGTGCGTGCAGCGCCCGTTTCCAAAAGCGCCTTTGCCTCCGTGACCTTGACCAAAACCTCGGGCAGGGCATCGGCCTTGATGAGGTAGTATTTCGGCTTTCCGGCTTGCATGGTGTTCACTCCCGTTAAGATGTTCTTAACACTAATCTAACACATTAGGGCGGCTTTTACAAGTGCCGCAGGAAAAAGGGTGGTTTTTTATGCTTTGGGGCATCATTTTCAGCGTTATCGCAGGCATGGCGATGAGCGTGCAGGGCGTTATGAACACTCGGCTCGGCGAGGGCATCGGCAACATGGAGGCAAACGCCTTCGTGCAGGGCAGCGCCTTTGCGCTGGCGCTCATCGTTCTGCTTTTCTATCGGCAGGGCAGCTTCACGGCGCTCGGTCAGGTCAATAAGCTGTACTGGCTCGGCGGCGTTTTGGGGCTTGTCATCACGCTCACGGTCATGCTCGGCATAAAAAGCCTCGGTACGACCCTCGCCATATCCATTATACTCATTTCGCAGCTTTTCATAGCGGCGCTCATCGACGCATTTGGCTTAATGGGCAGCGAAAAGCTCGCCTTCGGCTGGAATAAATACCTCGGCCTCGCCCTCATGACCGGCGGAATGCTGCTGTTCAAAACGGGTTGATTTCAGTCTCGATTAAAGTCTTCCGCTATTCGCACCATGTTAAACGTCCGCAGTCAAATCGACCGGTGCACCGATACACCGTACCGGGATTCCAAAGGGTGGCTCGTTAAATCATGCACTGCCTTGATGTGCTGATTGACGCACAAAAAGCCTGCTTTAAGCTGCGATTCGGGCTGCCGCAATTACGAATAGCGAAAGTGTTCGTTCGCTATTGAAAAGACTTTTCTTTCGGCGAAACAAAGAAAAGTTTGAAAAGCAAAAAAGCGACCCGGATGGGTCGCTTTTTTCATAGTCTATGATCTCTCGGCATGGTGTTGTAGTGATTCATCATCGGCTTTTCGAGGGCTTTTACAAGCTTCGTGTCGAGGTTGAACCAATACGCCGCCACGGTGAACAGAAACAGCGAGAACGCTGCTATCGATGCGGTTTTTATCATTTTCATATCCCTACTCCTTTACCAGCATTCGTCGTCGTCAAAGTCGACGAGGGACGCGTCGAGCGGCTCCTCGTTCATGACCGTCTGCATGAAGGTGTTGACATCGGCACGCATGTCTCGGCGGCTTATCGAGGTCGGGTCCATGAGGTCCTGACGCACGGTGCACATTAATAGTCCACGCTTCTTTGCGCCCTCCTCGAAAATGCCGTTTATTGCGCCGACACCCTTGCAGGATATCTGGTCAAAGAGGATTATCATGTCGCAGTTATACTCCTCGTACTTCTGCCACAGGTCGTCGACCATGACCTCGTATCCGCCCTTGGTGTGGGCTCGCATGGTGGAGGTCTGGAACATCTTTGCGATGCCGAACAGCATGTTCTCACGGTTGGAGGTGTCGATCTGCTCCGTGCCGTGGATGTCTATCATCTCGCACACGCTGTCGATGCCCCAGCAGTTGAGTATCCAGTTGTTGAAGTTTGCGTAGTTGTTGCACGGCGTGTTCCACAAAATTGCACGATGGCGCACGGTCTTGGGGAACTTGCGCTCGGCGACCTGCTTTGCAAGGAGCTTATTGACCTTAATATCGTTATCGAGCGCACGCTGCACGCCGCAGACCGCCTGGTGCTCAAATATGCGGTACAGCCATGCGGTAGCACCGGTGTGCGGCGGGATATCCGTGCGGTTGTACTCCCACTTTTCAAACTTCGCCCTGTTCTGTGCGTTCCAGATCTCGCACGCCTCGGCGAGCTTATCCCAGTCGTACTTGTTGCCCGTGTGCTTTTCCAAAAACTCCACGGCGGACTTAAACTCCTCGACGGCGTACTCCTGCACATCGTCACGCAGCCAGCGCAGCGGGATATTTATCGGCTGCTCGGGCAGACCGTGACGGCGGGTCTGCACGGCGGTGGTCATGATGCTGCCGTCGCAGGGCATGTTGCACGAGAGCATGCAGCAGCCTATCTTCGGGAAATCGTCCTCTATGGCAACGCCCGCCTCGTATGACGGCAGCGGGCACACATCCGCAGGAAGCCCGTACAGCTCCGACTGCTCGATGTAGTGCACGGGGGTGTGCTGATTTATAAGCGAGGGCAGGTACACGGGGAACATCTGATACAAAATGACGGGGTTATCGGGAAGTCCACGGCACATGAGCTGCGGCACGAGCTCATCCATGCAGATGATCTTTTTGCTGAGCTCCTCGGCCTTCTTGCTGCCCGGGTGCAGATTCATGTCGGCGCTGAAAATGATGTCAAACTGGCTGGTGACGACATCGGCGAGGTAGTTGAGGTTATACCTTGCGCCCTTGAGCCCCGCACCGCGCAGACCCTCGCAGATGCGGTCGAAAAACGAGGGAACGGTCAGGTAGGTGTACATCCAGCGGTAGCGCAGAACGGCCTTTATGTTCTGGATGGGGTGGCCGAGCGCCCACTTGATGAGCTTGCCCCAGAGCACGCACCACTGGACATAGTCAAAGGCGGTGTCCTTGAGCCCACGCCACTCACGGTGCTTGTAGATGCCGGTTTTCGGCTGCATATTGTCTGCCATGCGCTTGGTCATTTATCCTTACCTCCCTCTGTCTGAATTTTCTTTATCTCCAGGCTCTCGACGAATGCCTGCACACGGGTCGAAAGCTGACCCGAGCCACGCACGACATACTCACGGTCGACGCCGATGGTCGGCACACCGTACTCGTCACGCAGTATCTGCGTGTTGAGCGTGCGCTCGTAGCCCCAGAAGTCGCAGAACTTGGCCTGCTGATAGATGATGCCGTCGGCGTGGTACTCGTCGACGAGCTGCTTTACAAATTCACGCCGCTCGGTAATTTTCTCCGACGACATGAAGCGGGGGCACTGGTTTGTTTCGAGATAATTTCTGCACACCTGCGTCAGAGCATCCTCCGTGTCGTTAAGCTCAATGCGCTGGCGGCCGGGGTATGCGCCGAAGCAGTAGCGGTCGGCGGCGACATAGCAGCGGCAGTTTTCGAGTATCTCGGAGAAGGCGTAGTCGTCAAGCTCGCTGCCGACAACGACGACCCTTGCTCGCCACGGGTTCACCGGGTCGGGCTTGCGCTTTTTGAGCTCTGAAAGCGTTTCACGCAGGTACGGCAGGATGAGGTAGGTCGGGCAGGTGTAGCTTGCTATGCAGAGAATGTGAAACTCTCTGGGCGTGATGACGGGGTTGTCGGCCTTGCGCAGCTCGGAAATTTCCTCAAAAATGCCGCACATCTCGTTGTGCTGCTCGACGGCACGGCGGATAGCCTCGTCGGAGACATCAACACCGTACTCGGCGCTGAGCTTGTCGAGAAACTGCGCCTTTATCTGACCTATGTACATCTTGAGTCCGTGCGGCGACACCTTCATCGGTGCATCGATGATGCCGTAGTCGAAGCGGGGATTGTCGATAAGCTGCATCTCGTGGAAGTTCTCCACCACACGCACCATCTGCTGACAGGTATCGGACGAGGCGTAGAAGTCAATGAAGTTGTACCCGCCCTCGAACGCACGCTCGAACAGCGCACGGGCGTAGCCGCAGATAAAGCTGGTCATGTAGTACTGGCTGATATCCAGTGAGCCGGTGTTGGGTGCGCTTAGACGGACGCTGAAGGCGCTGCCGCAGTTGAGCAGCACCTCGGGCACATAGTAGCAGGTGTAGCCGACCGCCACGCCCCCCTCGGCCTTGGCCTGCATGACAAGCTCGTTGTTGGCCTGATCAAGCAGCTGCTCAAAAAATCTGATGTGTTTCAGGTCTTTCATTTTCTCCCCCTGTTGGAGCTAGTGTGAGCCGGACCGCTATCGGTTTTGACGGGCATCTTTCCGCCCATGCTTCGTTAAAGCCCTAGACCATATATATCCATATGCTCTTCGGGCTTTGTCTTGCCTGAACGAAAACCTGCTCCGTCAAAACTGCAACGCACCTGCCGGTAATGTAAATACCGAAAAAGTGTGCCGTCAGGCGACAGCGGCTCGCCTCCCACCAGCTCTTTTTCATTTTTTGGTCTCAACGATTTAATAATAACATATGAACATTGACAAAACAATCACTTTCTTGTCGTTTTGCGCTCTTTTGTCGCATTTATAAACGCCCTGACGCCGCCCTTTTCACGGTTGATGACCTTTAAAAGGGCATACACCTGCTCGTCGTTAAAGACCTCGGTCATGCGGGCGATGTTGCGGTAGGGCACATCGAGGATGTACATGAAGTTATTCGCCGCCATCTTTTTGCCGCACAGCAGCAGCCCGTTTCGCACAAGGCGCACGCCGTTGTATATCGCCTTGCCGAGCCCGCCCTTGAGGTACTCGCCCTGACTTACGCAGTCGTTGAAGCCGAACGGGGCAGACCTGTCCCAATTATGCTGCGGTATCGGGCGCTGCAAAAGCGCCTCAAACGCCGAATCGGGAATATCCTTTACATCACCGCTGTAGTACGGCGCAAGCTCGGGCTGGTCGTAGAGCTTTTCCGTGATGCCGGACTTGACTACCCTGCCGTGCAGGCGGATATCACGGCTCGATGCGCCGACAAGTATCTCATACTCGCCCGCCTCGACGACCCAGTCATTGTGCTCCGTGCTCCAAAGCGCAAAGCTGCGGTCGGAAAGTGTAATTTCCGCACGCTTTTTCTCGCCCGGGGCAAGCTCAACACGCACAAATCCCTTGAGCTCCTGCGCAGGGCGGAATGTGCCGTTTGTCCTCGGCGCAATGTACAGCTGCGCCACCTCTGCGCCCGCCATTTTGCCCGTGTTTTCGACATTAAACGACACCGTGTCACCGGAAATTTTGAGGTCTGTGTATCTGAACTGCGTGTAGCTCAGCCCGTAGCCGAACGGATACAGCACCGGCTTTTGCGCCGTGTCGAAGTAGCGGTAGCCGACGAACAGCCCCTCACGGTATTCGCTCGTTTTCTCCCGCCCGGGGTAGTAGGGCGCTGAGGGCATATCCTCATAGCGCAGCGGGATAGTCTCGGAGAGCTTGCCGCTGAAATTCGCCTTGCCGATCAGGAGTCTCGCCATCGCAGTTGCCCCCGCCTGACCGCCGAGGAAGCCGTGCACGACGGCTCTTGCTCTGTCCTGCCACGGCATTTCCACCGCACAGCCGCAGGAGAGCACGACCACGATGTTGCGGCTCACGGCGCTAAGCGCCGCCAAAAGCTCCAGCTGATTTTCCGGCAGACGCATGTCATTGCGGTCGATGCCCTCGGCCTCGCCGCCCTCGTCAAGTCCGAGGAACAGCAGCACCGTTTCGGCCCGCATCGCAAGCTCGCAGGCCTTGGCGCACAGCCTTGAGCTGCGTCCTCCGCTGCGGCGATAGCCCGGCTCGAAGCCGACAACTCGCACACCCTCCGCCTTGAGCGCATCAAGGGCGTTGTCGACCCTTGTCGAATTTACGAGCGAGCTGCCCGCACCCTGATATCTCGGCGTTTTCGCAAAGTCGCCGATGACGGCGACGCTGCCGCCGGATAGCGGCAAAATGCCGTCGTTTTTTAAAAGCACCGCCGTCTCCTCGGCAAACTCGGCAGCGAGGCGATGGTGCTCTTGCTTGTCATAGTGCTTGTAGTCAAACACCTTGCGGGTCGTGAACACCATGTCGAGAATTTTGTCGACACGCTCGTTTAAAAGCTCCTCGGATATCACGCCGTCACGCACGGCCTGCGCCACATAGCGGTCGGTGTCGCCGCCGGAGTACGGCATTTCGAGGTTATCGCCGGCAACAAGCGCCTTGACCCTGTCGTTGTTGCCGCCCCAGTCGGTGACGACCATGCCGTCATAGCCCCACTCGCCGTAGAGGATGTCCCGCAAAAGGTGGGTGTTTTCGTTGGTGTATTCGCCGTTTAGGCGGTTGTACGAGGTCATGACGCATTTGACTCCGCCCTCCTTGACCGCCATCTCGAACGACGGCAGGTAAATTTCACGCAGCGTGCGCTCGTCGACGACCGAGTCGTTGGACATGCGCCGCAGCTCCTGCGAGTTTGCCGCAAAGTGCTTGACGCAGGCGGAGATGCCGTTTGACTGCACTCCCCGGATGAGCGCCGCAGCCAACTTGCCCGAGAGGTACGGATCCTCCGAGAAATACTCAAAGTTGCGGCCGCACAGGGGGTTGCGCTTAATGTTGCAGCCCGGGCCGAGCAGCACGCTGATGCCCTCGGTCGCAGCCTCAAGCCCCAGCGCACGACCGAGCCGCTCAATCATGTCGGTGTCCCAGGAATTTGCCAGGCTCGCCGCCGTGGGAAAGCAGGTCGCAGGCACGCTTTTGTGCATGCCGAGGTGATCCGACTCCCACTCCTGCTTGCGCAGGCCGTGCGGGCCGTCCGAGAGCAGCATCGAGGGGATGCCGAGCCGCTCCACGGGCTTGGTGTGCCAGAAATCCATGCCCGAGGTCAGCCCCGCTTTTTCCTCAAGCGTCATTTTGTCGATAAGCTCCTTGTACTTCATGGCGAGCCTCCTTGGTGTTTTTCTCTATTATACAGGAATGTTCAGCATATTGCCATAGTAATATCAATGTGGTAAAATGTCGAACGGGTGAGAATTATGGAAAAATTGATGATGATAATTAACCCCGCCGCAGGCAGGGGCGGATATAAGCAGGGACTGCCCGAGGCGCTGAAACTTTTAAGTGATGCAGGCTTTGCGGTGTCGCTGTTTTTCACGCAGCACAGAGCCCACGCCACCGAGCTTGCAGCACAGCACGCAGCGGAGTTTGACAAGCTCCTTGTCCTCGGCGGCGACGGCACGCTTGCCGAGGTGATTGCGGGGCTCATGACACTTGAGCATCGCCCGCCGGTGGGCTATATCCCCATCGGCACGGCAAACGACATTGCCCGCACGCTCGGCCTTGTGAAAAACGACATTTTGGGCGGCGCTCGCAGGTTTTTATCGGGCAAGCCCATGCCCTTTGATGTCGGCAGGCGTGACGGCGGGTACTTTAACTATGTCGCAGCCTTCGGCGCATTCACCGAGGTCAGCTACGCCACCCCGCAGGACGCAAAGCGCTCGCTCGGGCAGGCGGCGTACCTGATCGGAGCGGCAAAGAGTCTGGGAAACCTCAAGCCCCGCCATGTGCATGTTGAGTACGACGGCGGCGAGCTCGACGGCGAGTTTCTTTACGGCGGACTGTCGAATTCCTACTCCGTCGGCGGCACGGTGGCGCTGCCCCGTGATATAATCGATCTCGGCGACGGCCTGCACGAGCTCATCCTGGTGCGCAAGCTCCCCAGCGCCGCCTCAGTTTTGCCATTGGCGGCACAAGTCGTCGTTGCCCACGACTTCTCAAACGAAAACATTATCATACTCCAGACCAGCCACGCAAAGTTCGTGTTTGATACCCCCGAAACATGGTCCTTCGACGGCGAAGACGGCGGTGCCCACCAGACACTGACCCTCTCCACCTGCCCGCAGGCAGTACAAATCATATGCTGAAAATGCAAATGCCAAATATTAACTTTTCTTTGTTTCGCCAAAGAAAAGTTACAAAAGAAACGCGACCAAAGGCGGTGTAAGGCAGGGGGAAGCCGCCCGTAGGGTTTAGTTTTGAG
>CAKTQR010000002.1 GCA_934597175.1 uncultured Oscillospiraceae bacterium | reverse complement strand
GTCGGAGTGGGGAGACTTGAACTCCCGGCCTCTTGGTCCCGAACCAAGCGCGCTACCAACTGCGCTACACCCCGAAATCAGCTTTATCATTATAATAAGACAAAGCGGCATTGTCAAGAATTATTTACGAATTTGTCAGCCTTGACCGAATACAATTAGTTGAGGTGACAAGCCATGAAGGATATTAAGCTATACATATCGGCGGGCATATTCATTGCACTGACGGCGATAAAAATGCTTTTCCCGTCGCTTTCGGACGAGATACGGGACGGTATTACCGATGTTCTGCGCATGGAGGATGAGCAGACGCAGGCGATAATCGCACTGGGCTCGGAGCTCACAAAAGAGGACTTTATTAAGGCGTTTGACTTTGCAAAAGATTTAAAGCCGAAACCTGCAAGCGCCGTAGTAACCGTGACGCCAACACCGACGGCCGCACCCACACCGGCTCCAATGTCTACACCAACGCCAAGTCCTACACCGACTCCGACCCCAACTCCGACACCCACGCCGAAACCCACAACGCCGCCAAAGGTAGCGGCGTTTTACGCATCGCAAAAACCTTTTTCCGAATACGCCGTGCCGTCAAATGTTTCGTATGACTATTCTTCGCTGCCGTTTAAGTATACAAGCCCCGTAAAGGGTGTGACCTCATCCGGCTTCGGTTATCGGCAGCATCCTATTCAGAATGAGGTCAAGTATCACTACGGCACGGACTTTGCGGCAAATACCGGCGAAAAGGTGTACGCCTTTGCCGACGGCACTATCTACGCCATCGGCGAGAACGACAGCTACGGCAAATATGTCATCATCGACCACGCCGACGGCTACCGCACTCTGTACGCCCATTGCAGCAAGCACTTGAAAGGCAGCGGCAATGTCAAAAGGGGAGAGGCGATAGCCCTTGTCGGCGAGACGGGCGCTGCCACCGGCCCGCACCTGCACTTTGAGCTTATGAAAGGGAAAACCTACCTAAACCCCGAGTTTTACATATGAATAAGGTAGATGTCAGCGCCGGAGCGATACTTTTGCTCTCGGTCATTTACTTTTTCGGGGGATTAACGAGCCTTGCGTCACTGCTTATTGCCGTTTTGGTCCACGAGATTGGGCACATTGCGGCAATAGTTTTGTGCGGCGGCAGGGTACACAGCCTCAAAGTCAGCACCAGCGGGCTTTGCATCGGCTGCACAGGCGCAATTAGCACGGGTGAAAGCGTCATTTGCCTATGCGCAGGCCCGGCGGCAGGATTTGTTCTTGCCTATGCCGCATCGTACCTCGGAAACCTGAGCCAAAACATGTTGCTTATCAAAACGGCGGGCTTCAGCCTTGTTTTATCTGTGTACAACTCATTACCTGCGTTGCCGCTTGACGGCGGGCGTGCGCTTGAATGCCTTGCCGAAAGCCTTGGCGGCGCACGCTTTTCACAGACGCTGCTTGAGCTTACGGGCATGCTCACGGGTGCGGCGCTGCTGTTTGCGGGCGTATATTTTATCCGCCGTCCGTTCGGTGCGGCATTGCTTATCGCCGGAGTGTGGGTCTTAACGGCGCAAACGGGTATTGTAAAAACCGGCTCGATGTTGTAAAATTACAAAGATAAACTGTTTGGAGATACAAAATGGATAAAAAACTTGAGCGCATCCTGCCGAGAGTGCAGAAGCCTGCACGCTACACAGGCGGCGAGTATAATCAGATAATCAAAAACAAGGACGAGGTCGATGTCAGGGTGGCGTTCTGCTTCCCTGACACCTACGAGATCGGCATGTCAAACCTCGGCATGGGCATACTCTACTCGACGATGAACGAACTGCCGTATGTCTGGTGCGAGCGTGTGTATGCACCTTGGGGCGACATGTATGAGGAGATGAAAAAAGCCGATGTCAAGCTGTATGCGCTTGAAAGCGGCGACCCCATTTCCGAGCACGATGTGCTGGCGTTCTCCGTAGGCTACGAGATGGCGTATACGACGGTGCTTGATATGATAGACATGGCGGGACTGCCGATAAAAAGCGCCGAAAGAACTGAGCTTCTGCCGCTTGTGCTCATCGGCGGTACGGCAGCACTAAACCCCGAGCCCATGGCCGATTTTGTGGACATTTTCCTGCTCGGCGAGGGTGAGGAGATGAATAACGAGCTTTTGGCGCTCATCCACGAGGCAAAGCAAAACGGCTGGAGCAAGGCGGAGTTTCTTAAAAAAGCCTGCCGTATCGGCGGCGTTTATGTCCCGAGCCTTTATACGCCCATTTATAACGATGATAACACCATAAACCACTTTGATATCGCCGACGGCGCACCCGAGCGAGTCACAAAGCGCATTATAGCCGACCTTGACAAGGTACATTTTCCGCTGCACCCCGTAGTCCCGTCGACCGAGGTCATCCATGACCGAGTTAATCTCGAGCTTTTCCGTGGCTGCGTGCGTGGATGCCGCTTCTGTCAGGCAGGCCATGTTTACAGGCCCATAAGGGCAAAAAGCCCCGAACTTCTTATCGAGCAGGGCAAAGCACTTCTTAAAAACACCGGCTGCCAGGATATCACGCTCCTGTCACTAAGTTCGAGCGACTACCGGCATCTGTCCTGCATCTGCGACGGTCTGCTTGAGTACTGCGAGCCCCGCAGCATCGGGCTTTCTCTGCCGTCGCTGAGAGCGGACAATTTCTCAATCGAGATAATGCACAAGCTGCAAAAGACCCGCAAAAGCGGCCTCACCTTTGCGCCCGAGGCGGGAAGCCAGCGCCTGCGTGATGCGATAAACAAGAATGTCACGGAGGAAGATCTTCTAAACACCTGCCGTCTGGCGTTCGAGGGCGGCTGGAACAATGTAAAGCTCTACTTCATGCTCGGACTTCCCACCGAGACTGAGGAGGATATCCTAGGCATAGCCGAGCTTGCAAACCAGGTCCTGCACACATGGCGGCTTTACGCAAAGAACAAGAACAGGGGAGTGCGCATAACCGTGTCGACCTCCTGCTTTGTGCCGAAGCCGCACAGCCCGTTCCAGTGGGAAAAGCAGAACACCATGGACGAGTATATCGCAAAGGTAAACCTCCTGCGTGAGAATATCAAAGCCAAAAATGTCGTCTACAACTGGCACGATCCGCAGACAAGCTATATCGAGGCAACTCTCTCCCGTGGCGACCGCCGTATGGGCAATGTCATCGAAAATGTCTGGAAAGCCGGGGGCAGGCTTGAAGCCTGGACGGACTATTTCTCGTTTGATCGCTGGATGCAGGCGTTTGACGACGCAGGCGTTGACCCGACCTTCTATGCGCACCGTGAGCGCCAAAAGGACGAGGTCATGCCGTGGGATGTGGTCGATGTCGGCGTGCGAAAAGAGCATTTGTGGCATGAAAAGGAGCAGTGCTATAAATCGGAGCTTTCGCCCGACTGCCGCAAGCAGTGCTCTGCCTGCGGCGCTGCAAGGCTTTTAAAGGGAGGGCGCTGCGATGGATAAGTACAGACTTCTGTTTTCCAAAACCGGCAGGGCGGTCTATATCTCGCACCTTGACCTCATGCGCACGCTCACGAGAGCGTTCCTGCGTGCCGAGTGCCGCCTGAAATACTCCGAGGGCTTTAACCCGCACCCGCAGATATCTATTGCACTTCCGCTGTCGGTCGGAGCTGAGAGCGTGTGCGAGATCATGGACTTTAAGCTTCTCGAGGACAGACAGCCCGAGGATATCCTCAACGCACTGTCAAAGCAGCTGCCCGAGGGCATCGAGGCCATCGAGGTGTATTCGTCCGAGCGCAAGGTCAAGGAGCTGAAGTGGCTCAAGATATCCGGCGTGTTTGAGTACGACGAGCGCAGCACCGAAGAAATGGCGGCAAAGCTCAATGAGTTTTACGCACAGGATAGCATCGTCATTACCAAAAAGACCAAGCGTGGCATGGGCGAGAGTGATATAAGACCCGCCATAAAGGAGATAGCCTTTACGCCCGACGGCGGCGATGTCAGGCTCGATTCCATTATCTCCGCACAAGAGCCGACGCTCAATCCCGAGCTGCTGGCGGAAGCGACACGGCAGCTTTGCCCTGATATCGCCCCGGACTTTGCAAAATTCCGCAGACTTGAGGTTTTCGATGAGAATATGAATGTATTCCGCTAAAAAATGCTTGCAATACAAGCATTTGTGTGATATCATATCAAGGCTTGTGCAGATGGCACGAGCTATCAAGCGGTCCTCTGCCGAGACCCAAAGGGAGTCCTCCGGCACGAACGCCTTAAGTAAAGGAAGGATTAGACTATGGATCTGATCAAAGTTCTCAGTGAACAGTACATGAAGCCCGAACTGCCCGAACTGAATGTCGGCGACACCGTCCGCATCACCGTTCGTGTAAAGGAAGGCAGCCGTGAGCGCAACCAGGCTTTCGAAGGCACCATCATTGCCAAGAAGCATGGCGGCATCAACGAGACCATCACCGTCCGTCGTATTTCCTACGGCGTAGGCTGTGAGAAGGTCTTCCCCGTACACTCTCCCTCCATCGTCTCCGTAGAGACAGTTCGCCGCGGTAAAGTCCGCAGAGCAAAGCTGTACTACCTGCGTGAGCGTGTTGGTAAGAGTGCAAAGGTCAAGGAGCGTCTGTAAGCTCAAGACCCCCAATTGGTCAAAAAAAGAGGCGATAGCCTCTTTTTTTGTTGCCTTAATGCGGGCAGTGCGTGTATAATAAAGAGAAACAAAAATATCAGAGGTAATGCAAATGAAAAATGCTGATAATAAAAATAAGCAGAAAGATGAGGCCGTGTCCCGCAAGACAGAGATCTATGACTGGATACAGTGCATTATCTATGCCCTCATCGCCTGCGTCATTGTGTTTGTGTTCTTTGTGCGGCTTGTTGATGTTGTCGGCTCGTCCATGCACCCCACGCTTGAGGAAGGCGACAAGATGGTCGTCTCGAATCTGTTTTATACACCAAAGCAGGGAGATATCATAGTTTTTCAGAAGGATGATTACGCCGATTACGCACTTGTAAAGCGTGTTATTGCGACCGAAATGCAGACCGTGGAAATTGACTTTGACAAGCACATCGTGTATGTCGACGGTGTGGCACTCGATGAGCCTTATATTGCCGAGCCCACCGCAAATAAGATCGACTTTACCGGAGTTCAGATAGTGCCGCCCGGCTGCGTGTTCGTTATGGGCGATAACCGAAACGCTTCTACCGACAGCCGTGACCAGCGCATAGGCATGGTCGATACCCGCAACATTATCGGCAAGGTAATATTCATTTCTTTCCCGTTTGACCACATCGGCTCGCCGTATAAGTAATTGCCATGGCAGATACAAATTTTGAAAAAATGAATATCCAGTGGTTTCCCGGCCACATGACCAAGGCTCAGCGCATGATAGAGGACAGCATCAAGCTTGTCGACGCCGTGTGCGAGATATTGGACGCCAGAATACCGAGTTCAAGCCGCAATCCCGATATAGACAGGCTTGCCGCCGGTAAGCCGAGGCTCATTATACTAAACCGAGTTGATCTTGCAGACCCCGCCGTGACCGCACAGTGGAAAAAGCACTTTGAGGCACAGGGGATAAAGATACTTGAGACCGATGCTAAGACCGGTAAGGGCGTGAACGGCTTCGTCCCGGCGCTTCGTGAGCTGCTGGCGGATAAGATCGCAGACTACACCGCAAAAGGGCAGGTATCCCGCCCGCTGCGTGTTATGATACTCGGAATACCCAATGTCGGGAAGTCTACATTTATAAATAAGGTAGCAAAGCGCAGGGCTGCCGTAGCGGGGGACAAGCCCGGCGTCACCCGAGGCAAGCAGTGGATAAGCATCGACCGTGGGCTTGATCTCCTTGACACTCCGGGCATACTGTGGCCGAAGTTCGATTCGCAGGAGGTGGGCGAAATGCTTGCCATAACCAATGCGATAAAGGCCGATGTCCTTGATAAAGAGACGCTTGGCGCAAATTTCATACTAAGACTGCGTGAAATGTACCCAGATGCGCTGACGCAGCGTTATAAATTCGTTCCCGCCCCGGACATGAACGGCTACGAGCTTTTAGAAGAAGCGGCGAAAAAGCGTGGCTTTTTGGTGTCAAAGGGCGAATATGACATTGAACGCATGGCAAATACCCTGCTTGGCGAGTACCACGACGGCAAGCTCGGCAGGATCAGCTTGGAGAAACCGGAATGACGGAGCTTTGGGAGCTTGAAAATGAGATATATGCCGAGGGTCATGAGCTCATATGCGGAGTTGACGAGGCGGGCCGAGGCCCGCTTGCAGGTCCTGTCTGCGCTGCGGCGGTCATTTTGCCCAGAGGCATTGAGATAGCGGGACTTAATGACTCCAAGAAGCTTACTGATAAAAAGCGTGAGGCGCTGTACAATGTTATCTGCGAAAATGCCATCACCTACGGCATCGCCTTTGCAAGCGTCGGGGAGATCGAGAGCTTCAACATCTTGAACGCCGCCATGCTCGCAATGAACAGGGCAATAGAAAAGCTCACGCCGCAGCCGCAGCTTGCGCTCATTGACGGTAACCGCAACAGTGCGATAAACATTCCGAGCCGCTGCGTTATAAAGGGCGATGCAAAATGCGCCGATATTGCCGCAGCGTCGATACTCGCAAAGGTCACCCGTGACCGCTACATGCTCGAAATGGCTGAAAAGTACCCCGAGTACCATTTTGAAAAGCATAAGGGCTACGGTACAAAGCTGCACTATGAGGCGCTGCGTGAATACGGCCCGAGTGAGATACACCGCCCGAGCTTTTTGAGGAAGATTCACTGATGGATAACAGGCAGCTTGGCGCATGGGGCGAAAAAAAGGCGGCAAATTATCTCCGCCTGCACGGGTATAAAATCGTTGATATGAACTGCCGGTACAGGCAGGGTGAAATCGATATCATTGCCTCGAAGCGTGGCTATATCGTTTTTGTCGAGGTCAAGCTCCGCAAGAACGACGCTTATGCCGAGGCAAAGGAATTTGTCACCGCCGCAAAGCAGCAGCGGGTGATGATGGCGGCTCAGCTCTGGATGGCGCAAAACGAGACGGAGCTTCAGCCGAGGTTTGATGTGATAGAGATATATGCCCCCAACGGTGAAAAGGGCAGGGTCAGGATAAATCACATTGAAAATGCGTTTTAACAGGTGATCAAAATGATGTATAACAGTACAAGAGATAAGACCTGCCGTGTAAGTGCGGCACATGCCATCGTTCACGGACTTGCGCCCGACGGCGGACTGTTCGTGCCCGAGGAGCTGCCGAAGCTCAGCCTTGCACAGATAGACGCTCTCGGCAAAACCGATTACCGTGGCAGGGCGGAGGAGATACTTTCCCTGTTCCTCGATGAGTTTGACAGAGCAGAGATAAAGCGCATCGTCAGCGCAGCCTATGGCGAGAACTTCGACAATGCTGCCATAGCGCCGCTGCATATAATCGACGGCAAGACCGCTGTTTTGGAGCTTTGGCACGGCCCAACCTGCGCCTTTAAGGACATGGCGCTGCAAATTCTGCCGCACCTGCTCACCGCATCACTCAAAAAATGCGGCGAGACAAAGAAGGTGTGCATACTCGTTGCCACGAGCGGCGATACCGGCAAGGCGGCGCTTGAGGGCTTTGCCGATGTCGAGGATACGAAAATTCTTGTATTTTACCCGCACAACGGTGTTTCCGATGTGCAGAGGCTGCAAATGGTCACCCAGCGTGGTGAAAATGTCTCTGTCGCTGCCGTCAAGGGCAACTTTGACGATGCGCAGACCGGAGTTAAGACCCTGTTCGGCGACGCTGAGCTTGCAAAGGAGCTTTCCGACAAAGGCTGGTTTTTGTCCTCGGCAAACTCGATAAACTGGGGCAGGCTTCTGCCGCAGATAGTGTATTATTTCTCTGCGTACTGCGATCTTGTTAACTCAAATGGGGCAAAGCTCGGCGATAAGGTCGACTTTGTCGTCCCCACGGGCAACTTCGGCGATATTTTTGCCTGCTGGTACGCAAAGCAGATGGGTCTGCCCGTCGGCAAGCTTATCTGCGCTTCAAACGAGAACAATGTCCTTGCCGATTTCTTTAAGACCGGCACATACGACCGCAACAGGGCTTTCCACACGACGATATCCCCGTCCATGGATATCCTGGTTTCGAGCAATCTCGAGCGCCTGCTGTACAGCGTGTGCGGCGACGATAAGCTCGTTGCGCAGTATATGCGCAGCCTGAGCGAAACGGGAAGCTACACCGTGAGCGATGAGATATTCAAGGTCCTGTCCGATAACTTTGTCGGCGGCTTCTGCACCGATGCCGATACAAAAGCGACAATTGCCAAGGTGTACAACGAGCACGGATATCTAATCGATACGCATACCGCAGTTGCGTACAAGCTCATGCTCGAGCACAGCTCCGACAGGCCGACGGTCGTTGTCTCGACCGCAAGCCCGTTCAAGTTCTGCGACAGCGTGCTTGATGCTCTCGGCGAAAAGTCCGATGAAACCGGCGTTGAGCTCATAGAGAAGCTTGCATTGTTTACGGGAAACGCAGCGCCTGCACCCCTGTGCGGCCTTGACCAGCGCCCCGTGCGCTTTGAAAGCGTTATCGAAAAGCAGGCTATGAAGCAGGCAGTCACCGAGTTTTTGAAGTGATATGTACGGGACAAAGTCCCGCTTTGTTAGTCGCAGCAGCCTCTGGGGCAGAAAGTACCGCAGAAGGTCTCGGACTTGGTGGTCGCTTTCTCGTTCTGGACCTTGATCTGAGAGGCGGCGCACTTGTTGTCAATGGTGTTGTACTTGCAGGTGCTTACATCACAGCCGACACCGGTTATCTCGCTATGGCTCATTTTCTTTTCACTCATTGTTTCATACCTCCGATAGTATTGCCGTAAGGCACTATTATTGTCTGCTTATTAAACCTAAATATACGGAGGCAGTATGTCTTTATATGCGATAGGCGATCTTCATTTGTCGCTGGGCGTCGATAAACCGATGGATGTTTTCGGCGGCAGATGGGAAAACTATGTTGAAAAAATAATAGAGGGCTTTTCGGAGCTTAATGACGATGACCTTACGGTCATATGCGGCGATATAAGCTGGGGCATGTCAATGGACGAAACGCTTGAGGACTTTAAGTTCATCGACCGCTTGCCCGGCAAAAAGATAATCTTAAAGGGTAACCACGACTATTGGTGGACAACGGCAACAAAGGCAAAAAAGTTTTTTGCCGAGAACGATATCACGACGATAGACATTCTGCACAACAACTGCTTTAAATATGAAAATGTCGCTCTTTGCGGCACAAGGGGCTGGTTTTACGAGGAGAGCAAGGGCGACGAGCATGACAAAAAGGTCATGAATCGTGAGATAATGCGCTTAGATGCCTCACTTAAGGTGGCAGGAGAGGGGGAAAAGTATGTTTTCCTGCATTACCCGCCGAAATATTATAATTACGAGTGTCCCGAGATACTGGAGCTTCTGCGCAGATACGATGTCAGGCGCTGCATTTACGGCCATATCCACGGTCCGGGCTGTGCTTTTGCCTTTAACGGAATGTACCGAAATACGAAATTTGACTTAGTTTCTGCCGATTATATACAGTTTAAGCCCAAAAAGCTGCTGTAATTACACATTATTAATATAAAAAACATTGCTTTTAGCGGGATTATCTGCTATTATGCTTAAGTGTTTGAAAGAACATTATTAGGAGGAAGACATAAATGCAAGTAAGAAATGTAGAAAAGAACGAGAATAATACTGCAACTTTTCAGGTTGAAGTTGATCCTGCCGAGTTTGACAAGGCAGTCGACAAAGCCTTTAACAATGTCAAGGACAGTATAAATATCCCCGGCTTCAGAAAGGGCAAAGCTCCCCGTGCAGTCGTTGAGGGCATGTACGGTGCAAACGCTTTCTATCAGGACGCTATCGAAGTCGCCGCTCCCGATGCATTCGGCTACGGCATCGACAACAGCGGCCTTAAGATGATCGGCAGACCCAGCATGACCGATGTTGAGATCACCGATGACAAGTCTCTCGTCCTCACTTTTAAGGTCGACCTGTTCCCCGTGATCACCCTCGGCCAGTACAAGGGCCTGAGCGCACAGAAGGGCGATGCAGTCGTCACCGACGAAATGGTCGAGGCAGAGATCAATGCAGACCGCAAGCGCAACTCCCGCTTCATAGATGTTGACCGTGAGGCTCAGGAAGGCGACACCGCAAGCATCGACTTTGACGGTTACCTTGACGGCGAGAAGTTCGACGGAGGCTACGGCGAGGGCTACCGCCTTGAGATCGGCTCTCACACCTTCGTTCCCGGCTTCGAGGACCAGATCATCGGCATGAAGGTCGGCGAGACCAAGGATATAAACATCACCTTCCCCGAGGATTACACCGCAGAGCTGGCAGGCAAGGATGTTGTCTTCAAGGTAAAGCTCAACAGCCTGTGCGTTGCAGAGCTTCCCGAGCTCGATGACGACTTTGTTCAGGATGTTTCCGAGTTCGAGACCGTCGACGAGTACAGAGCAGACCTGCGCAAGGAGATGGAGAAGAGAGCCGTCGAGAATGTCGAGGCAGCTTTCCGTTCCGACATCATCATGCAGGCATGCGAGAACATGACCGTTGATATCCCCGAGGTGCTCATCAACGCCAAGGTCGAAGAGCTTGTACACACCTATGCAAATAACTTCGGCGTCACCGATCCCAAGCTCACCACCGAGGAGATCATCAAGATGATGGGTCTTGACGACGAGTCGCTCAATAACACCATCCGTCCCGTTGCCGTAAATCAGGTCAAGCAGGAGCTTCTGCTTGAGGCAATTATCGAGGAGGAGGGCATCGACATTTCCGGCGAAGCATTCGACGAGTATGTAAAGACCACCGCCGAGTCCGTCGACGCTACCCCCGAGTCCATCCTCAACTACTTCGGCGAGGACTTCATCAAGAACGAATACAAGAGAGAGCAGGCCACCAAGATCATTATGGATTCTGCGATCGTTGCCCCCAAAGAGGAAGCAGCTGAATAATTATCGGATTATTCGGATATGATCTCCTGGATAGGCTGAATATGAAAGGAGACTATTATGAGTTTAGTACCTTATGTCGTGGAGCAGACAAGCCGCGGCGAGCGTTCCTATGACATCTTTTCCAGACTTCTCAATGACCGCATCATCATGCTGTCCGAGGAAGTCAACGATGCAACCGCAAGCCTTGTCGTTGCACAGCTTCTTTACCTTGAAGCACAAGACCCCGATAAAGACATACAGTTTTATATCAACAGCCCCGGCGGAAGCGTCACGGCGGGCATGGCTATCTATGACACCATGCAGTATATAAAGCCCGATGTTTCGACTATCTGCATCGGTCTTGCCGCGTCCATGGGCGCATTCCTGCTTTCCTCCGGCGCAAAGGGAAAGCGTCTGGCACTTCCCAATTCTGAGATCATGATACATCAGCCCTCCGGCGGCAGCCAGGGCCAGTGCACCGATATTCAGATACAGGCTGAGCAGATCCTTAAGATCAAGCATAATTTGAATCGAATTCTTGCCGAAAACACCGGCAAGGCTATCGAGGTCATCGAGCGTGACTGCGAGCGTGACCACTTTATGTCTGCGCAGGAGGCTGCGGAGTACGGTATTATCGATAAGGTAATCACCAAGCGTTAAAAGCTGATGGGGGAACGCATAGTTCCCCCATATTTACACAGCACGGTTTGAGGTAATACTATGGCAAGAACTGACGATAGAAGAAGTATAAGATGCTCGTTCTGCGGCAAAACGCAGAATATTGCAAACAGGCTCATTGCCGGAAACGGCGCATACATCTGCGATGAGTGCATCCGCCTGTGCATGAGCATCATTTCCGACGATGTTGACGAGCCCGAAGAGGTTACGGAAAGCCCGGAGCTTGATTTCGAGAGCCTTCCCAAGCCTGCGGATATCAAGGCAAATCTTGACGAGTACATTGTCGGGCAGGACAGGGCAAAGACCGTCCTTTCCGTAGCCGTTTATAATCACTATAAGCGCATTTTGTATGCAGGCTCCAACGATGTTGAGCTGCAAAAGAGCAACATACTGCTCATCGGCCCTACCGGCAGCGGCAAGACGCTTTTTGCGCAGTCTCTGGCAAAAATGCTCAATGTTCCGTTTGCCATCGCCGATGCGACGACGCTCACCGAGGCAGGCTATGTCGGCGAGGATGTCGAGAACATCCTTTTAAGATTATTGCAGGCTGCCGAATTTGATGTTGAGCGTGCCGAAAAGGGCATTATATATATCGATGAGATAGACAAGATCGCCCGCAAGAGCGAGAATACATCCATTACACGAGATGTCTCCGGCGAGGGCGTGCAGCAGGCGCTTCTGAAGCTGCTTGAGGGCACGGTCGCCAATGTCCCGCCTCAGGGCGGACGCAAGCACCCGCATCAGGAGTTTATAAAGGTCGATACGACCAATATCCTGTTTATCTGCGGCGGCGCATTCGACGGTCTGGATAAGATAATCGAAAAACGCACCGATAAAAAGAGCATGGGCTTCGGGGCTGAGATAAAAAGCTCAACCGACCGTGATGTCGGCGATATCCTCGCTCAGGCGCAGCAGCATGACCTTTTAAAGTTCGGCATCATCCCCGAGCTTATCGGCAGACTGCCGGTCATCGCTCCGCTGACTTCTCTGAAGCGTGAGGATCTTGTCCGCATACTCACCGAGCCCAAAAACGCCATGGTCAAGCAGTATAAGGCGCTCATGAGCTATGACGGTGTTGACCTTGAGTACAACGCCGATGCACTCGAAGCGATAGCCGACAAGGCCATCGAAATGAAGATAGGCGCACGAGGCCTGCGCAGCGTCATGGAGGGTATCATGACCGATATTATGTTCAGTGTTCCCTCCGAAAAGGATGTTGAAAAGGTCATCATTACCGCCGACTGCGTGAATAATAACACCAGCCCCGAAGTAATACGCAAGTAAATTAGTTTTATAGCAAGGCGGGGCATAAGTCCCGTCTTGCGCTTTTCCCAAGAGGTTTTTCTATGAGTAATGTATTTGAGATCGAAACCCGTGCATTGCCCGTTTTGGCACTGCGCGGTCTTAACATATTTCCCGGCATGCTCTTAAACTTTGATGTAGAGCGGCCTATCTCCGTTGCGGCACTCAATTCCGCAATGGACACCGACCAGGAGCTGTTTCTCGTAACTCAGAAGGACATCACGACCGATGTACCCGAGGAGGACGACCTTTACAGGGTCGGCGTCGTCTGCCGTATCCGTCAGCTTATTCGCCAGCCCGGCTCAAAGCTGTGCAAGGTCATGGTCGAGGGACTTCAGCGAGGCAGAATAGTTCAGCTGACGGCTTCAAATCCGCATTTCGTCGGCGAGATTCAGCTGCTGCCGGATAAGCGTGAGCACGGCGACAGCGCAAGGCGTGATGCGCTAATGCGCACCTGCATCGGCATGTTTGACGAGTATGTGCAGCTTGCCGGCAACATGCCGCCCGAGATGCTTCTGAGCATCGTCGTCAGCCGTGACCCGGGCTATGTCGCCGATTATATTGCTCACAATCTGCGCATCGATTACCGTGACAAGCAGCAGCTTCTTGAGCAGCTGCATCCCTTGAAGCGCCTTGAAATGCTGATGCAGATGCTTACTCATGAGATAGAGGTCATGACCATTGAGCAGGAGCTCAACGATGCCACCAATGAGCAGATGAATCGCAACCAGCGTGAGTATTTCCTGCGTGAGCAGATGAAGGTCATCCAGCAGGAACTCGGCGAGGACGACAGTTTTGATGATATCGGCGAGTACCGCAGGAAGATCCGTGAGCTCAAGCTCAGCCCCGAGATAGAGGAGAAGCTTTTAAAAGAGGTCTCCCATCTTGCAAAGCAGCCCTTCGGCTCGACCGAGGCGACCGTTATCAGAGGTTACCTTGATACCTGCCTTGAGCTTCCGTGGAATATTAAGACCGAGGAGACCGACGATATCGAGCTTGCAAGGAAAATGCTCGACGAGGATCACTTCGGCCTTGAAAAGGTCAAGGAGCGTGTCATTGAATACCTTGCCGTGCGCAAGCTTGCACCCAAGGCAAACGGCAGCCTGCTGTGCCTTGTCGGCCCTCCGGGTACGGGCAAGACCAGCATCGCAATGTCCATTGCAAGGGCGACAAACCGTAATCTGGTGCGCATTTCGCTCGGCGGCGTGCACGATGAGGCGGAGATACGAGGTCACCGCAAGACCTATGTCGGCTCGATGCCCGGCAGGATCATCGGCGGCATCAAGCAGGCAAAAAGCTCCAATCCCCTGATGGTGCTCGACGAGATAGATAAGCTCGGCTCGGATTACCGTGGTGACCCCTCGGCTGCGCTTCTGGAAGCGCTCGACCCCGAGCAGAACAAGACCTTCAGGGATAATTTCCTTGAAGTTCCGTATGATCTTTCCGATGTGTTCTTCATCACAACGGCAAATACGACCTCTACCATCCCCAGAGCGCTGCTCGACAGGATGGAGGTCATCGAGCTTTCAAGCTACACCGATATGGAAAAGCTCAGCATCGCAAAGAACTATCTGCTGCCCAAGCAGCGCAAAAAGCACGGGCTCAAGGCTGCGCAGCTTAAGATAAGCGACGATGCCATCCGTGAGATCATAAGCCTTTACACCAGAGAGTCCGGTGTGCGAGGACTTGAACGCCAGATAGGCACTGTCTGCCGCAAGACCGCCGTCGCCATCGCAAGAGGAGAGCGCAAGAGCCTGAGTCTTCGTGCCGGTATGCTCAAGCCCTACCTCGGTGCGGAGAAATTTAAGCCCGAGATACGCCGCAGCACCGACGAGGTCGGTCTCGTGCGAGGCCTTGCATGGACCTCCGTCGGCGGCGAAGTGCTCGATGTCGAGGTCGCAGTCGTTGACGGCAACGGTAAGCTTGAGCTCACGGGCAATCTCGGCAATGTTATGAAGGAGTCCTGTCAGGCGGCGGTGACTTTCATCCGCAGTCGTGCAAAGGCTCTCGGCATTGATGAGCAGTTTTATAAGAATAAAGATATACACATTCATTTCCCCGAGGGTGCAGTGCCCAAGGACGGCCCTTCGGCGGGCATAACCGTGTGCACGGCGATGGTTTCCGCCCTGACCGGCAGACCGGTGCGGCGTGATATCGCCATGACGGGCGAGATCAGCCTGCGTGGCCGTGTCCTCCAGATAGGCGGTCTCAAGGAAAAGACCATGGCTGCGCTTAGAAACGGCGTTAACACGGTCATTATTCCTGCGGATAACGAGCCGGATCTTGACGAAATTGACCCGACGGTGAGGTCAGCTCTAAACTTCGTTCTCGCCGATAAGGTCGACAAGGTGCTCGATATTGCGCTTCTCGGCAAGCAGGACGAGCCGAAGACCGAGATCAAAGCGCCCAGAGCGGCAAAAAAGACCCGCTCGGATATCAGACAGTAGGTGCAAAATGAATACACTTAATGTAAATAAGGCGGAGTTTATTAAATCTGCCGCCAATCCCTCGGGATTTATAAGAAGCGAGCTTCCGAACATTGTTTTTTCGGGCAAGTCCAATGTCGGCAAGTCCTCGGTCATAAATAGGCTATTAAACCGCAAAAACTTTGCGAGAGTGGGGCAGTCCCCGGGAAAGACCATACATGTAAACTACTTTCTCATCGACAAAAAGGCGTACTTCGTTGACCTGCCCGGCTACGGCTACGCCAAGGTCTCACGCACCGAGAAGGAGCGTTGGGGCAAGCTTATGGAGCAGTTTTTTGCCGCCGAGGGGCTTATAACGCTCGGCGTGATGATAGTCGACTCCCGCCATAAGCCCACAGCCGACGATGTAACCATGGCGCAGTGGTTTAAAAGCACCAACTGCCCGATGGTCGTCGTCGCAAATAAGTGCGATAAGCTCAAGAAAAGCGAAATTGAGCCTAACATGGCGCTTATTCGTGAAACGCTCGAGCTTCCGGATGATACAGTGCTGATACCGTTTTCCGCAGAAAAGGGGAACGGCAAGGACGCACTCATGTCGGAGATACTTAATTATGTCTAACACCCCGTCTTTCGTGAATGTGCTGCAAGGACTTGACTGGAGCGTTCTTTTAAATCTGCTCCTGTCGGTCGTCCCTGCGCTCATTTGCATCACGCTGCACGAGCTCAGCCACGGCTTTGTCGCCTACAAGCTCGGCGATAACACCGCCAAGCGCATGGGCAGGCTCACGCTCAACCCCATTAAGCATATAGACCTTGTCGGCCTTATCATGATGGTCGCCTTTAAGTTCGGCTGGGCAAAGCCCGTGCCGGTCGATATGCGCAATTTTAAAAACCCGAAGCGTGACATGGCGATAACCGCCCTTGCAGGTCCTTTGGCTAATGTCGTCATCTGCTGTGTATTTCTTTTTATCTACGGTCTTGTGTACATACCGCTGACGATGGCATCGACCGATGTTGCCAAGGCGGTGCTTGACATGGTGTACCTGACAGCATACCTGAGCATAGCTCTTGCAATTTTCAACATCATCCCCATCTCGCCGCTCGACGGGTCGAAGATACTGTTCTCGTTTTTGAGCGACGAGGGCTACATGAAGCTCATGCGTTATGAGCGCTACGGCATGATACTTCTTTTTGTACTGGTTGCGACCGATGTTTTGGGTAACCCCTTGTATACGGCAACCCAATTCGCATTCGGAAAGCTGTTTGTTTTTGCCGACTGGGGCTTTAACCTAGTCAAGGCATTGTATGTGTGATATGGAAAATCCGACCTTTCATCTTGAGGGCATAGTCAAGGATAAAAATGAGCTTCAGGACTTTTCCGGTCCGCTCAGCCTTATCCTTATGCTCCTTTCCAAAAACAAAATAGAGATTCGAGACATCAAGATATCGGAGATACTTGACCAGTACCTCGAGTACCTTGCCGAGATGGAGCGCATGGATCTTGAGATAGCAAGCGAATTCGTCCAAATGGCGTCGCACCTGCTGTTTATCAAGACCCGCACGCTGCTTGCAGGTGACGAGGAGGTCAGCGAGCTTGAAGAGCTGATGACCTCGCTCGAGCAGCTAAAGTGCCGTGATATCTATACTGCGGTGCAAAAGGTCGTCCCGGAGCTCAAAAAAGCGTCGGAGACCGGGCTTTTGTACTTTGCAAAGCAGCCCGAGCCGCTTCCGAAGGTAAGCCGTGAGTATGAGTACAAGCATGAGCCGGCAGACCTGTTCAAGGCCTTGTACACCGTCGTGACCCGTGGCGGCAAGCCGCTTGAGCCCGAGTATTCCCGCCGCCTTGCACCGGCAAGGATAGTTTACGAGGTGCGCACTAAAAGCCGTGAGCTTATTACGCTACTACAAACTGCACCCGCTAGGCTCAACGACCTGTACGCTCAGTGCGAAAGCCGCTCGGAGATTGTTGCGACCTTTATATCCATACTCGAACTGTGCAGCATGGGCAGCGTCGAGATAAGCGGAGAGGAGAGCGACTATACCGTCACATTTGTCGGCGGAAATGTTGAGGAGATCCTCGAAAGAATAGTTGAGTAGGTAATTTTTTATGGATGATATGAATATAAAATCAGCAATTGAGGCTATACTCTTTGCAGCGGGTGAGCCTGTACCGGCGGCAAGGATATCGCTCATCCTCGGCGTAAGCGAGGACGAGGTGTATGCTGCGGCAAAGGAGCTTTCCGATGAGTACAGCTTCAACCTGCGTGGAATAAGATTGCTTAAGCTTGATAAGAATCTTCAGCTTTGCTCGTCTCCGGAGTTTGCTTCGGTCATCACGAAAACTCTGGAGCACCGCAAGCCGCCGATGCTTTCGCAGCCTGCGCTTGAAACTCTCGCCGTCGTTGCGTATTTCCAGCCCGTGACGAGAGCGTATATTGATCAGGTGCGTGGCGTTGACAGCTCATATACCGTCGGCGTTTTGCTCGACAAGGGTCTTATAGAGCGCTGCGGCAAGCTCGATGTCCCCGGCAGACCGTCTCTTTTGCGCACAACGGATGTGTTCCTGCGCACGATGGGCGTGAGCGAGCTGTCGGAGCTGCCCGAGCTTCCCGATATCTCGGCAAGCGACGGAGCAAAGAAGCTTGAGGATGCAATAGAAAAGCTTAACACCGTCGGTGAAAACCAGCTCAGCATCGAGGAAATACAGTAAAATCAGGTGGTGCAATTGAAAGCATTGTTTCTTATTCTGCTTGCGATTGCACTGCTTTTTTATATAAAAATAAGCCTGCACGCAAGCTATGATACACCCGGCATAAAGGCAGCGGTGAGCGCTTTTGGTATTAAAAAGCCGCTTTTGCCTCAGAATAATAAGTCAAAGCCGAAGAAAAAGCAGAGCTTTAAGGATACTTATTGCACTGCAAATGCGGCGCTCAAGGCATTTAACAAGGTCAAGCACGGTATAGTTATAGAGCATATAGACATCACCTGTATCTGCGCAGACGATGACCCGTATACGGCAGTCATGAAGTTCAATGCCGTCAATGCGGGAGTGTTCTCGCTGCTGAGTTATTTGGAAAGCTGTTTTAAAGTCAAAAACCGTGAAATAAACATAGATACGGATATGACTGCCGACAAGTCCGTGACGGAGCTTTCGGCGCAATTGTCCTTAAGAGTAGGGCAGATAGTTTATTTCATATTAATAGTTGTATTTGAAACGATAAAGCTTAAAAGGAGACTTGGTAATGGAAAGCAAACTCAGCGAAATGATGCAGTCTGCAATGAACAGCGTGAAGCGGCTTGTTGAGGTCAATAACATAATCGGTGAGCCAATAAATACCGCCGACGGGCTGACCTTAGTGCCTATATCAAAGGTCAGCTTCGGCTTCGGCGGAGCGGGCGGCAGACTGCCCGGAAACAATAAGGACGACTTCGGCGGCGGCAGCGCAACGGGCGTTAAAATTGAGCCCATCGGATTTCTTGCCGTCAAAGAGGGCGGCGTACGCATGATAAATGTCATGCCGCCTGCGCAAAACAGCGTTGACAGGCTGTTCGAGCTTGTCCCGCAGGTGCTCGAAAAGGTCAACTTCAAGGATTAAAACGAATTATATTTGCCCATAATAGCACTAACCCTCGATTGACAAGGAAATACACGCCTGACAGCGCCCCTTTTCAGCACTTTCCGCTCTTTTTGTCTTGCCGGGTAACGACCCGCCTTCACCAAAGAAGAACGAAAATCGCAAGAAAATTGACTGCTGTCAGGTGCGAAGCAGTTTTGGGAGAGCTGATTTTCGTTCAGGCAAAGATAAAGCCCGACGGTCATAATGGAGATATATGGGCTAGGGATTTAGCGAAGCATGAGCGGAAATCAGCCTGCCAAAACCGTGCATTTCCTCGTCAACCGAGGGTAACGAAAGGTGGTGCTATTTTAATGAAGAAATTGATTAGTCTGATAATTTGCATGGCGGTATTTGCCTCCATGCTCACGATAAATGCCTTTGCAGCGCCGAATGACATTTCCGCCAAGGCGGCTATACTCTACTGTGCCGACACGGGTGAAGCACTTTATGCAAAAAATGCGGACGAGCGCAGACTCATAGCGAGCGTTACGAAGATAATGACCGCCATCGTCGTTATCGAAAGCTGCGACCTGGACGAGGTCGTAAAGCTCAAACCCGAGTGGTGCGCCGTCGAGGGGTCGAGCATGTATCTTGACTATAAAAAGACCTACACCGTAAGGGAGCTTTTGACCGGTATGATGCTCGTTTCCGGCAACGATGCCGCAACGGCGCTTGCCTGCCACTTATCAGGCGACGAGCGCAGCTTCTCGGCAAAAATGAATGAAAAGGCCAAGGAGCTCGGCCTTGAAAACAGCTCGTTTCGCAACCCGCACGGTCTTGACGATGTCGAGCACTACTCAACGGCAAGGGACTTAGCGAAGCTCGCTGCCTACTGCATGGAAAATGAGGATTTCAAGCAGATAGTTTCAAGCTACTCGGCAAAGATAAAAGACCAGACCTACTATAACCATAACAGATTGCTCGTTGAATACGACGGCTGCATCGGTCTCAAAACCGGCTACACCATAGCCGCAGGCAGGACACTTGTCAGCTGCGCCGAAAGAAACGGTATGCGCCTTATCTGCGTCACGCTAAGTGCGCCCGATGACTGGAACGACCACAAAAAGCTTCTCGACTATGGCTTTGATAACTACAGGCTCACAAGCTACAGCCGGGATAACTACAGGCTCGACCTGCCGGTGTCGTCTGCTGCCGAGGATAAAGCATCCGCAGTCCCCGAAAATGATATATTGCTCCTAACCGGCAAGGACGACAGCGTCGATGTCCGCCTTGAAGTGCCGAGAATTCTGTTTGCAGGCGGCATTAAGGGCGAAAGGATAGGAAAGCTCAAGGTATTTGTAAACGGAGAGCTTGCGGCGGAGGAAAACTTGGTTTATACTGAGAATGTACCCGTTGACAGCTCGGAGCATTTGACCGCTTGGGAGCATTTGCAGCGACTGCTCAACGAGGCGACCAAACCCTTGTATGTTTCCTAGGAGCACTATGAAAGAGAGATTACAGAAGATAATATCGGCAGCCGGTATCGCATCACGCAGGGCTGCCGAGGAGCTTATAAAAAACGGCAAGGTCACCGTGAACGGCCAACCAGCCAAGCTCGGCGACAGCGCCGATATTGATACGGACGATATTTGCGTTGACGGTCGGAGCATCGGCCGTCGTGCGGAGAGCACATACATAATGCTCAACAAGCCCCGGGGCTATGTGACGACGCTCAGCGACGAAAAGGGGAGACCCTGCATAACGGAGCTTGTTAAGGATATAGGCATGCGTGTGTACCCGGTCGGCAGACTGGACATGTACTCCGAGGGGCTGCTTATTCTCACCGATGACGGCGACTTTGCAAACCGTCTCATGCACCCGTCGCACGAGATAACAAAGACATATCACGCATGGGTGAGCGGCAAGTGCAGCGACAAAACGCTTGACTGCCTGCGTGCGCCGTTTGATATAGACGGATACGAGACTAAGCCCGCCGAGGTTGAGGTCATATACACCTGCGATGACTATACTCAGCTGTCGATAAGCATACACGAGGGCAGAAACCGTCAGATACGAAAAATGTGTCAGCAGACGGGCCTGAAGCTTACAAAGCTCAAGCGAGTGGCCGAGGGAAAGCTTGAGTTAGGCGACCTTAAGCCCGGCAAATGGAGAGTGCTCACAGAGCAGGAATTGCAAGAATTGTCCGAATAAAACAGATAAAATCAATACATAAACCGATATTTTGCCCCAAACAAGCTTAAATTTGCAAGTTCGGGGCAAAAAAATTGCAAAAAGCTATTGCAATTCGGAGAAAATAAAAGTAAACTAAGTCCATGTTTTAAATGGAGATGATACTTTATGGAAAAAGATCTTCTTACTATCCTATCCGAGGGGAGCCGCAAGTTTTCCAAGGGTCAAAGGATAATTGCAAAATATATATTGACAAACTACGATAAGGCCGCATTCATGACCGCAGGCCGCCTTGGCAAGATAGTTGGCGTGAGCGAATCTACCGTTGTGCGCTTCGCCTCCGAGCTTGGCTACGACGGTTATCCGAGCATGCGCAAGGCGCTGCAGGAAATGATACGCAACAGGCTGACTTCCGTGCAGCGCATTGAGGTCGCAAAGGATATGATAGACGATACGGATGTCGTCCGCTCGGTCATAAACAGCGACATTCAAAATCTCCAGGCTACGCTGGAGCTTTTAGAAGAAAAGAGCTTCAACGCCTGCATCGACTCCTTAATCGAGGCAAAAAACATCTACATCGTCGGCATGCGCACCTCGACCTCCTTGGCGACGCTTTTGGGACTGTACCTCAATCTTCTGCGCAATAATGTCAATGTCATCCACGATGTCGGCGCAAGCGAAATTTACGAACAGATAATCAGGATAGGCGAGGGCGACCTGTTTATAGGCATAAGCTTTCCCCGCTATTCCAGCCATACGGTAGATGCAATGCAGTTTGCCAAAAAGATGGGCGCAAAGACCATCGCCATTACAGACAGCGCCGCATCGCCGTTTGAGGGTATTGCCGACCTGAGCCTGCACGCAAAGAGTGACATGGTCTCGTTCCTTGACTCGCTCGTTGCGCCAATGAGCCTTATCAATGCGATAATCGTCGCAGTCGGCATCAGAAACAAAGAAAATGTCTCGCAGACCTTTGAGAGACTGGAGAGAATTTGGCAGGAGCATGATGTCTATGAGCCGGCTGAGCGCTGATGTGGTAGTGATAGGCGGCGGCGCATCGGGAATGATGTGCAGTGCCGTTGCAGCCGAGCGGGGGCTTGATGTTATCCTGCTCGAGCCGAATAAAATACTCGGCCGCAAGCTGCGCATAACGGGCAAGGGCCGCTGCAATGTGACAAATAACTGCGATATCAAGGAGTTTCTGACAAATATCCCGGGTGACGGCAGGTTTCTATACTCTGCGCTCAACAGGCTTTCGCCCCGTGACACGATGGAGCTTTTCGAAGGACTCGGGCTCAAGCTCAAGACCGAGCGGGGGAACAGAGTTTTTCCCGTGTCCGATAACGCAAACGATGTCGCCGGAACGCTGCAGCGCTATATGCACCGCAACGGTGTCAGGATCGAGCGCTGCTCGGCAAAGCATATATTGACCGAAAACTCGGCTGTCGTTGGAGTTCAGACCGATGCGGGCGTTATTGATTGCCGTGCTGCGGTCATCTGCACCGGCGGCCTGTCGTACCCGCTCACGGGCTCTAAGGGCGCAGGCTATAAAATGGCACAGGAGCTTGGGCACACAGTAAATGAGTGCCGTCCCTCGCTCGTCCCGCTCGAAAGCGACAACGAATATTGTGCGCAAATGCAGGGCTTTTCGCTCAGAAATGTGACGCTTTCGGCGTTTGAGGACGGCAAGCTCATATACAAAGGGCTCGGCGAAATGCTGTTTACGCACTTCGGCGTGAGCGGTCCGCTCGTTCTGTCGGCAAGCTCGCATATGCGAAATTTCGGCAAGGCAAATTACACGCTTTCAATTGACCTCAAGCCCGCATTGGATGAGAAAAAGCTCGACGCCCGGCTTTTGCGTGACTTTGAAAAGTACGCAAACCGTGATTTTGCAAATTCCCTAGGCGATCTTGCCGGCAAGGCTATGATACCCGTACTCATTGAACTGTCGGGCATCCCTGCCGATACCAAGGTCAACTCCATTACCCGTGAGCAGCGGCATGCCCTGCTGACGCTTTTTAAAAACTTCCCCGTAAGCATTTCCGGTCCGAGACCCATTGACGAAGCTATCGTCACCTCCGGCGGCGTTTCTACAAAGGAGATAAACCCGAGGACGATGGAGTCAAAGCTCATAAGTGGTCTGCATTTTGCGGGCGAGGTCATGGATCTTGACGCATACACGGGCGGCTTTAATCTTCAGATCGCATGGTCAACGGCGTACACCGCCGCAAATTCACTCTGAGAGGTATTATATGATTTCAATTGCAATCGACGGGCCCTCCGGCGCAGGCAAGAGCACCGTTGCGAAAAAGTGCGCCGAACGCTTCGGCTTCAGATATGTCGACACCGGCGCAATTTATCGGACTATTGGCTTAGCCGCCTTCAAAAATGGCATCGACACCAGGGACAGTGCTGCAGTTATTGCCGTACTGCCGGAACTTGATATCGACCTCATATACAACGAAAAAGGCGAGCAGCGCATGATACTGAACGGCAGCGATGTTTCCGAGGAAATACGCAGGCCGGAGATATCCATGTGCGCATCGAATGTCTCCGCTATCGCCGCAGTTAGGGACTATCTTACCGATATGCAGCGCAATATGGCAAAAAAATATGATGTCATAATGGACGGCAGGGATATCGGCACGGTCATTTTGCCGAACGCCGATGTCAAGGTGTTTCTCACCGCAAGCGCCGATGCTAGAGCTGACAGGCGATATAAGGAGATTATAAATAAGGGAAGTACGGTAAGCTACGATGAGGTTTTGAGCGCAATGAAGCATCGTGACGAGCAGGACACAAAGCGAGCCGCAGCACCCCTAAAGGCTGCCGAGGATGCAGTATATCTTGACACAAGCGGCATGAGCTTTGACGAAAGCGTAGATGCCGTTGCAAAGCTCATTATCGAAAAAACAGGCAGACAGCCTACTGCGGAGCGATAAAATGGAGAAGGTCATAGTTGCAAAAAGCGCAGGCTTTTGCTTTGGCGTGAGCAGGTCTGTCGATATGGCTCAGGAGCTTTTGCGTGACGGCAATGCCTATTGCCTCGGTCAGCTTATCCATAATGACGATGTCGTCAACATCTTGGCTGCAAAAGGGCTCGGCGTAATAAACAGCCCCGACGAGCTTCCCGACGGTGCACGGGTCATGATCCGCTCGCACGGCGTTGCCAAAAGCGTATACGATGCATTAGAGTGCAAAAATGCCGTCATCATAGATGCGACCTGTCCCAAGGTCAAGAAGATACATGAGATAGTGTCGAAGGCGACCGAGGACGGCCGATTTGTCGTCATTATCGGCATGCATCACCACCCCGAAGTCGAGGCAGTGTGCGGCTGGTGCAGCGAGCATACCGTGTGCGAGAACGAGGCTGAACTGGGCTCATTTTTCGCTGAACGCCCGGATTTATCGGCAAAAGCAATAACCATGGTTATTCAAACGACGCAAACTCGTACTAATTTTATAGAATGTTCGAATTTCTTAAAAAAAAGATGTACAAATGTAGAAATATTTGATACAATATGTGGCGCAACATCCATGCGTCAGAAGGAGGCCGCAAAATTGTCGGCCGAATGTGATGCAATCGTCGTGATAGGCGGACGGCACAGTGCCAACAGCGTCCATCTTGCCGAGATTTGCAGGCAGGAATGTGACAATGTCCAGTTTGTCAACAATGCGGAAGAAGTTGATATGGACAAGCTGAAAACGGCTCGTACCGTCGGCGTCACGGCAGGCGCATCCGCTCCTGCATGGATAATTAAGGAGGTAAGTAACAAGATGAGCGAAGAAATCAAAATTGATGCAGCCGCAGCAGAAGAGAAGGAGATGTCCTTCGACGAAATGCTGGAGGAATCCATCAAAACTATATATAATGGAGATAAGGTAACCGGCGTTGTCGTTGCTATTACCGGCACTGAGATCAGTGTCGATATCGGCACCAAGTACTCGGGCTTCATTCCCACCACAGAGTTTACCGACGACGGCATCAAGGTCGAAGACGCTGTCAAGGTCGGCGATGAGATCGAAGCAGTCGTTGTCCGTGTCAACGATGTTGAAGGCACTGTTATGCTTTCCAAGAAGCGCCTTGATGCAGCCAAGAGCTGGGCAGCAGTCGAGAGTGCGGTCGAAGACGGTACTATCCTCGAGGGTGTTGTCACCGAAGAGAACAAGGGCGGCATCGTCGTCAATGTCAAGGGCGTAAGAGTTTTCGTTCCCGCATCCCAGTCCGGTCTTCCCAAGGAAGCCGAGATGAGCCAGCTGCTCAAGCAGAAGGTTCGTGTCAAGATCACCGAGGTCAACCGTGGTCGCAAGCGTGTTGTCGGCTCTATCCGTGCTGTTGCTCAGAAGGAGCGTCGTGAGCGTGCAGAGGCTATCTGGAACGAGATCGAGATCGGTAAGAAGTATCATGGCGTTGTCAAGTCCATGACCAGCTACGGCGCATTTGTCGACATCGGCGGCATCGATGGTATGGTCCATGTCTCCGAGATGAGCTGGAGCCGCATCAAGAATCCCGCAGAGGTGTTCTCCGTCGGCGACGAGGTCGATGTTTATGTCATCAACTTCGATAAGGAAAAGCGCAAGATCTCCCTCGGCTACAAAGATCCTGCCGAGAATCCCTGGGCAAAGTTCACTGCCGCATACGAAGTCGGCTCTACTGCCGAGGTCAAGATAGTCAAGCTCATGACCTTCGGTGCATTTGCCGAAGTTCTCCCCGGTGTTGACGGCCTTATCCACATTTCTCAGATTGCAAACCGCCGCATCGGCAAGCCCGAGGAAGTTCTTTCCGTCGGCGATGTTGTCGAGGCAAAGATCACCGCTATCGACAATGAGAATCACAAGATTTCTCTGTCCATCCGTGCTCTTTCCGAGCCCGCTCCCGCAGCCGAGCCTGTTGAGGAAGAGCCCGAGTCCGGTGAAGACGCTCTGGTCTACGAGGTTTCCACTACCGGCGAAGCTACCGGCAATGTCGTAGAGGAATGATAATTTAACAAGATGTAATTGCCCGCTGACAGATCAGCGGGCAATTTTTATTGGTTTTTCAGCTTTTTTGAATTTGAATACTTGCAAAAATTCAACAAATTGTGTATAATTGTATACAGAAATGAGAGAATGGAGGGATAGTCTTGTTTGTTATCGGTGATCACATCGTTCACCCGATGCATGGCGCAGGTGTCATTGAAAACATAGTCAGCAGGAGGATCAGCGGTGATGAGCGAGATTATTATGTCCTTAAGCTGCCTGTCGGAGACATGGTCGTCATGGTGCCTGTCGACGGCTGCGAGAGTATCGGCGTAAGACCGGTTATCAGCTATGACGAGGCCGTCGCCATCCTTGATGCGTTCCCAAAGATCGAGATCACCATGACGCAGAACTGGAATAAGCGATACAGAGAGAATATGGACAAGATAAAAAGCGGCAACCTGCTCGAAGTCGGCGAGGTCGTAAAGGGGCTTATGTGCCGTGACTTGGAGCGTGGCCTGTCGACGGGCGAGAGGAAGATGCTCCACTCGGCAAAGCAGATCCTTATATCCGAGCTCGTTATCGCACTTGATACCGACTATGAACAGGTCGAGGATAAGCTCATCTCGACCATTTGATTGAGGTAATTATGTCTGTAATTGATAAGTTTTTTAAATTTAAACCCCATACCGGCGATTTCTGCACCGCCGTCATCGTTGCTGCCGGCAACTCGCAGCGCATGGGCAGAGACAAGATAATGATGCCCCTTGGCGACAGACCCGTTATCGCTCATACGCTTGCCGCATTCCAAAAATGCGAGCATATTGACGAGATAATCGTCGTCACGAGGCCCGAGCGGCTTCAGGATATATCGGATGTCTGCCATAAGTATGATATCGATAAGATAAGAAAGATAATGGTCGGCGGCAAGACAAGGGCGCAGTCTGCGCTCATAGGCGTTTTGGAAGCAAGCGAAAATGCGACACTTATTGCTATACACGACGGCGCTCGGCCGTTTGTAAGCAAAGCCGTTATCGACAGAACGGTCAATTCCGCAAAGCAGAATCACGCCGTTGCACCCGCCGTCTATGCGACCGATACCGTTAGGATAGTCAATGCAAAGGGCGTTGCAATCTCGACCCCGGACAGAGATACCGTAGCACTTATCCAGACCCCGCAGGTGTTTGATGCCAATCTTATCAAAAATGCGCTTACAAAAGCGGTCAAGAACGACCTGCGCATCACCGACGACTGCTCGGCGGTCGAGGCGATTGGCGTTAAAGTGACTGTCGTTGCCGGAGAGCAGACGAATATCAAGCTCACCTCCGCTGCGGATGTCTATATTGCCGAGAAGATTTTGGCTGACAGAGGTACGGATAAATGAGAATCGGCCACGGTTATGATGTCCACAGACTCGTCGAGGGCAGGAAGCTCATTCTCGGCGGCGTTGAGATAGAGTACGAAAAAGGCTTGCTCGGCCACTCGGATGCCGATGTTCTCACGCATGCGCTTATGGATGCGCTCTTGGGCGCTGCCGCACTGGGCGATATCGGCAAGCTCTTTCCCGATAACGATGACGCTTTCTTAGGTGCGGACAGTGTCGAGCTTTTAAAAAAGGTCTGCGCCGTACTGAAGGAACACGGCTATAAGCTCGGCAATGCCGACTGCACGATAATTGCGCAGCGCCCGAAGCTTGCGCCCTTTATCGATAAAATGCGGGAAACGCTTGCATCGGCAATGCAAGTTCCGGTTTCGGCACTGAGCATCAAAGCCACGACCGAGGAAAAGCTCGGCTTTACCGGCGAGGGGCTCGGCATAGCGGCTCACGCTGTGTGTCTAATTGAAGAACTTTAACAGCAGCCTAACGGGCTGCTGTTTCATATATCAAGCAAGCTGCCTTACGCATAGAATAGAATAAAAAACTCAGAAGGGGAGTTCTATGCGTTATTTAATCATGTGCCGGTCTCTGACCTATGCTCAGCGAGCCGCCAGAGCACTTGAACGCTCGGGAATAGGCACGGGGGTCATTAAAGCGCCCGCCGGTCTCACCGGAAACGGATGCAGCTACTGTGTGACCGTGTCGGCGGCAAAGGGTCAGAGAGCCGTTAATATTCTTCGCTCGGAAAAACTGCTCCAAGGCAAGGTCTATCTGCAAAAGGACGATAACTCGACCGAGGAGGTAAGGCTGTGATATATCTTGACTCTGCGGCAACGAGCCTTTTAAAGCCCAAGTCCGTCAGCGCCGCAATGCTGAACGCCATGCAGACCATGGCAAGCCCCGGCAGAGGCTCACACACGGCCGCCATGCGAGCCGCCGACAAGGTCTACGAGTGCCGTGAGCTTGCGTGCAATCTGTTTAATTACGATAAGCCCGAACGCATTGCCTTTACGATGAACGCCAGCCACGCACTTAATATTGCCATACGCTCCGTTGTCAAAAGCGGCGACACCGTCTGCGTCTCGGGATATGAGCACAACTCCGTCACCCGCACGCTTAAGGGAGCGGGCGCAAAGATAGTCGTTGCAAAATCCAAGCTTTTTGACACACTGGATACGCTCGATGCCTTTGAAAGGCTCATCCCGCATGTCGATGCCGTGGTGTGCAACCATGTGTCGAATGTGTTCGGCTTTATCCTGCCTGTCTATGAGATATCGAAAATGTGCGAAAAGTACAATGTTCCGTTTATCTTGGACGCATCTCAGTCGGCGGGTATCATCGATATAGATATGCGCAGGCTCAATGTGGCGTTCGTCGCCATGCCCGGGCACAAGGGGCTGCTCGGCCCGCAGGGGACAGGTATACTCATCTGCAACGCAGACCCCAGACCGTTTTTTTACGGCGGCACGGGGTCTGACAGCATGATGCAGGATATGCCCGATTATCTTCCCGATATCTGTGAGGCTGGAACGCACAATGTTGTCGGCATAGCCGGTCTTGCCGAGGGAATAAAATATGTTGCACGGCTCACGCCCTCGCATATCGGCACTTATGAGGAGTGGCTATGTGCCCAAATGGCAGAAGCCTTGCAGGAAGTTGACGGCTTAGAGGTGTTTTCCTCTGATAATGGAACACAGGCGGGCGTTCTTTCGGTGCGGCATAGAAGCATCAATGTTGAGACTCTTTGCGAAAAACTCGGTGCAAGGCAGATAGCGGCACGGTGCGGGCTTCATTGCGCACCGTTTGCGCACCAAACAGTCGGAACGATTGACACGGGCACGCTGCGTCTGAGCTTTTCACCTTTTATAACAAAAAATCAGGTGCTGACTGCTGCCAATGTGTTAAAAAATATCATTAAATCCTGAAAAGTTAATGAATATGTAATTGCCTTTTTGGGAGTTTTATTTTATAATATAGTGATAAAAAATTTTCAGTAAAGCGGCATGCGCATGACCGCAGAAGATAAGTGGTGAGTGTAATGAACACAGTTGCAGGGTTTTTCCAAGATATAGGCAACCTTATATTGACGATGGGCTTTGCTGATATAATCGATATTCTTATTGTAGCGTACCTTATCTATAAGGTCATCGACCTTATCAGAAAGACGAGTTCCTATAACCTCGCAAGAGGTCTGCTTGTGCTGCTTATTGCCTTGTGGCTGTCCGGGATGTTTAAGCTGGCCATGATAAACTACATCTTGCGCAAAGCGGTCGATATCGGCCTTATCGCACTGGTCATCATATTCCAGCCCGAGCTCAGGAAGCTGCTTGCCAAGATGGGCAGCCGTAATTTCTACGGTTTCTTCTCCTCCAAGGCGCACGAGACATCGGAGATCGACGCTGTCATTACACAGACCGTTCTTGCCTGTGAGCAGATGTCCAAGACCAAGACCGGCGCACTGATCTTGTTCGAGCGCAACATCATGCTCAATGACATAATGGCCACCGGCACTTTCATTGACGCCGATATAACGGCTGAGCTTCTTAAGAACATCTTTTACCCGAAAGCGCCTTTGCACGACGGTGCCGTCGTTGTCAGAAAATCAAGGATCGCAGCAGCTGGCTGTGTGCTTCCGCTCACGAGCAACAACAACCTTAGCAAGGATCTCGGTATGCGCCACCGTGCCGGCATCGGTGCAAGCGAACAGTCGGATGTGCTGGTCGTCATCGTTTCCGAGGAAACGGGTGCAATTTCCGTTGCCATTGAGGGCATGCTCAAGCGCAACCTTGATAAGCAGACCTTTGAGAAGATCCTGCGCAACGAGCTTGTGCAGGAGGAAGTCAAGAAAAATACGGCCTCCGAGTTCATTTCCCGTATTTTTGACAAGCATAAGGTGAATGCAAATGAATCAGAAGAAAACGATAAGTAAAATATATAACAGCAAGATATTCTGGGTCGTCATCTCCTTGCTGTGTTCGTTTGTTATGTGGGCATATATCACGAGCCCCAGCTCAAGCGATTATCAGCAGACCTTCCGTGGCGTACAGGTCGAGTTTGCGGGGCAGGAGAAGCTGCTCTCCGACAGGAATCTGTCCATTTCGGATGTTGATACCCAGTCTGTCACCGTGACGCTCAGGGGCAGCCGCAGCAATATCGGCAAGCTCAGAGCAAGCGATATCAAGGCTGTCATAGATGTCAGCAAAATCAAGCAGCCTAACGACATGACCTGGGCGTATGAGCTTCAGTATCCCGACGGGATAGATACGAGCGATATAACCGTTATCAGCAAAACTCCCGAGACTATAAACTTCACCGTTGTTAAAAACGCCACCAAGACCGTCAGCATAAAGGGCAGCTTTGAAGGCGAGATCGCCGAGGGCTGCGTGGCTGAGGAGTTCGTGTTTGAGCCGTCGACCATCGTTGTTGAAGGTCCTGAGGAAACACTTGCAAAGATAGATCACGCTTGGGTCACCTTCGGTGAGGGGACTATCGATTCCACCTACACAGAAGAAGTCGGCTACAAGCTCATGACCGCAGACGGGCAGGAGGTTTCTACGGCAGGTCTCGTCCTTTCCGCAAAGGTCGTGACCGCAACACAGCCCATCCTTATGACAAAGGAAGTGCCGCTGACTGTAAATCTCATCCCCGGCGGCGGCGTCAATGCGGATGACTGCACCGTGACCATAGAGCCGAAGACCCTCAAAATTGCAGGCGATACAAGGCTTGTTGATGATATAAACAGCATTGTTTTGGGCAATATCGACCTTGCGTCCTTCCAGACCGGATACACCCACACCTTTGCGATAACTCTTGACGACGGGGTACAGAATCTGACCGGCGTTACCGAGGCAAAGGTAACAGTTGAGGTGCGTGGCACACATACAAAGACATTTACTACGGATAATATTTCGTGTAAGAATGTGACCAACGGTTATGCTGCCACAATAGATACAAAGTCTATTGAGATAACTCTGCGCTCGAAGGACACGGCGGCGCTCGATAAAATTCAGCCGGACGATATAAGCGTAGTCGTTGACCTAAAAGATTACGGCACAACGACAGGTCAAGTCATTGCGACCGGTACGGTTTATATAAGTCGGGTAGACGGCGTTGGCGCTGTCGGCGACATTCGTGTGTCGGTCACCATTACAAAGGATTAGGAGACGGAGAAAAATATGACTCAGGATGCAGTTGTAACAAGAGTTTTTCATAACGGACTGGCAGAGGTCGCCGTAACGAGAGGCACTGCCTGCGGCAGTAATTGCGGTAACTGCGAAAGCTGTGCGTTTCAGAACGAGCTTAAGGCTATCGCAAAGAACACCGTTCACGCAACGCCCGGTGAAAAGGTCGTTATCGAAAGCGTTTCTTCGAGAATATTCGGCGCGGCATTTCTGCTTTATATAGTTCCGATAGTCGCAATGGCTATTGGCTACGCCATTGCCGCTGCAAATTCGCTCAGCGAGGGCATGTGCATAGTCGTTGCCTTTGCCGCCTTTGCCGTTGCGGTGCTGATAGTCGTCATATACCAGCGGATAAGCAAGCGCAAAAAGCCCATTACCTTTGAGATAACTCAGCTGCGCTGACAGGAGGATAAAATGATAAAAAGCATGACCGGATACGGCAGCGCAAAGGGCACTGTTGAGGGTATCGAAGTTTGTGTAGAACTGAAAAGCGTCAATAATAAGTTTTTGGACACATCCGTCAGACTGCCGAGAAACTTCCTCTTTGCCGAGGAGACTATCAAGTCTGTGGTAATGTCGCATATAACACGAGGCAAGGTCGATGTATTCGTGACCGTCGACACCTCGATGGCTGACGACATGGTCGTCAAGGTAAACGAGCCTCTGCTTAAGGGCTATATCGCCGCACTCGAACAAATCACAAAGGATACCGGTCTGCCGAATGATATAACAGCAATGAGCGTCAGCAGATTTCCCGATGTTCTGAATGTCGAGAAAAAGGAGCTTAATGCCGAAGCTGTTGCCGCAGGCATCCGTGATATTGCCGAACAAGCCCTGTGCGACTTTGACGCAATGCGCATCAGAGAGGGAGCAAAGCTCAAAGAGGATGTGCTTAAAAAGCTCGAAACTATTGAAAAGCTCGTCGGCATAATCGAAGTTGAGTCGCCAAAAACCGTTGAAGAATATAGGGAAAAGCTTCGCCAGAAGCTTCTTGAGGTGCTCGGAACTTCGGGCATCGACGAGACGAGGATAGTCACCGAGGCCGCCATTTTTGCCGATAAGGTCGCAGTCGACGAGGAGACTGTGAGACTTCGCAGCCACATGGCGCAGCTTAGAACAATGCTTGACGGCGGCTCACCCATCGGCAGGAAGATAGATTTCCTGCTTCAGGAGTTTAACCGTGAGGCGAATACCACCGGCTCAAAGTGCCAGAACGCCGACATTGCCCATGTCGTCGTTGATCTCAAGTCGGAGATCGAGAAGATAAGAGAGCAAATTCAGAACATAGAGTGAGGATCGTGTATTGAAGCTTGTTAACATCGGATTCGGAAACATGGTCTCGGCTGAGCGCATCATCGCAGCCGTCAGTCCCGAATCTGCACCGATAAAGCGTGTTATACAGGATGTCCGAGACAGGGGACAGCTCATCGACGCATCTTTCGGCAGAAGCACGAAGGCGGTCCTCGTCATGGACAGCGGACATGTAATTTTATCATCGTTGACGCCGGAGGCTTTGGCGGCACGAATTTCAAACATAAGCGAGGAAGGAATAGAAAATGGCTAAACAAAGAGGAAAACTGATCGTTATTTCAGGTCCGTCCGGAGCAGGTAAGAGCACCGTGGTGTTCAAGGCGCTCGAGGGCAGAGACGATGTCTGCTTCTCGGTGTCTGCGACCACCAGAAAACCCAGACCCGGCGAGGTAGACGGCAAAGAGTATTTCTTCGTTGACCTGGACAAGTTCAGAGACATGGTCGCAAACGACGAGTTTCTTGAGCACGCCGTCTATGTTGCAAACTCTTACGGCACTCCGAGGGCATATGTTGAAAAGAAGCTTGACGAGGGCATGAATGTTCTGCTCGATATCGAGGTCCAGGGTGCGCTTCAGGTGCATGAAAAGATGCCCGATGCGGTCATGATCTTCATTATTCCGCCCTCCATGGAGGAGCTTGAAAAGCGCCTCAGAAGCCGTGGTACAGACTCCGAGCGCAAGATCGAAGCAAGGCTCATCCGTGCCCGTGAGGAGTACAAGGCAGCCACTTTCTATGATTACATCATTATAAATGACGATGCAGACAAGGCGGCAAAGGAATTTTCCGCAATAATCACCGCCGAGTACTGCAAATATGATTTGAGAAAAAACTTTTTAAGTGAGGTTTGATTGTTATGATGCTTTATCCCCCTGTTGCCGAATTGGTCGAAAAGACCGGCAGCCGTTATCAGCTTGTTAATCTCGTCGCCAAGAGAGCCCGTGACATTTCCGCAGAAGCGGAAGAGACCGGCGAAATTCTCGACAAAAAGCCTGTTTCCTCGGCTATCGACGAGGTCTACACCGGCAAGCTCACCATAAAGAAGTAATTGACCCTACGCTCAGCGGAGCAGCACACTCCGCTGGGCTTTAAACTCTTATAGGAGGCGGCGTATGGCTGAGGCAAAGGTCGCAAAAATTGCGGTTTCTGCCGCTACATACTGGTTGGACAAGCCATACGATTACCTTATCCCCGAAAACATGCAAGGGAAGATTGCCCCAGGTATGCGTGTGATAGTTCCGTTTTCGAGAGGAAATCGCCAGAGCGAGGGCATTGTCCTCGGCATATCCGATCACAGTGATTTCGGCGATAAGCTAAAGCCTGTGATATCTGTTTTGGATACCGAGCCTGTTTTGACGCTTTCGCAGATAAAGCTTGCACTTTGGATGCATGACAGACTTTTCTGCACCGTTTATGATGCCGTTAAGGCGATACTTCCGGCGGGACTATGGTTTAAGCCCGACGGCAGCCGCAGGATAAATGATAAGACGGTCGAGTTTGTCGAGCTTGCGATAAGTGTCGAGGAAGCCGTGGAGCTTTCTCAGTCAAAGCGGCGCAAAGCAACTCAGCAAGCCTCAATACTTGAGCTTTTGTGTTCGACCGGCAGAGTTCCGGCGCTGGAGCTTCTGCATTTTACCGGCGCATCACGCCAGTCGCTCAAGGCGCTTATAAACGCAGGCTTTGTTGCAGCCGAGTTTGAGGAGGTTTTCAGGCGGCCGGAGGTCTGGAGCGGCGAAATTCAGCCGATACCGACGCTTAATTCCGACCAGCAGACTGCCTTTGATGGGCTAAGCGAGCTATTATCTTCCGATAAGCCGCAGGCTGCGCTCCTGTTTGGCGTGACCGGAAGCGGCAAGACGGCTGTTTATATCCATCTTATTGACAAAGTGCTGAACGAAGGCAAAAGTGCAATTTTGCTTGTACCGGAAATTGCGCTGACCCCGCAGATGATACGCACATTTTCAAGCTACTTCGGCAACAGCGTTGCCGTTTTGCACAGCTCACTGTCCATCGGTGAGCGCTACGACGAGTGGAAGCGGGTCAAAAACGGCTCTGCCCGACTTGTCATCGGTACAAGAAGTGCTATCTTCGCCCCGTGCTCGAATCTCGGCCTCGTCATAATCGACGAGGAGCAGGAGGATAGCTATAAATCCGAAAACTCGCCGAGATACCATGCGAGAGATATTGCAAAATATCTCTGCGCAAAGTCAAATTCACTGCTGCTGCTCGGCTCGGCAACTCCCGACCTTGAAAGCAGGTATTCCGCTCAGATAGGCAGGTACAAATACTTTGCTCTGAGCAAGCGGTATAACAAAATGCTGCTGCCGACGGTCAAGATCGTCGACATGAAGGGTGAACTCAAAAACGGCAACGGCGGCAATATCAGCGCCGAGCTTCGTGTTGAGCTTGCCGAGAACATCGTCCGTGGTGAGCAGAGCATCCTGTTTCTCAACAGACGAGGTGCAAATAAGTTCATCTGCTGCGGCGATTGTGGGTTTATCTACAAATGCCCGAATTGCAGCGTTTCGCTGACCTATCACAGCTCAAATAAGCGCCTGATGTGTCACTATTGCGGCTACTCACGCAGAGTTGACGACCGATGCCCCGACTGCGGCGGAACGCTCAGCTTTGTGGGTGCGGGCACGCAGCTCGTTGAGGAGGAGCTGCACGAGCTTTTCCCGGAAGTGCCCGTTCTGCGCATGGATATAGACACCGTTAAGGCCGCCGGAACGCACGAGGCGCTGCTTGAAAAGTTCGATACCGGCAAGATACCCATCATGATAGGCACGCAGATGGTCACAAAGGGGCTCAACTTTGAAAATGTCACGCTTATCGGCGTTTTGTCGGCAGACCAAAGCCTGTATTGCGGCGACTACCGCTCGGGGGAGCGCACCTTTTCGCTGATTACGCAGGTCGTTGGCCGCAGCGGCAGAGGCTCAAAGGTAGGCAGGGCAATAATTCAGACCTACACGCCGGATAACGAGATAATCAAGCTTGCGGCAATGCAGGATTATGACAGCTTTTATGAGTCCGAGATACAGCTGCGCAGACTCCAAATGACCCCGCCGTTTGCCGATATCATTGCGATAACCGCATCCGGACAGGATGAGAATGCCGTTTTGCGCTGCTGCATGGACATTCGCAGTACCCTGCGAGCATCTATAAAAGATGAGTATGCCAGAATACTTGGCCCTGCGCCGCTTGCGGTCGTCAAGGTCAACAACCGCTACAGATACCGTGTCAGCATAAGCTGCAAGATTGACACCGAGATACGCTCGGTCGTTTCGGCGATACTCATAAAATTCAATTCATCGGGAAAATACAAGGGTGTCAGCATTTTTGCAGACTCTAACCCTTCAGATTAAATATATGGAGTGTACGATATGGCACTGAGAAACATAGTTACCAAGGAAGATAAGATACTTTACAAGGTTTGCAGACCGGTCGTAAAGTTTAACGAGCGGCTTCACCAGCTTCTCGACGATATGGCGGACACGCTTGAAAATGCAGGCGGTGTCGGTCTTGCAGCACCCCAGGTCGGTGTGCTGCGCCGTGCGGTGCTCGTTTTGGAGACCAATGTCGAGGAGGACGATGAGGAGTTTATCATTGAGCTCATAAACCCCGAGATAGTCGAGACCTCCGGCGAACAGGTCGGGGCAGAGGGCTGCCTCAGCGTTCCCGGCGAATACGGCGTAGTGCGCAGACCCGATCATGTCAAGGTCAAGGCGCAGGATCGCTTCGGCGAATGGTTTGAATATGAAGGCGACGGTCTGACGGCACGCTGCATCCTGCACGAGTGCGACCACCTTGACGGTCACCTTTTCCTCGAAAAGTGCGAGAGGATGCTGACCGAGGATGAGATAAACGGCCCTGCCGAGGAGGAGTAAATGCGCATTGTTTTTATGGGAACGCCCGATTTTGCGGCGGCCTCGCTGAAAAAGCTTATAGATGAAAAATACGATATTGCAGCGGTTTTTACCCAGCCGGACAAGCCGAGAAACCGTGGCATGCAGCTGTCGTTCAGTCCCGTCAAGCAGCTTGCGGTCGATAATAACATTCCCGTTTATCAGCCGACAAAGCTCCGTGACGGAACGGCATCGGAGATGATCAGATCGCTCAAGCCCGATATTCTTGTCGTGGTTGCCTACGGCAGGATACTGCCCGACGATATGCTGTCCATCGCAAAGTACGGCGCTATAAATGTCCATGCTTCGCTCCTGCCCAAGTACCGTGGCGCTGCGCCCATCCAGTGGGCGGTGCTCAACGGCGATAAGGTCACCGGCGTTTCGACGATGTATCTTGCATCCGAAATGGACACCGGCGATGTAATCTACACTGCCGAGACCGAGATAGGCGAGTTTGAGACCTCGGGCGAGCTGTTTGACAGGCTCATGGTCATGGGCGCAGAGCTACTGCACAAGACCCTGACCGATATCGAGGCCGGTACAGCGCCCAGAACGCCGCAAAATCACGCCGATGCAAGCTATGTGACGATGCTTGACAAGAGTCTCAGCCCCATCGACTGGAGCAAAACTCCCCGTGAGATTGTCAAGTGGGTGTACGGCTTACAGCCGTGGCCGGTCGCAACCATGCAGCTTAACAGCGATACATTTAAGGTCTATGCCGCAGCTTACACCGAGACTAAGACCGACAAAGCCCCGGGCAGCATCGTTTCCGCCGGCAAAAACGGCATAGAGATCGCCTGTGCAGGTGGTCAGACAGTGCTCATCACCGAGCTGCAAGCCCCCGGCAAAAAAAGAATGAAGGCCGCAGACTATCTGCTCGGCCATCCCATAAAAGTAGAGGATTAAAATGCCCGATAATGCAAGACTGGCCGCTTTGACCGCCCTGGAGCGATGCAGACGGAGCGGTGCGTGGTCATCGGCGGCGCTCGATGCCGTGATAACTAAATATGCACTTGACTTAAGATCGGCCGCTCTTGCGTCGAACATTTTCCTTGGCGTTATGCAGAATGTGACACTGCTTGACCACTGCATCGATACGCATTGCAACACGAAAGCCAAGGTTGAGCCCAAGGTCCGTGACATACTGCGCTGTGCGGTTTATCAGATAGCATTTATGGACAAGATACCCGTGAACGCCGCAGTCAACGAAGCGGTAGAGCAGTGCAAAAAGCTTGGCTACTCGAGGGCTTCCGGATTTGTGAACGCCGTACTGCGCAAGATATCGGCAAGCAGGGAAGCGGCACTGAAAGTTGACGGAGAGGGCACGGCGGAGTATCTGTTTATAAGATACAGCCATCCGCTGTGGCTGTGTGAGTACTTGATCGAGCATCACGGTTATGATTTTGCCGAGAGCTTTTTCGCCGAAAATAACCGTGAGCCGCAGACGACCATACAGGTCAATACGCTCAAAATAACTGCCTCGGAGCTGCTTTCGCAGCTTAGCAAAAGCGGTGCTGATGCAAAATTGCACCCGTGGCTCGAAAATTGCCTGATAGTTAAGGGAAATGTGACTGCGCTCAAGGGTTTTGATGACGGATTATTCTATGTTCAAGACCCCGCCGCAAGGTTGGCGGTATCGATCGCAGAGCTAAAGCCAGGCATGAAAGTGCTCGATGCCTGCGCCGCTCCCGGCGGCAAGAGCTTTGCCGCAGCGATCGATATGAAAAACACGGGCAGCATTTTGTCCTGCGACCTGCACGAAAAGAAGCTTTCGCTTATAAAGCAAGGTGCACAGCGGCTCGGCATCGGCGTTATCACCACGCAGGCTCGGGACGCAAGAAGCCCGCTCGATTATAAGTTTGACGCAATTATTGCCGATGTCCCGTGCTCGGGCTACGGCGTTATCCGCAAAAAGCCCGATATCCGCTTTAAGCCGGAAGCAGAGCGTCTTTCGCTGCCGGATATCCAGTATGCGATACTCGATAACCTGTCAAAGTCGCTTAAGCCGAACGGCACGCTCATATATTCCACCTGCACGGTGTTTCGTGAGGAAAACGAAGATGTCGTAAACCGTTTCTTGGCTGACCATCCCTATTTTGAAACTGTACAGTTTACACTGCCTAACGGCAAAGCTGCCGACGGAATGTACACTTTTTGGTCGCATATCGACGGCACGGACGGTTTTTTTGTATGCAAGCTCAGGAGAAAGCAATGAAAGATATAAAGTCAATGCTGCCCGAGGAGATAGCAGCCGATTTTGCCGAGCTTGGCGAGCCGAGATACAGGGCAAAGCAGGTGTACAAGTGGCTGACCCGAGGTGTCGGCTCGTTTGACGAAATGAGCGATATCCCGAAGTCGCTCAGGGAAAAGCTCGAAAAACAGTACACCATTTATAAGCCCAAGGTCATAAAAAAGCAGGTATCCAAGCTTGACGGCACAATAAAATATCTCTGGGAGCTGTACGACGGCAACGCCGTTGAAACGGTCGTCATGAGCTATAAGCACGGCAACACCGTCTGTGTCTCGTCGCAGGTCGGATGCAGGCAGGGCTGTGCCTTCTGTGCATCGACGATAGGCGGCTTGGTGCGCTGCCTTGAGCCGTCGGAGATACTCGACGAGGTGCTGTTTTCACAGATAGACTCGGGTAAGCCGATATCAAACATCGTGCTGATGGGTATCGGCGAGCCGCTCGATAATTTTGATAATGTCGTTAGATTTCTTAAGCTTGTCAACGACCCCGACGGCATGAATATCGGCATGCGGCACATATCGCTGTCCACCTGCGGCATAACCGAGCGTTTTGACGAGCTGGCCGACCTCAATTTGCAGCTCACATTGTCGGTTTCGCTCCATGCACCGGATGACGAAACCCGCTCGAGGATAATGCCCGCTAACCGTGGCCGTGGTGTTGACGAGCTCATGGCCTGCTGCAAGCGTTATTACGAGAAAACCGGACGAAGGATTTCGTTTGAATATATAATGATTGACGGCGTTAACGACACCGAGTATCACGCACGGCTGCTTTCAAAGCACGCCAAAAGCGTGTGCGCCCATGTAAACCTCATTCCCATGAACCATGTCGACGAGCGTGAATTTCGTCCGTCGACCCCGGGGCACATGAAGGCGTTTATCAAGATACTTGAGGAAAACGGCGTTAATGTTACGGTAAGAAGAAAGCTCGGCGGCGATGTTGACGCATCGTGCGGCCAGCTGCGCAGAAAAATTCAGAAGGGCAAGGAGTGCTAATGAACAGTTTCGGTGTTACCGATAAGGGTAAAGTCAGAAGCGAAAATCAGGATAGCTATATCGTCGAGCGCTGCGACAAGCGTAAATGCGTTGTCGCCGTCATCTGTGACGGTATGGGCGGCGCAAAGGCCGGTGATCTTGCAAGCCAGCTGTCGAGCAAGGCTTTCGTCAGCAGGGTGTTTGAAACTCTCGTTGCGCCGAGATTTTTTATCGGCAATCAGGAAAAGCTGCTTCGGGAAAGCTGCGACGATGCCAACGGCGTGGTCTATGAATACTCACGCTTTGACCCGAACTACAACGGCATGGGCACGACCCTTGTCGGCGGAATTATTACCAAGCGCAAGGCTTTTCTTGTCAATGTCGGCGACAGCAGGGCGTATTATCTTACGAAAAATGAGATAAAGCAGATCTCCAGGGATCACTCATATGTCGAAGAGCTTGTCGCCATGGGCGCAATAACAAAGGAAGAGGCAAAGACTCATCCTAAAAAGAACATAATCACAAAGGCGCTCGGCGTTGACAGCTCCGTTACCGCCGATTACTACGAGCAGCCCCTGCACATGGGTGACGGTATTCTGCTTTGCTCGGACGGACTTTCAAACATTGTTTCGGACAGTGAAATGCTTGAAGCGTTCAGACGCTATAACTCGCCCGAGAGGGTCTGCGAATACCTGCTCAACCTCGCTTTGGACAGAGGCGCAAGGGACAATGTCTCCGTTGTCCTTGTTAAGATTTGATATTTGTAGGTGCTGCTATGGAAAAAAGTACTGATAAATATATAGGTAAAATACTCGATGACCGGTACGAGATACTCGAGCTCATCGGGACAGGCGGCATGGCAAATGTCTATAAGGCACTGTGCCACAGGCTAAATCGCTATGATGCTGTCAAGATAATGCGTGACGACACGGCTGCCGATGAGTGCTTCAGAAAGCGCTTCAGAACTGAGTCACAGGCAGTTGCGATGCTTTCGCACCCGAACATTGTCTCTGTTTACGATGTGAGCCACAACGAAAATATCGAATATATCGTCATGGAGCTCGTTGACGGTATCACTTTGAAGGAATACATGAAGGAGCACGGCGCTCTGCCCGCCGACGAGGTGCTTAATTTCAGTATCCAGATCGCACGGGCGCTTGTCCATGCGCACAGTAAGGGCATCATCCACCGTGATATCAAGCCGCAGAATGTAATGCTTCTAAAGGACGGACTTATAAAGGTCGCTGACTTCGGCATTGCCGCATTGCAGAACGATATCGAGGAATCGACAAACGAGACCGTCGGCTCTGTGCATTATATCGCACCCGAGCAGGCGAGGGGCGCTGCGGCCGATGCAAGAAGTGATATATATTCGCTCGGCATCGTCATGTATGAAATGATGACCGGGAAGTTGCCGTATGTCGGCAAGTCCGATGTTGAGGTCGCAGTCAAGCATATGAACACCGAGGCCGTGCCTCCACGCTCCATCGTGCCCGGAATCCCCGAGGAACTCGAGCGTATCTGCCTTAAGGCAATGGCGACCGATATAAACGACCGGTATCAGTCGGCGAGCGAGCTTCTATCCGACCTTGAGCAGTTCAGAAAGCAGCTTACCGAATCGGCTTCGGTAAAGCAGGATGTGTCCTCGCAGGGCATAGAGACCGACGACATTGAAGATGAGGAAAACGGCAAGCGGAGGAAAAAAGCAAAGAAAAAGAGCAAGTTTGCTCTCGGCTCGGGCGTAATTGCCGTGCTGATACTCATAATTCTTGTGCTTGTGTTCGTAAACGGCTATTTTATAAAGGATCTGTTCTCCACACCGGATAAGGTCGAAGTGCCGAATTTCGTCGGCAGAGTGTGCGATGATGTCACTAATGATGCAGATTATCAGAGCAAGTTCAAGTTCACCGTTACCTTCAAGGTCGATCCTGAGCACGACTCCGGTATAATCATCGAGCAGACGCCTGCCGAGGGTGAGAGCAAAACCTTAAAGAATAAGGATGACAGGATAGAGGTCGAGCTCGTTGTTGCCGGCGATGTGGTGCCTGATGAGGTAAGCGGCGAAAAGATCGTTCCCGATATCGTCAACAAGGAGCTTAACGAGGCTATTCAGCTTGTCAAAAAGGCCGGCTTTAAGTATGAAGTCAACGAAGCCCCGTCGCCGAGCATCACCAAAGGCTATGTCATTTATTCAAGTCCGGCAGCGGGCGAATCTGCCGAAGCAGGCTCGGTCGTGACCATAACGGTCAGCACAGGGCCGGAGGAGGAGCTCACCGTTGTTCCGAAGCTTGTCGGCCTGTCAAAATCGGCTGCGATCGATAAGATAGAAAGCAGCAAGCTGAGCGTCGGCTCTATCGAGACCGTTGACAGCGAGTACGAGGCCGGAACAGTCATCTGGCAGAGTCTCGAATCCGGCAAAAGCGTGACTGCACACACCAAGATAAGTATTCAGGTATCCTCCGGCAAAACCGGCAGCGGGGCATAACGCATGGAGGGAACGATAATCAAGGCTCTGAGCGGTTTTTACTATGTCAGCTGCGATGAGCAGGTTTACGAATGTAAGGCAAGGGGCAAATTCAGGCTTGACGGCACATCGCCCTTGGTCGGCGACAAGGTCAGCTTTGCGATAGATCAAAATGGAAAGGGCTTTATTGAAAAGGTTTTTGAGCGCAAAAACAGCTTCATAAGACCTGCCGTTGCAAACATCGACGCTTTGGTCTTTGTTGCCGCCAACACAAATCCCGTTACAGACCCGTTTCTGATAGACCGTGTATCGGTCATCGCCGAGGAGGCAAACTGCGACCTTGTCGTCTGCATAAACAAGACAGACATTGACCCTGCCGACGAGCTGTACGACATATATACCGGAGCCGGCTTTGAGACATTGCGCACAAGTGCCGCAACAGGCGAGGGCATCCCCGAGCTTAAGGCGGCGCTCGGCGGGAAGATATGCGCATTTACCGGCAACTCCGGCGTCGGAAAGTCGAGTATTTTAAACTCAATTGTCCCCGAGTTCAATATTGAAGTTGCCGCCGTAAGCAATAAGCTTGGGCGTGGCAAGCACACGACCCGGCATGTTCAGCTGTATGACATAGGCAACGAGACCTACATTGCCGACACTCCGGGCTTTGCCTCGTTTGATATCGAGATGATGCAGACGATCGATAAGCAGGAGCTCCAGCACGATTTCAGAGATTTCAAAAAATATATAGGCAATTGCAGATTCAATGACTGCGCCCACCTTAAAGAGCCCGGTTGCGCCGTGACCGAGGCTCTGCAAGCAGGGCAGATAATACCAAGCCGATATCAGTCGTACAAGCGGCTGTATGAGCTTAGCGCCCAAAGCAACTTTTGGGAAGCAAAATAATTTGACCGCCTCACGCATAGATTTTATTAACGCTATGCGGGGAGGCGGTTTTTTGCATAAAGGTGGACATTCGATCATCGCCATGATCGCAATACTGCTCGGAATAGTCATAATACTTTCTCTCGTTTTGCCGTCTCAATTCTGGTGGTTTGCCCTGGCGGCAGGTTTGATAGCCTTTGGGATATGGCTCAACAGATGCAGATAAGTGAATATTGCTGAACTTGACCACATAGGATGTACAAATTACAATAGCAAGGGAGACGCTTATGGATATTTCACTTGAACGAAAGTTTCTGAGCAGCTTTAAGCTCATAGGCAGCGGGGAAAAGCTTTGCGATGTCAGTTCGGATATCGTTGTGCCTGACACAAAAGAGGACATCCTCCGTGTAATAATGACAAGCGCCGATTATAAGATACGCTCAAAGGATGTTGAGTCGGGCAAGGTGGTGGTGCACGGTGAGTTGAATATGACCGCTGTTTATGTCCCCGAGTCGGGAGCGGGTCTGAGCACATTAAGCACCGATATTCCGTTTGAATGTGAGTTCGAGGTCGATTCAGCCGACAGCGGCTGTGTTGCCGTTGCGGAGCTTTGCATAAAGTCGGTCGACACAAGAATTCTCAATCCGAGAAAGGTCATGATAAATGCCCAGGTCGGCGTAAGCCAAAAGTGCTACTGCAATTGTGATTTCAGCTGGTACACCGTCCCTGCGGAGGCGCCGAAAAACACTTTTTTCAAGAAAAGCAGCGCCGATATACGCCTCATAAACCTTGTCACCGAGAAAACCTTCTCAATCGAAAACGATTTTTCGGTGCAGGGCATCGACGACAGTGCACAGCTTATTGCGACCCCCGTATCGTTTTGCACAGATTCCGCCGAGGCCGTCGGTTCAAAGCTGATAGTCAAAGGTCATGCAGACATCAAGGCTGTTTTTTACAGCGGATCTAATTTTGAGACAGGCGAGACGACGGTGAGCTTTTCTCAAATATTTGAGCTTCCCGAGCGTGATATAGTGCCCGATCACACAGTCAGCATATTGCCTACCGGCGATTTCTTCGAGCTCAACGACGGAAAGGTCTCGTTTGAGATACATGCCGTGATGCAGATAGTCTGCACCGAGAGCAAAACAATCGATTTCGTTGAAGATGCCTATGTGTGCGGAGCGGAAACGGTCCTTGACGAGGAGGAAAAAACGGTCTGCATAAGCGAGAGAACGCTTTGTCAAACGGAGTCTGCTCAGCTTACACAGGCTGCTGATTTTGATATCGAAAAGGTACTGTACATGTCCGGAATTGTCGGGACGCCTAAGGTGTCGGGCAATGAAGTGACCGTTCCGCTGACGGTCGAGGCGGTCTGCGCATCTGTCGATGAGCAGGTACGGTCTGTCAAGCTCCACGGAAGCGCAAGCTTTGAGCTTGAGGCCGGGGAAAACGAGGTCATAGACGGCACCTCGGCATGTATATCGTCGCTTAGGTCAAACATAAACGGCAGAGAATTGACTGTCACCGCAGCCGTTGCGGCGCAGGTGCAGATGAAGAAAAGCCGTACACTGCAAGTCGTAAGCTCCGTGACCGTCAACGAGCCCGATACCGGCATGCCGACACCGTCAGTCTACATGTGCATGGCCGAGACAAACGACCTGTGGAGCATTGCAAAACGCTACAGCTCATACATAGACATGATAATCGCACTCAACGAATTAGAGGATGATTCCGATATAGGCGGCAGGTTGCTTATAATCCCGAGAATTAAATAATATAAAAAAGCTCCGCAGTGCAATGCACTGCGGAGCACAAATTTTATTCGGTTTACCAGGTAACGCCGCCGGTGGTGTCCAGAGGAGCGATACTAATAAAGGTCTTGCCGACGCCGAGGGCGAGGGGAGTGCCGTCGGTGAGGGTGTAGTGGAAGTTATCATTGCGGTCTGCACGCTCCCACTTGATCTCGACATACTTGCCGCCGTTGCAGAAGTAGCCCGTGCCCGAGCCGACGAGATTCATTTCACGGTGACCCTTCTTATCAACAACGCTGTTATCTACATTGAGTATGATTACATTAGCAAAGTCAATGTGAGTGCTGTTGCCATCAGTGTACTCTGTGCCGCTGATGAATGCGTTGTAGCAGTTGCGGGCAGCAACATACTTAAGAGTGGTAGAGGTGCTGCTGAGGTACTTGATGGTAAATTCCTTGGATTCCTTATCGCACTGAGAAGCAGCCTCGGGGCTGAAGATGAGGCCGTACTTGGTGTCGTAGCTGCTCGAGTGCTCGGTATCGAACTTGCTGGCAGCGTACTCTGCGATCTTGTCGCCCTTAGCATAGAGGGTGTGCTCATAGCTTACACGGCCGACTCTGTCCTTATCACGCACCCATGCGCTGCCGCCTTCGCCGAAGGTTGCGTCGATGTCGCTTACGCCGTACTGCTTGATATCGGCTCTTGCCTGGTCGCTGTGGCCGCAATGTACATAAATTGCGTCATACGCCTGAACGAGGCTGACATAGTAGGGACGGGCGCTGCGGATATAGCCGACATCGGTCTGGCTAATATCAGTGAACACGGCCATCATACGGGTAATATCACCCTCAACAAGCGCCTCATAAACAATGCTTGCATTGGCAAGACCCTTGCAGGGGCGGGCGCTGGGGTGGTTGTTTATCATAACACAGTAAGGACGAGCGGAGCTTGTGTCCGTCTCGACGGTTTCACCGGTAAGCGGATTGATAGGTCCGGTGACGACCTCATTTACGGCAAGTCCGTCAGTGTCAACATTAGGAGCTTTGCCGGTGTCTTCCGTCTTGCTGCAGCCGGTAAACAGGAAAAGCGCACAGCAAGCAGCCAGAAGAAGTGAGAGTAATCGTTTCAAATCGAAACACCTCGCAATCAGTAGAATTTTGCTATACAATAATACTACGATATAGCCTGGTTGTCAAATATTCAAATGTATGCTAATATAGCTACGGAGATGATAATATGAATGTTTCATTAGATACAAAAAACGCAATAAGCGAGCTTGTTGAGAAAGCAAAGCTCAAATCCGGTGACCTTGTTGTCGTCGGCTGCTCGTCCAGCGAAATACTCGGCGAGCACATTGGCAAGGGCTCGTCGCCCGAGACGGGCGTTGAGGTCGCAACGACCATCTTATCCGTTCTTAACGAAAAGGGCATATTCCTTGCCGCCCAGTGCTGCGAGCACCTTAACCGTGCACTTGTCATCGAAAGGGAAGCGGCGGAAAAGTTCATGCTCGAAGAGGTATGCGTCCGCCCGATGCCCAAGGCCGGAGGCTCGTTTGCAACGGCGGTGTATGACAATATGAAAGACCCCGTCGTCGTCGAGCATGTCAAAGCGAAGGCCGGACTTGATATTGGCTGCACTCTTATCGGTATGCACCTTAAAGATGTCGCCGTTCCGCTGCGGCTCACGGTCAAGACAATCGGCTGCGCAAGCGTCAATGCAGCGTACACAAGACCGAAGCTTATAGGCGGTGTGCGAGCTCACTATCCCGAATAAGTAATAAAAAGGACACGGTCGTGTCCTTTTTATTACTTTATTTTGATGCCGCACTCGGTCATTGTCTTTAAAAGCTGCTCCTCGTTCGGCTGATACATAGTGGTCAGCGGCAGACGAAGCTTGCCGTTATCAAGCCCCATGTGCTTCATTGCAGTCTTGACAGGGATGGGATTTGTCTCTATAAACAGGTCTGCAAATAGGGCAGCGTACTTAAAGTAAAGCTTTTGTGCGTCCTCGAAGTTTCCGTCAAGGCACAGCGAGCACAGCTTTGCGACAGCGCCCGGGACGATATTCGACGCAACGGATATAACGCCTATTGCACCCATCGACATCATCGGAATGGTGTTGTCGTCATTGCCGCTCCATACATACAGATCGTCACCGCACACGGCTCTTGTCATGGCAAAAAGGCTGAAGTCGCCCGAAGCTTCCTTAATACCGTTTATATTCGGGTGCTCGGACAGCTTCTTGTAGGTATCGACCTTGATGCCGATGCTCGTTCTGCTCGGGACATTGTAGACTATCATCGGAATGTCGACCCTGTCAGCGACATATGTAAAGTGCTCGACAAGCCCCTTCTGCGTTGTTTTGTTATAGTACGGTGTGACCATCAGGATACCGTCGGCATTGCATCTCATTGCGCACTGTGCAAATCCGAGAGCCTTTTTTGTATCGTTGCTGCCGACACCGGCAATTATCTTCATGCGACCCTCGTTATATCGGCACACGAATTCTATCAGCGCCTCGTGCTCGTATCTGGTCATGGTGGCGTTTTCGCCGGTCGTGCCGCAGACGACTATCGCCGCCGTGCCGTTATCGTACTGGAAGTCAATGAGCTCCTTCATTTTCTCGAAGTTTATGCCGTGCTCGTCGAAGGGCGTGACAATCGCTGTGCACGAGCCTTTAAATATCGGTTTTTTGACCATATGCTGCCTCCAATCATTGATCGCTGCCAATAATATATTCATTTACATGGCGGCATATGATATATAATCGTTGAAATTGCAGCGTTTCCGTATTATAATGAAATTCCGCAAAATACAGATAAGGAACGGGCAATATGTCAAACACGGTCAAAAAAATAATAGCGCTTGCACTGACAGCCTGCTTTACCCTTGCGGCTGTGCCGACTGCAAATGCCGACGAAGCGATTGCGCCTGCACCTGCGTATTTTGATCTGCCTGTGACCGTTGACACGATAAAGGTCGGGCTGCGCTTTGGCAGCTCTGCCGTATACGAGGCAAGGCTTCTAAATAGCGTCGGCAGCGGTTATCTGTTCGGGTATTTTGACTATGCACGGCAGTTTCACGAGCTCGGCAAGACCGAAGTCACGGCACTTTCCATGCGGAGCGACAACGGCTTTACGCTGCCCGACGGTATGGTCGTTGGCCCTTGGCATATGGTGCTGAACAAGAAATTCAGCGATTTTGCCTCGGCAAAGAAATACGCCGACACGCTTTGGGGCGGCTTTCCCGGATACATCAATGGGGAGTATAAGGTGCTCGTCGGTGCGTATGCAGACGAAGCAAAAACGCTGACTGCCATAAAAACCCGCAGCCTGGATGCAAAGCCTTTTACCGGCAGCAAATATTCCATACTCGCCGCCGAGACGGATACCTCGGAGCTGCAATTTCTCCTTGATGTCGGCGAGGACACAAATCTGGCAGTCCGCCCGGTATCAAGCTCCGAAAAGGCTGAAACATGGTTTGGCGGAAACGCTTATCACGGCGATTTTCAATACATCCGCTCCGGTGCTGCGCTCACGGTCATAAACTTCGTTGACCTTGAAGACTATGTAATGGGCGTTTTGCCGTATGAGATGCACGGCGATTGGCCGCAGGAGGCACTGAAAGCTCAGGGCGCTTGCGCAAGGACTTACGCCATGAACAACATAAATGCATACATCGACCGTGGCTTTGATGTCAGAAACGATACATACAGTCAGGTCTACCGTGGCGTCACAGGCACTGTCGAGAGCACGAACAAGGCTGCCGCCGCAACTGCGGGCGAGTATGTGCGGTACAGGGGTACGGTATGCAAGGTGTATTACATGTCATCCGACGGCGGTGCGACCGACAGCAGCGCAAATGTTTTTTCGCAAAAGCGTGCGTACCTAAGCGGCGTTAAGGACGACAATGAAAAGGATATCGAATATTATAATAAGTCATGGAAAACCGAGCTATATGATGCCAATGTCCTGTACAGACTCGCCATGAGCGATTATGAGCTTGCCGATATTGCGGATATCAAGGTCACAAAATCCGATATGGGCAATGTTATAAAGCTTGTTTTCAGCGATACGACCGGCAAGACAGTCACGCTTTTGGGCGAGGATTGCTTCAGGATCACTGGCTTTAACAGCCTCAGATACGATGTCACAAGCTATGAAAACGACCAAAAGGAACGCATTTGGGTGTTCAAGGGCAGCGGCTGGGGGCATAATTGCGGTATGAGCCAGTGGGGCGCATACGCAATGGCGCTTAACAAGGGCGCAAGCTGTGAAGATATTATTGATTTTTATTTTAGCGGAGCATATTTAGGATGAATAAATCAGATTTTGACTTTTACCTGCCGGAGGAGCTTATAGCGCAAACTCCGCTTGAAAAAAGGGATACATCACGCCTTTTGCATTTAAATAAGCAGACGGGCGAGATAGAACACAAGCATTTTTATGATATAAAGCAGTATCTCCACGAGGGCGACTGCCTTGTGCTCAACGACTCAAGAGTGCTGCCTGCAAGACTCATCGGCTCAAGACCGACGGGCGGAGCAGTTGAGCTCGTTTTGCTCAAGGACCTCGGCGATAACCGCTGGGAGTGCCTGAGCCGTCCGGGCAGGAAGACCAAGCCCGGGCAAGAGCTTGTATTCGGAAACGGTGAGCTGACCGCCGTCGTGCAGGAAGTTACGCTCGGCGGAAACAGGATAGTCAAGTTCAGCTACGAGGGCATTTTTCTCGAAATTCTCGAACGCTTGGGCAAGATGCCGCTTCCGCCGTATATCAAGGAGGAGCTGCAGGATTCCGAGCGCTATCAGACCGTTTATTCCAAGGAGCTCGGCAGCGCCGCAGCGCCGACGGCGGGCCTGCATTTCACAAAGGAGCTGCTGGAGGAGATAGCGGACGTGGGCGTTAAGATATGCTATGTGACGCTGCATGTCGGACTCGGAACATTCAGACCGGTTAAAGCGGACAAAATCGAAGATCACGAAATGCACTCAGAGTTTTGCATCGTTCCCGACGAGACCGCCGAGACCGTCAATGCCGTCAAAAGGGCAGGGGGCAGGGTCATCGCCGTCGGCACGACCTCATGCCGCACACTTGAAAGCTTTACGACCGAGGACGGCGTTCTTCAGGCGACCTCCGGCTGGACGAATATCTTTATCTATCCGGGATATAAGTTCAAGTGCATCGATGCGCTGATAACGAACTTCCATCTGCCGGAGAGCACGCTTATAATGCTTGTCTCCGCCTTGGCGGGCAGGGAGCATATTCTTAACGCATACAACACGGCAGTCAAGGAACGGTATAGGTTTTTTTCATTTGGCGATGCCATGATGATCGAATAATTAGTAAGGCAGGAAACCTATGTACACATTAAAAAAACAGGAAGGCCACGCCAGACGGGGCGAGCTTGAGACCCCGCACGGAACTGTGCAGACGCCGGTTTTCATGAATGTCGGTACGGCAGCGGCGATAAAGGGCGCACTATCGGCAGAAGACCTTGAAACCATCGGCTGTCAGGTAGAGCTTTCAAACACCTACCATCTTCACTTAAGACCCGGCGACGAGGTCGTCAAAAGCATGGGCGGGCTTCATAAGTTCATGACTTGGGACAGACCCATTCTCACCGACAGCGGCGGATTTCAGATCTTTTCGCTTGCAAGCCTGCGCAAGATAAACGAAGAGGGTGTAAAGTTTAATTCCCACATCGACGGCAGACACATCTTCATGGGTCCCGAGGAGAGCATGAGAATTCAGTCAAACCTCGGTGCGGATATCGCCATGGCGTTTGACGAGTGCATCAAGATACCCTCGCCCCGTGACTATGTGCAAAGGTCCTGCGACCGTACCTACAGATGGCTTGCGAGGTGCAAGACGGCGCTCAGCGAGTACAACAGTATGGACGATGCGGTCAATCCCGGACAGATGCTTTTCGGCATAAATCAGGGTGCGACCTTTGCCGATATCAGGATCGAGCACATGAAGAAAATAGCCGAGCTTGACCTCCCGGGCTACGCCATCGGCGGACTTGCGGTAGGGGAGACCCACCAGGAAATGTACGACACCATTGAGGCCGTCGAGGAATATATGCCCAAGGACAAGCCCCGTTATTTGATGGGTGTCGGCACTCCGGGGAATATTATCGAGAGCGTTTACCGTGGCGTTGACTTTTTCGACTGCGTTATGCCGGCACGAAACGGCAGACACGGACATCTTTTCACTTGGAGCGGAATTATCAACATCAAAAATGAAAAGTACATGACCGACGATAACCCCATTGACCCCGAGTGCGACTGCCCCGTGTGCAGAAGATATAACCGAGCGTACATCCGCCATTTGTTCAAGGCCAACGAAATGCTCGCCATGCGCTTTGCCGTAATGCATAATCTTTATTTCTATAATAAGCTTATGGAAAACATCCGCAGTGCACTCGAAGAAGGCAGCTTCGGCAAGTTCAGGGGCAAATATTCAAAATTATTGGATACGAGAATATAAAACACTTGAAAAGAGCGTGTTTAATATGTATAATGTTCCTCGTATAATAAAAATAAATTTTTTGATTTAAGGAGTATACTAATGTTAACCTCAAATGCAGGCGGCGGCAATCTGTCAATGATCCTCGTTCTTGTTGTTTTCTTCCTCATCATGTACTTTATCATGATCAGACCTGAGAAAAAGAAGCAGAAGAAGATCGAGGCTATGCGTAATGCACTCACCGTCGGTGACGAGATCGTTACCATCGGCGGCATCATGGGCGTTGTTGTAAATGTTACCGAAGACAACCTCACCATCGAGACCGGTGAAGACAGAGTCCGCATTAAGTTTAAGAAGTGGGCAGTCAGCAGCAATGTCAGAGCAGAGGCTGCCGAGGCCAAAGCAAACGCTAAGAAGTAAAAAATAGCATTAAAATCCCCCTGAGCTAATAAGATGTACAAACATCTTTAGTTCGGGGGGATTTTTTTGCAGTCATCGAAAACGATAAAAGTAAACGGCGGCGCAATAGTGCTGTCGGTGATCGTCGGCTTGGCAGCGACGATAGTTTTGCTATTGGCGGCATCTGCGCTCATGCAAAGCGGCAAGCTTGACGAGGGAAGCATAGGCATTGCACTCATCGCAATTAACATAATCGCAGGTCTTGCATGCGGTATAACGGCTCGTTCATCCGGTAGGGAAGGGGGGAGCTTAAACGGTCTGATCGCAGGTCTGGTGTATGCCGGACTTATAATCATGGTTGCGTTTTTGCTTGATATGAAAGCACCTCAGGCGGCATCGATAGGCAAAATAATAGCCATATCGCTGGTGAGCAGCTACATAGGAAGCAAGCTCAATTTAGCTAAAAGTAACAAAAAATTACGCAAAAGGCGCAAATCATGAATTTTCAATAACTATTTGTAAAGCGTCAGCGTGGTTTACATAATTATAAGTGATTACCTACATGTTGTGATGTAATCAGCGACTGATTACGAAATCTAGTGAAAAATTACTGTGAGTTCAGGCAAGTGAGAAAGGGCAGTATCTTAGTTAACATAATATAGTTAACATAATATACGGTCATAATTAACAAAAATCATCATTTTTATTAAAAAGCCTTGATTACACCGAGAATTTGTATTATATTTAGTTTACCTAAGTTATTATGTAAATTTATCCGTTATTCTCTGTGGTCAAAAGGCTGCGTTTGAGGTAACGTTATGAAAACTGAATTGCTTAGTAAACCGGCTCGTCAGCTTCGTGTTGATAATTCCGGTTTATTGTTGATGTGTCTGGCTTTTATGCTCGGCGTCGGCGCATATGTTCTTTCGAAGCCATCGTTCCCGTCTGCGGTGAATGATACCTATTCGATAGTCAATCTGGACTACCGGGTTTTTGGTTGCATTTTATTTCTGCTGCTTGTGCAGCTGACGGCTTTTTCAGTCATCGGAACGGTTTTGCTTCCCGTGCTGAATTTTGCTTTCGGGCTTTTGCTGTCTATGTCTTTGGCTACCATAATGCCGGGTGATAAGCTGAGCGTTGTACTTATCGCCAAAGCTTTTTCCGCAGTTTTGGTGCTCATTTTTTCCGCTCTGGCTCTTTCGTGCAGCTCCGCTGCCTCTGCAAAGAGGCTGTATGCAAAGATCCGCAGCGACAGAAGATTCAAGGCGGAACTTATAAAAACGCTTGTGCTCGGCGCTGCGTTTGTTATCTTGTCAGTGATCGGAGTTTCCGATGTAAATATAGTCTTTTAGAAAGGGGGTCGGTTGAATGCTTAATTCAGAGTGCCTTGAAATTTTCAACAAGTACCTTACTGAAGTTAAAAAGTGTTCACAGAATACCCTCAGTTCATATCTGCGAGATATCAGGCAGTTGAGCGAGTATATGGAGTCGCATGTGGATGAGACTCTTGATAAAGCGACAGAGGAGGAGCTTGCCGATTATATAAGCTGGCTTAAGGGCAACGGCAAATCTGTCGCAACAGTCAGCCGTGCGATCGCTTCCGTCAAGTGCTTTTACGGTGTGCTGGTTACGGATGGCTATATTGAAGAAAGCCCGGCGGCCAAGCTTGTTCCCGATAAAGCTACGCAGAAGCTTCCGCAGATACTTACCAGCAAGGAAGTTGAGCTTCTGCTTGAGCAGCCCTCGTGCACCGATGCAAAGGGCTACAGAGACAGGGCAATGCTCGAGCTTCTTTACGCAACCGGCATAAGGGTCAGCGAGCTTATCGCACTTAATATAAACGATGTCAACACCTCCGCCGGTGTCGTCCGCTGCTTCAGCAAGGATAAGGAGCGTTTTATCCCGCTTTATTCAACTGCGATAAAGGCGCTTTCAGAGTACATCGAATTTATCCGTCCGCAGATGATAGCAATGCCCAACGAGCAGGCGCTGTTTGTCAATGTAAGCGGCGAGAGAATGTCAAGGCAGGGCTTCTGGAAGATAATCAAGTCCTATCAGCAAAAAGCTCACATAGAAAAGACGATCACTCCGCACACACTGCGTCATTCGTTTGCAGCGCATCTGCTTGAAAACGGCGCTGATCTTCATTCCATTCAGGAAATGCTCGGGCATGCCGATATATCGTCGACACAGATATACTCTCAGCTTGTAAATAAGCAGCTGAAGGATGTTTACAACAAGGCTCATCCGAGAGCAAAATAAGCGTTTAACTCCCCACCGAGCGTGGGGAGTTTTTGTTGTTGCGAATAGTGTGCAAGTGTGTTAAAATTTACTGATAGGATGTGATTTTCTTGCGGATATTAGGCATTGATCCCGGTCTTGCGACCGTCGGATTCAGCATAGTCGATGTTGAAAAAAGCAAAATGAAGCTTGTGACCTGCGGAGTGATAAGCACACCGGCGCACACCTCGCTTTCCAGCAGGCTGGACAGGATATTTGAGGATATGAACGAACTGATATCGTCGTTTGACCCCGATGTCATGTCCATTGAGGAGCTTTTTTTCAACACCAACATCACGACCGGCATAGCGGTCGCCCACGCAAGGGGTGTGATACTGCTTTCTGCGTACAGGGCAGGCGTGCAGGTGTTTGAATATACCCCGCTTCAGGTCAAGCAGGCCGTTGTCGGCTATGGCAGAGCCGAGAAAAGCCAGGTCATCGATATGGTCCGCAGAATACTTGCGCTTCCCGCAGCGCCGAAGCCCGACGATGCGGCCGATGCCGTGGCGCTTGCCATTTGCCACGCACGAAGCTCCACATCACTATTGAGCAGAGGAGTAAGCGACACATGTTCTACCATTTAGAGGGTATTGTTTCCGATATAGACATAAACCTTGCGGTCATCGATTGCGGCGGTGTGGGCTATGCGGTCAACACGACCGCAAACACACTGTCAAGGCTTAAGGTCAGGGAAAAGGCAAAGCTTTATATTTCCGAGTATATAAAGGAAGATTGCTTCGACCTGTACGGCTTTGCAACGCTGAGCGAAAAGCGCTGCTTTGAAATGCTGCTGACCGTGTCCGGAATCGGTCCGAAGGCTGCACAAGCGATACTGTCAACCAGCACGCCGGAAGCGCTTGCGATGGCGATAATGAACGGCGACGAAAAGGCGATAACCGTTGCACAGGGTGTCGGAAAAAAGATCGCACAGAGGGTCATTCTTGAGCTTAAGGACAAGGTCAGCAAGCAGGCCAATGTCGTTGCGTCCGAGATGCCCGCAGTTTTGACCCCGTCCGACGGCGATTCGAGAAACGACGCCGTTGCGGCACTGATGGTGCTCGGCTACTCCGCACCCGAGATAAACGGAGTGCTGCGCCGCATGGATGTCAGCGGGATGTCGACCGAGCAGATAGTGAAGATAGCGCTTAAAAATCTCATGTAAGGAGGCGTCATATGAGCATTAATTTTTCCGACGGTCTTGAAGATCAGGCCATGGTCACAAGCTCTTCGGTATTACCCGAGGACGCCGGTGAGGGCAGTCTGCGCCCCAAAACCATAAGTGAATATATCGGTCAGGAAAAAGCAAAGGATAATCTGAGCATTTTCATTGACGCTGCCAGGATGCGCAACGAGCCGCTTGACCATGTCCTGCTGCATGGTCCTCCGGGACTCGGCAAGACAACGCTAGCCGCCGTTATCGCAAACGAGATGGGCGTCAATATGCGCATTACCTCCGGTCCTGCGATAGAAAAGCCCGGCGATCTTGTTGCCATGCTTACGAATCTCAACGAGGGCGATATTCTGTTCGTCGACGAGATACACAGGCTCAACAGGGCATATGAGGAGATCCTTTACCCTGCGATGGAGGACTATGCGATAGACATCATCCTCGGCAAAGGTCCTTCGGCAAACTCGCTACACCTTGAGCTTCCTAAGTTTACGCTCATCGGAGCTACGACCCGCTCCGGTCAGCTGACAGCCCCATTAAGAGACCGTTTCGGCGTTACGCTGAGGCTGGAGCTCTACACGCCTGATGAGCTGCGCAGGATAATCGAGCGCTCGGCCGATATCCTCGGTATCGAGATCGACAGGGAAGGGGCGTTTGAGATCGCTTCCCGGTCCAGAGGAACGCCGAGAATCGCAAACCGTATGCTCCGCCGAGTGCGTGACTTTGCTCAGGTCAGGGCAGACGGTGTTATAACCAAGGAGGTCGCCGACATGGCGCTGTCTCGCCTGGAGGTCGATAAGCTCGGCCTTGACTCGCTCGACCGCAGAATGCTGCGCAGCATAATCGAGTTTTACGGCGGCGGTCCTGTCGGTCTGGAGACGCTGGCTGCGACCATAAACGAAGAAGCCGTGACGCTTATCGATGTCTACGAGCCGTACCTTTTGCAGCAGGGATTTCTCACAAGAACACCCCGTGGCCGCTGCGTGACCAAAAAAGCTTACGACCATCTTGGCATTGAGTACCTCGGTCAGCAGGAGCTCGGACTGTGAATTGTTGAAAACACTGAATTTTTTGCGCATTTACGGTTAATTTTCTATTGACAATTAATAACTTTGTAATATAATATAATAGATAAATTAGAAATTAGCTGTTTTATATGTTTAATTACTCCAAAATTGATGATAATGACTTACAGAGGCTTGCCGTAAAAGGCGACAGCCTGGCCGAGGAAGCTCTTGTAGAGAGATATATGAGGCTTGTGCGCATGTGCGCAAGACCCTTGTTTCTCACGGGAGGGGACAGCGAGGATCTTATCCAGGAGGGTATGTTCGGGCTGATATCGGCCGTAAGGCAGTATAACGCCGAGCAAAAGACAAGCTTCAAGACCTTTGCGGAGCATTGCATAAAAAACAGGCTCTTAACAGCAGTTAAATCGGCGTCGAGCAACAAGCACACTCCCTTGAACGCAGGCGTCTCGCTCGACACTTTACTCTCGGATGAATCCCAGACCCCATCATTGGCATATGCCGAATTGTTTCAGACATCACCTGAAGAGCAGGTTCTGGCCAGAGAGAACAAGAGAAAAAAAGACGAGTTTTTCTTATCCGTTCTGGAAAAGTTATCGAAATTTGAAAAGTGTGTCCTTCAGAACTATCTGAACGGTCTGAGCTACAAGGAGATCGCCCAGATAAGCGGCAAGGACGAAAAAGCGGTCGATAATGCGATTCAGCGGATAAGGCGCAAACTGGCGCAGAATTTCAAATCAGGCGATATCAGCGGAAGCTGACGCATATAAAAGCCGACAGGCGAGTTTTTCAAAAGAGAGGATTTAAAATGTACGAAGACAAGACCTTAGTTTGCAAAGAATGTGGTCAGGAGTTCGTGTTCTCCGCAGGTGAGCAGGAATTCTATGCAGAGCGTGGCTTCCAGAACGAGCCCCAGCGCTGCAAGGCTTGCCGTGACGCTCGCAAGAACGCAGCTCGTGGTCCCCGTGAGTTCTTCACCGCAGTTTGCGCAGCATGCGGCGGCGAGGCAAAGGTTCCCTTTGAGCCCAAGTCCGACCGTCCCGTCTACTGCAGCGAGTGCTTTGCAAAGATGAAGGAAGAGGCCTGAGGATCAAACCTACAGGAATAGAGTGGGGCGTCTTCGCGGCGTCCCTTTCTTTATTTAATCTAAAAGATAGGAGACTTGACTATGGAAATGTTAAAAATTATGGATCTCAGCAGAGAGAGCATGATCTCCGACATCCTTGAAGATTTCCCCGAAGCAATGCCCAAGTTCCAGGAGCTTGGTATGCACTGCCTCGGCTGCGCTCTTGCAACCGCTGAATCTCTTGAGCAGGCTTGTGCGGCACACGGCGTTGACCCCGACGAATTTTTGGTCGAGCTCAAAGCCTACCTCATGGCGCTCTGATTTTTAAGCTAAAAAGCCGGATATACCGGCTTTTTGCTTTATATGGAGATATATGAGTAACAGACTTGAATTGATAGCCTCCTTTGTTGAGGACGGTATCGGTGTTGCCGATGTCGGCACTGACCACGGTTATTTGCCCGTGATGCTCGTCAAAAGGGGATATAAGGGCAATATTATTGCGACCGATATAAACGAAGGACCGTTGCAAAAGGCAAAGCAAAGCCTTGCGGAGGCCGACTGCGAGGATGCCGTCGAGCTCGTTTTATGCGACGGGCTGGACGGCTGCAAGCCGGATTCGGTCGACACCATCATCGTCGCCGGTATGGGCGGCGACACGATAACCGGAATTCTCGACAGGGCAGAGTGGTGCGCTCGGGTGGATATGAAGCTTATTCTCCAACCGGTCACAAAGCCCGAGATACTGCGGTATTGGCTTGTGAATAACGACTTTGTCATTAAAAACGAAGCGCAGGTCGAGGAAAACAGCACGATATATCAGATCATATGCGCTGTCCCGGGCAGAGACTGCCGATACATGGACTCGGAGCTTTTTATAGGCAGATATGAGCTAATTAAAAACAGCCCATATTTCGACGAGCTGCTTTCAAAGCACATAAAGCGCTTTTCGTCGGCCGTTGAGGGCTTAAAAACCACCGACAGGGAAGAGTTGCTGCCTTGGCTCGCCATTGTTGAAAACATTTTAAGCGAGCTCAAAACGATGCGGGAGTGGAAAAATGAAAACCGTTAAGGATATCTTTGATTATTTGAATACGCTTGCCCCTGTCGGACTCAAAATGAGCTTTGACAATGTCGGGATACTTGCAGGCAGCGCCGATGCGTCGGTGAAAAAATGTCTGCTTGCTCTTGATATAACCGACGAGGTCATAGACGAAGCGATGTCGATGGGAGCTGACCTTATCATGTCGCATCACCCGGTGATATTCCACGAGCTTAAAAGCGTTGTCGCCGAGGATCTTGTCGGCAGGAAGATAATAAAGCTTATTAAAAACGACATTTCCGCAATTTGTATGCACACAAATCTCGATATAGCACAGGGCGGCATCAATGATGCGCTCATGAGTGCTCTGGGAGGCTGCGTAAGCGGTTTTCTCGAGCCCTGCGGCACGGAGGATGCAGGCGGCGCTCCCGTTGGCTGCGGACGCATCGGTGAGCTGCCTGAAAGCATTGAACTTCAAAGCTTTCTGCAAATTTGCAAGGAGACGCTCCATGTAAACGGTCTGCGTTATCATGACGCCGGAAGGCCGGTCAAAAAGCTTGCCGTCATGGGTGGCTCAGGCGGTGACTGCATCGCACTTGCCAATGACCTCGGCTGCGATACATATGTCACGGCCGACATCAAGTACAACGGTTTTCTCGACGCAAAGGAGCTCGGCATAAACCTTATCGACGCCGACCATTTCTGCACCGAAAATGTCGTCATTCCCGTGTTGCACGAAAAACTCACTGCCAAGTTTAGCGATGTTGACTTTTCGATATCCACTGTCCATTGCCAAACGGCGCAGTTTTATTAAAAGAGAATAATACGCCTTCGCAGTTCATAGACTCGTACAAACGAGAAAAACTGCGGAGGCTTTTTTATGACTAACCTTGATATTTATAAGGATATATCCAGACGGACAAACGGCTCGATCATGCTCGGAGTAGTCGGACCTGTGCGCACGGGAAAATCGACCTTCATAAAGCGCTTTATGGAGCTGCTTGTCATTCCGAACATCGAGGATGTTTATGCAAGAGAACGGGCAAAGGATGAGCTGCCCCAAAGCGGCTCGGGGAAGACTATCATGACATCAGAGCCCAAATTTGTCCCCGAGGACGCTGTGGAGATAAGCCTTGGCGAGGATGTGCATTTCTCGGTCAGGCTCATTGACTGCGTGGGCTACATGGTAAACGGCGCTGCCGGTCAGTTCGAGGATGGCAGCGAGCGAATGGTCACAACGCCGTGGTATGACCATGAGATAAGCATGACCGAAGCGGCGGAATCGGGTACTTATAAGGTCATAAACGAGCACTCGACGATCGGTTTGGTCATAACCACCGACGGTAGCATATGCGATATTCCGAGAGCCGACTATGTTGAGCCCGAGGAAAGAGTCGTAACCGAGCTTAAGCAGATCGGCAAGCCCTTTGCCGTGCTCATCAACAGCAAAAACCCGGCATCCGACGAAGCCGTCACACTTCAAAGCGAGCTAAGCGAGAAGTACGGAGTACCATGCATCTGTGTCAACTGTCAGCAGCTTTCCGAGCGTGATCTAGCCGATATAATGAGTACCGTGCTTGGGCAGTTCCCGATATCCGAGGTTGCGATCTGGCTGCCGTCCTGGTTTGAGGCGCTTGACAACGAGGCCGAGCTTAAAGCGAAACTGTATCAGCAGCTTACGGCTTCATCCAAGGACTTAAGCTGCGTCCATGATATCTATTCCATGCTCGGTGCGCTTAACGAGTCGGACATAGTCGAAGCGGCTGAGGTAAAAAACTCCGACATGGGCAGCGGAACGATCAATGTCAGCATTGAGATACCGAGAGCGCTGTATTATCGCCTTATCAGCGATGAGGCGGGGCTTGAGATAAAAGACGACGGCGAGCTTATAAAGCTTCTGCGTGAGATGAGCGCTATAAAGCACGACTATGAGCATATAAAATCGGCGCTGGACGATGTCAGGGAAAAGGGCTACGGTGTCGTGATGCCGTCTGCCGACGAGCTTGAGCTTGACGAGCCGCAGATAGTGAAGCAGGGCGGCAAATACGCAGTGAAGCTCAAGGCAAAGGCTCCGGCGATACACATGCTCAAAACCGGCATAGAGACCGAGGTCACACCGTCAATAGGTGGCGACAACGCCTCCGAGGAGATAATAAGCTTCCTGCTTCAGGGCTATGAGGGCGACATGAGCAGGCTTTGGGAATCGAACATTTTCGGCAGACCGCTTTATGATATAGCCGAGGAGGGGATAGCCGACAGACTCAACAATCTGCCGGTAAATGCAAGAGCAAAGCTTCAGGAGACCCTCCAGCGCATCGTAAACGAGGGAAGGGGAACGCTGATTTGTATTTTGTTATAAAAAACGGGAAGTAATTCCCGTTTTTTTGCGTGCACTTTTATTTATTTTAATAGTTGAAATGGTTAAAGGATAATAATATAATTAAGACAAAATTTTTTGGAGATGAGATTTATGAAACCGGTATCAAGAATTGCGGAAGCAGTTCGTGCGTCAACGACCCTAGCTGTTGACAGCTTGGCAAAACAGATGAAAGCCGATGGATACGATGTTGTCGGTTTTGGCACAGGCGAGCCTGATTTTCCAACTCCCGAAAATATCAATCTTGCCGCCATCGATGCCATTAAAACCGGCAAGACAAAATATACCCCGGCAGCAGGCATTATTCCTCTGCGCAAGGCGATCGCCGAGCAGCTCAAAAGCGAAGGGTTGGACTACGATTACACGCAGATAGTCATTGCAAGCGGCGCAAAGCACAGCCTGTTTATTGCCCTGTCGGCACTTACCAATCCCGGCGACGAGATAATTCTGCCCGCACCGTATTGGGTCAGCTACTACGAAATGATCAAAATGACCGGCGGCGTTCCCGTTGTTGTCTCTGCAGACGAGGAGCAGAATTTTAAGATCACCGCTCAGCAGCTCGAAGCCGCAGTCACCGATAAGACCAAGTGCGTCGTTTTCAACAACCCCTCAAACCCCACCGGCATGCTGTACAGCCGTGACGAGCTCAAGGCACTTGTCGATGTGTGCGTTAAGCATGACCTTTATATTATCGCCGACGAGATATACTACAAGCTCGTTTATGACGGACTGGAGTTTACCAGCATTGCAAGCTTCGGCGAGGATGTCAAAGAGCGCACGCTGCTTATAAACGGTGTGTCAAAGTCCTATGCAATGACCGGCTGGCGTGTCGGCTACTGTGCAGCTAACAAGCAGCTTGCTAAGATAATGTCCAATTACCTCAGCCACTCGACCGGTGCGCCGTCAACTATCAGCCAGTGGGCAGCACTTGAAGCCTACACCGGTCCGCAAGACACGGTCGAATCCATGCGGCTGGAGTTTTTGAAACGCAGGGATTACATCGTTGAGCGCATCAACTCCATCCCCGGCGTGAGCTGCGTTAAACCCGAAGGCGCATTTTATGTCATGATGAACATTGAACAGCTCATCGGCCGCACCCTCGGCGGTAAGCTCATTGAAAATGACGATGATTTTGCCGTAGCTCTGCTTGAAAAGGCTCTTGTTGCTGTCGTCCCGTGCTCGGGCTTCGGTGCAAAGAACTTTGTCCGCTGGTCGTACGCCGCATCCATGGAGAATATCGAAAAGGGCCTCGACCGCCTTGAAAAATTCATCAGCGAATGATATAATAATCACCCCATTGACATAGCTTGTTAATGGGGTGATTTTGTGTTTTTGACCATTGATTTTAAAAGACTTATCAAAATCGTTTTAATAATCGTACTCTTGACAGCGGCCATCGTTTTTGTAAAGCTGATCGTTTCAAACGGCGGGCTCAAGTCCGTTATCAATCAAAACAGTCGCTCAACGCTCGTTATTGACGCCGGCCACGGCGGCATCGACGGCGGCGCTGTCTCGGATACCGGGCTCAAGGAAAGTGACATTAACCTTGCCATTGCGCTCAAAACCGAAGCTTTGGCGCATTTTATGGGCATTGACACCGTCATGACCCGTGAAACGGACACCGATAACTCGGAAAACAAGGATTACAGCGAGCACGATAACCTCGTTAAACGGGCGGAGCTTGCAAATTCAATCGAAAATTCGGTTTTTATCAGTATTCATCAGAATAAGTTCCCGAGCGCAGTTGTCAGCGGCGCAGAAGTGATGTATTCTGATAGTGACGACAGCAAAACACTGGGACTGCTCACGCAGGATAATCTGGTCATGCTGCTGGATACCTCAAACCGCCGTGTTGCTCGACCTGCGCCAAAAGAGCTGTTGCTGACCTCATCGGTCAAATGCCCGACAATTCTTGTGGAGTGCGGCTTTATGTCCAATCCGCAGGAGGCGCAAAGGCTTGCGTCTAATGATTATCAGCTTAAAATTGCGGCGATTTTAGCCGGATCATATATACAGTATTTAAATAACATGGCTTCGGCCTAGGAGAAGATATGAGACAAAAGACAGTTTTCTGCTGCTCGGAATGTGGCAACGAGACAGTTAAATGGAGCGGTCGGTGCACCGCCTGCGGTGCGTGGGACAGCTTGGTCGAGGTAAAGCTCGACGCAAAAGGGAAGGGAAGTCCCAAGAGAGCCACTTCCAAAAAAGCTCCCAAACTAATTTCGGAGCTTGATACCGAGGCCGAGCTCCGCTTTTCGACCGGAATAGGGGAGCTTGACAGAGTTTTGGGCGGCGGAGCTGTTAAAGGCTCGCTCGTCTTGGTCGGCGGTGCTCCCGGTATCGGCAAATCGACTCTGCTGCTCCAGCTTTGCGGTCTTGTCGAGGGCGAGCAGAAGATACTGTATGTCACCGGCGAGGAAAGCGAGCGCCAGCTCAAGATGCGTGCGCAGCGTCTCGGTGTTGATAACGGACAGATATATGTCCTCGCCGAAACTGGGCTTACCGAGGTTTTGGAGGCTGCCGACGAGCTTGAGCCGGATATCATGATAGTTGACTCTATCCAGACCATGTTTGACCCCGAGATAAGCTCCGCACCCGGCAGCGTCAGCCAGGTCAGGGAATGTACGATGTCCATCATGCGCATGACCAAGGAAAAGGGCTTCACGACCTTTGTTGTCGGTCATATCAACAAAGAGGGCAATATCGCAGGACCTAAGGTGCTTGAGCACATGGTCGACTGCGTTTTGTACTTTGAAGGCGAGCGCAGCACATCGTTCAGAATACTCAGAGCCGGCAAAAACCGCTTTGGCTCAACCAATGAGATCGGCGTGTTTGAAATGGTTGACACAGGGCTAAGAGAGTTGCAAAATCCGTCCGAGATACTGCTTTCCGGTAGACCCGATAACGCCCCTGGCACTTGCGTTACCTGCGTTATCGAAGGCTCACGGCCCATACTCGCCGAAATTCAGGCTCTTGTAGCGCCTGCGACCTACAATGCAGGCCGACGCAGCACAAACGGCATTGATTATAACAGAGCAACGCTGCTTTTGGCCGTTCTTGAAAAGCGTGGAGGCATGGCGGTCTCCGGCTGCGATGCGTATATTAATGTTATCGGCGGTCTTGAGCTTGACGAGCCCGCTGCCGACCTTGCTACAATGCTCGCCATTGCAAGCAGCTTTAGGGACCTGCCGCTCGGGCGTGATCTAGCTGCTGTCGGCGAAGTCGGACTTTCCGGGGAAATAAGAAGCGTGAACTCGCTTAATATGCGTCTGTCTGAGATTGCCCGCCTCGGCTTCAAGCGCTGCGTGATACCGGCGCACATCAAGGATGATATTAAAAAACCCAACGGTCTCGAAATCATATCCGTAAAGGATATACGGGAAGCCATCAAGGCAACTTTGGGTTAAAATGTTCAAATTAATAGAAACGCCGCACCTGCCAATGTCCAAAGTGCGGCACATAATACTAGGTGAAAAGTACAGGAACTTGCTTGAAAATGCGCTTTTTGCGTACAATTTAGAGCCGATTTGGCTCAAAAGCAATCCAAATGTTGACGAGCGACTGTCCGGACATGCAGATTTATCTGCCGTTCATATAGGCAAAAGCATAATTTTGAGCGAGTTTTTGAAGCCTTGCGAGCAAATTCAGAATATAATCGCAACTGAATATGTGCCTGATCCGCAGCAGACTGTTTATCCCTACGATGCGGGGCTAAACTTTTGCGTCGTAGGGGACAAGCTGTTTTATAACCCCAAAACAGCAAATGCACAGTTGGTCGAAAAGCTCGGCTGCAAGCAATTGATTGCCGTCAAACAGGGCTATACCAAATGCTCGATCTGCGTTGTGAATGAAAACTCGATCATAACCGCAGATAAGCGCATTGCCGAAGCTGCCGAAAACTCCGGAATGAATGTTTTGTACCTGCCGGAGTCGTTCGTCAAATTGGACGGCTTCGATTACGGCTTTATCGGCGGAGCAACTTTTAAAATCAGCGCAGACGAATTAGCGTTTACAGGCGTAATTGAAGACACCATCATAAAAAGCAAAATTGAGAGCTTTCTATGCAAGCAGAACATCAAACCGATATATCTCACAGACAAACCGATATTCGATATAGGAAGCGCAATTCCGCTAACAGAGAGTGTATAAACAATAATTTCCGTTTATACGCTTTCTTTTTATATCTCCCTAAAGGAGGTGAAAGACACACGATGATTAAAATCAAGGTCTTAGTTGAGCCTTCGGAAAAGGTAGACAAGCTGCAAAAGAAGGTACGGCAACTCGAAAGAGAGCTTACGGAAAGCAAACGCAGATTAAACGCATTAGAGTTTAGCTACATAAATGAGTGCAAATGCAATTTTGAACTGACGGATTTACTCCAAGCTCACGGCATAAATTTTCGTCAAGCATTATCAAGAAGAATTCGTAATAAATATAGGAGATAAAAAAATGAATTATTTTTATCTAGAAGTGCATCTAAGCCGGCTTAGATGCACATGCATCAAAATTAAACAAAAAATCCGAAAATGGTGGCACAGGGTCAAAACCATTGGATTTGCTAATCCCCCAAATTAAACAAAATCTTTACTGATGAATAGCGCTGAAATAGGAGTAGGGAGTAACGAAAGGAGATGCCAGAGCGTAGCGGCTGGCATCCACAACAGGAATGTACATTTTCTTATGCGGCTGCATGTGCCCAGCTGCGCCCTGGTCGTTCTGTCGCTTTGCTGATATTCGCCTTTATAAACATATCCGCCCCGCACTGCACTAGGCTCTAGTAGGCAGCGTAGGGCGGAATTGCTTTATGTACACTCTAATATTTCTTCGCCTGTTCCTGCTCTTGTATCCATGATACAAGCCTGTCCGTATCGATATTGTTCGTGATCAATACCTTGTAACCGCAGTTACGCAGCACAGTTAAAACAAATGCGTCTCTCTCAATTCTGTCAGCTCTCTCGTGGCTTTTATCGCCGAGCTCAATAATGTACCTGGCAACCAGAGCCTTGTCGCAAAGGACGAAGTCTACATGCTTAGCTTGTATCTTCCACTTAGCACCCTTGTCCGTCTTATCCAGCGGCTCTATAAGGTCAAACAAGCGTACCTTGGATAGTACCGTGTAGCCGGTTAGATCTGCTGCCGCTTTAATCTTACGAAAGGCATCTTTCTCATTGGTCGTAAGGACATATTTTCGCTTATAGGACTTTATGTAGTTCGAGCTGTTGCTTGCCGGAGTTTCGTTTGTAATAGCCTTTGTACGCTGCTGTGGCTGCTTGTCTGCCGGCCTGCGCTTACCGTATTGTCTTCCCTTCGATGACTTTACCATTTCTCTCACGAGAAGTATAACGATAATCGCAATTAAAACATAATCCATATCTCTCTCCCTTATCTATGCCATTTTAATATTTTTTTAAACCCAAAATATAGTCTGCACTTACTCTATATAGTTTGCATAGTTCTTTAAATTTGCTTACCGTCATTTCTTGTTTTCCTGCTTCATACTTATAAATTTGTTGTTGTGTTGTTTTTAAGTACCTTGCCACCTCGCTTTGTGTTAAGTCTAAATCTTCTCTTATCCCTTTTAGTTTTTCGTAATATTCCATATGTCACACACACCTTTTTTGGCTATTTTGCTGATTATATTACATCTTTTAAGGTTTATCTTGCTTTTAAGTCTTATGAGGTTTATTTTTATTATTGGTTATGCCTTATAAGGTTTATTATTACCTAGGTAACTTGAAAATCGAAAGGAGTAAAACATGAGCTGTAAAGTAATTGGTTACCAGCAGAAAGATTATTCATTCACGGATGAGCGCACCGGCGCTCTTGTGACCGGCTCCGGCACGACACTGTATGTTGTGCAGGATAGGAAAGGAGTAGAAGGCGTTGCCTGTTTCTCCGCTTTCGTCTCCCAGCAGAAGCTTGACCTATATGACCCCTGTGTTGGTGATGAAGTAGAGATACTTTATAACCGCTTCGGTAAGATTGCCGGCGTCCGGCTGATACAGAAAGCGGTGAAATAATGCAGGAGAATTCATGTGAGTCTTGCCGGTACTACCTTGAGTGTGCTTACCGGCTGCTTATAGAAGGTCATATACCATGCGGAGGTGAAGGATATGAACGCAAATGATCGCGCCAATGTAGACCATCTTGACCTTGTCAACCGTCAGCAGTCCGATATTATTTGTGGCTTTTCTGAGCACGATGCTGAAGCTGGCTATATTTGTCCGCTTCTGAATCCCAACGAAGAGATTTCTTCTTGCTTGGACTGTTGTTTTGCTATCATTCGTTATGATACCTGACGAGGATTATGTGCAGCTCTATGAGCTTTATAAGTCCTTGCTGGCATCAGATAGCGAGGACACTAAAAAGGTCGTTGTGTTTTATCCTGAGCTGTTTCTAGAGATGGCAAAGGAGATAGTTAGGCTCACCAACGAAAACAGGCAGTATAAGATTTCTGCTGCTGCAAATCTAATGCAGCGTGAATACGCTAATCGCCTCTATGATCAGCTGCAGGCGATTAAGCGAGACTTAGATGAAATGGGTATCAGGCTACCGTATAAGTTTCGGTGAGACCTTAGGTCATGTCGTGAGATATTGCCATACCCCTCCAATGGGCGGACTACGACCTGCCCATTGGAGACCAATAATCACGGTTTCTTTTTTTATGATTTTTGGAGGTATGTATGGTAACTAAAAAAGCAGCAGATAATCGTTCAAAGTCCTGGCTTGCGGTTGTCTATCCCGAGAGCCTGCCGGAGAACTGGCGAAACATTTTGATTGAAGAATATCAGATTGAATGGGTATGCTCTCCGCTGCATGAATTCGATATAAACCCTGACGGAGAAAAGAAGAAGCCGCATTACCATTTGCTTTTAGTCTTTGGTGGTCTTAAGTCGTTTGAGCAGATAAAGCAGATTACGGACAGGCTAAATGCGCCAATTCCTCAGCGCTGCCACTCGGCAAAGGGCGCAGTACGCTACATGCTGCATCTGGATAACCCCGAGAAATATCAGTACCCACGGTCAGAGCTACAGTCTTACGGCGGCGTTGACCTCGATGATCTGCTTCGCCCGAGCTCATCGGACAGATACAAGGTCATATCTCAGATGTGTGACTTCATCATTGAGAACGATATTCGTGAATATCGAGAGCTCTTTGATTATGCCCGTCAAAATGAGTTTGACACATGGTTTCCAGCGCTTTGTGATAGCTGCTCCTATGTGATAGGACAGTATATCAAGTCTTACAGAGCTTCAATAGTTACTCAATAGGAGAGGGGAGTAGGAAGAATGTCCATAGCCCGAAATAACTCCATATGGTACAAGTTCCTCGCCGTTCTCCTCGTTGTTGCGCTGCTGTTTAGCTTCGTGCTGCCAAGACCTCAGGCCAAGGCCGTCGCTCTGGTTGATGATGCTCTTTTGCTTGCCGGTGCGGCAGTTGCTGTCATGATCGCAGCAGGCATCGTCTTTACATCTCAGAATACAGACGCTGACTCCTTCGGCTCGTACATAGCCGGAAAGATAGATAACTTCATATCCTCCGAGGGCACCGGCAGCGTATCCGAATACGCCTCCGGCATCTCGCTTAACCCCAATGGTGTCGGTCTCAATGTCTCAGATCCCACCATGCGTTTCCTCGATAGGTTTTTCAATTGGTTTAAAGGCGAGGAGAGCCTGACGAGTGAGAGTGTTCAGATTTTTCCCTCCTTTAGTTCTCGTTCTGGTATTTCTCGTTTTTATTATCCTTGTTATTTTACTTTAGATGGCTATATTTATTATGTTTGGAAGACTGATACTGGCATTATGATGCGGAGGTCTCTTGGTAATGGTTCTTCTTCGTCTTTTCTTGTTGGCCCTATTTTGGCTTCTTCTGCATCTATTTCTGGTCTTTACCCTTATTTTTATGTTGATTTTGATAATAAGTTGTTTTCTTGTTCTGGTGAGTCTTACGGTTCTTTTATTGATTGGGTTAATTCAAATCTTACTACTATTGATAAGTCTTATCAGTTTGGGTCTGTCTCCGCCTCATACACGGCAAACCCTGCCTATACATACTCAAACACGCAGACCGGCACTGTGCCGTTCATCATCGTTATAGATGAGACCGCAGCTGGCGGCTCAGGCGGCAACAACAATAAGCATGATACAGCTCGTGACGCTGCTATCTCTGCATTAGAGCTCGGCCTTGCCGGTAAGCTTCTCTCATCTGTCTCCCAATCCTCGTCCGGCACGGAGCAGGAGGGAGGTGATACAGATGTTTCTTCTGATGTTTCTGGCATCCGTGCTGCTGTTAATAGCATCAAGAATTGGCTTGATACCGGCTTTAAAACTTTCTCTGAGGTATGCACTCAGTTCTTTACGGATGTACGCTTGTTCTTTGCGGACTTCTGGACGAACTTTACTACAAAGCTTAAGGAAGTCTTTAAAACCTCGCTGGAAGCAATTCAGGAGCTTCTTAGTAACATCAAAGCTGGAATTAGTTCAGCTGCAGAAGCAGTTAAGACAGCGATTGCTACGGCTGCAGACACCATTGGTGGCAAAATCGATTCAATCGGTACAAAAATATCTGACTGGTGGGAAGAATGGCGCTCCTCGAAGAATAATAAGCCTTCTTCGTATTTTGGCGCTGGATTTAATAGCATATGGCATTATGTCGTTGAGTGGCTTTCCTACATCGGTGGCTTTATTTCTCTCGTCCTTAATGTCTGGTCTGTTCTGCCTTACGGTATGGTTGTTCCGGTCTATGCTTCCGTTGTTCTAATTCTCTATTTCGGTATTTACCGTAAATTTATTAAGTAGGTGATCATATGTCCTTGCTTCAATGGCTCTTAACCGGCACTGGTCCTATCGCAGATATCTGGCAGTCCCTCGGCCTAGATATTCTTTGGCAATGGCTGCCCGAAGATATTCAATCGTGGATACCTTCGTTTATCGTGATTATGTTCGCCCTTGCTATTAAGCGAGCTATAGCTACTTAAGGAGTGTTATATGAAATGTCTTCTTGTCTGTCTGTCATTGGTGATCTTATTGGATCCCTCATGAGTATGCAAACGCCCTGGGGCGTTGCCTGGGGTGTCGTCATAGTCGGTTTCGTAACCATGCCCATTCTCTTAGCCGTTATAAAGAAAATCTTCTGAGGTGCTATATGCGTGAATTCATATCTAATCTCTTAGGTACATATGTGCCTGTTACTTATCCTAAGGTCGTTGATGGTGTCACTTATCAGATAGTCGCCTCCGGCCTTGCTGGTGTCGATTGGCTTTATGTCCTTACCGGCGTGTGTTTCCTCATCATCGTATATTCATTTTTCAAACTGTTAGGAGCGATCGTATGCAATCTTTTCTAGAGCTTTGGTCTGGCTTCCTCACAACCTTGAGCTCGTTCCTCATGACCGAGCCCGTCATTTATTTCGTTGGCTGTGTTCTCTTGCTGTTCGTGGCCGGAATAGTAAAGAGAGCTATGTCTATATAGTTTTCTCAATGTGTTAATTAGGAGGTATTTTTACTTATGGAAGGAGCTGTTTCAGCATTGAGTACCATTCTCACTAACATCGGTAGTGTCATCACTTCCGCTATCAGCTGGATGGGTGATTACCTGTCCCTCATTACCACCTCGGGTAATGAAATTCTTTTCGTGTTCACCGTCATCCCGCTTGTCGGCCTTGGAATTGGTCTTGTCCGGCGCATGATCAATCTCAACTGACCGAGTAAAAATAAGGTGCCAGAGTTTACTCGGCACCTTATTTTCTTAATGAGGTATACTATGAAAAATATTACTCGCAGTTTTCTCTTTTTCCTTGCAAGGCTCTTGAAGGCGGCCGCTGCCGCATTGATCAGTATCGCATATTTGATAAAATAGAGGTATTTTCATGAATTTTCTGTTTAAGCTTATACTATTTGTATTCTTTTTTCTCCTTATAATGCCCGTGATAACCCGCAAATTCGCTAACCCTTATCGTTTGTACCTGGTCTTCGGTAAAAAGGGAAGTGGTAAGTCCTCTTATCTGATAAAGCTTGCAATTAAGTATATCAAGAAAGGTTATACAGTTTATACCAATATGGACGATTGTATGATAAGTGGCGTTCGTCATTTTGATGTCAATCAACTTGGTCAATTCGTACCCGAAGCCGATAGTTTGCTTTTAATAGATGAGGTAGGTATGATATGGGACTCACGAGACTTCAAGAAGTTCAAGCCCGAAGTACGAGATTTCTTCAAACTGCAAAGGCATTACCATGTAGTATGTTATTTGGCGTCACAGACATTTGATATAGACAAGAAGCTCCGAGATCTGACTGACGGCATGATCCTGTTCGTCAATGTATTCAATGTTTTCTCGGTAGGTAAATCCATTACAAAGAAAATTGTGCTCACAGACTCGACCTCGGAAGCTGAGTCCAAGATTGCCGAAAACCTTAAGTTTAAACCCATATGGGACTGGAAGTTCACATACATACCTAAGTATTCGAAATACTTCAATTCATTCAAAGTACCTGAAATGCCAAAGCTGCCGTTTAAGGAAATAGTCTGCACAGACCCCAAGCTGCAAATTAAACAAAATAAGCGCTCAGCCCGCAAGAGACCGCAAACCGTTGATACTTCGACTCCCCCAAATTAAACAAAATCTTTATTTTGTTTAATTTTTAGTCAATTTGTCAATAGACAGGAATAATGCTTCCCTGTTATAATTGGTGCATAATAAAACTGACGATTGGAGCGAATTATGGATTACAGGACTGAAGCGCCGGAGATCATCAAGGGCTTTTTGACATATCACGAGACTATCAAGGGTCATTCAAGAAAAACGGTCGATGAATACTATCTTGACCTGCGAAACTTTTTCAGGTTTCTGAAGCTTCAGCGAGGTATTGTTCCTCGTAACACCGAGCTTGACGATATCTCTATCTCGGATATCGATCTGGACTTCGTGAAATCCGTTACGGTCTCGGAGGCTTATGAGTACCTTTCCTTCATGACTCGTGACAAGGTCAAAAATCAGCGCAGCCGTGAGGCTGAATATGGCACGAAAGCCTCGACCCGTGCACGCAAGGTCTCAACGCTCAGGAGCTTTTATAAATATCTGACCGTTAAAGCAAAGCTCATTGACACAAATCCGCTTCAGGACCTCGATGTTCCTAAAATTCCGCATACACTTCCCCGCTACCTCACTCTCCCGGAGGCTCAGGCCCTCCTCTCCTCTGTCGACGGCAAAAACAAAGAGCGTGACTACTGTATTCTCTGTATTTTCCTCAACTGCGGTCTGCGAATATCGGAGATCGTCGGGCTGAATCTGTCGGATATCAGGGTCGACCACATAAGGGTGTTCGGCAAAGGCAGCAAAGAGCGAATCATTTATATCAATGACGCCTGCGCCGATGCCATCAATAATTATCTTGAAGTCAGAAAAAACATTGCTGCGATCGACAAAAACGCACTGTTTCTGTCTAACCGACGGACACGCATGAGCCGAGAGGCTGTGCACAGCATGGTCAAAGTCTCGCTGAAAAGGGCCGGATTGGATGCGGACAAATACTCCTCGCACAAGCTCCGCCACACGGCAGCGACCTTGATGCTGCAAAATGGCGTTGATGTCAGGACGCTTCAGGAGCTTCTCGGGCACGACAATCTCAACACGACGCAAATTTATACCCATGTTGATAATTCCGAGCTGCGGCTTGCTTCAGAGGCAAATCCGCTTAGCAATTTTAAACCGGAATAAATAATATGACCACTATCTTTCTAATAGTGGTCATATTATTTATTGAGTTATTCTGGAGATATTCAGGACTCCGAACATTCCTGCCGCAAAATCAAGCAGAGCCACAAACCAGAGCGTTGCGCTGCCGGTCACGGCAAGTACTATCAGCACGGCTTTTATGATTGCGCACAATGCAAGGTTTTGCATTGATATCTTTTTTACGCTTCTTGCAATGGATACCATCGTCGGCAAGCCGTAGATGCCGATATTGGACATGCGCAGATCCTCGGTTTCGGTCTGCTCCCCTACCCTTGTGTCAAGGTCGGCATCGGAGTGGTAGCCGACATTCTCGGCGCTTACATACATCATGGCATCGTCCTTATCAAGGCTTTGCCTGATTTCTTTTACGACGGACAGCTTCTTTGCGGTATCGCAGCATGGAAAATACTCCAAAATGTTAACGGATCTTGCGGTTTTTTCGCAAATATCCATTCCGTCCTCGGCAACCAACACGCTTGTTACGCCCAAAGCCTTGAGGTCGGAGACGGTTTTTGCCGCATAGGGATTGATATTATCATTGAAGACGATAGCACCGGCATATCTGCCCGCTACGATCAGATACAACACATTACCCTTGCGTACGCTTGCAGGCTCTATTGAAATTCCCCTTGATTCAAGGAGCTTCAATGTGCCGAGCAGCATTTGCCTGCCCTCTATCTTGACCTCCATGCCGTAGCCGGGGATGTCGTTAAACTCCTGTATGTATTCGGGGTAGATCTCCCCGTTATACGCACCGACTATCGATGCGGCGATACGCTGCTCGGACTTGAATGCAATGTATGCGCACGAGCGTAGAAAGCTTTCCTTATCTAGAAACGGCGATATCATCGCAGCAATTTTCGGAGCACCGGCAGCCATTACATCCGATTTATCGAAAACTATCGTTTTAAGCTTCGTAGCTTTATCAATGGTTTCCGGCTCGTCAATTATAACGCCTGCAGCAGCCGAGCGGCAAATGCCGTATGCCGTGCACAGCGATAACGAGGCAAACGCCGATGAGGGGATTATCGCAATAATAAGCATTGCTCCCCTTCTTATCGACATGACATAGCTCATATCGGTCAAAAGCGGCATAAATGCAGCAAAGAGTACGGCAATGGCAGTCACCGCCATGACGGCAATGGAGTAATACGGCTCAAGCTTTGCCCTTGCGGCATTTATCGAGCCGTCACATCGATTTATAAGGCTACGCTGCTTCGAAAAGCTTTCAGGACCGTTTTTCGGAAGATCCTCGGTCGCAGACCGCTTTGTACGCTTTTCGGCATACTCGAAAAACACTCTGCAAGCCTGATAGATGACAACAAACACCGTCGCCTCAATATAGCATCCTACGGCAAATGTTGCGGCTGCTGCGATAAGCACGAGGCAGGAATTGTTGAAAAAGTCCTTTCTCAAAATGGCGTATACCACCGTGATCGCTATATCAAAGCCGCTTATCAGTATCGCCGCAATGAGCATTATCACCCAAACGAGCTTTGATGCACCTATAGTATATGCCAGAACAAGCAGGATAACGGTTATTGCGAGCCTGACAAGCGTGACGAAGTCCGGCATTATGGGCTTTGTGCCCTTGCTGTGTTCATGCTTCTGCGCACTTTGGTTCACAAAATCACCCTCCCTGTTTTTTATCGATTAGTTTTAGTTCAAGCCTTGCCGTCGCAGCCGAGGACATCAACTATCTTATGAGCGACCATGTCCTTAATGGCGGCTCTTGCGGGCTTGAGGTACTGCCTGGGGTCAAAGTGGTCGGGATGCTGGTTGAGGTACTGACGGATAGATGCGGTCATGGCAAGACGAAGGTCGGAGTCAATGTTTATCTTGCACACCGCCATGGAGGCAGCCTTGCGCAGCTGGTCCTCGGGAACGCCGATAGCGCCGGGCATGTTGCCGCCGTTTTCATTGATGATCCTGACAAACTCCTGCGGCACGGAGGACGATCCGTGAAGGACTATCGGGAAGCCGGGCAGGCGCTTTTCAACATCTTCAAGAATGTCAAAGCGGAGCTTGGGATCTGTGCCGGGCTTAAACTTATAAGCACCGTGCGAAGTGCCAATGGCAATTGCAAGCGAGTCGCAGCCAGTGCGCTCAACAAATTCCTGAACATCCTCGGGTCTGGTGTACGACGAGTCCTCGGCGCTGACCTTGACCTCATCCTCTATTCCGGCGAGCGTACCGAGCTCAGCCTCGACAACGACGCCGTGATCGTGAGCATACTCAACAACTTTCTTTGTAAGCTCAATATTCTCCTCAAACGGCTTTGAGGAAGCATCTATCATGACCGAGGTAAAGCCGCCGTCGATGCACGACTTGCAGATATCAAAGCTGTCGCCATGGTCAAGGTGCAGGGCTATCGGCAGACCGGTCTCGATAACCGCAGCCTCGACGAGCTTCATAAGATAGGTGTGATTAGCATAAGCACGAGCTCCCTTTGACACCTGAAGGATCAGCGGAGCGTTAAGCTCGGCAGCAGCTTCGGTAATACCCTGGACGATTTCCATATTGTTTACATTGAAAGCACCGATGGCGTAACCGCCGTTGTAGGCCTTTTCAAACATTTCCTTAGTTGTTACGAGTGGCATAGTCGAAAACCCTCCTGATAAAAAATAAATTAGTAAATTTGCATAAAAAATTTGATTTACTTATTTATTATAAACCCTTTTCATGTTATAATCAATAATCATTAACAATGTGGAGGCATTATTTTGGATAATTTATTTGATTCACCCCTGGTCGGCTCCTGTATATTCGGGCAGTCCGGCGGACCTACTGCGGTCATAAATGCCAGCGCATACGGTGTTATCAAAACGGCTCTCGAGTCGGATGCGATAACCAAGGTCTATGGTGCTGCCCACGGAATAAAGGGCGTTCTTAACGATGAGCTTTTTGATATGGGCGAAGAAGAGGATTATGAGCTGAAGCTGCTGCTCAACACTCCCTCCTCCGAGCTTGGCTCGTGCAGGTATAAGATCGCCGATCCGGACGAGGATGAATCCGATTATATTAAAATACTTGATACATTTAAAAAATATAATGTAAGGTACTTTTTCTATAACGGTGGCAACGACTCCATGGACACTTGCAATAAGATAAGCCGCTATATGGAGCGGGTCGGGTACGAATGTCGTGTCATTGGCATACCCAAGACCATTGACAACGACCTGTTCGGAACAGACCACTGCCCTGGTTTCGGCAGCGCCGCAAAGTTCATTGCAACCACCTGCATGGAGATAGATAAGGACACCGATGTTTACGATACCGAGATGGTGACTGTCGTTGAGATCATGGGCAGACACGCAGGCTGGCTCACGGCAAGCGCCGCTTTGGCGACCGAATACGGCCACGGCTGCGGTCCCGACCTCATTTACCTCCCCGAGCGTGATTTTGATCTTGACAGGTTTACCGAGGATGTCCGCAAGGTCTTAAAGCAGAAGCACAATGTTCTTGTCGCCGTATCCGAGGGAGTCCACTATGCCGACGGAAGCTTCGTTTCCGAGGCTAAGACCTCCGGCACGGACGGCTTCGGCCATGCCCAGCTCGGCGGTCTTGCAACCAAGCTTGCAGGTTATCTCAAGGATGCGCTTAAGATAAAGAAGACCCGTGGCATTGAGCTCAGCCTTTTGCAGCGCTGCGGCTCGCATATTGCCTCGTCTGTGGATATTCAGGAGGCATTCATGGTCGGCAAGGCCGCCGTTGAGTCGGCAATCGCCGGTGAAACGGGCAAAATGGTCGCTTTGGAGCGAGACGATGCGAGCGGTACATATTCCTGCCACACTACCCTGCTTTCGCTCAGCAGTGTTGCCAATTACGAGAAAAAAGTCCCGCTGGAGTGGATAACCGACGACGGTAATTATATCACATCTGATTTTATAAATTATGTACTGCCTTTAATACAGGGTGAGCCGCATGTCCCCAAGGAAAATTCCCTGCCGAGATATGCACGGCTTAAAAAAGTCAAAGCAAAACCCGAGGAGACAATTTGCGTGTGACGCAAATTTTAAAAGAATAGAATAATTTAGGAGGAATTTTATGCAGGAAAAGCGTAAACTCAATCTTGCGGCATGGATAATAATCGGCATGGTCGCAGGTATCGTAGTCGGCTTCATTTTTCTGAAGGTCGGCGGCACATTTACCACCGATTATCTTAAGCCTTTCGGTACGATCTACATCAATCTTCTCAAGTTCATGGTCGTCCCTGTCGTTCTGTTCTCTATCATGAGCGGCGTTATCAACCTTAATGACCTTAAAAAGGTCGGCAGTGTAGGTATAAAGACCTTTGTGTACTACATTTGCACCACGGCACTTGCCGTTGTTATTGGTCTTGTCGTCGTTAACTGCTTCAAAGGCTTCTTCCCCGTTCTCGATTCGAGCATAACAGATGGTCTGAAATACGAGGCTGCAGAAGCACCCAAGATCATGGATGTTATCGTTAATATCTTCCCCGATAACCTGCTCAAGCCCATGGTGGACACCAACATGCTGCCCGTTATCGTCATCGCCATTTTCTTCGGTGCAGGCGTTCTCGCCGCCGGTGAGAAAGGTAAAATGATTGCTGACATCGTAAGCAGCATGGATGAGGTCGTCATGAAGGTCCTCATGATGATCATTAAGCTCACCCCGATCGGCGTATTCTGCCTCATGGCTGATGTTGTCGCCGTTAACGGTGCAAAGGTCGTCGGCTCGCTGGCTCTTGTCGTCGGTGTTGCTTATATCGGCTACATCCTCCACCTTGTCATTGTTTACAGCCTGAGTGTCAAGTTCCTTGCGGGCATGAGCCCCATACAGTTTTTCAAGGGCATGGCCGCTGCAATGCTCACCGCATTCACCACCACCTCATCCAACGCAACTCTGCCTGTGAACATTGAGTGCTGCAACGACATGGGTGCAGAGCCTGAGATTAGCTCATTCGTTCTGCCTCTCGGCGCTACCATCAATATGGACGGCACGGCCATTTATCAGGCTGTTGCAACCGTATTTATCGCCTGCTGCTACGGCATCGACCTCACCATCGGTCAGATGGCAATGGTAGTCGTGACCGCAACTCTGGCATCCATCGGCACTGCCGGTGTTTCAGGTGCAGGCATGATCATGCTATCCATGGTCCTTCTGCAGGTCGGTCTTCCCGTTGAGGGTATTGCGATCATTGCCGGCGTTGATAAGCTATTCGACATGGGTCGTACAACTCTTAACATCACCGGCGACGCTACCTGTGCAATGTGGCTTTCCAAGGTCGAGCGCAGGAACAAGGAAAAGCTCGCTGCCAAGTAATAAGCTTTCTAACGAAAAAACAGTTCCCCGTTTTATACGAGGAACTGTTTTTTTAATCAAATGCGGGGTTTACGGCGTAAAAGTTCTTTTTTTCGAGCTTTTCAAGGGCATTTCGCAGTCCCTCGCCAAAGCGCTGATAGTGGACTACTTCCCTTTCACGCAAGAATTTTATTACATCGTTAACATCCGGGTCGTCGGACAGTCGCAGGATATTGTCATATGTCGTGCGGGCTTTTTGCTCAGCTGCCATATCCTCGTGCAGGTCGGTTATGACATCTCCGTTTACCTGCATCGTTGCTGCCGTCCACGGCGTGCCGGAGGCAAACTGCGGGTAAACTCCGGCGGTGTGATCCACAAAGTAGGCTTCAAAGCCTGCTTTTTTAATTTCCTCAGGCGTCATTTTTCTCGTCAGCTGATGGATAATCGTGCCGACCATCTCCAGATGCCCGAGCTCCTCCGTGCCGATATCGGTAAGCAAACCCTTTAGCTCCGGGTAAGGCATGCTGTAGCGCTGGCTCAGATATCTCAGCGATGCACCGAGCTCGCCATCGGGACCGCCATACTGACTTATGATAAATTTTGCCAGTGCTGGATTGGGGTTTTTGATCTTGACCGGGTATTGCAGTTTCTTTTCATATACAAACATTTGTCAGCCCTCCGATTTTGCGTTGTAGTCCCACGGCCAAGGATTTTTAAGCCAGGTAAAGCTCTGCATCCTGGCAAGATCCTTGGTCATGACCGGACCGTATAGCTTGACATAGCGCTCTCGGGCTGTGCTTGCAAATTCAAGAATGTTTTTTAGCATATCGAACGCTTCACTGTCCTCACTATGTGTGTCAAGGTACAACACAAGCTCATGCGCAACAAAATCAAGCGCCATCAGCTCACCGAGCGGCGTTCCGGTGAGGTCTCCGGTATTGACCATATTCATAAACGGCAGGTCAAGTCCCGGGAAAAGTGTGCCTCTCGTGAGGGCTTCGGCTGTATTATATGTCGGCTTCACACATTCCTGCATCGGCACATATGCCATTGCCAGCGGTGCGCAGGACGGCAAAGCTCCGTTCTTAAAATCGCAATTATTATCCACTTAGCGTATCCTCCTTTGTGCTTCATTATATGACGGAGGACAAAATAAGTGAAAGCCCATCGTGTGGGCGGACATAGATAAGGATAATTCGCCCTGTAAAAAGTCTTTTTCCCCGATGCTGCGTTAAAGCTCTAGGTCATATATGTCCATTATGCCCGTCAAGCTTCGCCTTGCCTCGAGAAAAAATCCAATTTTACAGGGTGCGCAGCAGTTTTGACCGAGTTATTTTTCGTTCAGGCAAAGCAACAAATCTCCGGCAATACTTTCGGAGATTTTTGTGAAGTATGGGCGGAAAAGAGCCGGTCAAAACCGATTTCTCCTTGTCTATATCCGCCCAAGGCTTTTTGTCATTTTATCATTTCTTCAAATTCGGTCTCGTCGATAACTTTAATGCCGAGGTCTCTTGCCTTTTGAAGCTTGCTTCCGGCATTTTCTCCGGCAAGGACGAGGCTCGTTTTCTTCGACACCGAGGACGATGCCTTGCCGCCAAAGCTTTCGATTATCGCTGCTGCTTCGTCACGCTTGTAGTTTGTAAGCTCACCTGTCAGAACGAAGGTCATCCCTGCAAAACGAGTATCCTTCACGGTGTCGACGCTTTCAAACGACACACCCGCTTCACGCAAAAGCTTGATCTGGTGCTGCGATTGCGGCAGCTCAAACCATTCTTTGATGGAAGCTGCGGTAATTGCGCCGATATCGTTCACCGCAAGCAGCTCAAGCTCGGTCGCATCCATGAGGTTGTCAAGCGTTTTAAAGTGCTGCGCAAGGGTCTTGGCAGCTTTTTGTCCGACCTGCCTGATGCCGAACGCACACAGGAGCTTTGCAAGTCCCGCCTGCTTGCTCTTTTCGATTGAGGCTATCAGGTTTTCGGCAGATTTTTTGCCCATTCGCTCTAGCGCTGCGACTGATTGAGCATCAAGATAATACAGCTCCGCCGGGCTTCGGACAAGGCCGTTGTTTATAAGCGACTCGCACACGGAAATGCCCAAGCCGTCAATGTCCATAGCCTCTCTGGACGCAAAGTGCGCAAGGTTTCTCAGCCTCTGCGCCGGACACTCGGGGCTCGTGCATCTAAGCGCAGCGCCGTCCTCGTCACGAACGACCAGAGCGCCGCACTCGGGGCAGGTATCAGGCATCTTAAAGGGAACGGTGTCGTCCGGTCTCTTGGACTTGTTGACCGACAGCACCTCGGGGATTATCTCCCCTGCCTTCTGCACTAAAACGGTGTCGCCGATGCGGATATCGAGCCTGTCTATATTGTCCTGATTATGAAGCGTCGCATTCGTCACGGTCGTACCTGCAAGGCGCACGGGCTCAATGACAGCTTTCGGAGTCAGAACACCCGTTCTGCCGACCTGCACAACGATGTCTACAACTTTGCTTTCTTTCTTCTCGGGAGGATATTTATAAGCCACCGCCCATCTGGGGGCTTTTGCGGTACTGCCGAGGAGGCTGCGCTGGGCAAGCGAGTCAATTTTAATGACCGCACCGTCAATGTCGTAGGCAAAGTCGCCTCTGTTCTCCCCTATCCAGTCTATTCGCTCGCAGCAGCCGTCGATGTTCTTATAAAGCTTGTACGGCACAACCGGAAAGCCCATGTGCTTGAGCGCATCAAGCGTTTCCGAGTGGTTTCTATAGGCTTCGCCGGAAGTATACTGCATGTTGAAGCAAACGATATCTAGCTTGCGCTGCGCAGCTATCTTCGGGTCAAGCTGGCGGATAGATCCGGCAGCGGCGTTTCTCGGATTTGCAAGCAGCTGCTCGCCGTTTATCTCTCGCTCGGCATTGAGTTCATTGAACACGGTCTTTGACATATAGACCTCGCCACGAACTATCAGTCTCTCGGGAGCGTCGATCAGTCGGAGCGGCAGACTTCTCACAGTGCGCAGATTTTCGGTCACATCCTCACCGATAAGTCCGTTGCCACGGGTAGCTCCACGCACAAAAACGCCGTTTTCATACTCAAGCGACATGGAAAGACCGTCGATCTTCGGCTCGACGCAGTATTCGTGCTCATCTGTGAGCGAGGCATCCATCCTCTCACCAAAAGCCTTCAGCTCATCGAACGAAAAGACATCGCTCAAGCTCTCCAGCGGCACTTGATGCTGCACCTGCGTAAACTGAGACAGAGCAGCACCGCCCACTCGCTGTGTAGGCGAGTCGGGGGTTATAAGCTCGGGATGCTCCTCCTCAAGCTTAATGAGCCTCTGCATGAGCATATCGTAGTCAAAATCGGAAATGACGGGAGCATCATCGACATAGTAAAGCTTGTTATGATACTCTATCTCCCTGCGGAGCTCATCTATCTGCTTTTGAATTTCCATAGTCATTTCTCCATGTTCAGATATGTTTCGGGCACTTTGCCGACGATGACCGTATCGGCCACGATGACTTCGGTGACGGTGCTTGCGCTTTTCGTCCCCCACGGGACAAGCACATCGATATCGATCGTGACCTCCAGCATGAGCTGATACTTCGACTGATTGATGCCGGAGGATATGATATCGTTTTTAAAATCCACCTTAGACGAGGTCAGCATGACGATATTCACCGTGACATCCGGGCCTTTGCCCATCAAAAGGTTCAGCCCCGTCAGGTTGCCTGCCGGAATTTTTACCTCGATCGTCCCATTCTCGGTCGATTCGATGACGGAATTCAGTATCTCGGTGGACAAGGTGTTTATATGCGCCATGTCGCTCGTTATGGCGGTAATATCGCCGTTTTCGTCCTTTACGAGCGAGACGAAATAATCAAATCCATACACGCCCTCGCCTATGACCTTGTTGATAGAGTCGTTGACAGTTTTCGTGACAATATCAACGGCGTCGGAGACTGCAATCTTCGTTGACAGGTCACGCAAAAACAGGCTTAGCGCCGCCAAAACGAGCAGCAAAACAAGCGTTACGGCAAAAAAGCCGGACTTGGGCTTGGGTTTCTTTGCGTCGGTACTGAAGGTATACTTGGGTTTACTTCTGCGTCGATAATACATGAGACCACCCCATGTATTATATGCTAAAAATCACTCCAGCATTTCATTTACCGCCATCATTATGCCGAGCTTGCCGGATTCGTAGGTAATGCCGCCCTGCATGTATGCGATATACGGCTCTTTCATAGGTCCGTCGGCGGATAGCTCAATGGACGAGCCCTGAACGAACGCACCAGCCGCCATGATAACAGGGCAGTTATATCCGGGCATCTGCCACGGCTCGGGCGTAACATACGAGTCGACCGGAGCGCCGCTCTGTATGCCCTTGCAGAACTTTTTCATATTATCGGCGGTTTTGAGCGTCACCATCTGAATGATGTCGCTTCTTACCTCATCGGGAGCGGGTGATGTCTCAAAGCCGATCTTGTGCATCATTGCAGCGCAGAAGGTTGCAGTCTTAAGAGCCTGCGCAACAGTGTGCGGTGCCATGAACAGACCTTGGAACAGCAGTCTGTTGTTACCGAGCGTTGCACCACATTCGCCGCCGATGCCCGGGGTCGTAAGGCGCATTGCAGCTCTTTCCACAAGCTCCGCTTTGCCGACAACATATCCGCCGGTGGGCGCTAAGCCGCCGCCCGGGTTTTTGATGAGCGAGCCCGCCATAAGGTCAACACCGTATTCCGTCGGCTCGTGCTCACCGGTAAATTCGCCGTAGCAGTTATCGACCATGACATTTATAGTCGGGTCAACTTCCTTTACTGCTCGGACGATCTCACCTATCTGCTCGGCGGAAAATGCAGGTCTGTCGTCGTAGCCACGGGAGCGCTGGATAAGCACGGCCGTGACGCTTTTGTCCGCCGCCGCTTTTTTTATCGCCTCTATATCGGGGCTGCCGTCGGGCTTGAGCTCGACCTGCGAATAGTTAATGCCGTAAAACTTAAGCGAGCCGTGGCAGTCGCCCTCGATGCCGATGGCATTTCGCAGCGTATCGTAAGGAAGTCCCGTTGCCGAAAGCAGCGTATCGCCGGGCTTGAGCATGGCAAACAGCGCCGTTGACAGCGCATGAGTGCCGTTTACAAAGCCGATGCGGACAAGCGCAGCTTCCGTGCAGAAAATTTGTGCATATACCTTATCGAGCACTTCCCTGCCGACATCGTCGTAACCGTAGCCTGTCGTTCCGGCAAAGCAGGAGTCGGACACCTTGTTATCTTGAAAAGCCTGCATGACCTTGAGCGTGTTTTGCTGCGCAATACGGTTGATCCGCTCAAACTGCGGTCTTATCTCGTTTTCGGCTTCCTGTGCAAGTGCGAACACCTGCGGCTTCATATCACTGAATTTCATATCAAAGCTCCATAATTATCTGCTTAAAGTATTTGCCGCGCTCCATAAAGTTTTTGAACTTGTCAAACGCAGCGCACGCCGGGGACAAAAGGACGATATCGCCCAACTGCGCATAGTCGGCGGCAGCCAAAACGGCCTGCTTAAAATCGTCAATCGTGACCATTTTAAAGTCCTCGGTGTAGTACTTCGAGGCTTTTACAGCCTGTTCTATCTTCTCGGAGGTCGCACCCGTGAGGAAGAGCGCCTTGGTATGCAGGCAAATTTCATCACCGAGCGAGTCAAACGGTATGTGCTTATCGTAGCCGCCGGCAATGAGAATGGGCTTTGTTTTCAGGGCGTGAAGCCCTGCGGCGGTGCGGCTGGGGCTCGTGCCGATGGAGTCATTTATATAGGTAACGCCGTCTTTTATGCGCACCTGCTCCAACCGATGCTCAACGCCGGAGAACTCCTTTGCGACCTTGATGCAGGTCTCATCAGAGACAAGCCCGTCGGTAGCTGCAAAGGCTGCCATGTAATTTTCAAGGTTATGCGTACCCGGAAGCTTAATGTCGTCGGCATGCATGAGCTGCGCCCGAACGCCGTCGTGGACACGGTAGACGATGCCGTCCTCACTGTAAACGCCGTTTTCGGGCATTTTCACTCTGCTGAAATAAGAAATTGCCGACTTTGTCATACCCGCATAGTAGGGTGAATACTCATTTTCGCTGTTTAGAACAAGCCTGTCGGAGCTATCCTGACGGGTGAAGATCGAGCTTTTTGCGTCGATGTAATCCTGATAATCCTTGTGCTTATCAAGGTGGTTAGGTGAGATATTCGTAATGACCGCAACATCGGGCTTGCAGACCATGCTGTGCAGTTGGAACGAGCTGAGCTCAAGCACTGCAAAGTCCTCCGGCTTCATGCCGTTGACCTCGCAGAGCAAGGGATGACCTATATTACCGCCGAGGTGGACTTCGCAGCCCTGCGCTTTCAAAAGCTCGGAGATTATGGTCGTCGTCGTGGTCTTGCCGTCGCTGCCTGTGACCGCAATTATCCTGCACGGGCAGAGCTTAAAGAAAACTTCCATCTCCGAGGTTACGACCGCACCGTTTGCGGCAGCCTTGGTCAAATGCTCGTCAAATGGCATCAAGCCGGGGGTGCGGAAAATGACATCATAGTCTAAGTTTTCAAGATAGCTGTCACCAAGCGAAAACTTTACCCCGAGCGAATGCAGTCTCGAATAGTCCTCGCCAAGCTGCTCGGCACTGCGCTTATCGCAGGCGGTCACATCGCAGCCGGCTTTGAGAAGCTTTTCTATCAGCGGCTTATTGCTCACACCAATGCCGATAACGCAGATGCGTTTATCTTTAATTGAGTTTATATATTCATTCAAAGTCATGTCATGACCCTCCAAATCTTTATTATTATATAGCCAACGCCGTATAAAAACAAGAAATTTCTATTGACTTGTGCCGCTTTCATGTTTAAAATATCCACTTGAGTGGGCCGAACGACCGCGGGCACATTTTGAAAAAAAGTGCGTGAGGAAAGTCCGGGCTCCATAGGGCAAGGATAACGGGTAACGCCCGCCAGGGGTGACCCTCGGACAAGTGCAACAGAAATATACCGCCGAGCTTGCTCGGTAAGGGTGGAAAAGTGAGGTAAGAGCTCACTCGCCGGTCGGAGACGATGCGGTGCTGTAAACTCTATCCGGAGCAACACCGTGGGAGGACATATGATCTGCCCGATCGTCCTCAGGAGGTGGCTAAAGCCTGTCGGCAACGGCAGGATTAGATAGATGGTCGTTTAAGACAGAACCCGGCTTATAGACCCACTCATCAAAAGAAAAACCGCCATGGGCGGTTTTTTCTTTTTACAGGCTTTGCAGAAGCTTCAAAAAAAACTCCCACACACGCTGCGTCGAAGCTACATCGAGCTTTTCATTCGTCGTATGGATATCGGGGATATTCGGACCGAAGGATATGCAGTCAAGGTCTTTTATCTTATCGGCAAAAAGGCCGCACTCAAGTCCGGCGTGGATAACGCTCAGCTCCGGCTTGTCGCCGTACAAGCTTTCATACGCCGCAACCGCCTTTTCACGGAGAGCTGAGTCTTTTTTATACTCCCATGCGGGATATTCCCCGCCGACGGTCACCGTTCCGCCGTTTGCCGTGATGATATCTGTAAGCTTGCTCTGCATTTTGCCCATTTCGGCAGCAGCTGAGCTTCTGAGGCAAAAGCTAAGCGAAACAATGTCGTTTTCGGTCGCCACCACGCCGAGATTGAGCGATGACTCGACAAGTCCTTCGATATCGGGGCTCATGGTCTGCACTCCGTCGGGTACAGCTGACATTGCGGCAATGATTTTGCCGCTCGTCTGCACACCCGCAGCACTGACACTTATTTTGCCAAGCTCGGTAACGGTTATCTCAAGCTCGGGGTCGGTGCCGGCGTATTTTTCGTGAGCGTGCTTGGAAAAACGCATGACAGCCTCAAGGACTACATCTCGGGCAGCTTCGTCAAAGGCGACGGTGCAGGAGCTTGCATTTGCGATCGCATTGTCCTTTTCGCCGCCGTCAACGGAGACAAGTCTAAGTGCAGTGTTGGCGCTAATTTCGCCAAGCAGCCTGCCCATCAAAATGTTTGAATTTCCTCGGTTTTTATGTATCTCATTGCCGGAGTGGCCGCCGGTAAGGCCGTTAATATTCAGTTCGGCGCAGTACAGGTCCTCAATTTTCGAGTTCAGGGGAAACTGCGCAAGTACATGCGCACCACCTGCGCAGCCACAGGTGATGACCCCCTCAATCTCGGAGTCAATGTTGAGCATGGTCTTGCCACGGAGCTTGGATGCGTCAAGAAACTGTGCGCCGTCCATGCCGGTCTCCTCGTTGATGGTGAAAACGGCTTCTATAGGCGGGTGCGGGATGGTGTCAGAGTCGAGAACGGCAAGCGCCATTGCAACGGCAATACCGTCATCTGCGCCAAGGCTCGTTCCCTCTGCCCAAAGGTACTTACCGTCGGTTTTGAGGTCAAGTCCATCCTTTTCAAGGTCTTTTGTGCAGTCTGCGGTCTTAACCGTCACCATGTCCAGATGTCCCTGAAGAATGACCGTCTCGTGCGTTTCATAGCCGCAGGAGGCGTTTTTATGTATGATAACATTTCCGAGCTCATCGCAGTAATGCTCAAGACCTCTCTGCCTTGCAAACTCGCAGCAAAGCTCGGTTATCTGTGCCGTGTTATCCGAGCCGTGCGGCACGGAAGCTATAAGCTCGAAAAAATCAAATACTTTCTTAGGCTCAATATTAAGTGCTGACATTGTTTACTCCCATTTTGACCATACATCGGGCATGTAGCCCACCGTTGCCTGCTTACCGTTTCGAACTATCGGCGTTTTTATAAGCCACGGACATTCAAAAAGCTTATCAAGCTTAGCGTCATTTGACGCAAGATACTGTATCATCGGGTAGTCGACATCGGCAATGTTTATCATGGCGTCGAGCCCGACGGCATTCTTGACGGAGTTTAACTCTCCCCTGCTCATGCCGTATCTGTTGATGTCGACAAACTGATACTTTATGCGCCTTTCCTTAAAATATCGCTCGGCTTTCTTTGTGTCAAAGCATTTGTTTCTGCCGAAAATTTGAATATTCACAGCATTTTCTCCATTATATCGTAAAGATTATCCCAAAACAGGGCTCTGACGAGGGGCTCGGAATAGTTTCGTTTTAGTAGCTCGTTATACAGTCTATCAAGTTCCTGTACACTGCCAAGTCCCGTCGGTGTACTGTCTATGCCGTCAAAATCGCAGCCGAGAAATACGGATCTCTCCCCGCCGAGGGACAGAAAGTGCTCAACATGAGCAACGACAGCGTTGATATCTCTGCCCAAGCCGAGAAATTCCGGGTACAGGTTTATCCCCGCACCGCCGCCGATAGCAACGAGCGCTTTGAACTGCTCATCGGTGAGATTTCTCGGGACATTACATATTGCTTTTGCGTTGGAATGGCCTGCAATTACAGGCTTTCCGCACACATCAAGCGTATCCCAAAAGCCACGCTCAGATATATGCGACATGTCCAAGGCAAAGCCCATACTCTGCGCATTTTTGACAAAGGCTCTGCCCTTGTCGGTAAGTCCCTTACCGCTGCCCATGGCAGCACCGCAAAGGTCGTTATCTAAATTCCAAGTCGGATGCAGTATTCTGACTCCGTTTTTATGAGCGTTTTCGAGTGAGCTTATCTGCTCGCAGCCTTCTATTGATATAAGCGCCGCAGTCCTGCCGGACTCTACAGCCTTTTTGATATCATGAAAATTCAGACATAGCATCACTATGTCCGAATTTTCCTTTATCTCTTGCTTTAGGCGACTGAGCATTGCGTCGGCTTTCTCGATAGGCCGGTCGAGTGTTTCCGCACATACGGCAAAAACCTGAGCGCACGGCGCAAATCCGTGCAGCCTTTCCAGATCTGTATGAAACCCGTTCCTGCGCAGGCTTCCGCCCTCGGTCATGACCCGGGAAATAGTATCGCAGTGGCAGTCAAAAAGCGGTATCATACCTCGGAAATAAGCGGCAGTATCATAGGACTGCGCTTTGTGGTCTTGTAAAGGTAGCTTGAGACATTGCTCTTTATGCGGCTTTTTATCGATGCCCAATCCTTGACGCCGTTCTCCTCGCAGGTCATGACGGTTTCCTTGGTGACACGCTTGAGCTCCTCAATCATAGACTCGGCCTCTTTTACATATACAAAGCCTCTTGTGAGTATCTCGGGCTCTGCGAGCATGGCGTTGTCCCACGAGGACAGGGTCACGACGATGACCACCATGCCGTCCTCGGCAAGTCTGTGCCTGTCACGCATAACAACACTGCCGACATCGCCGACACCCATGCCGTCGACCATGACAGCGCCTGACTGCACGGCACCATTGAGCTTAATGCTCTTTTTGGATATCTCGATGACCTTGCCGTTTTCGCCGATGACGACATTTTTAGGCGGTACGCCCATGAGCTTGCCGAGCTCTGCGTGCTTTACGAGCATACGGTACTCGCCGTGGACAGGGATAAAATACTTGGGCTTAACGAGCGCAAGCATCATTTTCTGCTCCTCCTGCGAGGCGTGGCCGGAGACATGCAGCTCGGTATTTCGGTCATAAATAACCTCTGCACCCTTGTGGAAAAGCTCGTCAATGACCTTGCTTATCATGTTTTCATTGCCCGGGATGGCCGATGCGGATATGATGACACGGTCACCGGCTTCAATGTTTATCTGCCGATGCTCGGAAAACGCCATGCGGTACAGAGCGGACATAGTCTCGCCCTGGCTGCCGGTCGAAATGATGACGACCTTGTTTTTCGGCAGCTTATTGATGTGATTTATATCGACCATGGTATCCTCGGGAATGTTGAGATATCCGAGGACGCTTGCAACTCGCAGGATATTCTCCATGCTGCGGCCGGTAATGCCGACCTTGCGCTTATACTTTGCCGCAACATCGATTATCTGCTGCAATCTGTGGACATTTGACGCAAAGGTCGTGATTATAATGCGCTGATCGCAGTTTTTAAACAGCATGTCGAAGGTCTCGCCGACCTTGCGCTCGGATGCGGAATGGCCAGGCTTTTCGACATTCGTTGAATCGCTCAGAAGTGCGAGCACGCCCTCGTTGCCGAGCTGACCGAGGCGGGGCAGGTCGATCATCTTGCCCTGAACGGGCGTTACATCGATCTTGAAGTCGCCGGTGTGGATGATAGTGCCGAGCGGGGTCTTGATCGCAAGTGCGACTGCGTCGGCGATGCTGTGGTTTACATTGATAAACTCGATCGTGAAGCAGCCGAGTCTGAACACATCCCCTGCTCTCTTGGTGAAGATCTGCGTATTATAAAGCAGGTCGTGCTCCTCTAGCTTGAGCTCTACGAGTGCAGCGGTGAGCGGCGTTGCATAGATGGGCACATCAAGCTCGGTCATGACATAAGGGAGAGCTCCGATATGGTCCTCATGGCCGTGGGTGAGAATGACACCCTTTACTCTGTCGGCATTGGCTTTCAGATAGGAAATGTCGGGTATGACGATGTCGATACCGTACATCTGTTCATCGGGGAAGCCCAGACCGCAGTCAACAACGATAATATCTGTGCCGCACTCAAAGGCGGTCATGTTTTTTCCTATCTCACCGAGACCGCCAAGCGGGATTATTTTAATTTTAGGTGTCATATATGCCTCCATTCGTTATTGTTGGTTTCCGAAAATGCAAAGCAAAGAGGACCTCGCTCAAAACTGCCCTGATTCGCAGCTTAAAGCGTGGCATTCCCCCCACACATATTCGGTATGTATAAAAAAGTTTCTTCTTTGCTTAAATTATTGCCTGAAAATTATAATTCAATTCTGCCTTCGATAGCTCGAAGCAGAGTTGCATCATCCGCAAATTCAAGATTCGAGCCGACGGGGATACCGTAGGCAAGTCTTGTGACCTTGACATCAAAGGGCTTTAAAAGCCTTGATATGTACATAGCGGTCGCATCACCCTCGGTATCGGGGTTTGTCGCCATGATAATCTCGCTTATCTCGCTGTCCTCGGCGGAAACACGCTTGACAAGCTCGCTTATCCTGATATCATCCGGTCCGACATGGCTTATCGGCGACAAAACGCCGTGCAGAACATGGTACACACCATTATACTCATGACTGCGCTCAATAGACAGCACATCACGGGGCTCGGAGACGACGCACACGGTGCTTTTATCACGCCTGTTGCTCTGACATACGGGGCAGATATCCCCCTCGGTCAAGTTCTGGCATATCTTGCAGCAGCTCACATGAGCTTTGGCTTCCATGATTGCCGTGGCAAAGCTCTCCGCCTCGCCGTCGGGCAGCGAGAGGACATGGAAAGCAAGGCGCTGTGCGCTTTTTCTGCCGATACCAGGCAGAGCCGCAAACTTATCTATAAGGTTTTCGAGTGATGCAGGGAAAAATGCCATAGGTGTGTATCTCCAATTATGCGTTTCTGATAGCTTCTATCTGTGCGGCTCTGTCGGGCTTGCCAAACACCGCACTGCCGGCAACGAGTACATCCGCTCCGGCTTCCTTTACGAGCTTCGCCGTCACGGGGTCAACGCCGCCGTCGACCTCAAGCTCGCAGTCAAGGTCTCTGCGGTCTATCTCCTGACGAAACTGCTTTATCTTCGGCAGCTGGTCGTGCATGAAGCTCTGGCCGCCGAAGCCGGGCTCGACAGTCATGACGAGGACCATGTCAAGCCGTTCAAGGTACGGGTACAGCGCTTCGGCAGGGGTCTTGGGCTTGACGGAAAGTCCTACCTTTTTGCCGCATGCTTTAACGATATCGATAGCCTCGCTTATCTTCTCGGGCGTGTCCGCCTCAACATGGAACATGACAAGGTCTGCGCCGGTTTTGCAGAAAACCTCGGCATATCTCACCGGGCGATCTATCATGAGGTGAACATCAAGGAACATGTCGGTCGTCTTGCGGACGGATTTTAATACGGGCACGCCTATCGAAATATTGGGAACAAATTCGCCGTCCATCACATCAAAATGAACATAATCCGCTCCACCCTGCTTTATATCTTCAATTTCCGCCCCGAGCTTTGAAAAATCAGCGGAGAGAATTGAAGGCGCTATCTTTATCATGACATTAACCTCGACTCAGAATGCAGCATAAAATGTGTCAGCGGTCAGGTGCGCACCGCTGCTTTTATATATCCGGGGGATGCCTGTTTGCGGGTATTCCCCGGGGCTGCACAAACTTTTACTTATACATTATACTACACAATATATAGATTAGCAAGCGTTTAGGACTGATTATATATTGTGAAAAAAGCAGAAAAGCGTGTGCTTTTCTCTTTTCCAGCGTGTTAAAAAAGTCATAACTTTTTTAACACGCTTCAAAACACGCCACATTTTTTGTGAAGTTTTGCTTCACAAAAAAACCTCGCCATGCTCGTCAAAAAGCCTTAACAGGCGTTTTTGATGGCTATAATCCAATTTGAGGCGGGACCTTGTCCCCCTCACGCTCCCCCTGCTGCGTATTGTAGTTTGCTCTGGTGCGGTTACTTATACCCAGCTTATCGATGATAAAAAATCAGACGAGCACTTGCTCGTCTGATTTCATTCTTTACAATTCTTTACGCCTGCGGCTCGGGGAGCTTGCAGACATCTATCCATTCTATTGCGTTTGAGTATTTAAACAGATCGTCCAGGTTCAGTTCAATTGCGCTGTTTCCGCTGCCGACAGCCGGGAAAACGGTCGTAAAGCGCTTGAGGCTTTCGTCGAGGTACACATCTATGCCGTCGTTTATGCCGAACGGGCAAACGCCGCCGACGGGATGACCGACAAGCTCTAAAACCTCGTCCGGTGAAGGCATTTTCGCCTTCATGTGGAACTTATCCTTGAACTTTCTGTTGTCTATTCTGGCATCGCCTGCTGCTAGTATCAAAATGCAGCTGTCTTCCTTTTTAAACGAAAGCGTCTTTGCTATCCTTGCGCCCTCAACGCCCAGTGCCAGTGCGGCAAGCTCGACGGTGGCACTGGACACAGTAAACTCCTGCACCCTGTCCTCCATACCGAACTGCCTGAAATATGCTCTACCTTTTTCTATTGACATTTTAAATCACCGTTATTTCAAAATGAGTTTATTGAAGTTTTTCTTGCCTCTCTTGATGACGATACCGTTTTTGAGGGTATCTGCATCAAATGCGGCGGAGATATCTGCGACCTTTTCGTCGTTCACGGAAACGCCGCCCTGCTGAATGTTGCGCCTTGCCTCGGACTTGGATGCACAAAGGCCGGTCTTGACAAGGGCTGTCATGATATCCATAGTGCCGTCGGTAAGGTCGTCCGCAGTTATCTCGGTAGTGGGTATGTTCTCGTCATTGCCGCTGCCGCCGAACAGTGCCTTTGAGGATGCCTCAGCTGCCTTTGCTTCCTCCTCGCCGTGGACGAGAGTGGTAAGCTCATATGCAAGTATCTCCTTTGCACGGTTGAGCTGCGAGCCCTCCCACTTGTCCATCTCTTCGATCTGCTCGAGCGGCAGGAAGGTCAGCATGCGGATGCACTTGAGAACATCTGCGTCGCCGACATTGCGCCAATACTGGTAGAACTCAAAGGGCGAGGTCTTGTTCGGGTCGAGCCAGACTGCGCCGGAAGCGGTCTTGCCCATCTTTTTGCCCTCGGAGTTGAGCAGCAGCGTGATGGTCATTGCATGAGCGTCCTTACCGAGCTTGCGTCGGATGAGCTCCGTGCCGCCGAGCATGTTGCTCCACTGGTCGTTGCCGCCGAACTGCATGTTGCAGCCGTAGTGCTGGAACATGTAGTAGAAGTCGTAGCTCTGCATGATCATGTAGTTAAACTCAAGGAAGCTCAGACCCTTTTCCATGCGCTGCTTGTAGCACTCTGCTCTGAGCATGTTATTGACCGAGAAGCATGCGCCGACCTCACGGATCAGCTCAATGTAGTTAAGCGGCTTTAGCCATGCGGAGTTGCGCAGCATGAGTGCCTTGCCGTCGGAAAAGTCGATGAACTTCTCCATCTGTCTTTTAAAGCACTCGGCATTGTGCGCAATGGTCTCCTCGGTCAGCATCTGACGCATATCGGTGCGGCCGGAGGGGTCACCGATAAGGGTCGTGCCGTCGCCGATGAGGGCGATGGGCTTGTTGCCTGCCATCTGCAGTCGCTTCATAAGGCACAGCGCCATAAAGTGGCCGACATGCAGGGAGTCGGCGGTGCAGTCAAAGCCGATGTAGAAGGTGGCTTTGCCGTTGTTTATCATTTCCTTGATTTCATCTTCATTGGTCACCTGAGCAATAAGTCCTCTGGCAACGAGTTCTTCGTAAATGTTCATTTATTCTCTCCTTATTTTTTGTTCTCTTTGATAATTTTTTCGGCGGTCTCGGCCATAAAACCGATTATCTCGGGGCAGCTTACGCCGCTTCTTTTAAGGTCAATGCAGCGGACACAGCCGTACTTTTCACGGACGATATCGACGCTCTTGCTTGCGATGGTCGCAATCTTCTTTTTTGCCTCGGTATCTTGTGAATCGTTGAACGGGCAGACAAGTCCCGCCGCCATGACTGCGCCGGATATTGCGCCGCATATCTCGCCGCTGCGAACGCCGCCGCCGAAGCCTGCGGAGATGGCAAGCGCCGTCTTTTCGTCGATGTCATAATAATCACGGCACGCAGCCAAAACCGACTGCGCACAGTTATAGCCGTTTAAATGATACTCCAAAGCTTTATCTTTTACGCTCATTTTTCTATCCTCCAAAAAATAAAGCCCTCCGTCCGAAAGGACAGAGGGCAAATTAATGCGGTACCACCTCTATGCGCCGACTCCTCGCAGAATCGGCCTCGGTGAGTTTGAAACTCAAGCGCAGTATCGGGCGCATCCCGTCACAGCCTACTATTATTTCGGTGTGCCGCTCCAAGCCGTATTCAACCGGACTCACTCTCCCCTTTTCAGCAAACAGGGTCTCTCTGTGCAGCGAAATTCAGCCTACTTGTGCTCTTCTTTGCGTTTACTTGCACGATTATACAAAATTAATTATTCCTTGTCAACCTATATTTATCCGCAGCCAAGAGCTGTTCCTCGGCGCTTGCAAGCGTAAGCTCGGAGACATTGTCACCGCCGTGCATCCTCGCAAGCTCAAAAGCTCTGCCCTTTCGGTCAAGCTCCCGCACCTCGGTGTATGTTCTGCCGCTGCGTTCGGTTTTCTCGATAAGGTCATGGTTATCGGCGATTGCGGCTATCTGCGGAAGATGGGTAATACACAGCACCTGCTTGCCTCTTGAAAGGTCGGACATCTTCTCGCCGACACGCTGGGCAGCTATGCCGGAAACGCCGGTGTCAATTTCGTCAAAGACCATGGTCTCAATAGGATCGTTTTTGGAAAACACCGTTTTCATGGCGAGCATTATCCTGCTCAGCTCGCCGCCGGAGGCAATTTTCGATATCCTGCCGAGAGCCTCACCTGCGTTGGCGGAAATGAGAAATTTTACATCATCTGCACCGCTTGCATCAAAACCCGTGTCGTTTTCTATCGGCTCAATGGATACCGAGAAGCGAACGGACGGCATACTCAGGTCTTTAAGCTCGCTAACAATGCGCTTTTCAAGACTTTCGGCTGCGGTGCGGCGCTTTTGAGTAAGCTCAGCGGCGATCGATTTGCAATTTGCAACATGCTTTTCAAGCTGCTTGTTGAGCTTAACTAGCATATCGTCGGCATATTCAAGCTCGGAAAGCTTCCTGCGGCAATCGTCAAGGTGCGCAAGCATCGCTTCCTCGTCCATATTATACTTGCGGCGCAGCTTTTTGAGCAGCGACAGTCTGCTCTCAATATTATCGTACTCCTCGGGCGAAAATTCGAGGCTGTCTCTGAAGTCCCTTATGCGCTCGGAAGCGTCAAACAGAAGCGATGACGCATTTTCGATGATATCGGCAGTCTCCCGTAAATCGTCGGCGATGACCGCCGCTCTGCCGATGAGCGCCGAAGCCTCATCGGTCAGCGACTGTGCGTTCTGGTCGGCGGCATACAAGGCATTGTACGCACCGTTGAGTGCTTCGGTAAGCTTTTCGGAGTTTCTCAGAAGATCTCGTTTTGCCGAAAGCTCGTCCTCCTCGCCGACCTTGAGCTGCGCTTTTTCAAGCTCGTCTATCTGGTATTGCAAGCTGTCTGCCATGCGCTCTTTTTCAATTTCGTCCATGGACATACGCTGTATCTCTTTTTTGCAGGCTCTGTAAGCGGCGTAAGCTGCCTTGAATCGCTCGATGGTCTCGCCGTAATCGCCGTAGCTGTCTAGATACGCAAGGTGATTTGCCTCGTCCATGAGCTGTCTGCCGTCGTTCTGGCCGTGGATATCCAAAAGCAGCGCACCGAGCTCACGCAGCTGCGACACGGACACGGGAACGCCGCACACACGGCAGCTGTTTTTGCCCTCAGCGCTTATCTTGCGCTGGATAATTATCTCGTCCTCGGGGTCGATGTCATTATCCATGAGCCACTTATCGGCATTACCTGACTCAAACACAGCCGTGACAACGCCTTTGTCCGCTCCCGTTCGCACAAGCTCACGGCTCGTTCTTGCGCCCAGCACGGCGCCGAGGGAGTCGACGATTATGGATTTGCCTGCGCCGGTCTCGCCGGTGAGCACCGTCATGCCCTTGCGAAACTCAATATCCGCTTTTTCAATGACCGCTATGTTTTCTATGTGCAGCTGTGTAAGCATATCAGTTCCTCTTTTAGATCATGTCGTCTATCTCGTGGCAGAAGTCCTCGGCCGCCTTGTTGCTGACCATCGCCAAAAATGCGGTATCGTCGCCGGCAAGCGTTCCGGCAAGCGTCTCAATGTGCATATTATCAAGCGTCGCACACGCTGCATTTGCAAGGCCGGGCAGCGTTTTAATAACAATAATATTCTGCGCAACTGTGTACGAGGTCACGCTTTCACGAAAAATCTTGCGCAGCCTCTGTTCGTGGTCGTTGTTCTTGGATTTGCCGCTGACGGCGTAGTGGTGCTTGCCGTTTGAGCCAAGCTCCTTTACAAGGTGCAGCTGCTTGATATCCCTAGACAGCGTCGCCTGCGTGCTGGTTATACCGTGCTCGGCAAGCGCCTGTATAAGCTGCGCCTGTGTCTCGATCTCCTGCTCGGTTATTATCTGCAAGATCACATTTTGTCTGTTATTTTTCATTCCGTCTCCCTTATCGATTTTTGTAAAGCAGCTTGTCAAAGGTGGAATCGTAAAAGCTGCTCAGACCCATGTGGACAAGATTTGCGACTTTTTTGGACTGGCGCACGGTGACAATATCGTCGTTTGCAAGGTCAACGCCCTTTGTGCCGTCGACCGCAACATAAGCTCTGCGGTCGTGTATCTTCTCGGCCTTGACGGTGACCTTTCTGTCAGGTCCGAGCACAAAGGTCTTTGCGCCCATGACATGAGCACAGATTGGCGACACGATAAAATTCTTTGCCTCCGGCTCAACGATAGGTCCGCCCGCCGACATGGAGTAGCCGGTAGAGCCTGTCGGGGTCGCAACTATGATACCGTCGCCGGAAAAGGACACCATCATATCGCCGTCGCACCATGCGGTGAGCTTGATGCAATCGCCCATACCGTGGATTACGACATCGTTGAGGCCGACATCGCTGTAAATGACCTTGCCGTCCCGCTTAAGCTCGACATCTATCATCATGCGGTGGCTGGAAACATAGTTTCCGGCAGCAGCATCAATGATAAGGTCAAGCTTTTCCGGCTCTAAGGGTGCCATGAAGCCTTTAGTCCCGAGGTTAATGCCAAGCATGGGCGTGTCGGTATGGTTAAGATACCTTGCCGCATGCAGCATAGTGCCGTCGCCGCCTATGATAATAAAGAGGGATGCATCACCGGATACCGCCGCCCAATCGCTTATCTTCACATCTGCGGGTATTGCATTGGGGTCATCCGCCCCGAAGACGGGACATATCTCGGTCCTGTAGCCGTTGGTTTCAAGCAAGTCTTTTGCTTTCAGTGTCAGTTCAAGTCCCATATCCCTGAACGGATTGGGGCACAAAACTACTAAATCAGACATAATCTGCTCCTTAAAGGCTCTCGTGCGAGGCTTCGACTACTGCCTCGGCGTCGATAACGCCCGCCTCATGCACGCCTTTTTTCATATAGCACAGATACTCTCGGTTACCCTCAGGTCCTTTGATGGGCGAAAAATCAAGCCCCATGACCGTCATGCCGACTGTCGGCGCAAAGTCCAGCACACTTTCGATGACCGAAAGGTGCACAGCCTTATCACGCACAACACCTTTTTTACCGACCTCATCCCTGCCCGCTTCAAACTGCGGCTTTATAAGGCAAACAAGCTGCGCATCGTCCTTCAAAAGTGCGCAGACGGCAGGCAAGACAAGCCTGACGGATATAAACGAAAGGTCCATAACGCAGATATCAAGCGGCTCGGGTATTTGCTCGGAGCTTATATAGCGGATATTTGTGCGCTCCATGTTGGCAACTCGCTCATCGTTCCGCAAGCTCCACGCAAGCTGACCGTAGCCCACATCGACGGAGTAGACCTTGGCAGCGCCGTTTTTTAAAAGCACATCTGTAAAACCGCCGGTCGATGCGCCGCAATCGATGCACACCTTTCCGGTCACATCTATCGGAAACACCTTAAGTGCTTTTTCAAGCTTCAGGCCGCCACGGCTCACATACGGAAGCGCCGTGCCCTTGACCTCAACATTGACATCCGGCGAGACCTGCATCCCGGGCTTATCCGCACGCTGGCCGTTGACGAACACAAGTCCGCTCATGACGGTGGTTTTGGCTCGCTCCCTGCTTTCGGCAAGGCCGAGGTCAAAAACCAGCTGATCCAATCTAATTTTCTTCACTTCGCACCTCTTACAAGCTTGACAGCTTTTTTATAAAGAGCTTCGGTGTCAAGGCCGCAGTCCTTATATAGCTCTGCGACCGTGCCGTGCGTGACGATGCCGTCGCCAAGTGTGCAAATGCTTGCACCGGCAAGGCAAATTCCGGCTTCCTCCGCCGCAGTCAGGAGCATATTGCCGACGCAGCCATGCTCGCACACATCCTCAGCAGTCAGAAGTTTCTTGGTTTTCTTGAGCGATGCAAGGATCTCTTTTACGCACAGGGGCTTTATCTGCGATATCTTAATGACCTCGGCCGAGATACCGTCATTTTCAAGCATTTTGGAAAGCTCCAGCATCGTATTTATCATCGTGCCGTAAGCCGCAAGCGTGATATCACCGCCCTGCTTGAGCACCTCGGTAGTGTCGATACTTATCGCTTTATACTCGCCCTCGCCGCCACGGGGGTATCTGATGGCAATAGGGCCGTCCATTTCGTTTATAGCAGTGTCGAGCATGCTTTCAAGCTCGGCAAAGCTTGCCGGGCACAGGATCTGCATCCCGGGCACGGAGCACAGGTAGTCGACATCGAAAACACCGTGATGCGTCTCACCGTCGCTGCCGACAAGTCCTGCCCTGTCAACGCAGAGCACGACATGCAGGTTTAAAAGCGATACATCGTGGATGAGCATGTCATACGCACGCTGCAAAAAGCTCGAGTATATCGCAACGACCGGAACGAGTCCCTGCTTTGCCATGCCTGCCGCCATTGATACGGCGTGCTGCTCGGCAATGCCGACATCGAAGAAACGGTCGGGATATGCTTCGGAAAACTCATTTAGTCCCGTTCCCGATGACATTGCGGCGGTTATTGCGACAATGTCCCGGTTTTTCTCGGCAAGTTCAACGAGCTTATGGCCGAAAACGCCGGAAAAGCACTTTCCGCTTTTTTGGAGCTCGCCGGTAACAGGGTCAAATTTGCCGACACCATGGTATTTATCCGGGTGCTTTTCGGCATATTCGCAGCCCTTGCCCTTTACGGTCAGCACATGAACAAGAACGGTCGTTTTCATTTCCTTTGCCCAGCGGATGACGGTCTCAAGCTGTTCAACATCATGCCCGTCAACAGGGCCGAGGTAATAAATGCCCATGGAGTCAAACAGGTTTGACGGCAAAATGGACTTTTTGAGCGCTTCCTTGAGCTTATGATTCATTTCATAAAGCGGCGTGATATGTCCCACTGTGCGGCGATACCAGCGCTTAAAGTTTATATATCCGGGCTTAATGCGCTCCTGCGACAGGAGCTTTGCCATACCGCCGACATTGCTGTTTATGGACATGCCGTTGTCGTTAAGGATAATGACCATCGGCTCATCGCAGCCGCCGACATTTGCAAGTCCCTCATAAGCAATGCCGCCCGTGAGAGCACCGTCGCCGATGACGGCAACAACATCGTATTTTTCTTTTTTAAGCGTCCTTGCCCTTGCCATTCCGAGTGCGAGCGAAACGGAATCGGAGGCATGACCTGCAATAAATGCGTCATCCGCCGCCTCATAGGGCTTAGGAAAGCCGGATATGCCACCGTGGCAGCGCAGAGTGTCAAAGCAGTCCCTGCGGCCGGTGATTATCTTATGGGCATAGCTTTGATGCCCGACATCGAAAACGATCCTGTCCCTCGTGCTGTCGTACACTCTGTGCAGCGCAACGGTAAGCTCGACAGTTCCGAGATTGGACGCCAAATGGCCGCCGGTCCTGGAGACATTTTCTATTATAAACTGTCTCAGTTCCTCGCACAGCGGCTTGAGCTCATCAGCATCGAGCATTTTAATATCGTTCGATGAATTTACTTTATTCAGAATATCCAAAATAATGCCTCAATATATAACTGTTTATTCGCATAATTTGCTATTTTATATAATAACAAACCACACCGGTTTTTACAATAGACAATCGGTGTGGTTTTTAAGATTATTTACAATTAGCCTAAGATCAGCCCATGCGGGTGACCATGGAATCGGCAAGCTCACAGAGAAATGCAGTGTCGTCAAACGCTTCATTGAGCACTGCTTTTGCTTGTTCGGTCAGCTTTTTTATCATCTCCATGCAGCGATCAGCGCCGTAGAGCGCCATATAGGTGTTCTTATGTTCCTGCGCATCCGAGCCGATAGGCTTGCCGAGCTGCTCGCTCGTGCTTATGACATCGAGCATGTCGTCTCTTATCTGGAACGCTGCGCCTATAGCTGCGCCGAACAGGCTTGCAGCCTCGATCTGCTTTTCATTGCCGCCCGCTGCGGCAACGCCCATAGTGCAGGCTGCTATCAAAAGTGCGCCGGTCTTGCGGCTGTTTATCTCGTCAAGCTCGTCTGCGGTGAGAATTTTATTCTCACCTATCATGTCTAGAAACTGACCGCCGCACATTCCGTCAGCGCCCACGGCGTCGGCAAGGATGCGGGCACATTCTGCTCTTGCTTCCGCCGGAAGCTCGCTGCGAAGTATCGTGCCGAACGCCTCGGCTTGCAGGGCATCGCCCGCAAGGGTCGCCGTACATTCGCCGTAAACAACATGATTTGTCGGCTTGCCGCGGCGCAGGTCGTCGTTATCCATGCACGGCAGATCGTCGTGGATAAGGCTGTAGGTGTGCAGCATCTCGATGGCACACGCTGCGGGGAGCGCCTTATCGCAGTCGCCGCCGGTTATTCTGCAAAACTCAAGAACGAGTATCGGCCTTATGCGCTTGCCGCCTGCATTAAGGCTGTACCGCATGGCCTCGAAAAGTCCTGCCTGCGGCATGCCGTCGGCATGGAAGAACTCTGCGAGCTTTGCGTCTATCAGTGTTTTGTATTCCTTTAAAGTCATATCAGTCTTTATCCTCAAACGGAAGCTCGATAGGCTCACCGTCCGGGCCTTTCTTAAGCTTTACGACCATCTGCTCGGCCTCATTGAGCATGGCATCGCAGCCCGAGATCAAGGCCGTGCCCTCCTCAAAAAGCTTCAGCGAATCACTCAGGGGAGCGTCGCCCTTTTCAAGCAGCTTTACTATCTCGTCAAGTCTTGTAATCGACTGCTCAAAGCTCAGTTTATCACTCATGTTTCGTTGCCTCACTTTCCTCCACACGGCATTTTATAACGCCGTCGCTGACACTCAGCCTAATCTTATCGTCGGGTTTAACGCCGTTTACGCTTCGCACGAGTCGACCTTTATCGTCTGCCGCAATGGCGTATCCCCTGCCGAGCACCTTTAATGGGCTCATGGCATCCAAGGACGCAGCCAAGCGCACAAACTCACGCCGCTTTGCCGAATTAGCCCTGTCGGCAGCAGCAATGAACTTGTCCTTCATATAGTCAAGCTCTGCCCGCTTGCTGTCGACATACGCCATGGGCGTTTGCAGTACCCTACGCTTTTTTAGCTCCTCGAGCTTCGATTCGAGCGTCGATATCTTCTTATGCATCGCCTGCGTGCGGCGGATAGTCAGATTATCGAGAAGTTCCCGGATATCACGCACATTCGGAACGGCAAGCTCCGCCGCATTTGACGGCGTAGATGCCCGCACATCGGCGACATAGTCGGCAATTGTCACATCGGGCTCATGGCCTACTGCGGATATAACGGGAAGCTCTGATTCGTAAATTGCTCTTGCGACCCGTTCGTCGTTAAACGCCCACAGATCCTCGATAGATCCGCCGCCTCTGCCGGTGATTATAAGGTCTGCGACCTTGTGCCGGTTTGCATATCTGATAGCGCCGACTATCTCCGGCGGGGCTTCGACGCCCTGCACCCGCACGGGAAGCAGCACGACCTTTGTCATCGGCCAGCGCTGACCGAGTATCCTTATCATATCGTGCACGGCCGCACCGGCAGATGAGGTTATGATAGCGATCTTTTTCGGGAACGGCGGCAGTTTTTTCTTGTGCTTCGGGTCAAACAGTCCCTCGGCGGCAAGCTTTGCCTTAAGCTGCTCATAGGCGACCTGCAGGTCGCCCGTTCCCTCGGGTATCAGGTCGGTGCAATAAAGCTGATACGCGCCGTCACGGGGAAAGACCGAAACACGACCAAAAGCAGTGACACCCATACCGCTCTCGGGGCGAAAGCGAAGCTTTGATGCACTGCTTTTGAACATAACGCACCTTAAACTGCTTTCCGAGTCCTTGAGCGTAAAATAATGATGCCCCGAGGGATAGATCTTGTAATTGGAAAGCTCCCCTCGGATGCAGACATTATTGAGCAGCGGCTCGCAGTCTATAAGCGTCTTTATTAGATTATTCAGCTCCGATACGGTCAGAGTTCTCTCGTTCATTCTTCCGTCTCCGCATTAGCGGCAGGCTCAGCTCCGAACTCGCCACGCATGAAGCCGCCGAGAACACCGTTCACAAACGCCACGGTCTCCGGCTCGTCATAGCCCTTTGCAAGCTCGACCGCTTCGTTAATGGCGGCTGCGTTCGGGATATCGTCCATATACAGCACCTCGCAAATTGCACAGCGCATGACGGCAAGCGCCGTTTTCGATATTCTGCCGAGCTTCCAGCCGTTTGAATACTCATTTATATAGTGGTCTATCTGCACTCTGTAATCCTCGACAAGGCTTGCAAGGCGGATTATATAATCCATCTGCTTTTTCTCGGGATACTCGGCGTACAGCTCGTCTACATCGGCAAGCGTCGAATAATAATCCTTGTCGAAAAACTCCTCGGCAATGTCCGCAACGGGCTTTCCGGTCTGTGCAGCGTAAAAACCGAGCTGTACTGCTATCTCTCTTGCAGTAGTTCTCTTCATCCTGTGACCCTCGTACGATTACTTTTCAAAGGCTACGCCGGAGACATGGACATTGACCTCAGCCTTGTCTATGCCGGTAATAGCCTGAACAGCCTCGGTGACGGAGTTCTGCACTTCCTTTGCAACATTGACTATGTTGCAGCCGTAGCGAACGAGGATGACAGCGTCGACCTTGATGGTGTCGTCAACTATCTGCACCTTGATGCCCTTGGACACGGTCTTGATGCCGATGAGCTCGGCAAGCTCAGCACCGGCGGTGTTGGAAATGCCGGCAACTCCGTCTATCTCGGTGATAGCGGTACGGACCATGGTGGAGATTACATCCTCGGAAATATTAATGCTGCCGTTTTCTGCTTTGCAGCTTATATAATTATCGCCCATTTTTATGCCTCCAAATAGATTTCATGACATTGTACCACATCACGGCAAAAAAATAAAGCATAAAAAGACGGGAAAACCCGTCTTTTTATGCTTGCCTGTTAAAGAACTTGGTAAAAAGAGTAGTATCGGGCTTAAACCCAATGCGCAGCAGGGGGAGTGTGAGGGGGTAACGAAGTGTCGGTGCGGTAGTGAATGACATGCCGGGGGCATGTCAGAGCCG
>CAKTQR010000001.1 GCA_934597175.1 uncultured Oscillospiraceae bacterium | reverse complement strand
GGCTATTATTACGACACTGAAACCAGCCTGTACTATCTGAATAGCCGCTATTACGACCCCGATACTGGCAGATTCATCTCCGCAGACGGATTTGCATCAACTAATATAGGCGGTCCACTTAATTCTAATACATTTGCCTACTGCGGTAACAATCCAGTAAATAGGTTTGACCCTAGTGGTAAGTTCTTTGTTACTGCGTTGTTGTTTATTGCAACTGCGATTGTTTGTGCTGTTACCATTTCGGGCTGTTCGTCACAACCTACATCGGATGTCGGATCGGCTCAGCCTTATGTTGATATGCCCGGCAGCGACGACGAAGATTCACCGAACTGCTATGCCTACGCAATAGGTTCGTCGACTAACGAGCAGCCGGGTGGGGCTAGTGGACGAACTCCGTCAAACTGGGGCGATGTAAAAGATGTTGGAAAGTCTGTTGAAGCAGATTTGAAAGCAAAGGGATACTCAGTTCGAAAAATTGGGGGACCATCATCAAAGGTATATGACAATGAATTCAAAATCGCTTTACGGGTTGGAACAAAGCCGTGGGCATATAACCCATCTACTGGCGAGCTGTTGTATGATTATCATTTCATGAGGCAAACTAACACGGGTCAGTGGGCAGAAAAACATGGGTATGGAGGTGCGTCAGTGCTTTGGGATCCCGGTATGACACCGAATACAATTCCTTGGACATTAGGTGGCGTTCCGTATTATGATAGCCCAATTATTTATTATGCTGTGGGAAGGTGAGAGGTTTATGCATAGATTTGGATGTGCACTAATATTAATCGCCTTTGTACTTATCAATTTGCTTTGTGCATGTGGAAATGGGGGAGATGAAATGAATGTTGAATTGTCGTTATTAGACGAGAGCATTATAGAACTATCCTCAAATGTTTATGAAAGCTCGCAACTGAATGATATTGCGGATTTTCGAGGCTCCATAGATGAACTGAACGAGGTTTACCCCATTGAATGCCTAAGAAAAGTAGATGGCCTCTACCGAGCGTCGTATCTGGGAGATGATGGTGTCTGCGTTGTGCTATTTGATGAGTCCGGGAACAGCCTTTTTGGGCGTATTTACAACACACAACTAAAAAAAGATGATTTTGCATTACTATCTATAGGCGAATCGGTGGATTCCGTAAAAAAAATAGATCCCGATGGCGATTATGCTTTTTTGAATGCCGGCAGAAACGATTTTCCCAAAACCTCGACGCATTGCACGAAAGACGGCTATATGATTACTGTTAGATACAGCGAGTTAAGCAAAATTATAGGCATAGAGACAGAATTAATTTAATGTGCGAGCATATCCACCAAGTAATATCGCTTTACTAGATGAACTTCAACTTTATCATTATTCAGAGCAGATAGGCATCACGCCTATCTGCTCTTTTTAACGCCGCAGGCAACAGTTACAACACCTATAAAGGCACGCTCACAAGCGTCACAGACGCCAGAGGCGGCGTTACGAGCTACACCTATGACGGGAATACCGACCGCATGAAAAAGGTCGCCACGGGCGGCTCAGAGGTCTCCTACGCATACAATGACAAGGGACAGCTCACGAGCATACAGTCCCCGGGCAGCAGTCCCACCTACAATTTTGTTTATGACAAGTGGGGCAACAACACCGAAGTCAAGGTCGGCGACCAGTCTCTCGTGACTAACACCTATAAGTCGAACAACGGCCTGTTGACGCAGCAGGAGTACGGAAACAAGTTCAAAGTCGGCCATGCATACGATTCCCTTGACAGGGAGACCTCAAGGTCGTACAATGGAGCTACAAAGTTCTATTGGACTTACAACGCCGACGGCAACCTTGCCCGTTATACCGAGTCAAGCGGTCGAGTGCTTGAGTATCTCTACGATGACATAGGCAGACTCTTGCAGGTCAGCGGCGCAGACGGCAGCTATGTCAAGACATCGTATGACAAGCTCGATAAGTCCACCGAGTTGCACTATAAGACCGGCAGCCAGCCCCGGGATGTTTACTTCAATTACTCCGACAAGGATAACCTGCCGCTCAATGTCAAGTTCGGCCCGAGCTCGAAGTACATCGTCGAGAACAGCTACGACGACCTGACCCGCCTCAAGACCCGGACTTACGCCGTCCCGGGCGTGGATAACAAAGTTAGTGCTTCATATGGCTATGTTGACTGGACCTCAACGGAAAACCGCACAACGGGCACAGTTCGTGGCATAGACTACGCATATGTCTCCGGCGGCTTATCCACCTACGACCGTTGGTATGAATATGACGGCGTCGGGAATATTACGAGCGAAAATGTCTGGACTTCCGATGCCACAAAGCCGCTGCGTGAGAGCTACAGCTACGATTCTAAGAATCAGTTAGTCCGTCACGATTCGGTCACGCAGAATTGCACCATAACTTACAGCTACGATGCAGGCGGCAATATAACTGCCAAGAAGATTTATGCGTATACGACCGGCAGCCTTGACGGCAAAACGGCAACCGAAACCATCAATTACACCTACGGCAACTCCGCATGGGGAGATGAGCTTACATCATACAATGGTGAAAGCATAGTCTACGATGCCATCGGCAACCCCACTACTTACCGTGGCTGGACAATGGGCTGGGAAGGACGCCAGCTCAAGAGCGCAGGGAAGAACGGCACAAATCTGAGCTTCACCTACGACTCCGAGGGTATCCGTACCAGCAAAACCGTAGGCTCGACTACGACCAAGTACCTGCTCAACGGAACGCAAATTCTTGCCCAGACGACAAAAGGAATAACCACAAGTTTCTTCTACGACCAGCAAGGCAACCGTGTCGCCATGGCGGACAGCAGCAACCATTTCTATTATTACATCTACAATCTCCAAGGCGATGTAATAGCCCTCGCCGACGCCGCCACCGGCAAGCTCGTCGTAACCTACACCTACGACGCATGGGGCAAGCTCGTGGAGCTCAAGGATACCACCGCAAACTCTATCGGCACTCAAAACCCCTTCCGCTACCGTGGTTACTACTACGATACTGAGACTAGCCTGTATTACCTACAGTCTCGCTATTATGACCCCGATACCGGTAGATTCATATCCGCTGATGGTCAGCTAAACGAGGGTGTTCTCGGTTATAATATGTTCGCATATTGCGAGAATAACCCGGTCAATATGTCAGATGAGAGTGGGCATTGGCCAAAGTGGAGTACAGTTCTAAAAGCAACTGCTATTGCGGTTACGGCCGTGGCTGTTGTGGCGGCTGTTGCAGTTACCGTGTCAACTTTTGGAGCAGGATCTGTTGCGGGAGTTGCTGTGATTTCTTGCGCTTTATCAATTAGTGCAAGGGCAACTGAAGTGTCTGTTCTTCAAGCCAAAAAATCTAAAGGCACTGGCGGTAAAAGTAGCAGCTCCAGCGGAGGTGGTAGCAGTGGCAGCAATGCAAATGCTGGAGGCAAAAACAAGAGCGGTGGTCAAGTTGCAACTGATGTTATTGATGCCGTTTTCGATAATGGCGCTAAAATACTAATGCCAAGTGCAACAAAAGCGGGTACAACTACTGCCGCATTTGCTAAGGATGCTTTTTTTAACAACCCTGTTTCAAAAAGTAATTTTAAAAGTAATATAAAAAGTTTCTTTGCAGGATCAGCAAAGCCATTAGGGATGGTAACTGCATATGGATTTGCTGCGTATGCATGGGTGGAAACAACGATATCTATTTTTAGTGATGATCCTGCGCAAAGAGGAGTGGATAGGGAGTACAGATTAAAATGAGAGAATTTGTTAAATGCGCTCTGCTTGTGATAAGTATAGTATCACTTGTTATCCTACTGGTTTTTAGTTTATATTTTTATTATTGTGAATTTTTTGGTTATGTTAAGGGCAACAATTTGCTAAAGAGCATCAACTTCCCGTTGGATACCGACGGCATATTTAATGGAGCGTTTATTAGTGCGGGAATTATGATAATCTCATATTTCGTGAGGGAAAAGTTGTTTTAGCATAGAATAACCCCCAGAGCAGATAGGCAAACGCCTATCTGCTCTTTTTAACGCCGCAGGCAACAATACAACACCTATAAAGGCACGCTCACAAGCGTCACAGACGCCAAGGGCGGCGTTACGACCTACACCTATGACGCGGGAATACCGACCGCATGAAAAAGGTCGCCACGGGCGGCTCAGAGGTCTCCTACGCATACAATGACAAGGGACAGCTCACGAGCATACAGTCCCCGGGCAGCAGTCCCACCTACAATTTTGTTTATGACAAGTGGGGCAACAACACCGAAGTCAAGGTCGGCGACCAGTCTCTCGTGACTAACACCTATAAGTCGAACAACGGCCTGTTGACGCAGCAGGAGTACGGCAACGGCTTCAAGGTCGGCCACAACTACGATTCCCTTGACAGGGAGACCTCAAGGTCGTACAATGGAACTACGAAGTTCTATTGGACTTACAATGCCGACGGCAATCTCGCCCGCTACTCCGAGTCGAGCGGCCGAGTGCTTGAGTACCTTTACGATGACATCGGCAGGCTTCTCCAGGTCAGCGGCGCAGACGGCAGCTATGTCAAGACCTCGTATGACAAGCTCGACAAATCTACCGACCTGCACTACAAGACCGGCAGCCAGCCTCGGGATGTCTACTTCAACTATTCCGATAAGGATAACCTGCCGCTGAATGTCAAGTTCGGCCCGAGCTCGAAGTACATCGTCGAGAACACTTACGACGACCTGACCCGCCTCAAGACCCAAACTTATGCCATCCCGGGCACAAGCAGCAAGCTCAGCGCCTCTTATGGGTATATCGACTGGACCTCAACGGAAAAACGCACGACCGGCACGGTCCGTGGCATAGACTATACCTATGTTTCCGGTGGCTTATCCACCTACGACCGTTGGTATGAATATGACGGCGTCGGGAATATTACGAGCGAAAATGTCTGGACTTCCGATGCCACAAAGCCGCTGCGTGAGAGCTACAGCTACGATGCCAAGAACCAGCTTGTCCGTCACGACTCCGCAACATTAAAGGCTACCTACACCTACGCATACGATGCAGGCGGCAATATAACTTCCAAGAAGATTTATGCGTATACGACCGGCAGCCTCGACGGTAAGACGGCAACCGAAACGGTCAATTACACCTACGGCAACGACGCATGGAAAGATGAGCTGACCGCATATAATGGTGAGCGCATCGAGTATGACGAGATCGGCAACCCGGAGCTTTACCGTGGCTGGGGCATGACTTGGCAGGGTAGGCAGCTTGTAAAGGCTGAAAAGGATAAAACACTTACCTTTACCTACGATTCCGAAGGCATCCGCACAAGCAAGACCGTGGGCTCGACCACGACCAAGTACCTGCTCAACGGTACGCAGATTCTCGCCCAGACGACCAACGGCATAACCACAAGCTTCTTCTACGACCAGCAGGGCAACCGTGTCGCCATGGCGGACAGCAGCAACCATTTCTATTATTACATCTACAACCTCCAAGGCGATGTAATAGCCCTCGCCGATGCCTCCACCGGCAAACTGGCAGCCACATACACTTATGATGCATGGGGTAAATGTACGGTCACCAACGCCAGCGGATACACAATTGGCACGCAAAACCCCTTCCGCTATAAGGGCTATTATTACGACACTGAAACCAGCCTGTACTATCTGAATAGCCGCTATTACGACCCCGATACTGGCAGATTCATATCCCCTGACAAGTACACAACAACAGGTCAAGGTGTGATAGGCAACAACATGTTTGCCTACTGCAACAATAATCCGATACAACACAAAGACGATAAAGGAGATATATGTTTCCCCGCGGCAATAGTCGGTGGATTTATCAATGCAGGTGTCAGCATCATGTGCTCCGTATTTGATGCAGCGGAAAGTGGTGAGCAACTTGACTTTAAGGTTGTGGCGACAGATGCGCTGATTGGCTTTGGCATTGGGTTTGCTACTAATTTGTTTGAAGCTAAAGCAGTGAAAACAGCAGCTACTTTATTTGAAACGGGACGATCGTTTGTTGATACACTAAATCGAGGAGGAACTCTTGAAGAAGCTGCTGTAAATGCTGGCGAGACACTTATAATCGATACGATAGCTGGCAAAGCCGGTGAGGCAGTCACTGGCGGCGCAAAGAAATGTGCTTCTACTGCTGCGGCTGAAAGCATAACTTCTGGCTTCATAACCATGTGCTTGTCTGGACTAAGTGTGGTTCGCAAGAAACTTATGAAAGTGTTTTTTGGCGGTGCACGAAATAAAGCGCCTGCGAATTCTCACCGAGAAGTGAAGATTCACGCTTTAGGAGCTTGACTATGGATGAGAAATTGATAATAGGTGCACCAGATGATATAAAACAAAAAGCAATAGCGCTTATAGCGTTATTGCCGATTTGCTTCGTTGACTGGATCTTTGTGTGGGCTGGATGGGCAGAGCCTGACGAGCCGAAGACCGCATCAATATTTATGATAGGCTTCTGGATCGTTTGTCTTATAGTGCTGGCGTTTGAAGCGTATACGCAATATCAAATCGACGGGCACGGCGTCACTCGAACGATATTCAAGCGATTCATCACATTTATTCCTTGGGAGGAAATGAAGTACATTGGAGACTGCATTGATACGCCTGATTTGCCTTATCGCACCGGGAATTCAGGAAACCATGTGATGCTGTTTTCAAAAGTGCCGTATTTGGAATATAAACGGTATCACATTATTATCCATAGGCTTCTCGAAACTCGTCGTGTCATTTCAATCAGATACATCGATGACGAAACCTACGAAAAAGTGCTAGAATTCAGCGGCGGTGAACGAAACATAGAATAACCACCCAGAGCAGATAGGCAAACGCCTATCTGCTCTTTTTAACGCCGCAGGCTGGCAGTACGCCTCAGGCACGGTGGGCGTAAAAGACCCGGGCAGCAAGACGGTAGACTATGTATACCTGCGCTGCTGCTATTACCAAAACGCCAACGGTGCAAACTTCGACCGCATCAAGATGAACATCGACGAGTGCGGCACGAGCTACACCTATGACGATGACGGCAACCTCATAAGCGCCAAGGACAACGCCGGACGCCACGAAAGCTATAATTACAATAACGCCAGCGACATGACCAAGCTGACCACGGCGGACAATAAGGCGTATAAGTTCACCTACTCCGACACCTACAAGCACCGTATGCTCAGCGCCACCTCCGAGTCCTCGGGCGTGAAGAACAGCTTCACCTACGACGGAAGCGGCAACCTCACAAGCACGAAGGTCGAGAAGTCCGGCTACGCAAAGTACATAAAGCAGGATACTACCTACGCAAGCGGCGGAAATTACCTGTCGAAGTCCTACACCGACCGTGGCCATGCAACGACCTATACCTACGACACCTACAAAGGCACGCTCACAAGCGTCACAGATGCAAACAGCAAGACCACGAGCTACACCTATGACGGGAATACCGACCGCATGAAAAAGGTCGCCACGGGCGGCTCAACGGTTACCTACACCTACAAAAACAACGGTCAGCTCACGAGCATCAAGTCCCCGGGCAGCAGTCCCACATACAACTTTGTTTACGACAAGTGGGGCAATAACACCGAGGTCAAGGTCGGCAACCAAACGCTCGTGACGAATACCTATAAGTCTAACAACGGCCTGCTGACGCAGCAGACCTACGGCAACGGCTTCACAGTCGGTCACGCATACGATTCCCTTGACAGGGAGACCTCACGGTCGTACAATGGGACTACAAAGTTCTGGTGGACCTACAACGCCGACGGCAATCTCGCCCGCTACACCGAGTCAAGCGGCCGAGTGCTTGAGTACCTTTACGATGACATCGGCAGACTCTTGCAGGTCAGCGGTGCAGACGGCAGCTATGTCAAGACATCGTATGACAAGCTTGACAAGTCTACCGACCTGCACTACAAAACCGGCAGTCAGCCTCGGGATGTCTACTTCAACTATTCCGACAAGGATAACTTGCCGCTGAATGTGAAGTTCGGCCCGAGCTCGAAGTACATCGTCGAGAACACCTACGACGACCTGACCCGCCTCAAGACCCGGACTTACGCCGTCCCGGGCGTGGATAACAAAGTTAGTGCTTCATATGGCTATGTTGACTGGACCTCAACGGAAAACCGCACAACGGGCACAGTTCGTGGCATAGACTACGCATATGTCTCCGGCGGCTTATCCACCTACGACCGTTGGTATGAATATGACGGCGTCGGGAACATTACGAGCGAAAATGTCTGGACTTCCGACACCACAAAGCCGCTGCGTGAGAAGTATACCTATGATGCTAAGAATCAGCTTGTCCGGCATGACTCCGTCACGCAAAACTGCACCATAACCTACGCATACGATGCAGGCGGCAATATAACTGCCAAGAAGATATATGCCTACACGACCGGCGATCTTACGGGCAAAACGGCAACCAAAACGGTCAACTACACCTACGGCAATTCCGCATGGAAGGATGAGCTGACATCATACGGCAATGAGAGCATTGAGTATGATGCCATTGGCAACCCGACACTTTACCGTGGCTGGGGTATGACATGGCAGGGTAGGCAGCTTACAAAAGCGGTAAAGGATAAAACAGTTACCTTTACTTACGATTCTGAAGGCATCCGCACGAGCAAGACCGTGGGCTCGACTACTACCAAGTACCTGCTCAACGGAACTCAGATCCTCGCCCAGACGACAAACGGCATAACCACCAGCTTCTTCTACGACCAGCAAGGCAACCGTGTCGCCATGGCGGACAGTAGCAACCACTTTTATTATTACATCTATAATCTCCAAGGCGATGTAATAGCCCTCGCCGATGCCTCCACCGGCAAGCTCGTCGTAACCTACACCTACGACGCATGGGGTAAAGTCCTTTCCGTAAATGACACCACTGCAAACTCCGTCGGCACTCAAAACCCCTTCCGCTATAGAGGTTACTACTACGATACGGAAACAAGTCTGTACTACCTGCAAACACGCTACTACGACCCCGACACCGGCAGGTTTATCTCTGCTGACGGCCAGCTAAACGAGGGCGTTCTCGGTTATAATATGTTCGCATACTGCGAAAACAACCCCGTCATGCGGGATGACCCTACGGGACACTTTTGGGGTGTGCTATTAGGAGTCGCTTTGGTCGTAGGTATAGTTGCTTCGCTGTCAGGGTGCTCGTCAAAGAGCACTTCAAAACCACCATCCGATTATATTGACTGTAAGAATGAAAGGCAAAACTGTTATCAGTATGCTTTGTCTTATGCAGGTATGAACACTCCAGATTGCTTTGTCGATCCGGGATATAGACAGTCATATGGCGGAGGAAATGGCAATATTTCGAGCGTGAATGATTTGAAAAAAGGTGTAGAGACTGATTTGAGATCGGCTAATTTGAAATATAGCACCTATTACAATTATGATCAAGTAGGTAATGTGCCTGAAGGCTGTACATTGATTGCCGGATATACCATTCCTTCATCAAACTGGTTTTATGGCGATTATACAGATTATCATTTTGCAGTTCGTTTGTCAGATGGCTCTTGGGCTGACAAGCCTGGAAGTAATCCATCTAGGTATAATCAAGTGCTTTTTGATGGAAACTCGTGGATTGGGACTGACAAAAACTCATGTGGAAAAGCGTGTAACACGGTTTTCTTCGTGATATACAGCTGAGGTGGCATCATGAAAAAATACCGTATTTTGCTGTTGATAATCCCTGTTGGCTTGTTGATAGTCTGGATTTTATTAAGAATGAATGAAGTTGGAATACTATACGACAACACCACACCGGCGCAGGAGTTGGTGAGCGAGGTGTACGACAGCGAGCTCAAAGACACGCTGGTCGATGAAAACGGCGTGTGTCGATTTGACACGCTCAAGGAGCTTGCCGAGCGATTCAAGGCCGAGTGCGTGCGTGCCCCGCAGGAGTACAGGCAGTCATACAAACCCTATGCGGTGCTGCTGTTTGACGACGGCTCAAGGGCGTTCGTGTTCTTTGACTCCGACAGCTTCGAGATAGTAAAGTGTCTCATTTTGGATGAGGTCGTGGGGCATGACGCCATGGCCAAAACGCTCGATGAGCTGCAAAAAAGCAATGCGACATTCGATGAGTGGCGGGCGCTCGAAAAATACAACACCGGCACGAGCACCGCATCGAAAATGCACGGACACTGCATAACGGTGAACGACGGCGTGCTTGTGGTCGTGCTCGGCAACGGCAATAACCCACAGGTAAAAATGACGGATTTCATGTCCGACGATGACTTGTTCGGCACTTCGCTGACCGATGACCACATCGACTGCGACCTGTACACAGTCTGGCCGCTCCTGCCGGTGGATAAGGATTTTTGAGGAGACACAATGGACTGTTTTCTTCGTGTAAAAGCGAAACTAACCACCTAGAGCAGATAGGCAAACGCCTATCTGCTCTTTTTAAATGTTGACGAAATCTGGGGATAATGGTAGGATAAAAGCATGATTTAATCACTTCCTGTGATGAGTTGGACATGGCAGGGCAGGCAGCTTACAACGGCGGAAAAAGGTGGAACGACCCTTAGTTACACCTACGATTCCGAAGGCATCCGCACGAGCAAAACCGTAGGCTCGACTACAACCAAGTACCTGCTCAATGGTACGCAAATTCTCGCCCAGAAAACCGGCAGCAAGACCCTGTGCTTCTTCTACGACCAGCAAGGCAACCGTGTCGCCATGGCGGACAGCGGCAACCACTTCTATTATTACATCTACAACCTCCAAGGCGATGTAATAGCCCTCGCCGATGCATCTACCGGCAAACTTGCAGCCACATATACTTATGATGCGTGGGGTAAGATCGTAGAGCTTAAGGATAACACCGCAAATTCGGTAGGCACTCAAAACCCCTTCCGCTACCGTGGTTACTACTACGATACGGAAACTAGTCTATACTACCTCCAGTCTCGTTACTATGACCCCGAAGTAGACCGCTTCATCAATGCGGACGCACATATTGTTACTGATCAGGATAGCGTATTGACTACAAATATGTATGCATATTGTCAGAATAATCCTGTTATGCGAAGTGATCAAAATGGAGAAAGCTGGAGAGATGTTGCTAGATTTGGACTTGCAGTAGCAGCTGTAGGTTTGTTTGCCCTTGCGGTTGCGTCTACTGGCGGTGGAGCGCTGTTGCTTGCAGGAGTGGGCGTTAGCGCAGGAGCTTTCTCAATGGCTGCGAGCACTACTGTTGCTGTCGGAGTAACAACAATGGCGGTGTCAACTGTATGTGCCTCCATGGAAAATGGCAAATCTGGTACTTCTTCGAACTCTCGCAAAGGAAAAGACTATGTCAAGCCAAAAGGTAAAATTGCAAATAAATGGGCGCAAGAAGCCGGATGTGAGAATGCAGAACAATTCAAAGAAGCATTCGTACCGAATAATGGTTCGAAATTCAACATGTTTAGGGATAAAAAAACGGGAGAAATTATACTAATTGGTATTGAAAAGGCGATTGAAGTAGCAACCGATATATTCATTAAATAGGGGAAGTAAACAATGGTTGAATCAAGAAGAATACCATTAATAGGTGTAAAACTATTTGTCACAGGCGAGGACTATAAGGACTTTGACCTTGATGAGGTAACGGCAAAACTAGAAATTGAACCTGTTCGGACACAAAAACAGGAAATATTAAAAAATGGGACGGTGAAGCCAACATACTGGCTTTTTGAGTTGCCGAAGGTTGAAGCGCTCAGCATAGATGACCGTCTTAATGAAATGAGGCTCATGCTCATAGGAAAGAAAAATGTTATCAAAGAATTGTGTGAGAGCCGAGGGCTGTGTGCTACATTCGAGGTAACTATTACTGCGGACTCTGACGAACTTCCCGAAATTTATATCACAAGCGATTTCTTAGCCTTTGCCGGTGAATTAAACGCAGATATTGGCATAGCGATGTATCTAGATTAGGCGTGTTATAAATGTTGTAAATACTATTGCTTTCTAGATGTTAAAGCATACTACAACCCGGAGCAGATAGGCGTGATGAACTGCACCCCATTTGTTAGACAAGTATGGTATAATACTTGAAATAAGAAATGGGGTGTTTTTCTATGTTGACGAAATCGGGTGATAATAGTAGAATAAAAGCATAATTTAATCACTTCCTGTGATGAGTTGGGCATGGCAGGGTAGGCAGCTTACAAAAGCGGTAAAGGAAAAAACAGTTACCTTCACCTACGATTCCGAGGGCATCCGCACGAGCAAGACCGTGGGCTCGACTACTACCAAGTACCTGCTCAACGGAACGCAGATACTTGCCCAGACGACAAACGGTATAACAACCAGCTTCTTCTACGACCAGCAGGGCAACCGTGTCGCCATGGCGGACAGCGGCAACCACTTCTATTATTACATCTACAACCTCCAAGGCGATGTAATAGCCCTTGCCGACGGACAAACCGGCAAGCTCGCCGCCACCTACACCTACGACGCCTGGGGCAAATGCACCGTAAAGAATGCCACCGGCTCCACCATCGGCACAGATAACCCCTTTCGCTACCGTGGCTATTACTACGACAGTGAGAGTGGCCTGTATTACCTAAATAGCCGCTATTACGACGCCGAGACGGGTAGGTTCATCAATGCGGATGGACAATTTACTGCTAACATTAACGGAATCAATCTGTTTTCTTACTGCTATAACTGCCCAATAGCATATAAAGATGATGGAGGAAAAAATCCGTTATTAGTCATATTGGTCTACTCTGCAGTTGAAGAAATAATGCTAAGCCTCTGTGCAACTGTATTTATATTTGACATTGGTATTCAAATAGCTGATTGTATATCACACAGCACAGTTGCATTGAATCCACCCATATGTGAAATTCCAATTCAAGATGGGACTCTGTTTGAAGACATCGAAAAAAGCTATTCAAAAACTAAGGCCGTACCTAAATATAAAACTCAACTGGAGTTGCATCACATAGTTCCGAAGAACGACCATCGTGCTGCAAAAACCAGACTAATTTTATTGCAATTGGGAATTGATCTTGATTCAAGCATAAACACTGTATATCTGCCAACTTCTCTCCATAGAAGATTACACACTCAGGCGTACTACAATTTTATAAATTATGTGATACCTAACGCGTACAATCTCGGCAGATCATACTTTGACAAAAAAAGAAATGTTGAATCTACACTTGTAATTATTAAGGGAATATTGCTCGCCGCAGGAGAGGGGGCGCCATTTTAAATGGCCAACTTCACGAGGGAAAAAGAGTATTATTCGGAGAAAGCTAAATGCTACGAGGAACTGTGCAGGTCCTCTACTGCGGACTTTTCTTCAGTAATCTCTAAAACAGAATCTAGTGCAAAGCGCCGTGAACTTTCACGAGGAGGCGGGACGATACACAGAGGATATTATTGCCCCAGCCCCATAAAAGACAAAGTGATTGGCGGTTGCAAAAGAGGCAGATTGATAAGCAAGCTCCCGTCAAAGTCAGATGCTGTTTACGAGTATTATTTTAACGAAAGCAATGAAATGACCTTGGTGAATAAGTACACTCTCGAGCAGGGTCAAATGTACTACACCCAGTGTGAGATCATTGATAAAAAAGACGGGGGAACACAGTCAACTATCCTTGCGGATATGATGCATATGCCACATATAAGCGGTATGTCGGAATGTAGTTACGATAGCGGGCTTATCACACTGTACGAATACGCGGCGCTTGTTGGGCAGGGCGATAATGTATTCTGCGCGTCGATAGAGAGCGAAAGATATATATACGATGGTCAGCGTCTTGTTACCTGCTTTATGAATATATACACGAGCGCAATAGGACTGCTGCAAAGTCAGCGGTACGACCTCATTTACAACGGAGATGCTCCAATTCAATATACCGTGCGTAAATACTTTGACGGTGAGTATCGTGCGTCTGATGAACCCGAGCGAGTTTACGAGCTGTTAAAACGCTGAGTGGGAGAATAATTCTTATGAAGAAAAGAAAAAAATATTTAAGACCTTAACCGTTGTCAGCTTGGTACTTGCAGTTGCCTTTACAGTGCTCTTATACATAGTATGTACTTATGAAAATCAGACGAATGAAAACACCTCATTGTATGTTGTCACTGTTATTTCGACAAAGTCAGAGGGCAACGCCAATGATGTGGCTGATTTCACAATTTACACCAAAGAGTATTCTAATACCTTTTGGATTCCGGCGGAGCTGCGCCGTAGACTGGATGCAGATAAACTGCTTGCAATAAAACAAGGCGATAGGATATCCGTCAGAATTGGGAAGCTGGAAGCAGAGCAGCTGTTGAACAAAGCCGAGTTTGTATCAATTGTTTCTTTAGAAAGCGACGGAACAGAAATACTATCTTTGAGTGATTACAATAGGATGATGCATGAAACATCAAAACCCACAAAGATTGCATGCGTGGTTGCTATGACATTCTTTGCCGGTTTAGCGTTTGCCTTTTATAAATATTCCAAAAAGGAAACATACTAACGAGCGATAGGCGTAATGCCTATATGCTCAACTGGGTGACGACGGCAGCTATATTAAGACCTCTTACGATAATGTGGATAAGTCCACGCAGCTGCACTATAAGTTTAACGGACAGCGCAGGGATGTGTACTTTGGCTACTCGTCAAGGGACAATCTGCCCTTGACCGTCAAGTTCGGCGCTAACTCTGCGTATGTGGTCGAGAATAACTATGACGAGCTTACACGGCTCAAGTTCAAGACCTATACGCTCCCGAGCAGTGGAACAAAGATAAACACCTCGTACAGCTACCTTGATTGGACAAGCGATAAAGGGACAAGCGATAAAATCCGCACGACCGGCACAGTCAGGGGTATAGACTATACCTTCACTTCCGGCGATTTGTCTACGCACGACCGCTGGTACACCTACGATAAAGCCGGCAATATCCTGAGCGAGTGCGTTTGGACAACTGACGCGACCAAGCCTGTCAGGGAAAGCTATACCTACGACAGCAAGAACCAGCTTACGGCGCACGATTCCGCAACGCTGAATAAGAAGTTCACCTATGCTTATGATGCCGCCGGAAATATCCTTTCCAAGACGGAATACAATAAAGAAAACGGCACAATAAAGACGGTAACATACGGCTATTCCGACAGCTCATGGCACGACCTGCTGACATCCTATGACGGTCAAGCGATAGAGTACGATTCAATTGGCAATCCGACCGCTTACCGCGGCTGGACAATGTCTTGGCAGGGCAGACAGCTTGCAAGCGCAAGCAAGGACGGCACAAGCCTTAGCTACACCTACGATTCCGAGGGCATCCGCACGAGCAAAACCGTAGGCTCGACTACGACCAAGTACCTGCTCAACGGCACGCAAATCCTCGCCCAGAAAACCGGCAGCACGACCCTGAGCTTCTTCTACGACCAGCAAGGCAACCGTGTCGGTATGGCCGACGGAAAGAATAATTTTTACTATTACATCTACAATGTACAAGGCGATGTAATAGCCCTTGCCGATGCCTCCACCGGCAAGCTCGTCGTAACCTACACCTACGATGCTTGGGGCAAGCTCATGGAGCTTAAGGATACCACCGCAAACTCGGTAGGCACTCTCAACCCGTTCCGTTACCGTGGTTACTACTACGATACCGAGACCAGCCTGTACTATCTGCAAACACGCTACTATGACCCCGAAGTAGGTCGCTTCATCAACGCCGACGCTTTTGCATCTACCGATATAAGCGGTGCTCTGAGTGCTAATATGTTCGCATACTGCGAGAATCGCCCGACAGTCGGCTCTGACCCCACAGGTGATTTGGTGCATCTCGCAGTTGGTGCGGCTGTTGGTGCAGTGAGCAGCCTTGCGTGCCAAGTTTTAAGTGATGTAATGACTAGTGCACTAACTGGAAAGCTTTCGCTTAGCAGTTGGCAGACTTATGTAGGAGCGGCTGTTGGTGGAGCAGCTGGAGGGGCTGTTTATGCTGCTACTAAAAACGCAACTGCTGCTGGTGCGGCCTCGGGCTTTGTTTCAACTTTCACCACCGGCGCTTTACAAAAATCCGAAACCAATAGAACTTGGAGTGACATTGCGGCTGAATCGGTATGTGAAGCAACTATTGGGGCATATTTCGGTAAGCTTGGGGATTCTGTAAACATCAAAAGGTTCACCTCAGGTAGTAATAACTGGGCATCTGTGTATAAATCCGGATTAACGCGATTAAAAAATGGGACGGCAAAAAGAATGTCTTTGAAAGTGTTTGGCAAGGGCGTTGCTACTTCAGCTTTTGGAAATATATTTTCTATGTTTTACAATACGGCAAAACAGTGGAAGTACACCCGATGAAGGAGAATGACACCAAAAATGAAAATAACGAAAAAAGGCAACACTCTTGCTTCCATAAAAAAGCCACTAACAGAATTAACAGCAACGCTTTTTATGGGCTTGGTTATTTTTAATCGCAAAAAAATTTACATTTGGTTGGGGATTACGGATAATCAACTTATTACTTATCAAGGGTATGATAATTTGCTTTCACTCATTTTTTTGGCTGTCCTATTATTTTTGTTTTGGAAGTCTGTTATTGGCATTTCAATGGTTTTGTCCACAATTTCGGACGAAAAAGAAAAACAAAAAATGAAAATGAGTAGGTCAAATCTCAAAGGTAAACAGTATACTCTTGATGAGATATTAAAAATGCTTAGGGAATCGGATATCATTGAAATCGATATTAAAACCTCTACCGATATTATCACAATTGGAGCAAGCTCAGATTGTGAGCAAGATGGATGGAAGTTTTTCGACAAATCGTACTACATTGAGGATAAGGAATATGGTCTTGAGCAGGAAAAACAGTTGCTAGACGACATTAGGTATATGTGCGGTGGCGAATCCATTACTGTCTTGAAAATCGACGGCATAAAAGTAAAATAACCCCAGAGCAGATAGGCGTTTGCCTATCTGCTCTTTTTCTATATTGACGAAATCGGAGAATAATGGTAAAATTATCACAAACATTGGACCGAAAATTAAGGAGATGAGAATATGGGCGCTTGGGGACCAAAATTATACCAAGATGATGTTGCTCTTGATGTTAAGGATAGCTTCGATGATTTGCGAAGAGGGAAAACCGTCCAGCAAATTACGAATCAGCTGATCGATGACTATTCTTCCGAGCTTGACGATGCCTCCGTCGCACCGGCTTTCTGGTTTGCTTTGGCGGATACTCAGTGGAATTTGGGAAGGTTAATGCCGGAAGTAAGAGATCAGGCGCTCGCATGGATCGAAAAGGGCGGAGACCTGTTTATTTGGAAAGAAGAAAATCCAAAGGGAGCGATAGTAAGGGAAAAGGTGTTGAAGGAGCTGCAACAAAAGCTGAACTCCCCTCAACCTCCCGAGAAAAAAATATCACAGTACCGTCTTTATAAATGCGAGTGGAAATACGGTGATGTCTTCGCCTATCAGTTCAACAGCGAGCATGCAAAGGAAAACGGTTTTTATAAGAAATATGTGTACTTTGTTAAGGTTGGCGAAGGAACATGGTATCCGGGACATATCGTGCCCGAGGTGTATTTTTACAAAAGACTTGATACCGAGTTGGCAGATATCACAGAACTAAGAGATTCGGAATTTGTTCCGCAATTCTATGTACCGGAGGTTTATGAAAAGAATCCCAACAGAAAAAAACAGTATTTATTAACTCTGCTTAACACATCATCAAGAGTAATACCCAAAAAGCAATTGACATACTTGGGAAATATGGGGCATGTTGAGAGAATGACCAATGAAGATTTAGATTCATTTGAAGTGTATTGGAAAGATTTTGAGGAATATATGATAAAAAATTTCAAGAACTGGTATTGAAGTCTCAACAGTGACTATAAACATCGCACATATCCGCCGCTCTTGACAAGTGTGTTTTGATATCGTACAATGTCGGCAACATAGATAATATAACTGCGCAGCTTCGCCACCGGGTGGAGCTGATAAGCGTCAGATTTTCCGTCGTTAGGTCTTAGAAGAGGGAAAACGCTGGCGCTTTTTTAGGGGGTTTACCGTGCTTACAAACCCGATAAAGAGTCTGACAAAACGAGAATGGGTGCTGTGGATAGCGTCGCTCACCATCGTTATAATATCAAATGCCGTTGGAGATAAGCTCGACCTGCTGACGCTGCTTGCGGTGAGCATCGGTGTGACCGCACTCATTTTTGCAGCAAAGGGCAATGTGTGGGCGCAGATACTTATAGTGTTTTTCAGCATTCTCTACGGCATCATCTCGTGGCGCTTTCGCTATTGGGGCGAGATGATCACCTACCTCGGCATGACGCTGCCCATGGCGGTGTGGTCGACGGTCACATGGCTGAAAAATCCGGCCAAAAGCGGGCACGAGGTCGCCATTGCGAAGCTGCGTGCCAAGCATTTTGCGCTCCTTGCGGTGTTCACGGCTGCGGTGACGCTCGTGTTTTACTTCATCTTAAAAGCCCTCGACACGCCAAACCTCGTGATAAGCACCGTTTCCGTCACGACCAGCTTTTTGGCGGCGTCGCTGACGATGCTGCGCTCGTCGTACTACGCCCTCGGCTATGCGGCAAACGACCTCGTTCTCATCGTGATGTGGGTGCTTGCGTCCATGCAGGACACGGCGTACATCCCCGTCGCCGTCAACTTTGCTATCTTCTTTATAAACGACATGTACGGCTTCATCTGCTGGAAGCAGCGTGAGCGGCAGGGGTGACTTGACTTGACCGCCGGTTGCCTATATAATGGAAGCGGGAAAATGGACTGAAAACAGGGAGAGGATAATCCGTGAGCGATAACTGTACGATTTATGCGGAGATGCACTTGATTTTTGATAATGATTTCGATGTGCACTCGATCACAAAGCGTTTGGGAATTACCCCGACTGAATGTAAATCTCGCAAAGAAACACGAATTTCGCCTTTGACAAACAAGCCGATCGAGGGCTTTTGGACGCTGAAAACGGAAGAAAAAGAAGAAAGCGACTTGGGCGTTGTATTGAATGAGCTGATGGGAATGATATCGCCTAAACTGCCGGATATCAAAAGGATCTGCGACGAAAACGGCGGAACGGTCGTTTTCGACATCGTCCCGTCTTTTGACGGCAACAGTAAACCCGCATTGTATTTTGAAAGAGATTTTCTTGATATGGCAGACTATTTGAACGCTACCATTGAAATTGATCTATATGTTATGTAAACCGCAAGGAGACGAGAGCGTGATTTTGGGTGCAGAGCATATCGAGCAGCCGTGTTCGGGGGAGTTCACCGAGAAAATTTACGACATACAAAGCCCGTGGAACTCAAGCGACTGGACATGGATAAAATTTGACGGCGAAAACGGCGTGTGGTGCGGCGAGTTCAGAGGCGAGTACAGGGGAGTTTCGCTGTCCGAAAAGCTCGGCATAGCTGTCGTCTTGACCTCGGACTACATGTATGTTTTGGACATAAAAACAGCCGAGCTCGTCGACTTCGAGGCTCAGCCGCAGTATATGGACATGACCGTCAGCCCGCATGGCGACATATTCGTCACCGACGGGTATGCATTGAAAGTTTTCACAAATAGCAAGATAAAAGATTTGCAGCCCATCGACACTCCAATCCAGCCCGATGATCTACGCTTCGTCGGTTGGACGGGCAGCACCTTAAAAATGCACTGCTGCGAGTTCATGTCGTGGGATAAAGAGTTCGAGCTTTTCTTGGACTGCGAGACTATGAAATGGTGCAAACAGGAGGATAAAAAATGAATTTTGATATCATAAAAAAGGAAATTGACAAGTGGGATCCGATAGAACTACTGGCTTGCACCCCGCCGGACGAATACGATATCGAGAGCAGGGAGATAGCGTCAAAATTTCAAAATGATGCAGAAAAAGACGGCGTGATGATCTACGAGGTTTTCTCGGAAGCGTTTGAGACAGGTTTTACTGAGAGTTTAGATGAATGTACTGCAATAGCAAAGAGGATACAGGAACTGATTCGAAAGGCAGGTATTTGATATGCTGAAGCTCAAACAGGGCTGCACTGTACCGTTTCCCGAAAAGCTCAGCGAGGGGTATTCATACGACGAGCCGTGGTTTCATGCGAATGTGGATGCGGACAAGATAGAGCAGGTGATTGCGCATTTTATCTCCCTCCACAACGAGCCGATGTTTTTTATCCTGGAGCTGCCGACGAACTTCAAATACGAAACCGAGACAGCCCCGGGGGAGGTGGAGTGCCTCCACAAGGACATTTACTACATTGACGGCTGCACGCAGGAAACGGCGCTTGCCATACTCGAAAAAACGGCAAAGCTCCTGATAAACGACGGTATGGCCGAGTTCGGCTTCGGCTGCCACGATTCAAGGGACGAGATAATGACGGGAAAGTACAATGTCGTTGACATCTACACGCACAACAAAGACCTGTACGACGGCTTTTTCGAGACGCACGGCATCGAGCGCACAGAGCCGCTCGTGACCGCATGGCAGACATTCTCCGAGGAACACTACGGCGAGTGCTCAAGGATAGACACCGACGGCAAAAGCGTTTACGACATTCCGGAAATGCTCAAGGATCGGGGCATTTACTTTGCCGAGCGGCGTGAGCGCTGAAATAGCAACAGAAGGTTGCTTTTCAGGCAAGGCGCTGCCTGCTATAATATTTCCGAGGTGATATGAATGGAAACTAAAAATGTTATACTTGATCTGCGCACGAAAATGGGACTTTCGCAGGACGAACTGGCCGAGAGAGTGTTCGTCACCCGTCAGGCGGTGTCACGCTGGGAAACAGGGGAGACGACCCCGAATACGGAGACCTTAAAGCTGCTGTCGAAGCTTTTCAATGTGACGATAAACACTCTTTTGGGCTCGCCGCACAAGCTGGTGTGCCAGTGCTGCGGGATGCCGCTCGAGGACGAGACCACGAGCCGAGAGCCCGACGGCGAGTTCAACGAGGATTTTTGCAAGTGGTGCTACACCGACGGGAAGTATACATACACCGACATGGGTACGCTCATTGATTTTTGCGCAGAGCACATGTCAAACGAAAGCTTCCCGCCCGAGCAGGTGAGAGCATACATGTCCGCAATGCTGCCGAAGCTTAAGTATTGGAATAAAAAATGAGATGCAACTTAATGCATCTCATTTTTTATTTTCCGATGTGAGTTTTTATAGCTTGGAACGATTTGTCGCTTATCACATGCTCCATCCGACAGGCGTCGGCAGCGGCGGTCTCCTCATCGACACCTAGGCCGACAAGCATCGCAGTCAAAACCGTGTGCCGCTCATAGATGGTCGTTGCACGCTCAAGACCTGTCTCGGTCAATGTGATAAACCCGTCCTTGTCAACGGTGATAAATCCGCCGTTTTTCAGAATACCGACGGCACGGCTGACGCTGGGCTTGGAATAGCCCATGTATTCGCCGACATCTATCGCACGGACGAAGCGGCTTTTCTGGGACAAAACATATATCGTTTCAAGATACATTTCCCCGGATTCCTGTAATGCCATTTTAAACACCTTCTTCATTTAAATAGCATAACACAAATCCTCAGAATTTTCAAGGCAAAGCTCAGCGGATATCCGTGACGGTGTAGCCGAGCTTTTCAACCGCCTCCTTGAGGACGGAATCCTCGATAGGCTGGCTGAACGAAACCGTCGCTGTCTTTTTCTTGAGATCGACCTTGCAGACAACGGCGTTATAGTGGTTTATCGCATTCTCGACCCTTGCCTGGCAATTTTCGCAGGTCATGCCCTCAACGGTCAAAACTTTTGTGCCGATGACGGGCTCGGTAAGCTCCTTGTGCGTGCGGATGGTCTTGCTCCCGGTCTCGCAGCAGCCGCCGCCCGAGAAGTGCTTTTTGGCACGCAGAAGGCCAAGCACGACGATGATCAATATAACAGCAATAATTATAGCATTTTCAGTACCGTTTCCCATAACGAACTCCTTTCACGCATCATAAAGAGAAACTGCGGTCGGAAGCGCTCGAAAAGATTTTGTTACCTCCGGCTAACGAGAATGATAATACATTTGACTTTGCTTTGTCAAGCCCATTTTCAGACAATGTAAAAATGCAAAAAAATCTGTAAAAAAAGCTTGACAAATCAACACACTACTGCTAGTATAAGACACGGTTAGCGTGAGCTAATTTATTTGTTGTTTTTAAGTTACCCTTGCGCAACCAAAAGAGAATCTGGATCAGGTGATATCTTATGAATTTGACGAAAGCAGAAGAAGGTAAGGAGTACATCATTCAGCGCATCGACACTGATGATGAGGAGCTTGACGCTTTCCTGTTCTCACTCGGCTGCTACAGCGGCGAGCCGATAACCGTTGTTGCCCGCAGAAGGGGCAGCTGCACGGTTTCGGTAAAAGACGGTAGATACAGCATCGACGACCAGCTGGCCGAGGCTATTGTTGTTTGATAACGCAATAGTCAGGACCAAATGGTCCGTCTTTTTGCCCTGCGGTTAGCTTGAGCTAACAAAACTACATAAGGAAGATCTGACAGAATAGTAAAGGGAATAGGAGGAAACCTAAATGAGAATTGCTTTTGCAGGCAATCCTAACAGTGGTAAGACGACCATGTACAATGCCTTGACCGGCCGCAACGAGAAAGTCGGCAACTGGGCAGGCGTTACCATTGACAAGAAAGAAGCACTCATCAAAAAGAATTTTGCCGGTGATGCTGAGCTGATCGCAGTCGATCTGCCCGGCGCATATTCCATGTCGCCGTTTACCTCGGAGGAGAGCATAACAAGTTCTTATGTAAGAAATGAGAACCCCGATGCCATCATCAACATCGTCGATGCTACCAATCTGAGCCGTTCGCTGTTCTTCACCACCCAGCTGCTCGAGCTCGGTGTTCCCGTTGTCGTTGCACTGAATAAGCACGACCTCAACGAGAAGAAGGGCACCAAGATCGATGTCAAGAAGCTGTCCGAGAAGCTCGGCTGCCCCGTATTCGACACCACCTCTACCACCGGCGACGGTCTTAAGGATGTTGTCGCTGCCGCTGCCGCTCTTAACGGCAAGGAGCAGGCCGCTCCCTACCATCAGGGCAATATCGACCTGACCGATAAGAAGGTCGTTGAGGAAGCGGACAGAAAGCGTTTCGCTTTTGTTGACAAGATCGTCTCTTCCGTCGAGACCCGTAAGGTTCAGACTAAGGATAAGAACGCACAGGATAAGATCGATGCAGTTCTGACTCACCCCATTGCTGGCCTTATCATTTTCGCAGGCGTAATGTTCCTCGTATTCCAGATCTCCCAGGGTTGGGTAGGTCCTTGGATCGCAGATTACCTCGTTGCCTGGCTTGGAAGCTTCCAGGAATGGGTCGGCGGCCTCGTTGAGAACTCCGCACCTATCCTTCAGGCTCTGCTTGTTGACGGTATCATCGGCGGCGTAAGCGCAGTTGTCGGCTTCCTGCCCCTGGTCATGGTCATGTACTTCCTGATCTCCCTGCTTGAGGACTGCGGCTACATGGCTCGTGCAACTGTCGTTCTCGACCCCATCTTCAAGAAGGTCGGTCTGTCCGGCAAGTCTGTCATCCCCTTCGTCATCGGCACCGGCTGCGGCATCCCGGGCATCATGGCCTGCCGTACCATCCGCAACGAGCGTGAGCGTCGTGCCACCGCAATGCTGACCACCTTCATGCCCTGCGGCGCAAAGCTCCCTGTTATCTCCCTGTTTGCAGGCGCATTCTTCGCCGATGCATCATGGGTCGGTACTTTGATGTACTTCGTCGGTATCGCACTCATCCTCCTCGGCGCACTTCTTGTAAACAAGATCGTCGGCTACAAGCACCGCAAGTCCTTCTTCATCATTGAGCTGCCTGAGTACAAAGTTCCCTCCCTCAAGCGTGCATGCATCGATATGCTCAACCGTGGCTGGGCCTTCATCGTCAAGGCATTCACCATCATCCTTGTTTGCAACACCGTTGTTCAGGTCATGCAGACCTTCAACTGGAACTTTGAGGTTGCGGATGTCGCAAGCGACTCGATCCTTGCATCCATCGCAGGCCCGTTTGCTTACCTGCTCGTTCCCATCGTGGGCGTTGTTTCGTGGCAGCTCGCAGCCGCAGCTGTTACCGGTTTCATCGCAAAGGAAAATGTCGTCGGTACTCTGGCTGTCTGCTTTGTCGGCCTTGAGAACCTCATCGACACCGATTCCCTCGAGCTCATGCAGGGCGCAGGCGCAGAGGTCGCAGGCGTATTCGCCATCACCAAGGTTGCAGCTCTTGCATACCTGATGTTCAACCTCTACACTCCTCCTTGCTTCGCAGCTCTCGGTGCAATGCACTCCGAGATCAACGACCGCAAGTGGTTCTGGGGCGGCGTCGGCCTTCAGTTCGCAACCGGCTTCACCGTTGCATTCCTCGTATACCAGATCGGTACTCTTATCACCACAGGATCTATCGGTGCCGGCTTCGTACCCGGCCTTATCGCTGTTCTTGTGTTCGCCTTCATCATCAGCATGATGATCAGAAAGACCAACAAGAGCCTGACAGCAGAGTACGCTCTGAGTAAGTAATAAAAAATCAATCAGGAGCAGTTACTATGGATAACATTCTTGTAATTTTAGTTGTTGCATTGATCGTTGGCTTGGCTGTGCTGTATATCCACAAGCAAAAGAAACACGGAGTCAAGTGCATCGGCTGCCCTAACGGCTGCTCTTGCCAAAAAAACTGCGGAGACTTTAAATCGGATGTATCAAGCACCAGACCCCTGACCGATGTATCAAGTCTGAAGCATCAATCGTGATATGCTAAAAGTATGAGTGACCCTCTTAACAGCGGAGTCACTCATACGATATTCTGTTAATGTCAAAATCTTTATAAAAAAGGAGAAAGACCATGAAAGTTGATTGGGAAGAAGTAGGTTTGTTTGCAGGCGGCGTACTTTTCGGTACTGCCGGCATCAAGATCCTCACGAGCCGTGACGCCAAAACTCTCTACACTCATGTAACGGCAGCTGCTCTCCGCATGAAGGATTGTGTCATGCAGACTGCTACCAATTTTCAGGACGATTGCAGTGATATCCTTGCCGGTGCTAAGAGCATCAACGAGGCTCGTGCAGAGGAAGAGCGCAGCGCCGAAATGAGCGACACCGCAGAGTGACTTTCGTCAGCTTAGGCCGTCCGTCAGGGCGGCTTATGCTTTTAGGAGATCAGCAATGAAATTTAAAATTATCCACGAGACCAAGGGCAGACTGCGCCTGCAAGCGCCTCAGTGCAACATGACGCTTGAGGAGGCAGACCAGCTAGAGGAGTATATCTCAAGACTGCCCGGGGTAAGGCAGGCGACCGTCCACGAGCGCACCTGCAATATGATAGTTCACTATACCGGCGACAGGCTCGCTGTCATTGACGGCATCCGTGCGTTTAAGTACGACTACTCGACGATGGAAAAGTCCACGCTTGAAAACAGCAGCCGTTCTTTAAATCGCTATTATCAGGATAAGCTGGCAAGCCTGGCCCTCGGCCGTATAGCCCGCAAGCTGCTGCTTCCCGTGCCGCTGCGTCAGATACGCACGGCGGTGCACTCCGTGCGGTACATATGGCGTGGCCTGCGCTGCGTATTCAATAAGAAGATCGAGGTCGAGGTGCTCGACGCACTGTCGATTGGTGTGTCGATACTGCGCCGTGACTTCGGCACGGCAAGCTCCGTCATGTTCCTGCTCAAGCTCGGCGAGCTTTTGGAGGAGTGGACACGCAAGAAGTCGCTTAGCGATCTTGCAAGATGCATGTCGCTGAATGTCGACAGAGTTTGGCTCAAGACCGGCGAAACCGAGGTGCTCGTGCCCATAAGCGATGTAAGGACCGGCGACCTTATCTGCGTCCACACCGGCAATGTCATCCCGCTTGACGGCAGAATAACCGAGGGCGAGGCGAGCGTCAATCAGGCATCGCTCACGGGCGAGTCTATCGCCGTTGCAAAAAGCGTCGGCTCTGTCGTCTATGCCGGCACGGTCGTCGAGGAGGGCGAGTGCGTCATAGCCGTCGAGCAGATGCAGGGCTCAAGCCGATATGACCAGATAGTCAGCATGATAGAAAGCTCGGAAAAGCTCAAGTCTACTACCGAAAACCGTGCTCTGGCGCTTGCCGATAAGCTCGTGCCGTATAGCCTTGCCGGAACGGTGGTGACATATCTGCTGACCCGCAATTTGACCCGTGCGGTGTCCATCCTAATGGTCGATTTTTCTTGCGCACTCAAGCTTTCCATGCCGCTTGCGGTGCTTTCGGCTATGCGAGAGTGCGGCGGATATCACATCACCGTCAAGGGCGGCAAGTACCTTGAAGCTGTCGCAAAAGCCGACACCGTCGTCTTTGATAAGACCGGCACGCTGACCCACGCCGTGCCGACCGTTGCGGATGTCGTGCCCTTCGGCGGCAGGGACACCGAAAGCGTCCTGCGCATCGCCGCATGCTTGGAGGAGCATTACCCCCATTCTATGGCAAACGCCGTCGTCAAGGAGGCTGTGCGTCAGGGCATCGCCCATGACGAGATGCACTCCGAGGTCGAGTATGTCGTGGCGCACGGCATAGCAAGCCGCATAAACGGCAAAAAGGTCGTCATCGGCAGCCACCACTTCGTGTTTGAGGACGAGGGCTGCACCATTCCTGCCGACGAGCAGGAGAAATTCGATACTCTGCCCGAACAGTATTCGCACCTGTATCTTGCCATCGGCGGGGAGCTGTCGGGCGTTATCTGCATTGCCGATCCTCTGCGTGAGGAGGCCTCCGAGGTGCTCAATCGCCTGCGTAAGCTCGGCATTAAGAAAGCCGTCATGATGACGGGCGATAACGAGCGCACCGCCGCAGCCATTGCACGGCAGGTTGGCGTTGACGAGTTCTATGCCGAGGTCCTGCCCGAGGACAAGGCTCGCTTTGTCGAGCAGGAGAAGGCGGCAGGCAAGAAGGTCATCATGATAGGCGACGGCATAAACGACTCCCCGGCGCTGTCGGCTGCCGATGTCGGTATAGCGATAAGCGACGGCGCAGCAATTGCAAGGGAAATTGCCGATATCACCATAGCCGCAGACGACCTGTTCGAGCTTGCAACGCTTAAAGAGATATCTAATGCGCTGCTGGGCAGAATAAACGGCAACTACCGCTTTGTTCTGGGCTTCAACGGCACATTGATAGCACTCGGTGCATTCGGCGTTCTGCCGCCTGCGACCTCTGCGCTGCTGCATAACATCTCGACGCTCGGCATAAGCGTCCGCAGCATGACAAACCTGCTTAAATAACAAAAAAGAGTACGGTCAGCGACCGTACTCTTTTTTCAGACTGTCAAAGAACTAGGAAAAATAAGCGCAACGAGTAAAATCCAATACGCAGCAGGGGGAGTGTGAGGGGGACAAGGTCCCGCCTCAAGTTGGATTATAGCCATCAAAAATGCCTGTTAAGGCTTTTTGACGAGCGTAGCGAGATTTTTTGTGAAGCTGCGCTTCACAAAAAATGTGGCGTGTTTTGAAGCGTGCAAAAAAGTCACAAGACTTTTTGACACGCTGAAAAAGAGTACGGTCAGCGACCGTACTCTTTTTTATGTTGTATTACGCTGCGTAGCCGTAGACCCAGGAGTTGGGCAGGTAGCGGCAGGTGATGGCGGGGTTAGAGCACTTGGTGACATACTCGCCGTCGTACCACATAACTGCGCTCGTGCCGCCGTCCATGTTCATGGCCTGATATGCGTCATAACGCTGCATTATCTTCGTGCACTCGGGAAGCCCGATGCCGAGCGAGCGGCCGACCAGTCGGCCCTCAACGACGAGCATCAAAACATCGCCGTCCTTGGACTGACCGACGACGCAGCGGGGCTGGATGGACATGAAGCCCGAAAGCTCGTCAACGAGCGGAACACCGTCAATTATAAGTGCGGGTCTGAACTCAACTGCGTCTCTCGTGCCCGGGGTGGTCTCGTTTTTGGCGTCGACTATGTATATCTTGTTATCGTCACGAAGCTCCAAACGCTTGCGGCTGTCGGTAAAGTGCGAACCGTACTCCGTGCCGCTGCACATGGCGTAGCCCTTGAGCTTGCCGCCGTTGCCTACACCGTTCCAGTCGGAAAAGCCGCTGCCGTTGATGCCTAAAACGCCGTTGCAGCGGGGAACAAGACTCTCCAAAACCTCGCCGATAGAGCCAAGATACTGAGCCGGGCAGCATCTGAGGTCACTAGCGTCCTTGAGTATCGCCAAAACGCCCTGATAGCCCGAGCCCTTGACACGCACGAGCATGAGCTTATGCTTGCCGCTTATCGCAAGCACCTGATCGCCCTGTGTTGTGGTTATCGTTGTGCCGTCGTCATCTATGCCGGCTTCGTTGATGTCCAGCTCCATGAGGTTTGCTCGCTTGCATTCGGGGTGCTCGTTGAGATAGCTTTCGAGCGAGGCCTTGTCTATCTCATCGAACATTGCGTAGAAGTCGTTGTTCGCCTTTTCGATGGGGTCATCCTTCCACTTGCTTTCGATGCCGACCTGCTTGTCCTCGGCGGCGTGCATGCGGTTCATGACCTCGTCTATGACCGACTGCGGGAAAAACCACTCTGCCAGCCACTGGTGCGTCATCGTGGACATTGCCGTCTCGATATACGCATCACGCAGGTTTTTGATAAACGAAATGTTTGTGTAAACTACGAAGAAATACGATGCCGCAAGGAAAGCGATAACGCAGAAGAATGTAACGAGTCTTTTCTTCCAGCTGCGTTTTTTCTTGACCTTTTTCTTTTTCTGCTTTTTGGGTTCGATATCTTCGACCTCCGGCTCGGGGCGGCGCTTTGTCTCGCTTTCTGCCTTTGCCTGAGGTGTTCTGCTGGATTTTGAGCTTACGAGTTTGATCTTAACTTCCTCCTCTCGGGATGGGGTATAGAACATCTTACCACAATTAAAACAGCTTGTCATCAAAATAATACAACAAGTTACAAAATTCTTTTTGCCGAAATGTTGACTATATTTAAATAATGTAGGCAATCGTTTGACAAAGCCTGATTATGTGATGTATTATGTTCTTTATGGAAAATATAACTTCGAGAAAAAACAGAATAATATACCACCTGCGCTCTATAGCGAGCGATAGGGAGTACCGCTACGGCTGCGGCGAGTATGTCTGCGACGGGATAAAGACTCTGCGTGAGGCGCTCGGTTACGGAGCGCAGCTCGGCTGCGTGCTCTGGAAAGAGAAAGCCGAGAAGATAGAGCTTCCCGACACGGTTTCGCAGTATACAGCCCCTGCCGAGCTTTTTGAGTACGCTTCGCCCTTAAAGTCGAGCGGCGGCCCGGTGTTCACCGTGAAGATGCCCGAGCGGGACGGGGAGCTTAAGCTTGAACGAGTGATAGTTCTTGAAAACCTCCAAGACCCCGGCAATGTCGGCACGGTCATACGGACGGCAAATGCCTTTAACATTGATGCTGTCATACTCGTCGGAGCGTGCGCAGACCTATATAACCCCAAGACCGTGCGGGCGAGCATGGGTGCGATATTCCGCCAGCGGGTGCTCACAATGAGCATACATGAGCTTGACGAGTTTACGCAAAAGCAGGCTTTGCCGCTTTTCGGTGCGGCGCTCAGCGATAAGGCCGCCGACCTGCGAAATATTGAAATTCACCGTGCCGCCGTTGCGATAGGCAGCGAGGGCAGGGGACTTTCAAAGGCGCTTCTGGACATTTGCGGCGGCGAAATTATAATCCCCATGAATCCGGAGTCGGAGTCACTCAATGCTGCGGTCGCAGCGTCGGTGATCATGTGGGAGATGTCAAGATAAAGGAGGGAACGGCGTGGCTTCTATCGAATACTGGCTTTGGCTGTCGACCTCGGCAAAGCTCAGCCCGAGGGCGAAGGCCGTTCTTCTCAAGCACTACGGAAGCCCCGAGGCAATGTATGAAGCACCCAGGGGTGAGATAACGAAGCTTCTCGGCAGACACTCCGAGGGAGCGGAAACGCTCGAAAAGCGTGACATTTCCTCGGCTCTGCGCACGATAGACCGCTGCAAAATGCAGAATATCGAGGTCATCTCCATAGATGACCCACGCTATCCGGTAAGACTGAAGAACATCTACGCCCCGCCGCATATCATCTATGTAAAGGGCAGACTTCCCAAGATAGATGAGGAGCCCGCCATAGCCGTTATCGGCACAAGAAACGCAAGCCCCTACGGTATCAAGATGGGGCGCAAGCTCGGCTTTGAGATAGCAAAGTGCGGCGGTGTCGTCATATCGGGGCTCACCAAGGGTATAGACGCTGCCGGCGCAGAGGGCACACTTATCGCCGACGGCAAATGCATCGGAGTTCTCGGCGTTCCGCACGAGCTTGCCCGTGGCAAAATGGCAGAGGAGCTCGCCGTCAGGGGAGCGCTCATAAGCGAATACCCGCCCGGAGCGGGAGTACACCGCCAATTCTTCCGTGCAAGAAATCGCATTGCCGCCGGACTTTCGATAGGCGTTGTGGTCGTCGAAGCTCCGTTTAAAAGCGGAACGAAGCTGTTTGTCGACGAAGCGGTAGAGCAGGGTAAGGAGATATTTGCCGTGCCCGGCAACGCCGATTGCGAAAACTGCGCAGGCACGAATGCGATGCTAAAAGACGGCGCAAAGCCCGTCACCGAGGGCTGGGATGTGATGAGCGAGTTTGCAAAGCTCTATCCCGAAAAGATCAAGCGCTCGACCGAGCGGATACCCGGAACATGCGTTAAGCCCGAGCAAAGCGAGCTTGTCAAAACAGAAAAAACACACAAAGATAACAAAAAAGTCATTGACAAGCCCGATAGCACGGAATATATTGACTTGAAGAAACAACTGGAGAGTCTGAGCCCGTCGCAGCTGAGCATCGTGTCGGCTATGGACAGGGAAGCGATGCAGGTCGATGAGATAATCGAGCGCACGCATCTTTCTCCGGCAAAGGTGCTTGCGGACCTGACGCTTTTGCAGCTTAAGGGCTGTGTCAGTCAGCAATCGGGCAAACGCTTTACATTGAATATAAAACGAAGTGAGGACAGCTGAATGCCAAGTGCAAAAAAGAATTTGGTAATTGTCGAATCACCTGCAAAGGCGAAGACCATTGAGAAATATCTGGGCGACGACTATAAGGTCGTTGCATCCATGGGACACCTGCGTGATCTGCCCAAGAGCACGCTGGGTATCGATATAGAGAACGATTTTGAGCCGAAGTACATCCCGGTCAAGGACCACAAGGATGTTATAGACACCCTCAAAAAGCTCAGCAAGAGCGCTAAGACCGTTTATCTCGCAACCGACCCTGACCGTGAGGGTGAGGCAATATCGTGGCATTTAAAGGAACTGCTTGCTCTGCCTGACGACAAGGCAAGGCGAGTGACCTTTAACGAGATAACCAAAAGAGTAGTAACCGAGAGCGTGGGCAATCCCCGTGATATCGACAAGGACCTTGTCGATGCCCAGCAGGCAAGACGGCTTCTTGACCGCCTTGTCGGCTACAAGCTGTCTCCGCTGCTTTGGAAGAAGATAAAGCGTGGCCTTTCGGCAGGCCGTGTCCAGTCGGTCGCAACAAGAATGGTCGTCGACCGTGAGAAAGAGATCGAGGGCTTCGAGCGTGAGGAGTACTGGCTGCTCGACGCTGTTTTAAACTGCGACGAGACCGACGCCGAGTTCACCGCACGCTACTACGGCAAGGGCGACAAGAAGCTTGAGCTGCATAACGAGGACGAGGTCAATGCCGTCATCGCCGAAACGCAGGATGAGCCGTTTGTCATCAAGACCGTCAAGCGCGGCAAAAAGCACCGCAGCCCCTCGCCTCCGTTTATAACCTCCACCCTCCAGCAGGAGGCATCCCGCCGCTTGGGCATGACCCCGAGACGCACCATGTCCGTTGCCCAGCAGCTTTATGAAGGCGTTGATATCGCAGGGCAGGGCACGGTAGGTCTAATCACCTATATGCGTACCGACTCTCTGCGCCTTTCCGACGAGGCGCTCATTGCGGCAAAGAATTTCATCATCGAGCGCTACGGCAAGGAGTATTACCACGGCTCGTTCCGTGTTTACAAGACCAAATCCGGCGCACAGGATGCGCACGAGGCCATCCGCCCGACGAATATCGAGCTCACGCCCGAGCGTGTGCGCAAGGATCTCACCCCCGAGCAGTACAGGCTCTACCGCCTTATATGGGGTCGCTTCACCGCCTGCCAGATGGCAAACTCGGTGTACGATAATGTCGTCGTCGATGTTGAGTCAAACGGGCACATTTTCCGCTCGAACTACTCGGAGCTCAAGTTTGCAGGCTACACCGCCGTGTACGAGGAGAGCAAGGACGAGGAATCGGACGAGCTGCGCAAGAAGCTGCCCGACCTTCAGGCAGACGAGCGGGTGTATCTCGAAAAGATGCTGCCCGAGCAGCAGTTCACCCAGCCGCCGGCACGCTATACCGAGGCTACCCTCATCCGTGCGATGGAGGAAAAGGGCATCGGCAGACCGTCGACCTATGCACCGACCATTTCGACGATAACCTCGCACGAGTATGTCGTGAAGGACGGCAAGTACCTTAAGCCGACAAATCTCGGCGTTGTGGTCACGGAACTCATGATGGAGCGCTTCCCCGACATCGTCGACCTTAAGTTTACAAACCACATGGAGGAGGAGCTCGACAGCGTCGAGTCCGGCAAGCTTTATTGGAAAGAGCTTTTGCATGAGTTCTACGGCGATTTCTCCGTTGAGCTTGAAAATGCCGAAAAGGCGCTCGAGGGCGTTAGGATCAAAGTTCCCGACGAGCTCAGCGACGAATACTGTGATATCTGCGGCAAGCAGATGGTCGTAAAATCCGGCAAGTTCGGCAGATTCCTCGCATGCCCTGCGTATCCCGAGTGCAGCTTCACAAAGCCGCTCGTCATCGAGATGCCCGGCAAATGCCCCAAGTGCGGCAGCAGGATACTCAAGCGCACCTCCAAAAAGGGCTACACCTTCTATGCCTGCGAGCGTGGTGCAGACTGCGGCTTCATGACATGGTATGTCCCCACAAAGGACTTCTGCCCGAGCTGCGGCAAGACCCTGTTCAAGCCCAGCGGCAAGGGTCAGAAAAAAGCCTTCTGCATCAACGAGGAATGTTCGGAATTCGTCCCCGAGGAAAAGCGGGGCTATAAGAAAAAGACGGCGGCAAAGTCGGACGACAAAAAGCCCGCCGCAAAGAAAAAGACAAGTACAAAGAAAGCCAAGGAATAAGCGTTTATGAAAAAAGTCACGGTACTCGGCGCCGGGCTTGCAGGCTGCGAATGTGCATGGCAGCTTGCAAAGCGGGGCATTGAGGTAAGGCTTTATGAAATGAAGCCGAATAAGATGACCCCGGCGCACACATCGGAATATTTTGCCGAGCTCGTGTGCTCAAACTCCCTGCGCAGCGATGAGCTTACAAATGCCGTCGGCCTTTTAAAGGCGGAGATGCGCAAGATAGGCTCGCTCATAATGGAAAGTGCCGACGCTAACCGTGTCGCTGCCGGCGGTGCGCTCGCCGTTGACCGTGAGGGCTTTTCGAGGTACATCACCGATAAGATAAAGTCCTGCCCGAACATTGAGCTTGTGCCCGAGGAAGCGACCGACTTCCCCGAGGGCGAGCTTGTTGTTGCGACCGGCCCTCTCACGAGTGACGCACTTGCCGAGAAGCTCGAGAAGCTTTGCAACTGCACGGGACTTCACTTTTACGATGCCGTTGCCCCCATCGTGACGCTTGAGAGCGTCGACATGGACAGTGCGTTTTTCGCCTCCCGCTACGACAAGGGCACGGCGGATTATGTAAACTGCCCGATGAACGAGGAGGAGTACAAGGCGTTCGTAAAGGAGCTCGTTTCGGCAAAGGAAGCACCCGTCCACGGCTTTGACGACGGCGGGGTGTTCGAAGGCTGCATGCCCGTTGAGGTCATGGCTCGCCGAGGCGAGGAAACGCTGCGGTTTGGTCCTTTAAAGCCCGTCGGCCTGCGTGACCCGAGAACGGGCAAGGATAATTACGCCGTTGTGCAGCTTCGGCGTGATAATGCCGACGGCACGATATACAACCTCGTCGGCTTCCAGACGCACCTTACATGGGGCGAGCAGAAGCGTGTATTTTCTATGATACCGGCGCTGAAAAACGCCGAATTTGTCCGCTACGGTGTTATGCACCGCAATACCTATCTAAACTCGCCGCAGCTGCTCGACCGATACTACAGACTGAAGTCCGACCCCCGCATCAGCTTTGCCGGACAGATGACCGGCGTTGAGGGCTATGTGGAATCTGCCGCCTCCGGTATGCTTGTCGGTATCGAGACCGCCGCAAGGCTACTCGACCTTGAGCCGGTGAACTTCCCGCAGGAGACTGCGATAGGCGCACTGGGACTGTACATTTCCGGCGGCAGCGTCGGCGACTTCCAGCCGATGAATATAAACTTCGGCATCATCACCCCGCTCGACCACAAGGTCAAGGGCAAGAGGAATAAAAATGCGGAGATCTCCGCAAGATCGCTTAAAATCATAGATCAGCTAATGGAGAAGGAGGTCTTCAGCAGTGAAAATAATCGTTGACGCAATGGGCGGCGATAACGCACCGGAAGCCATAGTAAAGGGCGCAGTGCTCGCAAGAGACAGGCTGGGCGTTGAGCTTTGCCTTGTCGGCCGCAAGGACGATATAGAAAGATGCCTTGAGGGCGTTGACCGCAAGAATATAGACATCGTCGATACGCCCGAGGTCATCACGATGCACGACGACCCCAGTACCGCAGTCCGCCGCAAGAAAAATTCCTCAATGGCGGTGGGGCTTACGATGCTTAAAAACGGCGAGGGCGACGCAATGGTGTCGGCAGGCTCGACCGGAGCTCTGCTCACCGGCGCAACGCTTATCGTCAAGCGTGTCCACGGTGTTCGCCGTGCGGCAATGGCGCCCGTTTTCCCGAGTTGCGAAAACGGCCTTATGCTCATCGACTGCGGCGCAAATGCCGAGTGCACTCCCGAGTACCTGCTCCAGTTTGCATACATGGGCAGCTTTTATGCAAAGCGCATCATGAATATCGACAACCCCCGTGTCGGACTGCTCAACATCGGCGTTGAGGAGACCAAGGGCGGCGAGCTCCAGCACGAGACATACAAGCTTTTGACTGCCGCAAGCGACGCCGGCAGGATAAACTTTGTCGGCAATGTCGAGGCAAGTACCATGCTTTTCGGCGGCGTCGATGTCGTCGTGGCAGACGGCTTTTCCGGCAATATCGCACTCAAGACCGCCGAGGGCGTTGCAAAGTGGCTGTTCACCGAGATAAAGGGCGTGTTCAAGAAAAGCGCAAAGAACATGCTCGCAGCCGCCATCGTAAAGAAGGATGTCAAGGCAGTCGCCAAGAAGCTCGACCCCAACGAGGTCGGAGGAACTGCGCTTTTGGGCATCTCCAAGCCCGTTATCAAGGCGCACGGCTCGTCCGGCGACGAGGCGTTTTTCGCCGCCATCCGTCAGGCAAAGCTCTTTGCCGAGTCGGGCATGATAAACGATATCGTTGAAAATGTTGACTATATGCGAATCTCAGAGGAAGCGTAAAAATTGAAAGAGCTTGAGAAAAAATTAAACTACACCTTCAAAAACAGTGAGCTTTTGAAAAATGCGCTCACCCACAGCTCGTACGCAAACGAGAACAGGGCGGAGGGCATTTCCAGCAACGAACGCCTGGAGTTTCTCGGTGACTCGGTGCTCGGCTTTGTAACGGCAAAGCACCTGTATGCCATGCAGCCGACGCTGTCCGAGGGCAAGATGACGAGGCTGCGTGCCGAGCTTGTCTGCGAGCAGAGCCTGCACGGCGTTGCGCTCGACCTTGACCTTGGGCGTTACCTGCGCATGGGTCACGGCGAGGAGAAAAACGGCGGCAGGACAAGGCCGTCCATTCTCGCCGACGCAGTCGAGGCGGTCATCGCCGCAATGTTCCTTGACGGCGGCATAACTGCGCCCGAAAGCTTCATTGAGCGCATGATATTAAGCCCTGAGAGCATCGAGGCGCACCATGCGGCCGACTATAAGACCGAGCTTCAAGAGCTTGTACAGCAAAAAAACGGTCAGGTGCTCACATATGCGCCCACCGGCGAGTCCGGCCCTGATCATGCAAAGGTGTTCTCGGCAAGCGTCAGCCTTAACGGCGAGGTCATCGGCGAGGGCAGCGGCAGAACAAAGAAGGAGGCCGAGCAGGCGGCAGCCTGTCAGGCGTTGAAGAAGCTAAATAAATGACAGCAAGAAACAGTATCATACCCGTTTTCGTGCCGCACCTCGGCTGTCCGAACGACTGCGTTTTCTGCAATCAGAGACGCATTTCCGGCCACACCGAGCCCGCAACGGCGCAGACGGTCAAAGCAGCAATAGAGAACGCAGCCGCCTTGTCCCCCAAAGGGACAAAGCGGCAATTGGCGTTTTATGGAGGAAGCTTCACAGCCATACCCGTGGCTGAGCAGACAGCCCTTTTTGAGGCTGCAAAGCCATATCTTGAAGACGGAACGATAAGCTCCATAAGACTCTCGACCCGCCCCGATGCGATAGACGCCGAAACGCTTGCACGGCTCAAAAAATACTCGGTGCAGACGGTCGAGCTCGGTGCGCAGTCGCTGTGCGACAAGGTGCTGTGGCTTTCAAACCGAGGGCACACCGCAAAAGAGGTCGAGGACGCAGCGAAGATGGTAAAGCAGGCGGGCTTTGAGCTCATCCTGCAAATGATGACCGGCCTTCCCGGCGACACGGACGAAAGCTGTATTGAGACGGCAAAGAAAATTATCTCCCTGCACCCCGACGGCGTGAGGATATACCCCACGGTCATCGTGCGGGACACAGAGCTTTACGACATGTGGAAAGCCGGAACTTACAGCGAGCACACCGTTTCCGACGCTGTGCGTGTCTGCACAAAGATAACAAAGCTGTTTGACGAAGCAAACATCCCCATCATACGCATGGGCTTAAATCCGACGGAGGATCTCTCCGGCGGCGACGCCGTGGGCGGAGCGTATCACCCGGCACTCGGCGAGCTCGTGCGCTCCCGCATGATGCTCGATAAGGCGGTGCAATTACTTGACGGTATTGAGCCGGGGGGGAGCGTTGTCCTCGGTGTCAACAAGTCCGATGTGTCCAAAATGATAGGCCAGCACCGCTGCAATGTAGCAGAGCTTACTGCGCAATTTAAGCTTCGCTCACTCAAAATTACGCCGACCGACATAAATTCGGGCGAAATTCAGCTGCTTAGCCTTGATTAAGGCGCTCATATGTTATAAAATATAATGCACATTTTGAATAGAGGTAGAGCATTTGTACTTAAAAGCATTGGAAATTCAGGGGTTTAAGTCCTTTCCGGACAAGACCAGAATTACATTTGAAAAGGATATAACTGCGATCGTCGGCCCAAACGGCTCGGGCAAATCGAACATTTCCGACGCCATACTGTGGGTCATGGGCGAGCAGCGCTCCAAAACTCTGCGAGGCGGCAAGATGGAGGATGTCATCTTCGGCGGTACTGAGAAGAGGGGGGCATTGGGTTTTGCGCAGGTCTCGCTCATCATCGATAACTCCGAGCACATTTTTGACTGCGACAATACCGAGCTCATGCTGACCCGCCGCTATTACCGCAGCGGCGACAGCGAGTATTACATAAACCGTGAGGCGGTGCGCCTTAAGGATATCAACAGCCTGCTTATGGACACCGGCCTCGGCAGAGACGGCTACTCCATCATCGGTCAGGGCAGAATTGCCGAGATCGTTTCGAGCAAAAGCTCCGAGCGCCGTGAGGTGTTCGAGGAGGCCGCCGGCATATCCCGCTACCGCAGCCGCAAGGAAGAGTCCGAGCGCAAGCTTCAGAAAACGGAGGAAAACCTCCTGCGTATAAACGACAAGATAGACGAGCTGGAGCTTCAGGTCGAGCCGCTAAAGCGCCAGTCCGAGACGGCAAAGAAGTACCTCGTTTTGCGTGATGAGCTGAGACTTCGTGAGATATCCGTGTGGATGGCGACGCTTGAAAAGCTGCGGTCGCAGGCTGAGGCAATAAGCCGTGACTACGAAAATGCGGTGCGTGATTTAGACAACGCAAACCGCAGTCTTGAAGCGCTGTATGCCTCGTCGGGCAATATATCCGAGCGCATGCGCCAAAAGGATATCGAGGCCGAGAATGCCAGAGCCCGCCTTTCGCAGACCGAGGGCAGAGCCGCCGAGTGCGACTCCGAGGCAGCGGGACTGAAAGCAAGCATTGCAAGCAGCATCGAAGCTGCCGAGCGCATGAAAAAGGACATTGCCGAGGCGGAGACCCGTGTCGGCGAGATAGGGGCGCAGATAGAGGAAAACAATGCGACCATCGCAAAGGTCACAGCAGCCCTCAAGGAGCTTGACGAAAAGCTCAAGGCAAATAACAATGTCCTCGACGGCGCTCGCATGAAGTTGTCGAGCCGTGAAACGGCAGCAGAGCAGCTTCGTGAAAAGGTCAACCGCCTGAGCGTCGACTGCCGCAGCTTGGATGCAAGAATTCATATGCTTTCCGAGATGGAAAAGGAGTACGAGGGCTTTTCCAAGGCGGTCAAGACCGTCATGCGTGAAGCCGCACGAGGCAACATAAGCGGCGTTCACGGTCCTGTTGCAAACCTCGTCAAGGCGGATAACGAGTACGCCCTTGCCATTGAGACCGCCCTTGGCGCTGCGATGCAGAATATCGTCATCGACACGCAGAACGACGGCCGCAAGGCGATAGAAATGCTCAAACGCCTTGACTCCGGCCGTGCGACCTTCCTGCCGATCGAGACCGAAAAGGGCAGCGTGATGAAAAACGCTCCTGTAAACGACCCCGGCTTTGTCGGCGTGGCGTATGACCTTGTGCATTTTGACCCGAAGTACGACGGCATTTTCGCAAGCCTGCTCGGCAGAACGGTAGTTGCCGAGACGCTTGCCGATGCCGTGCGCATGTCAAAGGCAAACGGCAACCGCTTGCGCATCGTAAGCCTTGACGGCCAGCTCATAAACGCCGGCGGCTCGATGACCGGCGGCAGTGCCGCAAAGGGCACGGGCATACTCTCAAGGGCAAACGAGCTCACGGAGCTTAAAAAACGCAGAGTGAAGCTCGAATCGGACTATAACAACGCAAGCGCCGAGCTTGACAAAGCGAGAAACGCACTTGCCGGTCTGCGCTATGAGCTTGACATGGCGCTTGAAGATCAGGCGGAGATAAACCGCTCGATCGCCGCAAACGAAGCCGAAAAGCGCACGACCGAGCTTGCCATAAACCAGCTCAAGGTGCTTTTGGAGGCTCTGTCCGGCGACAGCCTTTCACGCCGCAAGGCGATAGAGCGCTCGGAAGCAGAGCGCAGTATAATAGAAAACAAGCTGCAAACGGCGCTCGAAAAGCGCAAGCAGATACTCGCTGAGGCCGACACCATCCGAGCCGAGATAAGCAAAATCACAAACAAGCGTCTTGAGCTTGAAGGCAGGCGCACCAAGGCGGATAAGGACGCTCAGGATCGCAACCGTGAGCTTTTTGAGCTGCAAAAGACCTGCTCGGCTTTGGAAGGCAAGAAAAATGCCGCCGATATGGAGGAAAAGCAGATACTCGACAAGCTCTGGGAAAACTACGAGCTTTCGTATTCGGCGGCTCAGGAGCTGCGCCAGCCGGTAGAGAACCTGCAAAAGGAGACCAAGGGCATTTCCGAACTGCGCCGCAGGATATCCGCACTCGGCACGCCGAATATCGGCGCTATCGAGGAGTACGAGCGTGTCAGCACGAGATATGACTTCCTCACCGGCCAGCGTGACGATATCCAGAAGGCAAAAACCGAGCTCGTGGGTATAATAAACGATGTAACGAGCGAAATGCAGGAGGTCTTCACCCAGCAGTTTAAGCTCATCGACGAAAACTTCCGGAAGACCTTCCTTGAACTGTTCGGCGGCGGCAAAGCCTCGCTCACGCTCGAGGACGAAAACGACCCGCTCGAATGCGGCATTGAAATTAAAGTGCAGCCGCCCGGCAAGGCGGTGTCGAACATTAGCCTGCTGTCCGGCGGCGAAAAGGCGTTCGTTGCGATCGCACTGTACTTTGCGATACTCAAGGTGCGCCCCACGCCGTTCTGCGTCATGGACGAGATAGAGGCTGCGCTTGACGAAGCGAATGTTATCCGCTACGCCGAGTATATGCGCAATATGTGTTCCAAGACCCAGTTCATCGTCATCACCCACCGCCGTGGCACGATGGAGGAGGCCGACCACATTTACGGCGTCACCATGCAGGAAAAGGGCGTTTCGAGGATAATCGAGCTTGACCTTGAGCAGGCACAGCGCTCGATAGAAAACGATCAGTGATAAGGAGGCAATGATGGGCTTTTTTGATAAGATGTTTTCGGGACTGACGAAAACCCGCAAAAGTATTGAGGACCTCGAGGAGATCTTCCAAAACTACGATATGGACGACATGGACTTTTACGACGAGCTTGAGGAAATGCTCGTCATGGCCGATGTCGGCGGTGAGACGACCGCAAAGATACTCTATGACTATAAGCGCATCCTGTACCGCAACAGGATAAACAAGGGCAGAGACGCAAAAAAAGCGTTCGTCTCGTACATGCACGATATGCTCGGCGAGATGGACACCTCACTCAAGCTTGAGACCAAGCCCTCGGTCATCCTCATGGTCGGCGTCAACGGCGTCGGCAAGACGACGACCATCGGCAAGCTTTCGGCAAGACTGAAAGCCGACGGCAAAAAGGTGCTCCTTTGCGCAGGCGACACCTTCCGTGCCGCAGCAGGCGAGCAGCTGAACATCTGGGCGGAGCGCTCGGGTGCGGACATCGTCCGCCACGAGGAGGGCAGCGACCCTGCCGCCGTCGTGTATGACAGCATCTGCGCCGCCAAAGCCAGAGGCGCTGACACCATCATCATTGACACCGCAGGCAGACTGCACAACAAAGCAAACCTCATGAACGAGCTTAATAAGATAAGCCGTGTCGTCTCCCGTGAGCTGCCGGAGGCAGATATCGAAACGCTCATGGTGCTCGACGCAACGACCGGTCAGAACGGTCTTATCCAGGCAAAGCAGTTTCTTGAGACTGCCGGCATCACCGGTATCGTGCTCACGAAGCTTGACGGTACGGCAAAGGGCGGCATAGTGTTCGCCATCGCACATGAGCTAAACCTGCCGGTCAAGTTCGTCGGCGTGGGCGAGGGCATGGATGACCTCATCCCGTTCGACCCCAAGGAATTTGTGGAGGCGCTGTTCAAGTGAAAATGATACTTGCAAGCAACAATGCAAAAAAACTCCGTGAGCTCAAAGCAATTTTGTCCGACATGGGCATTGAGCTTTGCTCGCAGAGGGAAGCCGGCTGCGACTTTGAGGTCGAGGAGACCGGCACGACCTTTGCTGAGAACGCATATCTCAAGGCAGCCGCCGTCGTAGAAGCAACCGGTGTCGCTGCGATTGCAGACGACTCCGGTCTCATGGTCGACGCTTTAAACGGCGAGCCGGGCGTATACTCCGCCCGCTACGCCCCCGGCGGCCACGACGCAAGCGATAAGGAAAAGTACGAGTACCTTTTAAAAAAACTCGACGGAATCGAGGACAGAAGCGCAAAGTTTGTCTCCAGTATCTGCTGCATTTTCCCCAACGGCGATATTATCCGCTGCGAGGGCGAGTGCACCGGAAAGATACTTTTAAACCCGAGGGGCGAGGGCGGCTTCGGCTACGACCCCGTTTTCATGCCGACAGGCTATGATAAGAGTATGGCCGAGCTCGGCACGGAAGTTAAAAACGAGATATCACACAGAGCAAATGCGCTCAAAATTTTTAAGAAAAAGCTGAGGGAATATAATGGCACTGACAAGTAAGCAGAGGGCACAGCTCAGAGGGCTTGCCATGACAGAGGATACGATAATCCAGATAGGCAAGGGCGGCATCAGCGAAAATACCCTGATGCAGGTCAAGGATGCGCTCAAGGCCAGAGAGCTCATAAAGGGCAGAGTGCTGGAAAACAGCCTGCTGACAGCCCGTGAGGCTGCCGACGCACTGGCAGAGGCATGCGATGCCGAGACTGTGCAGACGATAGGAAGTAAGTTTGTTTTGTATAAGAAGAATACAAAAGAGCCTAAAATAGCTCTTGTAAAAGATAAGAAGAAATGAAGATTGTTATCTACGGCGGAAGCTTCAATCCGCCGCACTGCGGCCATGTTGAGGCTGCCATGACCATATCCGAGCAGCTTGAGCCCGATAAGCTTTTGATAATCCCGGCGAACATCCCGCCGCACAAGGAGCTTGCCGAGGGAAGCCCCGATGCGCACGAGCGTCTGCTGCTCACGCAACTTGCGTTTTCCGATGTGCCGAATGTCGAGGTAAGCGACATTGAGCTGCACCGTGAGGGCAAGAGCTACACCGCCTCGACCGTGGAGCTTTTAGTGCAGCAGTACCCCGATGCCGAGCTTTACCTTGCCATGGGCACGGATATGCTGCTGACCTTTGAGGAGTGGTACAGATTCAGATTTCTGCTCGAAACGCTGACGCTTGCGGTGTTCGTCCGCAGCGAGGGCGAGGAGGCGGAGATGCTGCGCCACGCCGAGTATCTGGGGAAAGAGTACGGCGCAAAAATTATCCCCCTGCGCCATGAGCCGAAGTCCATGTCCTCAAGAGATATACGGGACATGCTCTGCCGCAGGATGGGGGCATCGTTCCTGCCGGAAAAGGTCTACGAGCGGATAATCGCAAACGGCGACTATGACGCAAAGCCCGAGCTTTACTGGCTGCGTGAAAAGGCGTATTCGATGCTCAAGCCCAACCGGGTTGCGCATGTGGTCGGCTGCGAGAGCGAGGCTGTCAAGCTTGCCAATCGCTGGGGCGATGACCCCGAGAACGCTGCGGAAGCCGGAATTCTGCATGATATTACAAAAAAACTTTCTTTGCCGGAACAATTGATATTGTGCGACAAGTATGGTATTATAAACGACACGGTTGAAGAGCATAATGTGAAGCTATTGCATGCAAAGACAGGGGCTGCGGTGGCTAAGGAGCTTTTCAATGTCAGCAAAGAAGTATATGAGGCGATCAGATGGCACACCACCGGCAAGGCCGACATGACGCTTTTAGAGAAAATAATATATATGGCCGACTACATAGAGCCAAACCGAGATTTTGAAGGTGTCGAGAAGCTGCGCACCCTTGCGTATGAGAACTTGGACGCAGCGATGGCACTCGGGCTTAAAATGAGCCTTGAAGACATAAGAAGCTATGGTCAGGAGCCGTATATTGCGAGCGTTGAAGCCTACGAGTGGTACAAGCCCTTTGAGCAGTAGACCCTCATCCTTGTAGACAACAGAAGGGATAATAAATATGAAGCTATTTGGCAGCAAAAAGAGCAGCAGGCACTCCGGGGAGAGAGCCTCTGCCGATAAAACCAGACGCAGCACCGAGCAGGTGACCGAAAACTCGGCGGAGCAGTCCGGCAAGAGCGTAGATGAGATAGTAGCCGCAAGAAATAAAAAGGGCAAAAAGAAAAAGGCCGGCAAGGTCATTTTGATAATCCTGCTGGTGCTCGTGCTGCTTGCGGGCATCGGCTATGTGGTGCTTGAGTATTTCATCAAGCCTCCCGAGCCCAAGCCGGGCGGCGTTACGGACAACACAGGTACGACCCATGTTGACGGCAGAAAGGACGGCGTGTATACCTTCCTCGTCGCCGGTACGGATCAGATAAGCAACAATACCGACACCATTATGATCGGCAGCTTTGACACCGTTAACCACAAGCTGAATATCGTGAGCATCCCCAGAGATACGCTTATAAACATTCAGCACGAGGTCAAGAAGGCCAATGCGGCGTATCACTATGCAGCGTATTATAAGGACATCGAGGGCTCGTCGTATTATAACTGCGACCCCGTTGAGAGCATGAGAAAAGAGCTCGTCAAGAGCATGCTCGGCTTTGATGTGGATCAGTATGTCCTTGTTAACCTCAATGCGGCAGCTGAGGTCGTCGATGCCATCGGCGGCGTTGAGTTTGACCTGCCCATCGACATGAACTACGACTCCAAGCGTCAGGACCTGCACATCCACCTTAACAAGGGACTCCAGACCCTCAGCGGCGATGACTTTGTAAAGGTCATGCGTTTCAGAAGCTCCTATGCCGGCGGCGACCTGCAGCGTATCGAGATGCAGCAGAAGCTGCTGAGCGCACTTGCAGATCAGATGCTCACCATCGGCAATGTCCCCAACCTCACCAAGGTCGCTCAGATAGTCTCCGATAACATGGAGACCGACATGACCACCGAGAACATCATCTATTTCGCCAAGGAATTTTTGAAGCTCAGCAAGGACGATGTCAAGTTCATGACTCTGCCCAAGCTCTCGACCGGCAGCGTGTTCGGCTACAGCTATGTGTTCACTGATATCGACGCATGGCTCAAGATGGTCAACGAGAGCCTCAATCCCTGGACTACCGAGGTCACGGCGCAGAATGTCGATATAATAACCTATAAGGACGGCAATTTCTATTCCACCACGGGTGAGGTCAATAACGGCGTGGAGTCGTTCCTGTCGTATAGCTCGTCCGACCCCATGGCGTCTGCGCAGGTCATTCTCTATACCGGCAGCACAGGCGATACAAATACTCAGGATAATACTCAAGATAAGGATGTAGATAATAATGATGCAGCCTAATGAAGTCGTAAAGGTCGCCGCAAAGGCGCTCAGCGACAAAAAAGGTAAGGATATAAAGGTGCTCAAGACAGATAAGCTCACAACGCTGTGCAATTATTTTGTCATCTGCACCGGCACATCGTCAACGCACATAAAGTCACTCACCGATGAGCTCGACAAGCAGATGAGCGAGGCCGGCGAGCCGCCCCTGCGCCGTGAGGGCTTCCGCTCCGGCAACTGGGTGCTGCTCGACTTCGGCTGCGTGGTGGCTCATGTATTCACCGAGGACGCAAGAGATTTCTATAAGCTTGAAAGACTCTGGTCCGATGCCGAGGAGATCGATCTCTCATCCCTTATAGGCCCCTGCTAAGGGGCGTTCGGACAAAATCAAACTATAAGGGAGTAATTAAAAATGAAATACGATTTTACGGCAATTGAAAAGAAGTGGCAGGCAAATTGGGAGCAGACCAAGCCCTATGCGGCCATAACCGGCGACACGACCCGTCCCAAGTTCTACGGACTGATCGAGTTCCCGTACCCCTCGGGTCAGGGCCTGCATGTCGGTCACCCTAGACCGTTCACCGCCATGGACATCGTCACCCGCAAAAAGAGGATGGAGGGCTACAATGTTTTGTTCCCCATCGGCTTTGACGCCTTCGGCCTGCCGACGGAAAACTACGCCATCAAAAACCACATCCACCCGGCAGTAGTTACCAAGAACAACATCGCAAACTTCACCAATCAGCTCAAGATGCTTGGCTACGGCTTTGACTGGGATCGCTGCGTTGACACCACCGACCCTAACTACTATAAGTGGACGCAGTGGATATTTCTTCAGATGTATAAGCACGGCCTTGCCTATAAATCGACCATGCCCGTCAACTGGTGCACCAGCTGCAAGTGCGTTCTTGCAAATGAGGAGGTCGTAAACGGCGTCTGCGAGCGCTGCGGCAGCGAGGTCATCCGCAAGGAGAAAAGCCAGTGGATGCTCGCCATCACCAAGTACGCCCAGCGTCTTATCGACGATCTGGACGATCTGGATTACATTGAGAGAGTAAAGATCCAGCAGAAGAACTGGATCGGCCGCTCCACGGGCGCTGAGGTCACCTTTAAGACCACCGCAGGCGACGATATCGTTGTCTACACCACCCGTCCCGATACGCTGTTCGGCGCAACATATATGGTCCTTTCTCCCGAGCATGAATATGTCACCAAGTGGCAGAGCATGATCGAGAATGTCGACGATGTCAACGCCTATGTCGCCGAGGCTGCCAAGAAGTCCGACTTTGAGCGCAGCGAGCTGAACAAGGAAAAGACAGGCGTTGAGATAAAGGGCGTCAAGGGCATCAACCCCGTAAACGGCAAGGAGATACCCATTTTTATTTCCGACTATGTCCTCGTAACATACGGCACGGGCGCTATCATGGCAGTTCCTGCGCATGATGACCGTGACTGGGAATTTGCAAAGAAGTTCGGCTGTGAGATCGTCGAGGTCGTCGAGGGCGGCGACATTGAGAAGGAAGCCTTCACTCTCAAGGACGATACCGGCATCATGGTAAACTCCGAGTTCCTCAACGGCCTGACCGTCAAGGAAGCCATCCCCGTCATGAAGAAGTGGCTCGTCGACAACGGCATCGGTGTCGAGAAGGTCAACTACAAGCTGCGCGACTGGGTCTTCAGCCGCCAGCGCTACTGGGGCGAGCCCATTCCTCTCGTAAACTGCCCGAAGTGCGGCTGGGTACCCCTGCCGGAGGATCAGCTGCCTCTGGTGCTGCCTCAGGTGGAAAGCTATGAGCCCACCGATGACGGCGAAAGCCCGCTGAGCAAGATGACCGATTGGGTCAACACCACCTGTCCCTGCTGCGGCGGTCCTGCCAAGCGTGAGACCGATACCATGCCCCAGTGGGCAGGCTCAAGCTGGTACTTCCTGCGTTATATGGATCCCCATAACGACAAGGCGCTCGCCTCAAAGGACGCAATTGACTACTGGGGTCCCGTCGACTGGTATAACGGCGGTATGGAGCACACCACGCTGCATCTGCTGTATTCCCGTTTCTGGCACAAGTTCCTGTATGATATCGGCGTTGTCCACACCAAAGAGCCTTATGCCAAGCGCACCAGCCACGGCATGATCCTCGGTGAGGGCGGCGAAAAGATGTCCAAGTCCAGGGGCAATGTCGTCAACCCCAACGATATCGTTGCACAGTACGGCGCTGATACTCTGCGCCTGCACATCATGTTCATCGGCGACTTTGAAAAGGCCGTTTCGTGGTCTAACGACGCCGTAAAGGGCTCGAAGCGCTTCCTCGACCGCTGCTGGAATCTCATGGACATGTGCTCCGATTCCGAGGAATACTCGAAGAAGAACGAGAGCATCGTTCATAAGACCATCAAAAAGGTCGGCAGCGACATTGATGAGCTTAAGATGAACACGGCAATAGCTGCGCTCATGACCATGGTAAACGAGTTCTACACCAACGGCTGCACCCGCGGCGAGGTCAAGACCCTGCTTATGCTGCTGAGCCCCTTTGCTCCGCATATCGTTGAGGAAATGTGGGAGCTCATGGGCTACGCCAAGTCCGAGGGCAAGATGGCAATGCAGATGCCGTGGCCGGAGTACGACGAGGCAAAGACCGTCGATACCGAGCGTGAGATGGCTGTTCAGGTAAACGGCAAGCTCAAGACCACCATCGTCGTCCCCGCCGATTCCGAGGACAGCGTTATCGTCGAAGCCGCCTGCGCAGACGAGAAGATCAAGCGTTTGATGGAGGGCAAGCAGCTTTTCAAGACCATTGTCGTAAAGAATAAGCTTGTTAACCTGATTATTAAATAAATTTATTGACATTACAGCCAAGAATGAGTATAATATCATTCGTTAAGCCAAGAATTTGGCCCTTAAAGCGTCGAAAGGCGTTAATGGAGGGAGTGAAATAAATGTCTGAAATCTATGTCAAGGAAAACGAGTCTCTGGACAATGCTCTTAAAAGATTTAAGCGCAGCTGTGCCAAGGCAGGCGTTCTGGCCGACCTCAGAAAGAAGGAATACTACCAGAGCCCCAGCGTAAAGCGCCGCAAGAAGAGCGAAGCAGCTCGCAAGAATAAGAACAAGAGATATTATTGATCTTATGAAAAAACCCGTACCTGTCGGTACGGGTTTTTTTATATAGCTTACAGCTCGCATAGCACACCGCATACGCCGTCGAAGGCTTTTTCGGCGGCGAAGCGGACATTCTTTTCAAAGCTGCCGAGACCGGCCTCGTCCTCGGTGTCGGATATCGCACGGACGCAGTTAAAAGGAACGCCCAATAGGAAGCAAGCGTGCGCCGCAGCGGCAGTCTCCATGTCGCAGCACAGCGGGTCAAAGCGCTCGATTATGCTCTCACGACCGTCATCTGCTATGAACACATCGCCCGTGACCGTTCTGCCGCAGTGCATACCGGCGGCTCCACCGATCGAAACGATATCTTCTGCGCACTTAAAATCGGGGTCAATGTCACCGGGGTGGTAGTCGCAGATAAGCTGCGGATCAAGGTCGTGATAGATGCAGTCTGTCACCATGACGCAGTCGCCGATATGCAGCCCCTTTGCGATAGCTCCGGCAGCGCCGGACATGATAACACGCTCGCAATTTAAGCTGCGAATGAGCGTCGATGTACCAATTGCGGCGTTGACCTTGCCGATCCCACAAAAAAGCACGGCGACCTCCTTGCCGCAAAGCATGCCCTCAATGACCTTTGCTCCGCACACGGTGCGGGTATTACCGCCCAGTGCTGCCCTGTACGGCTCAAACTCCGGCGCACAGGCGCACAAAATACCGATCTTCATCACTCGACCTCCCACGGCAGCTCTACGACCGTCATCTCGTGCCCGACGGCAGGGAGGAGCTTGCCCGTCATGTCGGACATCTTAAACCGCAGCGTGGATGTGTTGATGCACGGATGGCAGCCGATAAACTCGTCCTTTAAAAGGTCTGCGTCGAACAGAAGCTTGACAGCGTTTTGCGTGTCGTTCATAAGCCCGAGCACGCTCACCGAGCCCGGGGAGATGTCAAGAAATTTCTCCATATGCTCGGCGCTTCCGAAGCTCAGGCGGGCAGAGCCTATCTGCTTTGACAGCAGCTTTGTCTTAAATGGCTTGTCGCCCGGCATGAGCAGCAGATAAAAATCGGTCTGCTGCCGGTTTGCGAGAAACAGGTTTTTGCAAATGGATGCGCAGAGCACCTCCTCTATCTCGTGGCATGCTTCAATTGTGTCGGCGTGCTCATGGTCAACTCGGCCGTATTCAATGCCGAGTTTGTCGAGCAGCTCGTAGCAGCGCTGCTCCTTGGGCAGACGCTCGGAGAAGTTCTCCGGCCTACCGGTCAATAATTCACTCATATTCATAGTTTACCTCTTGTTTGACGGCAGCCAAATTTTTTGCTGCTCGGCTGCCCTTATAAGCTCATCACGAAAATCCGGGTGCGCAATGCTTATAAGCGCATCGGCACGCTCCCAGGTCGAGCGACCCGCCAAATTCACAATGCCGTACTCCGTCGCCATGTAATACGCCTGGCTTCTTGGGGTCGTGACGATATCGCCGTTAAGTGTCGGTACGATGCGGCTTTTAAGCTCGCCGGACTTTGTTTTAAATGTACTCGTCATGCACAAAAACGCTTTGCCGCCCCGGCTCATCGTCGCACCGGTCAAAAAGTCCAGCTGACCGCCCGTGCCGCTTATCTGCCGAGTGCCTGCGCTTTCCGAGCAGACCTGACCATACAGGTCTGCGGTGAGGCAGCCGTTAATGGATATCATGTTGTTGTGCTGAGCAATGACCTGCGGGTCGTTTACATACGAAAGGGGACAGCCCATGACCCCGGGATTATCGTCCACCCAGTCGTACAGCTCACGGCTGCCGATGGTAATGCCGACAACGCCTTTGTTCCGGTTTATCGTCTTTTTGCGGTTTGTGAGTTTGCCCTGCTTGAACATTTCAAGATACCCGTCCGAGCAAAGCTCCGTGTGCATGCCCAGGTCCTTAAGGTCGGACTTTGCGATAAGCTCGCCCAATGCGTTCGGCATGCCGCCGATGCCCAGCTGCACGGTCGCACCGTCAACGATGTGCGGCAGAATGTACGACGCAATGCGCATGTCCTCCTCAGTCGGGGCGGGATTTTTCAGCTCACATATCGGGGGATTGTCACCCTCAACAATGTAGTCGACCTCGGAAATGTGGATAGCCTCGTCAAAGCCGCCGAGTATCCGGGGCACATTTTCGTTGACCTCAACGATGACTATCTTGCTCTTGTCGGCGATGCATTTTGAAACGCCGATAGAGCCGCCGAAGTTAAAGTACCCGTGCTTATCCATGGGCGAAACGGTCACCATGCACACATCCGCTTCAAGAAAGTTCTTGTAGTACCATGCAAGATTTCTGAACACCATCGGCGTGAAAAATGCCCGACCTTGATCGCAAAGCTTGCGCTCGTAGCCCGAGCAGTGCCAGGTGTTGTATACAAAATGCTCAAGCGTCGGGTCGCACTCGGCAACATGGATAGGCCCGAATATAAGGTCGCCCCTTATCTTGACATTATGTAGCTCGTCCCGCCTTTCCGAAAGCGCCTTATCGAGCATGGGCGGGTAGCCGACATTCGTTGTGTACTCGACCCAATCGCCGCTCTTGACGCATTTAACGGCCTGCTGCGCCGTGCGCAGCTTAGACCTGTATTCGCTCAAATAATCCATATCGATACTCCTAAAATATGATAGCCATATTATCGCACATATCGCCACGATACGCAAGCGATTGAAAAACTAAAACGGATATATTATAATGGTCACATTAAACTTTCGAGGTGAAATATGAAGCTCAAGCTGTGTGACGCAAAAAGCCTTGATATCGAAAAAACCTTTGAATGTGGGCAGTGCTTCCGCTGGAATCGCAACGACAACGGCGTTTACACCGGCGTCGTCGGCAAGTACCTTGCCGAGGTAGAAGCTGTTGACGGTGAAGTTTACATAACATCTGACGCTCCGGCTGAAATGTGGTCAGACTACTTTGACCTTGCCACCGATTATGCCGCCGTGAGCGCAGATTTCACGGGCGAGTACCTGCACGAATGTGTTGACTACGGCATGGGTATACGCATTCTGCGGCAGGATAGCTGGGAGGCGCTGTGCTCGTTTATCATCTCCCAGTGCAACAACATCACCCGCATAAAGGGCATCGTTGAACGCCTGTGCGAGCAGTTTGGCGAAAAATGCTGCGCAAACGGCGTGAGCTACTACACCTTCCCGAGCGCCGAACGGCTGGCAGCCCTTGAGCCGTCAGACCTTGCGGGGATAAGATCGGGCTACAGAGCTGAGTATATCATAGCCGCCGCCAGAGCCGTAACGCAGGGCGGGCTTGACCTTGATGCCCTCAAGACCTGCGACTACCGTGAGGCGATAAAGACCCTGCGGCAGATACGGGGCGTGGGTGAAAAGGTCGCAAACTGCGTGGTGCTCTTCGGACTTTACCACATGGAGGCGTTTCCCATAGATGTGTGGATGAAACGTGCATTGAAGGAACATTTTCCGGCGGATTTTGACCCGACGAGCCTCGGCGCATACGCAGGACTTGCTCAGCAGTACATTTTCTATTACGCAAGAAGCGGAGGTAAATGACCGTGGAATACAAGCTTTTAGCCGCCGACATGGACGGCACGGCATTGGACGATAACAAAAACCTCGGTGAGCGCACCATAAATGCGATGGAGCGGGCCATAGCCTGCGGAAAAACAGTCCTGTTTTCAACAGGCCGCAGCATCAGTCTGGTAAAGCCCTATATCGACATGGTGCACGGCATGCGCTACGCCGTGACCGCAAGCGGAGCATCGGTGCTTGACCTTGAAACAGGGGAGAAGCTCCTGTACAAGACCATCGACCCCGAGACGGTCAAATATATCATTGCGCAGGCGAGCGGACGCTATGTCATGCCCGTCCTGTTCATAGACAGCAAAAGCTACAGCAGCCGTTGGTGCGTGGATAACTGCGCAGACTTCGGCTTCAGTGCCTACGAGCCTATCTACCGTGAGTGCATGAACATTGTCGACGATGTCTTTGCAATGTACATGGAAAACCCCGAGCCGGTCGAGAAATTTAACCTCTTTTTCGCAAACGACTATGAGGCTGCCGAGGTGCTGGAGAAGCTGCGTGAGCTTCCCGTGACCTTCACCTGCGTGACGGACAGCTCGATAGAAATAAACGCAAGCGGCGTCAGCAAGGCTGAGGGATTAAAGACCCTGTGTGCAAGGCTCGGTATAGACCCGAGCGAGTGTATTGCCGTCGGCGACTCGGAAAACGATGAGCCGATGCTTAAGCTGTGCGGTTTGGGTGCAGCGACGGCAAATGGAACGGCTAAGGTCAAGGCCATGGCGGATGTCCTTACGCCCGACTGCAATAATGATGCCGTGGCGCAAATTATCGACGAATATTTACTTGCTTAGAATTTCTATGTGTAGTATAATAAACAGATAAAATAGGAAAAGAAGTGGCTGAAAATGGACGAGAAAATCATGCAGCTTAAAAAGTGGATAGACGAAAGCGACAATGTCGTGTTCTTCGGCGGGGCGGGCGTGTCCACCGAAAGCGGAATACCCGACTTTCGCAGCGTCGACGGGCTGTACAATCAGAAGTACAAATACCCTCCCGAGACTATTTTGAGCCACACATTTTTTACGAGATACCCTGAGGAATACTACAAGTTCCACAGGGAAAAGCTCGTTATCGAGAATGTTAAGCCCAATGCGGCGCATTTAAAGCTTGCCGAGCTTGAACGGCAGGGAAAGCTCAAAGCGGTCGTCACGCAGAATATCGACGGGCTTCATCAGGCGGCAGGCAGCAAAAAGGTTTTGGAGCTGCACGGCAGCATATTAAGAAGCTATTGCTCGGCATGCCGCAGACCCTATCCCGCCGACAAGATGAATCACGGCGAGGGCGTGCCCAGATGCATATGCGGCGGCGTTATAAGGCCGGATATCGTGCTTTATGAAGAGCCGCTTGACGATAGGATAGTAAGCGAAGCTATAAAATGCATATCCGAGGCCGAGGTGCTCATCATAGGCGGCACTTCGCTGAATGTGTATCCCGCTGCGGGGCTAATAAATTATTACCGTGGAAATAAGCTCGCGCTCGTCAATTTGAGCAGCACCCCGTATGACAGCGAGGCTGACCTTGTCATCCATGAAAAAATAGGAAAGGTGTTCAGCCAAATTTGAACAGAATTGATGTTCTGGGAGTCGGTATCGATGACCTGACAATGAAAGAGGCGGTCGACAATGCGCTCATGCTCATTGCCGAGCACCGCTGCGCATATATGGTGACCCCCAATCCCGAGATAGTCATGGCTGCGTGGGATGACCCCGAGGTCGCCGAGGCGATAAAAAACGCAGACCTTGTCATCCCCGACGGCACGGGCGTCATGCAGGCGGCGAGGATACTCAAAACGCCGCTTAAGGAGCATTTGCCGGGCATCGACGCTGCAACCGAGGTTTTAAAGCGCCTTGCCGACACCGGCGGCTCGGTGTTCCTGTTCGGAGCACGCCCCGGCGTTGCCGAAAGGGCAGCCGAGCGCATGAAAAAGCGCTTCCCGGGGCTGGTTATCTGCGGCACGAACGAAGGTTACGGCTATGATGACGAGGCTGTCGCTGCCAAGATAAACGCCGCAAGGCCGGACTTCGTCATGGTCTGCCTCGGTGTTCCGAAGCAGGAAAAATGGATGGCAAAGCACGCAGGCAAGCTCAATGCCGGACTCATGGCGGGGCTTGGCGGAACGCTCGATGTGTTCTCCGGGCAGGTCAGGCGAGCGCCGATAGTGTGGCAGAAGCTCAACTTGGAGTGGCTTTACCGCTGCTTTGAAGAGCCCAAGCGTTTTAAAAAGATAAAAAAGCTTCCGCAGTTCGTTTTTAAGGCATGGCGGAAGAGGTTAGGGATTAAGTGATGGAAAAAGGAAAGCTCATAGTTTTTGAGGGCATAGACGGCAGCGGCAAATCCGCTCACTACAAGCGTGTGTGCCAGCGGCTGGAGAACGAGGGGATAGAGTATAATCACATCGTTTTCCCCAGATACGATAACGAAAGCTCGGCGCTTATAAGAATGTACCTCGGCGGCGAGTTCGGCGATAATCCGGCGGATGTAAACGCCTACACGGCATCGACCTTCTTTTCGGTCGACCGCTTTGCCTCATATCGCAAGGATTGGGGCAAGATATATAATGCAGGGGGATTTATCCTCTCGGACAGGTACACGACCTCCAACGCCGTGCATCAGGGCGCAAAGCTTCCCGATAAGGAGCTCGGTGAGTTCTTTAGATGGCTTTATGACCTTGAGCATGTGAAAATGGGACTTCCCGTGCCCGACCTTGTCATCTACCTTGATGTCGATGTCGAGACCTCGCTTGCGAGGATGCGCCACCGTCAGGAAAAAACCAACACCAGCGCCGATATCCACGAAAAGGACATTGCCTATCTCGAAAACTGCCTGCGTGTGGCGGATAAGGCCGCCGATTACTACGGCTGGACGAGGATAGCGTATAAAAAAGACGGCGTAGAGCGCAGCATTGAGGACAAGCATGAGGAGATCTATTCCATCATCAAAGCCGCACTGTGATAAGAAGGCTTTGCGAGCCAAAAAGCGCAGCGAGATTGATGCTCTGCCGCAAAGCTATGTAGACGCAAGCGATGCCGCCATCGAGGCAAGGCTATTAAGTCTGACGGAGTATCTCAACGCAAAGCGTGTGTTCGTGTATTATAGCGTCGGCAGGGAGGTAAAAACGCAGGGGATAATATCCCGTGCGCTTGCCGCCGGAAAGCTCGTCGCACTTCCCGTGTGCGGGAACGGCGGGAAAATGAGCTTTAGGCTCATTTCAGATTCGAGCGAGCTGATCCCCGGCAAGTTCGGCATACCCGAGCCTGCACCCGATGCGCCGGAGCTTGCGCCCCGAGCGGGCGATATCATGATAGTGCCCGCCCTGTGCTGTGATGAGCACGGCAACAGGCTGGGTCACGGTGCAGGGTACTATGACCGCTGCCTTGCGCAGTGTGAGTGCTTCGCCGTCTGCCTTTGCAGAAAGCGCATGCTCGAAAGCGCTATCCCTACAGAGCCGACCGACATTGCGGTGAGCTTAGTCTTAACGGAATAAGAAAAGGCTCCCGAAGGAGCCTTGCTATTGTACCTTAGTTGCAGCCGCAGCCACAGCCGCAGCCGTTGTCGTTGTTGTTAGAGCAGCCGCAGCCGTTGCCGCAGCCGCAGAACAGGATGAGAAGGATAATGATTATCCAGAAGCAGCTGTTATTTCCGTTGTTGCAGAACATAGTTTTTACCTTTCTCCGCACTAAAAAAATTCCGTGATCAGTGTCCGGTGCGGCGGACGAAATGATGCGGCAAATCAGCAGTCGATACACAGAAAACCTGTGTCTGAAACATAATATGCAAATCACTTATCAGCGGTTACACTGCGCAAATCCACTGTGACCGCAGAAGGGAAACCCTATGAACGAAAAGAAAAATGACAAAGAAAAGAAGGACACAAGCGGCAAAATGAATGTCAAAATGTCCTCTGCGACCGGTCATGCTCAGACCCCGGTGAACAACACCGCAAAAAAGAGCAAGACCAAGTTCGGCGGGCTTATGTACTTCATTTTCGTCGTCAGCGTGAGCGTCATTTTGGCGTGTCTTGCGTGGTCTGCGGCGACGGATGTTCTGGCGCTCAAGTCCGACGATGTCGAGGCGACGATCGTTCTTGAAAAGGACTCGTTTGAGTATACCGAGGTGACCGAAAAGGACGACGACGGCAAGGATGTCACCAAAAAGGTCCACACCGCCGATATAAACTATGTCGCCGATAAGCTTAAGGACGCAGGCATAATCAAGTACAAGTGGCTGTTCAAGCTCTACTGCGGCTTCTCAAACGCCGACGCAAAGCTTGACCCCGGCACATATGAGCTCAAATCCAGCTACGACTACCGAGCGCTCGTCATGAAGATGCAGACAGGCTCGGGCGCAATGGTCGCTCTCAAGATAACCTTCCCCGAGGGCTACACCATGCACGATATCTTTAAAAAGCTCGATGCCGAGGGCGTCTGCGACTATGATGACCTGATGGATGCCGCGGCGAATGCGACCTTTAACTATTCCTTCCTTGAGGGCATAGAAAAGGGAGATGCCAGCCGCCTTGAGGGCTTCCTGTTCCCGGATACCTATGAGTTCTACGAGGGCATGCCCGCCTCCAGTGCGATTAATAAGCTGCTTGAGGCGTTCCATTATAAGATGACCGCCGAAATGCTCGAATGGCAGCAGGAAAGCGGCTACTCGATGCGCCAGATAATCACCATCGCCTCCATGATCGAGAAGGAAGCGTCGGATAACGCCGACCGCTATAAGGTCGCATCGGTCATCTATAACCGCCTTAACAAGGATTGGCCGCTTCAGATAGACTCGACCTCGCTGTACGAGTACCCCGACCACGAGGGCGCACCGACAAAGGACATGCTCCAGAAGGATTCGCCCTACAACACCCGTATAAAGAAGGGCCTGCCGCCCACGCCGATATGCTCCCCGGGCATAGCGTCGATAAAGGCGGCGCTCCAACCGGACAAGACCAAATACATGTTCTATGCGCTCAATTCGTCCACCGGCAGCCACGAATACTTCACCAGCAGCAGCGCATTCGAAGCCTTTGTGGCGAAGCAGGATTATGATTAAGCCGAAGACCGAATTACTTGCACCGGCAGGTGATATGGAGCGCCTCTGGATGGCGCTCCACTACGGTGCTGACGCCGTGTATCTTGCCGGAACGCAGTTCGGCATGCGAGCATCCGCCGGAAACTTCACCTTTCCCGAGCTTAGGGAAGCGGCGAAGCTTGCCCACGCAAACGGCACGGCGGTGCACATGACCTGCAACACCCTGCCGAGGGAGGATGAGCTTGCACAGCTGCCGGAGTTTCTGGAGCAGGCGCAGGATGCCGGTGTCGATGCGTTTATCATAGCAGACCTCGGCGTCATGACGGCAGCGAAAAAGTATGCCCCCAAGGTATCGAGACATGTCAGCACCCAGCTCGGCGTCATAAACAGCGCCACGGCCAATGTGCTGTTTGACATGGGAGCGGACCGAGTCGTTCTCGCTCGGGAAACGCCCATGGAGGATATCCGAAAGATACGAGCCAACACCCCCAAGGAGCTTGAGATAGAAGCCTTTGTGCACGGCGCTATGTGCGTGTCGTTTTCCGGCCGCTGCCTGCTGTCAAACTACTTGACCGGCAGGGACGCAAACCGTGGTGCATGTGCTCAGCCCTGTCGATGGAAATACCACCTTGTCGAGGAAAAGCGCCCCGGCGAGTATTTTGAGATAAGTGAGGATAAGGGAACTCACATCATGAACTCCCGTGACATGTGCATGATAGAGCACATTCCCGAGCTTATCGATGCGGGGGTCACGAGCTTTAAGATAGAGGGCAGGATGAAATCTGCCTACTACGCCGCCGCCGTCACGAATGCCTACCGCCATGCGATAGACTACGCCGCTAGGGGCGAGGCGCTTCCGCAGGTGTGGATAGATGAGCTCAATAAGGTAAGCCACAGACCGTATTGCACCGGCTTTTACTACGGCGACCCGGGTCAGCACTTTGCCGAGGCAAGCTATTTTTCCGACGCCTATGTGTGCGCAGTCGTGGAAAGCTGCGGCGATGACGGCATTGCCGAGCTTACGCAGCGCAATCGCTTTTGCGTCGGCGACACGGTGGAGCTGTTAACAAACGAGGGCGAGCCGATACCCTTTACCGTGACCGGGCTTTGGGACGAAAACGGCGAGGAGATCACGGCAACGCCCCACGCAATGATGAAGTTTAAAATGCGCCTGCCCGTTAAATGCAGTGCGCTGTCAATACTCAGAAGGATAAAGTAGGAGGAGATAAAGATGAAAGCATTTGGACTTAACGAACTAAGAGAGATGTTCCTCTCGTTTTTTGAAAGCAAGGGTCACAAGCGCCTGCCCAGCTTTTCGCTGATACCGCATAACGACGCAAGCCTTTTGCTCATAAACTCCGGCATGGCACCCATGAAGCCGTACTTCAAGGGGGAGCAAGTCCCGCCCAGCAAGCGTGTCTGCACCTGCCAGAAATGCATCCGCACCGGCGATATCGAGAATATCGGCAAGACCGCAAGACACGGCACATATTTTGAAATGCTCGGCAACTTCTCCTTCGGCGATTACTTCAAAAAGGAAGCAATTGCATTTAGCTGGGAGTTTCTCACGAGCCCTGAGTGGGTCGGCATAGACCCCGACAGACTGTACCCCTCGGTGTATGTCGATGACGACGAGGCATGGGATATCTGGAATAAGCAGATAGGCATCCCCGCAGAGCGCATCTTCCGCTTCGGCAAGGAGGATAACTTCTGGGAGCACGGCTCAGGTCCGTGCGGCCCGTGCTCGGAGATATACTATGACCGCGGCGAGGAGTACGGCTGCGGCAAGCCCGACTGCACCGTCGGCTGCGACTGCGACCGCTACATCGAGGTCTGGAACAATGTTTTCAGCCAGTTTGACAATGACGGCGAGGGTCACTACTCCGACCTTGTCCAGAAGAATATCGACACCGGCATGGGACTTGAGCGTCTTGCCGTCGTGTGTCAGGGCGTCGACTCGCTGTTTGATGTCGACACCGTTATGAACATCACCCACAAGGTCTCCGAGATAACCGGCGCATTCTATGGCAAGAGCCACAAGATGGATGTGTCCCTGCGTGTCATCACCGACCATATCCGCAGCGCAACCTTTATGATCTGCGACGGCGTTCTGCCTTCAAACGAGGGCAGGGGCTATGTCCTGCGCCGCCTGCTGCGCCGTGCTGCACGCCACGGCAAGCTGCTGGGCGTTAATAAGCCGTTCCTGTACGAGGTCGTCGACACCGTTATCCACGAAAACGAGTGCCAGTACCCCGAGCTTCGTGAGAAGCAGGAGTACATCACCCGTGTTATAAAGAGCGAGGAGGAAAACTTCGCAAAGACCATCGATGCCGGCATGCAGATATTTGCCTCCATCCTTGCCGAGCATAAGGCAAAGGGCGAGAGCGTGTTCTCCGGCGCAGATGCATTCAAGCTCTACGACACCTATGGCTTCCCTGTTGACCTGACACTTGAGATGGTCGAGGACGAGGGCATGACGCTCGATACCGACGAGTTTGACAGACTCATGCAGGAGCAGAGAGATCGTGCAAGAAAGGCCCGTGAAGCACTCGGCGACCTCGGCTGGGCAGGCATTGACCTCGGCCTTGACACCACGCCCACCAAGTTCACCGGCTACGATAAGACCACCGATCAGGCAACTGTGCTCGCACTTGTATACGCAGACGAGCTCGCCTCCGAGATACCCGAGGGCTGCGAGGGCATAGTCGTTCTCAATAAGACTCCGTTCTACGCCGAGATGGGCGGCCAGCTGGCTGACACCGGCGATATCGGCTTCTGCCTTGATGATGTTTCCGAAGGCAAATTTACCCGCTTTGAGGTCACGAATGTCAAGAAAGACAAGGGCAACAAGTACCTGCACTACGGCGTTATGCGCTCCGGCACGCTCAATGTCGGCGACGAGGTCGTGGCAACCGTTGACACCGAGCGCCGCAAGGCCGTGTCCAGAGCACATTCGGCAACGCATCTGCTGCACAGCGCACTGCGTGAGGTGCTCGGCGACCATGTCCATCAGGCAGGCTCGCTCGTCGATGCCGATAAGCTGCGCTTTGACTTCACGCACTTTAACGCTCTCACGCCCGAGGAGCTTGCAGCCGTTGAAAATTCCGTCAACGAAGCCATCCTCGACGGTATGGATATAGTCACAAAGGAAATGAGCATAGACGATGCCAAAAAGCTCGGCGCAACGGCACTTTTCGGCGAAAAGTACGGCGATGTCGTCAGAGTCGTCACCATGGGCGACTACAGCATGGAGCTGTGCGGCGGCACGCATATCGATAACACCGCAAAGGTCGGCCCGTTCCACATCCTCAGCGAAAGCTCCATCGCAAGCGGCGTTCGCAGAATTGAAGCTGTCACCGGTAAGGAATACCTGCGCATGTCCAATGAGGCAAACCTCAAGATCGCCAAGGCAGCGGAGCTTTTGAAGACCAAGCCCTCCGACCTGCTTGCCAAGACCGAGAGCTTCGTCTTGGAGATGAAGGAAATGCGCCAGAGCGTTGAGCGCCTTAAGGATAAGCTCCTTTACGGCGATGTTGAGCGCTTCCTGTTTGCCGCAAAGCAGATAGGCGGCCTGAGCGTTCTTACCGCAACACGCACCGATCTCGGCGCAAACGATCTTAGAAAGATCGGCGACTTCCTGCGTGACAAAGACCCCAAGGTCGTTGCTGTTTTGGCAACTATAAACGAGAATAAGGTCACCTTCGTTGCCTCCTGCGGCGCAGACGCCGTTGCACAGGGCATCAAGGCAGGCGAGCTTGTCCGCTTCGTGTCCGCCGTTGCAGGCGGCAAGGGCGGCGGCAAGCCCGATTCCGCAATGGGCGGCGGCAGCGATGTGCTCAAGACCGATAACGCACTTGCTGTTGTTGACGATTTTGTTGCCGAAAAGCTCGGCATCTGAGTGAAAGGAGAAAGCCATGAACGATTGTCTGTTTTGCAAGATCATAGCGGGGGAGATACCCTCGACCAAGGTGTATGAGGACGAGTATGTTTTCGCCTTCCGTGATATAAACCCGCAAGCGCCGGTGCATGTCCTTGTCCTTCCCAAGCAGCACATCTGCTGCGCCGACGAGATAAATGCGGATAACTCCGCACTTGTTGCAAAGTGCTTTGAGGCAATTGCAAAGATAGCAAAGGCCGAAGGACTCACAAATGGCTACCGTGTCGTCAACAATTGCGGCGAGGACGGCGGCCAGACCGTCAAGCACCTGCATTTCCACATTCTCGGCGGCAAGAAGCTCGGCGAGACCATGGTATAAATCCCACAAGCAGAAAGCCCCCTGTGACTTTCTGCTTTTTTTGATTAGATAAAGCTTAATGGTGATTCGGATATGAAAAGTGTCAGGAAGCTGGCGGCTTTTTCGATTGGATACGCTGTTTCCGTCTTTGCGGCGCACTATGTCCTGCCGTATGAATATCTCATCATCGCAGCCGCTGTGTCGGCTGCTGTGGCGCTGCTTAGTTTGCTGCTCAAGGGAAACACAAGAAAGTGCATTTTTCTTGCGGCACTCGCTGCGGCAGTTGGTTTTCTTGGCTACAAAATTCATTATGACAGCACGGTAATCCCGTGCGAGGAGCTCGTCGGCAAGACCTTGACCGTTGAGGTGCAGGTGCTTGATTACCCGACGCACTATGATTATTCCGACCGTGTTAATGTCAAGCTCAAAACCGACGGGCTTCCGCATGTCAAGGCGGCGATCTATGATTACGATCATACGCTCACGGAGCTCAAGCCCGGAGACAGGCTTAATGCGACTATCCGCTTCCGCTCTGCGGTGACAAGATACGGTGAGGAAGTCGACAATTACATATCCGGCGGCATTTACGCCGTCGGCAATCTTGAAAATGCAGAGCTGATATCGCACGGCGGCTCGGCCGCCTTTCTGCCGCAGCGGATAGGTAAAGCCCTGCGCACGCAGATAAAAAGCGTGTTTCCGGATGATGCTTCGCCGTTCATGCTGGCGCTTTTGACCGGCGACAGGAGCGAGTATTATAACGACGATGCGCTGTATTCGGCGATGGGCGTAACGGGACTTGCCCATGCTGTCGCCATCTCGGGCATGCATGTGTCGTTTCTCGTTGCGTTTTTGCAGCTGGTCATGGGCAAAAACAGAAGAACATCCATGCTGTGCCTGACGCTTATTTGGGCGTTCGTTATCATGTCCGGCTCGTCGCACTCGGCGGTCAGAGCGGGCATAATGCTCTCGGTATTCCTGCTTGCACCCGTTTTCGGCAGGGAGAGCGACCGCACGACAAGCCTGTGCTTTGCTCTTGCACTCATATTGGCGGCAAATTCCTTTGCAGCCGGGAGTGTTTCGCTCCAGCTGTCGTTTGCGGCGATGGCGGGTATCTATCTGTTCGCCCAACCGGTGTACGATTGGCTGAATGAGCATTTGCCGGGCAAGGGCAGACTGCGCAGCTATCTTATAGGCTCGCTGTCAAGCTCGCTTAGCGTCACGGTGTTTTCCGTGCCGCTTATCGCCGTGCACTTCGGCTATGTCTCACTTTTGATGCCGATAACGAATATACTCTGCCTGTGGGCGGTGTCGATACTCTTTGTCGGCGGATACGCCGTGTGCCTCGTAGGCTTTGCAATAAAACCGCTTGCAGTCCTTGCCGCCGACGCACTTGCGTACCTCGTGCGGTACATTGCCTTCATCGTCAAGGGTCTTGCACGCCTGCCGTATTCGGCGGTGTATACCGAGAATTTCTACGCCGTTTTGTGGCTTGCATTTGTGTATGCAGCCTTTGCTGCGTGGTACTTTATCCGCAGAAAGGACAAGCGCTTAAACCCGCTTATCCCCACGGCCCTGAGCATGATTGCACTCCTCGGCGTCTTTGCGCAGACGAGAGCCGATATGCTCGCAGACACCGGCACGCTCGGCGTTATGGATGTCGGCAGCGGCCAGTGCATCGCCGTGACAGAGGGCGAGCACGCTGCGGTCATCGACTGCGGCAGCAGGGGAACGATGACCAACGCCGGAAGCGAGGTAGGGCAGTACCTGCTTGCAAGCGGCAGATGGAAACTTGACTGCCTCATCCTCACGCACCTGCACTCTGACCACATAAACGGTGTCGTACGGCTCATGAACACCGTAAGGGTCGACACGCTCATTTTGCCCGAGTATGTCGGCTATATCGAAGACGGTGTGCTGGCTGAGCTCATAGCGGCGGCACACGATAACCATGTAAAGCTCATGTACATTTCCCGTGATGCCGAGTTTAACGCCGGCGGCATGAGCTTTAAGCTCTACGCACCCTTTGGCAAGGGCGATAAGAACGATAGAGGTATTATGTTAACCGTTAATGTCGGCGACGAGGACATACTCGTGACCGGCGATGTGCGTGGTGCGACCGAGCGCAAGCTTGTAAATGCGCAGGATCTATCTGATACCGATATCCTCATCGTCGGCCACCACGGCTCGAAGTATTCAACGAGCGAGGAGTTATTAGATGAGGCAAGTCCCGACAAAGCCGTGATATCCGTGGGCTATAACAATTACGGTCACCCGACGGACGAGGTGCTTGACCGGCTTACCGAGCACGGTGTTGAGATTTACAGAACAGACGAAAGCGGAAGAATAGTAATAAAATGCGGTGATTAAATGGCAAAAAAGACGAAAACCGAAGAAAAATTCAATTACGGCGAGAGCGTCCGCAGGCTAAGGCAGACAGGCCCGCAGCGGCTGTACCTCATCTGGGGACCGGAGGACTATCTGGCAGAGCAGTACCTTGCCGAGCTGCGCAGGCTTTGCGTCGGCGACGAAGCGGACGATTTTAGCTATCGCAAGCTAAACGAACGGGATTTCACCGCTCTTGCGCTTGCCGAAGCCATCGACTCCGTGCCGTTTCTGTCCGAGCGCAGCATGGTCGAGGTGCGAGGCGTTGACCTCAATAAGCTTGCCGAGACCGACGAGGTCATAAAGGCGATAAGCGACATTCCCGATTACTGCACCGTGGCTTTTCTGTGCGAGCCGAGCTTTGAGCCGGATAAGCGCCTTAAGCTGTATAAAACCTTTGCCAAGGCCGGTGTTGAGATACATGTCACCGCTCAATTGAGCGATGCGCTTATAAAGTGGATAGTCAAGCGCTTTGCAGCCCTGGGCAAGAGCATCGAGCTCAACGCCGCTCAGCGGCTCATCACTGTCAGCGGCGATATCATGAGCGGACTCATCCCCGAGATAAACAAAATTGCCGCCTACGCCAAGGGCGAGAAGGTGACCACCGAGGATGTCAACACAGTGGCGCACCATATCCCCGAGGCTGTCGTTTTCGACATGACCGAGAGTATGGCACGGGGCGAGTATAATGCCGCCATGTCGCTATTGGGCGAGCTTCTGGACGACAAAAACAACGAGCCTATAATGATACTTGCCGTGCTCGGCAACCAGATGCGCCAGCTTTATGCGGCATCGGTCGCCATCCAAAGCGGGCAGGGCAAGGATTATCTCATGAAAACCTGCTCACTCAAGCACGATTTTGTCGCATCAAAGCTCATGACGAGCGCCCGCCGCTTCAGCCAGGCGCAGCTCAGGCGAGCCGTTGAGCTGTGCGCCGAGACCGACTACGCCATGAAAAGCAGCCGCACCGAGCCAAAGGAGCTTTTAAAGGAGTGCGTCATACGCATTGCCGCAGGTGAGACCGATGCATAAAATTTCCGAGGTCATTGTCGTTGAGGGCAGGTATGATAAAAATGCGCTCTCGCAGACCGTCGATGCCGTCATCATCGAAACAAGCGGCTTCGGCGTGTTCAATAACAAGGAAAAGCAACAGCTTCTGCGCACGCTTGCCGAAAAGCGGGGCATGATAGTGTTCACCGACTCCGACGGAGCGGGCTTTGTCATACGCAATTTCATAAAAGGCTGCGTTGACCCCAAGTACCTCAAGCACGCTTATATACCCGACATATACGGCAAGGAGCGCCGCAAGGCCAAGGCCTCCAAGGAGGGCAAGCTCGGCGTTGAGGGCATGAAGCCGGAGGTCTTGCTGGATGCCCTCATTACCGCCGGTGCGACCGTTGACGGAGTTTCGGAGGATAAAAAAGCCGCCATCACCAAAGCCGATATGTACGCCAAGGGCTACACCGGCAGACCGGACAGCGCAAAGAAGCGTGCAGAGCTTCTGAAAACGCTCGGACTGCCCGAAAAAATGACGGGAAACGCACTTTTGGATGTTATTAATGTCATAATGACCCGTGATGAGTTTCTTGCCCTTGTCAATTGAGGGTGCATTGTGCTATAATACACAAGATATAGTGTTTTTGACCAAAATTTGTCCATCGGAGGAAGCATAGATGAAATGCCCGTTTTGCGGATTTCTTGAAAGTAAGGTAATCGACTCCCGTCCCGCCGAGGAGGGCTCGACCATACGCAGACGCAGAGAGTGTCTTGCGTGCCAGAAGCGTTTTACAACATATGAAATTATCGAGCATCTGCCGCTCGTCGTCGTCAAGCGTGACGGCTCACGCCAGACCTTTGACCGTGTCAAGCTCATAAACGGTATGGTGCGTGCCTGCGAAAAGCGCCCCGTGTCGCTTGCGCAGCTTGAGAAGATCGCCGACGAGATCGAGCAGGAGCTGCAGAGCGCCCTTGAGCGTGAGATCAGCACCGTCGACATCGGCGAGATGGTCATGAGACGGATGAAGGAGGTCGACGAGGTCGCATATGTGCGCTTTGCCTCGGTCTACCGCAGCTTCAAGGATATAAACACCTTTATGGAGGAGCTTACAAAGCTTCTCAGCGACAAGTGATCAGAATATGCTGCCGAAGCTTAAGTGCTCTATCGTGATGAGCGAGCTTAAATGAGCATCCAGCTTGCGGTAGCTGCCCTCGGCGCTTTCTGCGTCCTTTGACGCAATATCCGACAGCATATCGAAAAACGCATCCGTCGCCGAGTCTATCTCCGTGTGACGGATGAAAATATGTGTATACTCGTCCATATGAAGCCACCTGTCGGCTGCCGAGCGCAGTTGCCTTTCGGCATCCTCAAAGTCACCGTTTTGGGCGCTTTCATAGGCTTTTTCGGCGGCCAAACGAAGTGAGCCTATCTTGGTGTCCATCACATGGATGTTATATAGCGAGCCTAAAAACAGCGCCAAAAGCAGCAGATATGCGCAAATTTCTCTGTTCATTTTGCCTGCTCCTTTCGCTGGCAGAATATCTTGCCCGTTTCGGTGAGGGTGAGCAGGTACACATCCTCCGTCGAGGCTGCGCCCTGACGCTTTATCTCCTTGTCGAGCCAGCTCCTGTCCCTGCCGAGCATGCGCAGGTTGTTGTCGAGTATCCTGCCCTCGTTAATTATAATGTGGGCGTAGCCGTCGCTTTTGGCAGCGATGCCGAGCTGCGACGGCGTGACCGGCTGCTCGGACTTCTGCAAAATGACATTGAGCTGACCGTTAGTTTCGAGTATCGCATATTCTATCTGCGTCGTGTCCGATAAGCCCTGATTGCGCAGCTCCTGCATCAGCTCGTCGAGCGTGAAGCGGTTTTTGCGCATTTTCTCACGGTCGATCTTGCTGTTTTCTATGATTATTTCGGGCTTTCCGAACACCAGCTTGCGCACCTTAAGACTGCGCATGGATAGCCCTGCGATGATTATTTCGAGCGCAAACAGCGTGAATATCGGCACGAGACCGTTTAACAGGGGAGTGCCTATATCCTGCAAGGGCGTTGCGGCAAGGTCGGCGATAAGTGCGCCGACGATGAATTCCGACAGCTCCATTTCGCCCAGCTGCCGTTTACCCATAATGCGCATCGATATGAGGATGGTAAAATATAATATTATTGTTCTGACAAAAATTATGGCCAATTTTATCGCCTCCGACTAATAGCTTTTCCAAGGCGGAGACGAATTATAAAGGAAGCGTATATAAATGAAAATTATTGTTGACAGCAAAGAAGCGATAAACAAGCTTGTTTCGTCAATGGTGAGTAAGCTTGTTTCCGAAAAGCCCGATGCCTGCCTTGCCTTCACGGCAGGGCGCTCGCTGGAGGGCGTTTTTACAGAGCTTGCCTCGGATGAGGCCGCCGACCTTTCCGGCTGCGATGTGTTCAATGTCTGCGAATACATAGGCGCAGACGAGAGCCTCAGCTGCGCTCATCAGCTTAAAGAGGAGCTTTACTCCAAAAAGGGCATAACGAAGCTCCACACGCCGTCCGAGACCGAGCCCGAGAGCTACGACGACGAGATAGCAGCCCACGGCGGGCTTGACCTTGTCGTTCTCGGCATCGGCATGAACGGTCACATCGGCTTTAACGAGCCTGCCACGCTTTTTGATACGCACACCCATGTTCAGCAGCTGACCGACAGCACAAAGCGCATGAAGGCCGAGCACTTCGGCGGCATTGAAAATGTGCCAGACATGGGCGTTACCATGGGGCTTAAAACCATATGCAGTGCAAAGAATGTGATACTTGTAGCATTCGGTGAGGAAAAGGCGGATATCATCCGCAAGCTGGTTTACGGCAAAACGACGACCTATGTTCCCGCCGCCATGCTCCAGATGCATATGAATATGACCCTCTGCCTTGACAGCAAGGCAGCGTCAAAGCTCGATTAAGCATAAGGGGAGTAACAGTCATGGGAAAATATTTCGGAACAGACGGCTTCCGGGGGGAAGCAAATGTTGACCTTACGGTCATGCACGCATTTGAGATAGGCCGTTATCTCGGCTGGTACTACGGCAAGGACCACAAGGCTCGTGTCGTCATCGGCAAGGACACCCGCCGCTCAAGCTACATGTTTGAGTCGGCACTGTGCGCAGGACTCACCGCCTCGGGCGCAGACGCATATCTTCTGCATGTCACCACCACACCCAGCGTGTCTTATATCGCAAGGGCGGACGATTTTGACTGCGGCATAATGATCTCGGCAAGCCACAATCCGTATTACGACAACGGCATCAAGCTCATTAACGGCGCAGGCGAAAAGATGGGCGACGATGTGCTTGACGGTATAGAGGAGTATATCGACAAGGCAAGCGCCGGCGAGCCTGATATCCTGCCCTACGCCAAGGACGATAAGATAGGCAGAACTGTCGACTACGCCGCCGGCAGAAACCGCTATATAGGCTTTCTCATCTCGCTTGCCACACGCTCGTACAAGGGCAAAAAGATCGGCCTTGACTGCGCAAACGGCAGCACATGGATGATGGCAAAAAGCGTGTTCGACGCTCTTGGCGCTGACACCTATGTTATAAACAATAACCCCGACGGCCTTAATATAAATGTCGACTGCGGCTCAACGCATATCGACAAGATGCAGCAGTTTGTCCTCGAAAAGGGGCTTGATGTCGGCTTTGCCTTTGACGGCGATGCCGATCGCTGCCTTGCCGTCGATGAAAAGGGCAATGTCATAACCGGCGACCATATCCTGTATGTCTGCGGCAAGTATATGCACGACTGCGGCATTTTGGGCAACAAGAAGATAGTCACGACCGTCATGTCGAACATGGGGCTTTACAAGGCTCTTGACGAGCTCGGCATTGGCTACGAAAAGACCAAGGTCGGCGACAAATATGTTGCCGAAAATATGCGTGCAAACGGTCATATCCTCGGCGGCGAGCAGTCCGGCCACATCATCTTCGGCCGCCTTGCAAATTCCGGCGACGGCATTTTGACTGCCATAAAGATAATGGAAGCCATGTGCGAGAGCAAGCAGCCCCTGTCGGTGCTGGCAGCCCCCGTCGTAATGTACCCGCAGCTGCTTAAGAATGTCGTTGTCGACGACAAGGACGCAACGCTCGACTGTACCGAGGTCAAGGCGGCGGTCGCCGAGGTCGAGGCAAAGCTCGGCTCGGAGGGCAGGGTGCTTCTCAGAAAAAGCGGAACTGAGCCTGTCCTGCGTGTCATGGTCGAGGCACTCACAAGCGATAAGTGCGAGGAAAGCGTTGACTATATAATCGACGCAATGGCTAAATGCGGAAGGCTCGTGAAGGTGAAATAATGCTTGAAACTAAAGAACTTTTGGACCTTACAAAGACCATAGCAGCGCCGCTTTTCGAGGGCAAGACCTACCCTTGGGAGGTGCTGCCGGATATTAAGGACTTCATCATCGAGCTTGGCAATACTCTGCCCGAGGACGAGTTTGAAAAGCGAGGCGAAAATGTCTGGGTCGCAAAGGATGCAACTGTTTTCCCGTCGGCATACATCGGCAGCCCCTGCATCATCGACCACGGCGCTGAGGTGCGCCACTGTGCCTTTATAAGAGGCAGCGCCATCATCGGCAAAAATACCGTTGTCGGCAACTCCACCGAGATAAAAAACTCGATTCTTTTCGACAATGTCCAAGCGCCGCATTATAATTACATCGGCGACTCCGTGCTCGGCTATAAATCCCACATGGGTGCAGGCTCGATAACCAGCAATGTCAAAAGCGACAAGACCCTTGTCGTCATAAAATCCCCCGAGGGCGAGATCGAGACAAAGCGCAAAAAGGTCGGCGCAATCCTCGGCGACGGAGTCGAGATAGGCTGCAACAGCGTTTTGAATCCCGGCACTATCCTCGGCCGTGGCGCAAGCGTTTACCCCACAAGCTGCGTCCGTGGCGTCATTCCCGAAAACGGCATCTATAAGGACAAGGACAATATCGTCATCAGAAAATAAGAAAATCAGTCGCTCTCAAAAAAGAGCGACTGATTTATTATACCAAGCTTTTGTACTCGTCACATTCCTCGACTGCATCGGGCGGGAAGAACTCCTCAACGGGGAAGCGGATGCGCCCGAACATCGTGCACGGGTCATCCTCGCTTGCGCCCACGCACTCCTTCTCCGGCAGGCAGTAATCGTATGCGGGGATGAGCAGCTGCGTTGTGCGCAGAAGCCTGATTATCGAAAACTGCCCCAGCGTGACATATAGCGTCTTCTCTGCCGCAGCAAACGAGAGCTCATCGTCAAAATGACTAAGTATTGCTTCGGGAATGTCTCTCTGCTCGATGCCCGGGTCTGACACGGCGGTGTCCGAGAGCGTCATGTGCAGCGCAATGGGGTCGACCGCATCGACGACGGCGTAGGGCATGCTGTTGTCGGCGCTGTTTACCGTAGCGTTTGACGAGAACGACTTTACGCTGCCCTCGCTGCCGAAGAGCATCACTCGCTTATCGAACACGGCAAGACCCGTGACGGTCTGGTTTGACGGGAACACCTCACCGGTCACCTTGTAGAAGTATGTGACATCGACGGTGTAGTAGCCTCTGTTGAGGCAGATCTCCTTGACGCTGACCTCGCACTGCAAAAGCTCGGCGCAGCGGGGACGGACACTGAAAGCGCTCTGTATCAATGTCGCTGAGCCCACGGTGGGGTAGACCCGCAGATCCTCGACGCAGTCCTTATCCCGACAGGAGTCCATTATCTTCCTTGTATCTATGCAGACGGCCTCTTTGATGCAGTCATCATTGCTAACAGGCCCCGGAACGACCCTGTCTGCCATAAACATACCTCCCTGATCATTTTTGAAGTAAAACTTCAATACAGTGTATGCGCACGAGGTCAATTTGTGAAGTATTCATTTACAAAAACGAAAAGCTGTATTATTATGATAGTGTACGGAGGTGCAAATATGGGAAAAAGATTTGCTTTACTAATAATTGCGGCGGAGGTCGTTTTGCTTGCCGCCATGCTGCTTGCCGACTTCGGCATACTGCCGAGCCGCATTGACCCGCTTTCGACTAAAAGCATAATGATGCATCTGTCGGTGGTCATAATCATCATCGGCTCGCTTATCGCCATTAAGCGTGCGAATAAGAAATAGGATTTACAGTTTAATAGATTTGTTGTATAATTTCAAGTGAGGAGTGATATCATGGACAGACTTGGATTTATCCACGAAAAGCTCGACATTAAGATACTGATACTGTTTATACTGCGCCGTTTGCCCGGCACGGTCGACCGTGATACGCTGTCTGACTTCACCCAGTGCGACGGCGGCGTCGGATATTTTGATTTTTCCGACTGCCTGAGTGAGCTTGTCGACACTGGCCTTGTCACCGAGTCGCCCGAGGGCTACCGTATAACCGAAAAGGGTGCGCAGGCAGGGGAGACCGTCGAGAGCAGCCTGCCGTTTTCCGTGCGCAAAAAGGCAGAAAAGCTCATTGCGCCGGAGGCCGAGCGCCTTCGTAGGCTGTCCATGCTCACGGCAGAGCATAAGATCAAGGACGGCAACTGCATGGTCACGCTCGCCATGAACGACGGCAAGGGCGAGGTCATGCGCCTGAAGATCCTAAGCTCCGGCGAGGAGCAGGCTCAGCGCATCGAGAAAAACTTCAAGAGCAACGCAGAGGATATCTACTGCAAGCTCATTGAGCTGCTCGACAAATAATCAAAGGGTCTATCTTAAATGCCCATCGTCCGATGGGCATTTTGTGTTTAGAAAGGAAGAAAAAATGAAAACTTACATTCCCGAGGGCTACGAAAGCATCCTCAGCGTTTATGACACTCAGAAGGCAATAAGCCTTTTAAAGCGCCTGTTTGAGGACAGGCTCGGCGCACTGCTGAATCTCTATCGAGTTTCCGCACCGCTGTTCGTCGAAGCCGACTCCGGTCTTAACGATAACCTCAACGGTTACGAGCGCCCCGTCACCTTTGACATCCTGCGCTCTGACGCAACGGCACAGGTCGTGCAGTCGCTTGCAAAGTGGAAGCGACTTGCGCTCAAGCGCTACTGCTTCTTCCCGGGCAAGGGCCTATACACAGATATGGACGCTATCCGCCGTGATGAGGACGAGCTTGATAACCTGCACTCCATATATGTCGATCAGTGGGACTGGGAAAAGGTCATCCTGCCGGAAAACCGCAATCTTGACTACCTCAAGCTCACCGTCATGGACATAGTCAAGGCCGTCTGCGATACGCAGGACACCATGCAGGCTATCTACCCCCAGCTCCAGCGCCTCGGCAAGTTCGAGCGCAAGGTGTCGTTCGTCACCGCTCAGGAGCTTGAGGACATGTACCCCGACTACACCTCAAAGCAGCGTGAAAACGCCTACCTCAAGGAGCACAAGACCGCATTCATCATCGGCATCGGCGGCGCACTGCGCTCCGGCAAGCCGCACGACGGCAGAGCTCCCGACTATGACGATTGGAGCTTAAACGGCGATATCATGTTCTGGTGCGATTGGCTCAACTGCGCAGTTGAGCTCAGCTCCATGGGTATAAGAGTTGATCCCGAGACCCTCGATAAGCAGTTGACCATCGCCCATTGCGACGACCGCCGTGAGCTTCCGTATCACAAGATGCTCCTAAACGGCGAGCTTCCGCTCACCATCGGCGGCGGCATCGGCCAGTCGAGACTTTCGCTGCTGCTCCTCGGTAAGGCGCACATCGGCGAGGTGCAGGCATCCATTTGGGATAACGATACCATCAAGCTCTGCGCCGAAAAAGGAGTCATGCTCCTGTAAAAGGCGAATAGGTTTTATTGAGGAATTTGTATGGAGCTTATTGAAATACTTAAAGTAGTTGTCCTCGGCATCGTCGAGGGAATAACCGAGTGGCTGCCCATATCCAGCACCGGCCATATGCTGCTGGTCGACGAGTTTATCCACATGAATGTGAGCGACAGCTTCAAGGATATGTTCTTTGTCGTCATCCAGCTTGGAGCGATACTGGCTGTCGTGATGCTGTTTTGGGACAAAATGTGGCCGTTCCAGACGAAAGATAAGTCAAAACCCGTCATCCGCAAGAATGTGTTTTCCATGTGGTTTAAGGTCGTTGTGGCGTGCATCCCGGGCGCTATAGTTACGCTTTTGTTTGACGATTACATCGAAGCGCACCTGCACACGCCCACGGTCATATCGCTTGCACTGGTTATCTACGGCGTTGCGTTTATCGTTATCGAAAACTGGAACAAAAACCGCACGCCAAAGGTCCTTACGCTTGAGGATATCTCGTACAAGACCGCATTCATCATCGGCCTGTTTCAGGTGCTGTCCATAATTCCGGGCACATCACGCTCGGGCTCGACGATAATCGGCGCACTGACCATCGGCGTATCCCGAGTTGCGGCGGCGGAGTTTACCTTCTTCCTCGCCGTACCGGTCATGATCGGTCTGTCGTTTATAAAGATACTCAAGTTCGGACTGAGCTTTACATCCGTCGAGCTCATGACGCTCGCCATCGGCTGCGTCGCTGCGTTCCTGGTCTCGGTGCTCGTTATAAAGTTTCTGATGAGCTATATCAAAAAGCGTGACTTCAAGATCTTCGGCTGGTACCGTATCGTCCTCGGCGTAATATTATTGCTGTACTTTATGTGAATATAAGTAAACCCCGAGCAAAGCATTCGCCTTGCTCGGGGCATTTTTATTCTTCCGTAAAAAGATCTTTTATATCGATGCCCAATACCAAAGCAAACCGCCACAAAGTTCCAAGTGAAAAGGTCTGATGATTCTTACTCTCGATGTTTGATATAAACTGCGTGGAGTAGGACATCTTTTCGGCGAGCTGCTCTTGCGTCAAGCCCTTTTCTTTTCGTATCCGCTTCATGTTTTTGCTGACCAGTTCGTATATGTAATTCTCGTTGTTCCTGTCAAACATATTGCACCAACACTCAAATAGCATTATCATTTAATATTTTCTCATTTTTTCTAAAAAAATACTTACACTATTCGAGTAAGTATGATATACTGATGAAAGTAGCCGAAAGGCTGAACCCGGTTAAAACTACAAAAAATGAGAAAAGGAGAAGAATAATGCCGGAGGATAGTAAGTTTTGCGAATTTTGCGGCAGCAAAGTTCACTGCGATGCTGTGCTTTGCCCAAGCTGCGGCAGACAACTGGAAAAGCTGAAAACAGAACAAAATGAAAGCAGCCCACAGATCGTTATCAATAACACCAACATGAATACAAACACAAATACGGTCAATGCGGTTGCGGCAGGTGTAAAACGCTGCGATAAGTGGGTCGCCTTTTTCCTGTGCCTGTTTTTAGGCGTTTTGGGTGCACATAAGTTTTACGAGGGTAAAGTTGGAATGGGCATCGTTTATATTTTTACGGCAGGATTGCTCTGCATTGGCTGGATAATGGATTTGATTGCAATATTATCAAAACCAAATCCGTACTATGTTTAAGATGGGGGGATATGAGCAAATGGAAGATAAGAAGTTTTGTAAGTACTGTGGCGAAAAAATAGATATAGACACTATTGTCTGTCCAAAATGTGGACGGCAGTTAAAGCTCGTCAGCAAACCGGAGCAAGAACCTGAAACTGATGAAAAGATGTATGAGCTAAAAGTCGAAGAAGTAATTAATGTGCAGAAGACTGAAAAAACAAATTTCTATTTAGAAAAATGGTTTATGTGGCTGATGCTCGTATTCATTGCGCCTGTTGGCATATTTCTTATGTGGAAGTACCATGGCGGCATGAAAAAGAGCGTTAAGGTCATACTGTCGGTCGTTTTCGGCCTGTTCTTTATCCTTGTATTAGTGAGCAATCTTAATAATGATGATGCGGGTGTTGACGATATTGACGATGTCGGCGATAGTCAAACAAAAATTACTGATGTAGTTGATGTAAAACAGGTCGAAGTTGCAGATTTCAGCAAAATGTCTGAGACCGAGGCGACGGAGTGGTGCAAGAATAACGGCTTGAAGCTCACGGTCAAGCAGGACTATTCCGATAAGACCGACAAAGGCGGAGTTATCAAACAAAGCATAAAAGCAGGCGAAAAGGTTAATGAGGGCAGCTCGATCACTATTACATATTCATTAGGAAAAGAACCCTCAAGGGAATATAAAAATGCGCTTATTAAAGCAAAAAGCTATGCCGAGGTCATGAATATGTCCAAGCAGGCAATTTATGACCAACTTATTTCATCCTATGGCGAAGGCTTTGAAAAGGATGCTGCGCAGTATGCTATTGATAATCTTGAATATGACTGGAACAGAAACGCACTAATAAAGGCAAAGTCATACAGAGACATGATGAACATGTCAAAAAGTGCAATCTACGATCAATTGATTTCAAGTTACGGCGAAAAGTTTACCAAAGAAGAAGCTCAGTATGCCATCGACCACTTGGACGACTAAAATATTAGCCCTGCAACATTGAGTTGCAGGGCTTATTTTTTAGTATGTAATTCAGCAATCGATTTTGGTTGATATACACCTCATAACTTGATATAATCACATCAAAACAAAAACAAGGAAGTATTTTAAATTCATTATTCATTAGCGAAGCGTATACTTGTCTATAAAAACGAAAAATCCTGCCGGAAGTCCGACAGGATTTTTCGTTTTGGAGCGGGTGAGGGGAATCGAACCCCCGTATTCAGCTTGGGAAGCTGATGTTCTGCCATTGAACTACACCCGCATAAAATGCATTATAACACCGAATTGCCGAATTGGCAAGAGCGGACATTGGCGCTTGTTGTATCTTGCATAAATTTTACCACCGCTGTTTTTGCAATATGCCGAAATTTTCCGGTTTGATTGACGGTGGCTAGCACAACATGGTAATATTCATTCAGACATACCCCAAAATAATGTATGTACAAGGAGGATGAGCATGAGAAAATTTAAAAGGCTGCTGTGCATAGTGCTGGTGCTTGCATTGGCGGCAAGTCTCTTCGCATTCCCCGCAATGGCGGACAACGACACGGCAAAGCAGGAAGATTACCCATTCGTTTTCGTCCACGGACTCATGGGCTGGGGCGCAAGATCGGATCTTGACCCGATAGTCCCGTATTGGGGCATGACGACCGGCAATCTAATGAAGTACCTCAATAACAATGGCTTTGAAAGCTACGCAGCTCAAGTCGGCCCGCTGTCCGGCGCATGGGACAGAGCCTGCGAGCTGTATGCCCAGCTTACCGGCACAAAAGTCGATTACGGCATCGTCCACTCCGGCGAAAAGGATCACGACCGCTTCGGAATCACCTATGACGAGCCGCTGTTTGACGGCTGGAGCGCCGACAAGAAGATAAACCTTATCGGTCACAGCTTCGGCGGCGCAACCATCCGTATGTTCCTTGAAATTCTCACAAACGGCGCACCCGAAGAGGTCGCAGCCGCAAAGGCGGCAGGCGTTGAGGTCTCGCCGTTCTTTAAGGGCGGCAGAGGCGACTGGGTGTATTCGCTCACGGCGGTGTCTGCTCCCCACAACGGCACGACCTTTATCGAAAAGTGCGACATTTCCACCGATGTGGTCACCAACTTCATGTACAACATCGGCGCATCGCTCGGCATCACCAAGTTCAAGGGCGTGTACGATCTCCAGCTTGAGCACTTCGGCATATATCAGAAGGACGGCGAGACCGACCTTGAGTACCTCATCCGTGTACTCAACGACAAGAAGTTCATGAGCCACAACGACAATGCGATATATGACCTCACCATCGACAATGCCCTGAAAATTAACGACGGCATCGAGATACAGGACGGCGTTTATTACTTTTCTGTGACCGGCGACGCTACGCACTACAGCAAGGTCACAAAGACCGAGCTACCCAACGCAACCATGTTCGTTCTGCTCAAGCCCTTTGCGCAGATGATGGGCGGCTACTACGATAAGTATACCCCGGGCGGCGTGTACATCGACCGCAGCTGGCTTCCCAACGACGGCATGGTCAATGTCGTGTCCGGTCTGTATCCCATCGACAGCAGCTTTAACTGCCTGAAAACCGACGGCAGTCAGGGCTATGTGATGTATGACGGTAAGTCGGCTAAGCACTTTGAGACCGGCGTGTGGAATGTCCTGCCCACGCAGCCGTATGACCACTTGAGCATCGTCGGCGGCATTTTCTCCAACACCGCATACAAGGTCAGGTCCATGTATCTTGACCTTATCGACAACATCACGAGCACCTACGACAATGTCCCGGCAGCCGGCATGAAGCCGCCGAGCTTCGGTATTTGGAAAATCGGATAAATAAAAATGTGAATTAATTGAAAAACCGTGGTTTTGCCACGGTTTTTCTGTTGAAAAGGGGCTGGACTTTTAGTATAATTATAAAATAATAATTTGTTAGGGGACAGCATTATGTCGGCATATGTTCATTTTGAAAAAGTCAGAAAAGTTTATCAGATGGGCGAGATACAGATCGAGGCCCTGAAGGATGCGACCTTTGATATAGAAAAGGGCGAGATCTGCGTTATCGTTGGCGCATCGGGCGCAGGCAAGACGACGCTGCTGAACATCATCGGCGGTATGGATGAGCTCACCTCGGGCAAGGTCATGCTCGACGGGCAGGAGATATCAAAGTATAACTCCAAACAGCTCACGACCTATCGCAGATACGATATAGGCTTCGTGTTCCAGTTTTATAACCTCATTCAAAACCTGACGGCACTTGAGAATGTCGAGCTTGCGGCGCAGATATGCCGTGACCCGATGGATGCACGAAAGGTCATTGAGCTTGTAGGATTAAAGGACAGGGCAAATAATTTCCCGGCGCAGCTTTCCGGCGGCGAGCAGCAGCGTGTGGCAATAGCCCGAGCTCTGGCGAAAAATCCGAAGCTTCTTTTGTGCGATGAGCCGACCGGTGCACTCGACTATAAGACCGGTAAGGCGGTCCTGCAGCTTTTGCAGGATTGCAGCCGCAAAAACGGCATGACCGTCGTCATCATAACGCACAATCAGGCGCTGACGGCGATGGCAGACAGGGTGGTGTCCATAAAAAGCGGCACCGTGACCGATGTCACAATTAACCCCGACCCCACTCCGATAGAATTCATAGAATGGTAAGGAACGCTAAATGAACAAGCAGACGGCAAAATTGACTATTAGGGAGATAAAGGGCAGCTTCGGACGCTACATGGCGATATTCGCCATCATTGCGCTCGGTGCGGGGCTTTTTGTCGGCCTGCGCATGTCAAAGCCGGATTTTATAGAGACATATGACCGCTATCTGCACGAGACGAATTTTTATAACTTCCGCCTCGTGTCGACTCTAGGCTTAACGCAGGACGATGTTGACGAGGTCCTGAAGCTCGACGGCGTTAAGGACGCCGAGGGCGTTGTAAGCGCAGACTTTCTGTATAATCAAAGCGACGATAAATCCATCGTCATAGCGGCTCAGGAGATACCCGAGCGGATAAATCTCATAGACCTCAAAGCCGGCCGCATGCCCCAAAAGGGCAACGAGTGCCTTGCCGACCCCGAAATGTACACCGAGGACGACATCGGCAAGACCATAAAGCTTGCAAAGCAGAACTCCGAGCAGACCATGGACACCTTCGCATATGATGAGTATACCATTGTCGGCCTGACGGAGACCGTTTTGTACATTAACCTTGAGCGTGGGTCGAGCACCCTTGCCAGCGGCAGCGTCGAGGGTTACATCTACCTGCCGTCGGACGGCTTCTCGGTCGATTATTTTACCGATATCTATGTCACCGTCGATGCCGAGGGCTATGTCTACTCCGACGAATATAAGGATAACGCCGAGGCGTATGTAAAGCCGCTTGAAAAGTTTATGGAAGAGCGGGCGGTCATCCGCTATGACAGCATAATCGACGAGGCAAACGAGAAGCTTGCCGACGCAAAGGCGCAGTATCAGGCGGGACTAAACGAGTACGAGCCTGCCAAGGCGGAGTACGAAAACGGCGTAAAGCAGCTCAAGACCGAGAAGGCAAATGCCGAGGCAAAGCTTGCCACAGCTAAGAAGCAGCTCGACGAAGCGGAGAAAATGCTGCAAGACCCGTCTATATTGGATGAAAAGCAGGCCGAGCTCGATGCGGCAAGGGCGCAGCTTGACAAGGGCAAGGCCGAGTATGAAAGCGGCTTAAAGCAGTTCGAGACCCGCAGCAAGAGCGCATACCTCGTTGTTGACCGCCAGATAGAGACCTACACCAATAGAATCGAGACCCGCAAGGCCAATATAGCGCAGCTCAATGCCGAGCTTGATGAGCTCAATGCCCAGCTTGACGAAGCTGTCGCAAACGGTCAGACCCTCAAGGCGGCAAGCCTCAGAACGCAGATACGCCTCAAACAATCGCAGCTTGAGACGAACGAAAATGCGCTTAGCAGAGCCGAGGCAAATCTCGAAACCGCTCAGGCGAGAAAAGCCGAGATAGACGCCGAGCTTGCGCCGTATAAAAAGCAGCTTGACGATGCCAAGGCCGAGCTTGACAGCGGCTATGCGCAGGTAAACGCCGGTCAGACCGAGCTTGACAAGGCGAGAAAGCAGCTCGAAGATGCCCCTCGGCAGATCGCACAGGGCAGGGCGCAGTACGAAAAGTCTAAGCAGCAGATGGAGACCGAGTTTGCCAAGGCCGAGAAGGAGCTTGCCGACGGCAAAAAGCAGCTTGATGCGGCAAAATCGCAGCTTGACTACGCCAAGTCGCAGCTCACCGCTGCTGAGAAGCAGATAAAGAACATGGAGCATGCCGACACCTATGTGCTCGGCCGGGACACCAACATCGGCTATGTCTGCTTCTCCAGCGACACCGATGTCGTGCAGAGCGTTGCGGGCGTGTTCCCGGTGTTTTTCTTCCTTGTTGCGGTACTCGTGTGCCTTACGACCATGACCCGCATGATAGACGACCAGCGCACGCAGATAGGCATCATGAAAGCCCTCGGCTACAGCTCGTCGTCGATAATGCTCAAATACATGATCTATTCCGGCAGCGCAACGCTGTTCGGCAGCATCATCGGTATAGCCATCGGAGCATTTGCATTCCCGGCAATCGTCTGGTTTGGCTACGGCACAATCTACAGCTTTTCGAGCCTTGTTTTCACCATGAACTGGGCGCTTGCCTTCGGCATGGTGGGCGTAAATCTGCTCGGCATGCTGCTCGTGACATGGTTCTGCTGCGTTAAGGAGCTTAAGTGCGCACCCTCGGATCTCATTAGACCCAAAGCGCCCGAGGCCGGCAAGCGCATACTTTTAGAGCGCATCGGCTTTATCTGGAACAGGCTCAGCTTCATGCAGAAGGTCTCCGTGCGTAATATTTTCCGCTACAAGAAGCGTATATTTATGATGCTCCTCGGCATCGGCGGCTGCACCGCCCTTGTCCTGACGGCGCTGGGATTAAACGACACCATACAGGGCGTTGTCGACAAGCAGTACAGCGATATAATTTTGTACGACTACGAGGTCTCGCTTGCCTATGACATGACTCCCGACGAGCAGAAGATCTTCCTCGACGACTGCGGCGATAATGTCGCCGAGTCCATGTTCCTTTACCGCACGAGCGCCGATGTCAGCGCCAACGGCTCGATAAAATCCGTGACGCTCTCGGCAAGCGACGGGCAGGGGATGGGCGATTTTATAAATCTCGTGAACGACGGAGAAGCTGTCGCATACCCGAAAGCGGGCGAAGCGATAATTAACTGTAATCTTGCGAGGATGATGGACATAGGTATAGGCGATGAGATAAAGCTCACCACCGCCGATATGGACACCCTCACGGTTAAAGTCAGCGGCATTTTCGATAACTATGTCGAAAACCTCGTGTTTGTAAACCTCGATACCTGCACCGAGCAGTGGGGCAGTGCGCCCGAGCTCAAGGCGGCGCTTTTGAAAGCGCCCGAGGGTGCGGATGTGTCCGCCTGCGGGGAAAAGATATCCTCCGTTGACGGCGTGCGCACCATGCAGATGAGCGTAAGCTCAAGAGACAGGATAAGCAACATGATGTCGAGCCTTTTGTTCGTCGTCGCGATGATCATCCTCTGCGCAGGACTTCTTGCGTTCATCGTTCTGTACAACCTCACGAATATCAACATTTCCGAGCGCGTCCGTGAGATTGCGACGATAAAGGTGCTGGGCTTTTACCCGCATGAGGCGGCAAACTATGTCTTTAGGGAAAACCTTGTGCTTACCGGCATGGGCGGACTGTTCGGCCTGCTGCTGGGCGTGGTGTTTCATGCCTTCGTCATGGATGCTATCAAGGTCGATATGATGTACTTTAAGCCCATGATATCGCCCCTCAGCTTTGCCTTTGCGATCGTGCTCACCTTTGCCTTTGCGCTCATCGTAAACGCCATCATGCGCCGCAGGATAGACAATATCGACATGGCAGGCGCACTCAAATCCATAGAGTGATTTGACAATCTGCCCGAAATGCATTATATTTTATATTGATAAGGATATAACATTCCGATACATATAGGATTGGGTCAAAAATGGAGAAATTGCAGGTCTTATTGCCCGGCTGGGAGACTGTGCGCTGCATCGGCAGCGGCAGCTCCGGCAAGGTCTACGAGCTGAAAAAGAAAGATGAATACGGCGGGGACTTCCACTCGGCGCTCAAGGTGATATCCATCCCCTCAACTCAAAAGGAGTATGAGGAAATGGAAAGCACTATGAGCGAGTTTGCCATGCGCTCCAAGCTGCGTGACAAGGTCGAGGAGATAAGCGGCGAGTACCGCCTCATGGGCGTTCTGCGAGGCCACCCGAACATCGTCAACTGCGAGGATCAGATGATAATCCCGCATGATGACGACCTCGGTTGGGATATCTATATCCGCATGGAGCTGCTTACATCGCTGCCGGACTATGTGCGTGAAAACGGCATGACCGTGAGCGAGGTCATAAGGCTCGGCATCGACATTTGCAGTGCGCTTGAGCTGTGCCGCAAAAACAATATAATTCACCGTGACATCAAGCCGCAGAACATCTTTGTCAGCAAATACGGCGGCTTCAAGCTTGGCGACTTCGGTGTTGCCAAGGTCTCCAAGATAAACGACCGTGCCGACATGGTCGGTACATATTCGTACATGGCGCCAGAGGTGTACAAGGGCAAGGCATATGACGACAGGGTAGATATTTATTCGCTCGGTATGGTGCTTTACTGGCTTTTAAACGGGCGCAAAGGTCCGTTCCTGCCGCTTGACGGTACGCCAACCTCGGCTCAGCTTGCCGATGCACAGCTTTTGAGGTACAGGGGAGAGCCCCTGCCGCCGCCGAAAAACGGCAATCAGGCACTTAAGGACCTTGTCCTGAAAGCAACTGCGTATGACATGGCAGACCGCTTCGTAAGCCCGACGGAAATGAAGCAGGCGCTTATCATGGCGGCCAGCGGCAAGAGCTCATTTGAGACACCGAAGACCGGCTTTGACAGCGAGGCTACCGTCCGTGAGGAGTTCCCGAGACAAGAGCCCCCTCGCCAGACTCCGCCGCCCCCGCCGCCTGAGCAGGAGAAACCGAAGGCTCAGCCGCAGCAAAAAAAGCCCGAGCCTCCCAAAAAGGAAAAAGAAAAAAGCGACAGCAAGACTGTGTCGCAGTTTGTTATAGCCATAGCCGTGACCGTCGTCGCAATGATAGCGGCGGTGCTCATTTTCATCGGCATCAGCAAGGGCTGGTTTAGCTCCGACCCGAGCGATAACCCTGACCCCACGGACAGCGCAAAGCCCACACCGACGGCGACCGTTGAGCCGACCAAAAAGCCGGAGATCGTATCGGTCACGGTCAGCTCGCCGAGACTTATCATGACCGAGGGCGATTCTGCGGCGCTTAAAGCCGAGTGCATGCCCGCACCGGAGTCTGCCGCAGACACGCCCGAGTATGTCTGGAAAAGCAGCGATACCTCCGTCGCCACCGTTGACGACAGGGGCAATGTCGAGGCGATAAGCGAGGGCACGGCGACGATAATGGTCTATATCAAGGACAAAATGGAGATCCATGACGAGTGCATGGTCATCGTCGAAGCGCCGGTCGTGACCGAGCTTAAGATAGAAACCATGCCCACAAAGACCGTTTACATGATCGGCGAGGAGCTTGACACCACGGGTCTTGTCCTGCGTGCCTACTACAATAACGGTACGGCAGAGCGCATTACAAACCCCGAGGAGTACACCGCCACCTGCGACATGAGCGGCTTCGGCAGCAAGACCGTCACCGTCACCTACGGCGGACAAACGGCGGAATATACGATAAGAATCAGCATATTCGGACAATTGGATTAAAAAATAAGCTCGTCGTTAGACGAGCTTATTTTTTCAGACTGTCAAAGAACTAAGAAAAATAGAAGTAACGGGTAAAATCCAATACGCAGCAGGGGGGAGTGTGAGGGGATAACGAAGTGTCAGTGCGGTAGTGAATGACATGCCGGGGGCATGTCAGAGCCGCACCGTGACCGAGCCGCAGCGAGAAAGGTCCCGCCTCAAATTTGATTATAGCCATCAAAAACGCCTGAGTTATCAGGCTTTTTGACGAGCATAGCGAGATTTTTCGTGAAGCAAAGCTTCACAAAAAATGTGGCGTGTTTTGAAGCGTGCAAAATAGTCACAAGACTTTTTTGACACGCTGAAAAAATAAGCTCGTCATTAGACGAGCTTATTTTTTATCTCTTGCCCAGCTTGGCGAAGAATTTGAATGTCAGCGGCCAGATAAGACCGGCAAAGAGTATGACGATAAAATACCTGACACCGTGGGCAACGCTGTGCCCGCCGAAAAGCGCCAGCAGCGGAGCTTTGAGCGCCGCCTTTATGCCGACCGTCACACCGAGACCGACGGCGACTTTAATTATCTGCGCCCACCAGACCGCCTCGGTGGGGAAGTTAATGTACTTCCTGTCGAGGTGGAAAACAAGCAGCAGACCCACGGCGCAAAACAGTATCATGTATGCGTTCTTAAGGCCCGATGTGTAGTTTTCCATGTCGAGATCGGCGGGGAAGCGATACAGCTCCACAAAGGCGACAAATGTGCCCGCCAGCACGATAAACACCGCAAACAGAATGTAAATGCTCTTTGGCTTTTCATCCATGTCGCGGAAAAACGGGTACAGCACGAACATGAGAACTAAACCGATGCCGAGCGAAACGCCGACATCAAGCGGCGTGTGCACACCGACATACATCCTCGAAAACGCCGTCAGGACGATGAGCAGTGCAAGCACTATCCGCAGCACGCTGCTTTTCGTGTACCTTGCCGGTGCGCCCAGCGTCGCAAAGGCGTTTTGCGTGTGGCCGCTCGGGAACGAGTAGCCGGTGGCCTCGGCCCGTGCGCTTTCGACTATCGTGAAGTTCGGGTCTTTGACCCACGGCCGGGGTATCCTGAACCACAGCTTCAAAAACTGGTTGATGATAGTTCCCGCAAAGCCGACGGTCATCATATAGTAGCCGCATTTTTTGCTGATGCACCAGAAAACGATTATTGCCGCAGCGATAAACACGGTCTCGCCGCCGAGGTTTGTGACCAGCGCCATTAGCTTGTCGAGAAACGGAGTTCTAATGCTCTCAAGAGCGTAAAGCAGTTCCATAAAGCACCTCAATTTTTTGTAAAAGAGCGCCTGATCTCAGACGCTCTGATATGTATTATGCCTCGTCGATTATCCGGTTGATGACCTTTATCATGCGAGCCTTGTTGTACAGAACGGGGACAGGATAGGTGGGGTTGGCTTCCTTGAGCGCCCACTCTGCCATCTGCGGGATATCCTCCTGCTTAATGTTATCAAAGCCGGTGGGTATATTCATGCGCTTGTTCATTGCACGGATCTCGGCGATAAACGCCTTTGCCTTTTCCTCGTCAGTGCCGGAGGTCTTCGTGCCGGTGAGCTCTGCAAGGCGGGCAAGGTCTTTATATACGACAGAGCCGTAGTCTTCGAGAACTATGGGGAGAATGACCGCATTTGCAAGACCGTGCGGGGTGTTGTACAGACCGCCGAGGGTGTGTGCAATTGCGTGGACATTGCCGACACCCGCACGGGTGAAGGCAAAGCCTGCCTTGTATGCCGCCATGAGCATTTCCTGACGAGCCTCCATGTCGTTGCCGTCGTTGTACGCTCTTTCAAGGTACTTGAATATTGCAACGGTCGCCTCCTCGGCGAGCTTGTCTGTCTCCTTGGTGGTGAGCTTTACGGAGACATAAGCCTCAACGGCGTGGGTCAGAGCATCCATGCCGGTGGTAGAGGTGGTCTTGGGCGGAAGATTGCGGGTGAGCTCGGGGTCGAGTATCGCATACTTCGGAACAAGGCACAGATCCATGATGGCGTACTTGTGGTGCGTCTCCTGATCGGTGATGACGGCGGCTATCGTGGTCTCCGAGCCCGTGCCGGCGGTGGTGGGCACTGCGACAAAGGTGGGTATCTTGTGCATGACCTTAAAAAGCCCCGCCATCTTGTTGACGGCCTTGTGCGGGTGAACTACACGGGCAGCTGCACCCTTTGCTGCGTCCATGGGTGAGCCGCCGCCGATCGCGAGAAAGCCGCCGCAGTTGTTTGCCAGAAACATTTCCTGAATTTCGTCAACGACCTTGACGGTGGGGTTAGCGGAGACCTCGCTGTAGTGCACATAGGCGATTCCCGCCTTGTCGAGAGCCTCCATTGCGATGGGTGCGATGGTCTTGCCGACGGTGCGGCCGGTGACGATCATGACCTTTTTAACGCCGTTTTTCTTAAAAAGCTCGGGAGCTTTTGCAAGCGAGCCCTCACCGGTGACGGTAATGGGCTTGCGCCAGTTAAGAAAGCGAGCGCCGATATCGAAAAAGAACTGGTAAGTGCGGTAGTATGCATTTTTCACTGCATCCATGAGTTTTTCCCCTTTCAAATTGCTGCCTAATTTTAGCTGTCTTAATTTTAATATATTGATTAATTTTAGTCAAGTGAAATTAACGCTTGACAATATCGATAATCGATGCATAATGAAATTGAACATCGAATATCGATATAACGGAGGGATGAAAATGGCACGACGAAAGTTTCAAACCCTGACCGAGCCGATGTTTTACATTTTGATGAGCCTGCAAAGAGACGACCGCTGCGGCATAGACATTAGCGCCTATATCTCACGAAAAAGCGCAGGCAGAGTCGCCATCGGCCCTGGGACGCTGTACGCTCTGCTCGGTGACTTTGAGCAGGAGGGCGTCATACACTGCATTGGGGTAGAGGGCAAAAGGAAGATATACAGGATAAGCGAGCTTGGCCGCAGCCTGTATGCCGAGGAGCTAGGAAGGCTCAAAAGATGCATAAGCGATGCGGAGGGAGGAGACGATAATGAGTAAGTTTGTAAAAAAGCTGATACCGTTTGAATCCAGCGACATTCCGGCTATCCAAAGCTGGCTCGAGGACATGGCAGAGCAGGGGCTGTTCTATGTCGACTGCGGCTTTTTCTGCGCCCGATTTGAGAGGGGAGAGCCCAAAAAGCTGCGCTATCGGCTTGATTTCTGCAATGTGTCGTTGGGCAAAATACCCGAGGACAAGGCGGAGCTGTACGAGCGCAGCTCGTGGCGTGTCGTGGGTGAGCTCAAAAACGACCTTGTCGTGCTCACGACCGACGACCCCGACGCACCCGAGATATTCAGCGAGCCCGAGCATCTTATAGCACCGCTCAAGCGCCTTGCCAAAAAGCACACTGCGTATTGGATATTGTTTCTCATCATGTTCCTGCTTTCCCGTGTGTGCTCGCCGTTCTTTTACAGCATGACCGGAATGGACACCTTCGTCGGTGCGGTACTGGATATCGGCACGGCGTACTACATTTTGCTGCTGCTCATGGCGGTGGTTTTGCTGCTGGAGTTTATCGTTCATTTGCGCCGCTGCCGCCACCTGAAAAAGCTCATTAAGCAGATAGAGCAGGGCGGCGAGCTGCCGACGGGGGAGAGCTACAAGGCAAAATCGAAGATCGGCGCAGTTCTCATCCCGCTGACCATCCCCGTCATCGTCCTGTGGTTTGTTCACCTTGCCGTCCCCATGGGTGAGACATACGGCTACCCGACAAACGACCTGTCCGGCCTGCCGTTCCCGACGATACAGGAGATAAGTACTGACGAGTATAATTACTACCTCGACGGTCTTAAAAACCTTGATGGAGGCGGCTTGGCGGATATCTCCGAGCGGCACGACCTGCTTGCGCCGACAATAATTGAGTTTTCGCAGGATTGCCTGTCGTTCGAGCACCTCACCGACAAGGGCGACAATTCCTTTGATTACTTTGTCCGCTATTATGAAATGCGCTTTGAAAAGGACGCAAAGGAAGCTGTTGACCTTTTGATCTACGACTATGAGCATTTCGACGCCGAGGACTACCACCGCAGAGCCAGTGCTTTGGCAAAGAGCATATCCGAAAACTTCGAGGAGTATGAGATAAACTACGACGGCTACACCCCGACCTACGATATCAAAGATCTGAGCCGGGACGGGGTCGAGATTAAGCTCGTGAACGAGAAATACGGCTACGGCGAGGATGACACCCGGCAGCACCTGATCATGCGATATAAAAGCAAATATATCAAGGTATCCTACACCGGCAGCAGCGATTTGGGCGAATATACAGATTTGTATATCGCAAAGCTTAAAGCGTAAAATAAGTTTTAGTCAGTTTCACGATTGACTTTTTTGGCAGATGTAATACAATATTTGCATACAAAAAAGCGAGGTATACAAAGTGAAAAAGATGACACGAGTGGCGCTCATCACCTCCGGCGGAGACTGCCAGGGGCTGAACGCCGCAATGCGGGGCATTGGAAAGGCTCTGTATAATAAAATTGAAAACCTTGAGATATTCGGAATGTACGACGGCTACCGTGGGCTGATTGACGGTGACTACATGTACATGGAGCCGAAGGACTTCTCCGGCATCCTCACACAGGGCGGCACGATCCTCGGGACATCCCGCCAGCGCTATGTCCCGGGAAAGGACATCGTCGACGAGGAGGGCAACAGCCTGATTCCTGCCATGAAGGACACCTACAACAGGCTCAATCTCGACTGCCTTGTGATAATGGGCGGCAACGGAACTCAAAAAAGCGCAAAGCTTCTGATGGACGCCGGCATGAATGTCGTGACCCTGCCGAAAACGATAGATAACGACATTTTCGGAACGGACACCACCTTCGGCTTCCAGAGCGCCGTTGACATTGCGACGAATGTCATTGACTATATCCATTCCACCGCAAGCTCCCACGGCCGCATTTTCCTCGTTGAGCTCATGGGCAGGGACGCAGGCTGGCTGACGCTGCATGCCGGCATCGGCAGCGGTGCGGATATAATCCTCATCCCCGAGATACCGTATGACATCAACAAGGTCCTTGAGGCTATTGAGCATCGCCGCCGCCACGGCAGAAGCTTCTCCATTCTGGCTGTCGCCGAGGGCGCACGCTCCGTTGACGACAGACTGCTTTCCGAGGAGGAGAGCCGAAAAAAGCTTGAAAACTCAAAACATTCCACGGTGTCGTTTAAGATAGCATCGCAGATAGAAGCAGCCCTCGGTCAGGAGGCAAGGGTCACCGTGCCCGGCCACTATCAGCGTGGCGGTCCTCCGTGCCCGTACGACCGTGTGCTGGCAACGCAGTTCGGCACTGCGGCAGCGGAGCTCATCGCAAACAAGCAGTACGGCCGCATGGTCGCCATCTGTGGCGGCAATATTGTGTCCATTCCGCTTGAGGAGGCGGCAAGCAAAACAAAATTCCTCCCGACAGACCATCCGCTCATCCAAGTCGCAAGAGACATCGGCATATCGTTCGGAGATTAAAAAAACTCGGTAATGCATTTGCATTACCGAGTTTTTTATCTTGATCAATCTTTTATAACGCCGTTAAAGCCGCCCATAAGCATATCGCAAAGCGTGCGGGCGAGCACCTCGGGCTCGGCCTTGATATCGTCGGCCATCCAGTTGTTGTACACATGCATCATGCCGCCGGAAATGAAGCGGGCATATATCCTCGCCTGATCGCCGCCGCCGAGCTTTTCGACAAGCACCTCGTCGGACAGAATGTATCCCGTCAGCCATGTTTTGAGGTTTCTTCCGATATCGTAGGCGTTTATGAACTTAAAAAGCTTCTTGGTGGGGTCTGCGCTTTTTGTCATGATATCCGCCATCAGGAACAAAACAGGGTAGGGGTCTTTAGCAAGCTCACTGGGCTTATAGTTAGCGCCTATCGAGTCTGCGTAGTCAAAAAGGTCGTCTATAAGCTGCTGCCGGACATCCTCGAGGTTTGCAAAATGCGCATAGAATGTGCCTCTGCTGATACCGGCTCTTATCAAAAGCTCGTTGACCGTTATGCGGCTGAACTCCTTTTCGTACATCAGCTCAAGCATAGCGTCCTTGATATTCTTTTTTGATCTTTCAACTATTCTGCTGCTTCCGCTCATATTCTCTTCTCCCAAAACTGAACGATATATCTTTTTTTATTTATTATTATACACTATATCCAAAAAAATCTCAACAATTAATTAGGGAAAAAAAGAAATTTATAGTAGTCAGCTGATCTGCTTTGCAACAACGACAAAGCGACCGTCGGTCGTGTGGTATGCGCAGGTCGACAGAGTGAGCAGTTTATCGCCGGGATTTATCTCAACACCTGTGTCATAAAGCTTGTTTTTCTCGATGAAATCCGCATACTCAAGGAAGGTCTCCTCGTCGTCCGAGCTTGTGTACTCGTAATAGCGGAACACATTTTCACCCTTAGCGGGGATGTTCGTCTTTATCGCCGCCACGACCTCGTAGGTGTGCTTTTCGTAAATGGTGTCAAAATTTATTACCTTGTGCTCGGAGTAAAAGCTCTTGTCTGCATAGCTGTCGAGCGTGCCGAACATCGTACCGTCCTTCATATTGTGGCCGTACACGATGATGTTGTCGGACTTGAAGATATCGCAGTATTCGTCGACGAACAGGCAGCCGCGGTACGAGTCCTTGCCGTAGAAGTCACGGTGCAGGTACTTGTCTATCTCGTCGGGAGCTTGCATGACGACATAGTCAATGTCCGTGCCGTCTATTTTCAGCCAGCCTATCGTGTCGCTGTTTTCGGCGTAAAGGCCGGCGTATTCGTCCAGCACCTCGGGTATCTTGACATCGTTGTCCTTGCCCTTTAGGTCTTTAATATCGTCGTCGGTCTTTGCATCCCGCAGGTCACCGATGACATAAAAAGCCAGCACACACAGCGAGGCAATGAGCGCAATGATGGCGACTATTCTGATGATTTTTCTTGTATCAATATTCATGTCTTGTCCCTGCAATCCAACATTCCGTATTCTACGAGCTTGTCATAGTCCTTGTAGTACAGGTAGTAGCCGCCAACATTGTGCTGCACATCGTCTATCCTGATGCGATAGCCGTCGTGGCGCACCATAAAGGTGTCGAGCACTCTGTTGGGGTTAGCCATGTACATTGCGTATTCGGGGTAGAAGTAGCCGTTGAGCATGTGGTCTGCACGCTTATAAATTGTCCGCAGGAAATATTCAAGGTCAAAGCCGTTGTCGAGATAATCGACATGGATGCCCTTTTCCGTCATCCTGTCGTATAGCTCAAAGGTGCTCATTAAAAGCTCAAAATATGTATGATAGGTCGTGTCACGGTTATATATCGTGTCGAGGTTTTCCTGCGCATTGCGCAGCGCAAAGGTGTAGTACCTGTCGTCGTCGACATACTTAGTTATCTCGTTCATGGAGTATGCGACCCAGTGATCCTTGAACTGCACATAGTCGGCGTCTATAAAGTGCTCTACCGCAGCCTTTGCGGCGTCAAGCCACTTCTCGTCGCCCGTGAGGGAGTAGAGCCTGCACAGGGCAAAGGTCGCCTCACCGTCGTAGTAGACGGTTCTGAACTGCTCCTTGCGTGAGCAGTTGCTGTTTAGCACATGGTAGTATTCGCCGGTGTTCTCGTTGAGCATGGTGAGAATACCGTTGCCGAGCTTGACGGCGACATCATGATATTTGTCCGAGCCGAAAGCATCCATGTACTCGGTAAGCGCCACGACCGCAACGCCGCAGCCGCCGAGCTTGATCTCATCCGACTTTTTCTCCAGCAGATAAGAGGTGTCTGCATCGGCGCTTATGACGGCGTTATCTATCATGTAGTCTATCGCCTTGTCGATGACCGAAACAAGCTCCTCGTTGCCGGTCATCCTGTACTGGCAGATAAGACTCCAGAGGGTACTGGCGTGGCGGACGATGTTATAGTTATCTATATCTCTGTCAAAGCGGGGATACATTCCGTAGACAAAGCTTCCGTCCTCGTTTACCTGATCAATTAGAAACGACGATGCGTTTTCAACGAGCATGGCGGCGTAGTCCTTGTCGATAAGGTCGACCTTGCGCCTGCCGTAATCGGCGTCGCTGCTTATGAGGTCATACACCTTGCTGTCCTCGTCGCACAGCCAGCCTACGCAGCGGAACACGATGTATTCATCGGGGAGGGTGGTGAGCGGCGTTTTGCCCGCCTTTTTGAGATAGTTACGCAGGTAGGTGGTGTTCACGCACTCCTCATCGTAGTCGAGTATTTTGCCGCCGTTGAGCTCGGCCTCCAAAAGTGCGGTGTTAAAATTCTTGTCGAATGAAATGCCCTTGCGGAAAAACTCGGGCCTGTAATGCGCAAGCTCGGTCGAGAACTCCTCGGTGCTCACGGTCTTTGCCTCGCCCATGAGGTCGGCCTTGACCCACAGACAGTTGTATGCGTTTTCGTCGACATAGCTGTGCGCCTTGTTGTATGCGTCGTCCCACGCCGCCTGTCTGGTGCTGCCCGTGCCGGTGAACACCTTGGCACGCTCGTCGCCGTTGCATATCGAGATAAACACAACGCCCTCGGGAAGCCCCTCGTCAATTTCGCCGGAAAGCTCATTGTCCCGTTCACCCGAGACGACCTGCTCCATTAAAAGCTCGGCCTTCTTTTCAAAAAGCCTGATGTTGCTCAGCTGCCTGTTCTGCGAGACGATATAGCTCACCACAACGGCGGCAACTATCAAAACTATGACCGAGCAAATAATTATTAGACTGCGCTTTGCCCGAGCATTTTTCTGCTCTTGGGTCTCCTTCGGCGTTTTGATAAACTTTTTGCGCCTGCTTTTTCTACTCATGACACACCTCGGAATTTATATTAGAAGCGGGAAAACCATTTGAACTTTCAAATAATGAAAAATAGGAGCGGCATAACCACTCCTATTTTATATTCACTTAAGCAATAAGTCAACCAATCACCCACACATGATCAGTTTTCTTCTCTCTTGCGGTAAGTTGAAGCCAGAACAACGATGCTGCTAAGAGCGATCATCGTTACAAGCATGTAGTCTCTTGCGTCGCCTGTCTTGGTAGGATCTTTCGGCGGATTATCGTTGTCATTGTCGTGATCCGCATCGGAATCCGAATCCGCATCGGCGTCCGCATCTGCATCAGCGTCTGCATCGGCGTCAGCGTCTGCATCGGCGTCTGCGTCAGCATCTGCGTCTGCGTCAGCATCTGCATCGGCGTCTGCATCGGCGTCAGCGTCTGCATCGGCGTCAGCGTCTGCATCGGCGTCAGCGTCTGCATCGGCGTCGGCATCTGCATCGGCGTCGGCGTCTGCATCGGCGTCGGCATCTGCATCGCCGTCACCGTTATCAAGGTTGATGAACAGGCCGAGGATGTGACCGCCTATGGGAATACCGTTGATGCCGCAAACATCGCTGTAAACAACCTGATGGTTGTTGTGCAGAACGGGGGGAGCGCCGGTGACACCGTCAAAGATCACTGCACCCTCGATGGTGAGCTTCAGCATGCTGTAGTTGTCAACATCATGGTTGGTCTTGACATATACGGGGACACCTGCGGGAATACGGATGTAGCCGAGACGCTCAACGAGGTTTGCCTTGGTCAGCACCTGATAGTAGTTAGGTGCGGAAAGGTCGGACCAGAGAGTGATCTCGATGTCATCGGGCAGGAACATGTAGTTCTCGATGAGAAGATACCAGTGAGGGCCGCCCTTGAAGTTGTTGCCTTCCTTGGAAGCAAAGTCGTTGTCAACGGGGTCATTGCCGTTTTTGATGGCGTCGACGATAGCGTTGATAACATCGTTTGCTATAGAGTCGTTTGCGTCGCCGATATTACCGGAAACAAAACCGGTACCAAGAGAGCTCTTTACGCTCTTAAGAACATTGGCAACATCGACATCCTCAGTGGTGGGGAGCGCTGCCTCAACGGCTTCGAGGGATGCATCCTCGACGACCTCGGCAACATCGACATCGTCAACGACCTCGGCGTCAACGGTCTCAACAGCTTCAACATCGACAGCGTCAAGCTCATCAGCGTTTGCCGTCGTTCCGAACACGAAAGCTGCAAGCAGGAAAACTACAAGTATCAGGCCGAGAGAAATCGACAGTTTACCGAGTTTTTCTGTTTTAGTCATATTTAGTTTTCCTCCTTTCTCCAATGATGCGATACTGAAGCCTGAGACTAAACGAAATTAACCGGTTGCACCAAACAATTATTCCTCGGTAAAGAACGCATGGACGGCGCGCACGGTAGCAATCATTCAACCGATTTTCCAATATACGAACTTATGATATTACATTTTTGGCAAAAATGCAACAACTTTTTGTCGAAATTGTAATCACCTGAAATAAAATTTAGAGTATATTTATACAGTCTTATGTGTTATGAAGCAAATAAGAAAAACTGTATTATAACAAACAGCCTTCGGGTTGTACTTGAATTTGGTATCGAAATGTGCTATTGTTGTACTATTAATATAAGGAGGCAGAAAAATGTTTACTGCTGTTGTTTATAATTCCTGCACAGGCTCGTGCAAAAAGTACGCTGAGCTCATTGCCGAGCAGCTTGGTGTCAATGCCGTCGAGTTTGGCAAGGCCAAGGGACTTGGCGACGGCAAGGTCGTTTTTGTAGGCTGGCTGTTTGCCGGTAAGGTCATGGGGCTGGATAAAGCTCTTGACATGTATGATGTCGGCGCTGTCTGTCAGGTGGGCATGGGTGCGGTCAATGAGGAAAGCGAGAAGATCGGTAGAAAAAAGAACGGCATCAAGCCCGAAATACCCCTTTTCTGCCTTCAGGGCGGCTTTGATATGAAGAAGCTCCCGCTGCACTATAAGCTCATGATGACTCTTATGAACAAGAATATTGCCAAGCGCCTCAACGAAAAGGGCGAGCTCAACGAGCAGGAGAAGGCTACGCTCAAGATGGCGGAGACCGGCTATGGCGAGCCTGCATCATGGTGCGTTGACGATGTTGTTGCATGGTGCAAGGAGCACTGATAAGCTTGTATTTCATTTAATGGAAGGGCATAGCCCGACCTATTATTGAGATAGCTGCCGAGCAGTACAAGAAACCGTTTCGGACTGTGACGGACGGCCCACACCCGTTCGTCAGCTTCCCTTTTCGAAAGGGCGTATTCACTGCAAGGCAAAACCCGTTCCAACGGCGGTAGAAAACGCTGACGCAGACGGCGTTATCCAAGCCAACGGAGCTGATAGCTGCCGCAAGGCAGGCTGTGCTGCGGAATTGAGCACTCCGTGGTGTACCGAGCCGAACGGCAAAAAACCAAGGCAGGAGTTTTAATGAAGACTCCTGCCTTTACTAAAGTGTGATGTATGAATACTAAAAAACGCAAAAATAAAACCGTGCGAATAATTGCAGCCGTGCTTGCATTTCTCATAGGCTCGGCGGCGTTCAGCTTTCTGACGACCCCTTTTAGCAAGGATTACTATGTCGAGCCGACCTCAACCGGCAAAAAGCAGATAGCGCTCACCTTTGACGACGGCCCGGGCAAATATACCGAGCAGCTTCTCGACGGTCTGCGTGAGCGCAATATCAAGGCGAGCTTTTTCCTCATGGGCAGAAAGATCGAAAAGCGGCAGGAGATAGTCAAGACCATGTACGACGACGGCCACCTTGTCGGCGTGCATACCTGGTCACATATAGACTTTTTCAAAAGCAGCAAGGAGCAGATACACGGCGAGCTTGAGCGCACGAACGACCTTATCGAAAGCATCACCGGCGAAAGACCGATGTTTTTCCGCCCGCCCTACGGTCACTATCTCGGCTCTCAGCTGAACAGGATAGACCAGATCGCGGTGCTGTGGTCCGACTCGCCGAGGGATTGGGTGCACATTGATGAGGATTATATCTGCAATTACCTCGTCGAGCATGCAAAGGACGGCGATATCATCCTCCTGCACGACACCAAGGATGCGACCGTGCCCGCTGTCTTGAAAGCGATAGATATTCTCACCGAGCAGGGCTTTGAGTTCGTGAGAGTTGACGAGCTTTTGTGCCGCAACGGCGACAAGCTCGCCCCGGGACTTGCGTACAGATTCTGCCCCTATAACGGCAGAGCATGGTATATATGAAAAAGACGGATCGTTCGATCCGTCTTTTTTGTTAGAAGTACAGCTTTTTGACCCTCTTGCCCATCTGCTCAAGGCAGTCGGCAAGCTCGTTTATTATCTGCATCTTTACATTAAAATTAATGGGCATATCCTGATGCGCCGGGTTTTCGGCTCGGCCGATGAACATGTTTATATCCGTCGCCTCCTCAAAAAGCTTCCTTGCAGCCAGGGATGCGCCATCCTTTTTGTAGTTCCATTGCTCAAAGGACTTGTTATCGGCAAGGTAATCCTTTGCGTAGATGAGCACTTTGTCAAGCGTGATAATGCCCTCCGTTGCAAGGTCGACACCCTTAATGGTTGATATCGGCGGGATATCCGGGTCGGGGGAGTAGGCGCTGACCTCGACCTTTTCGCCGAGGTATTCGGCAGCGATATTCGAGGTCGTGCCGCCGCAGACAACATGCTGTCCCTCTTTTGCAAAGAACAGAGACATCATTCGCCGCTCGTCGTTCTTGTGAGCGGGAGGACCGATGGCGATATTCAGCGGCTCACGCTTGATTATCTTCAAAACGCAGACCGTAGCATCGTCAAAGGGTTTGCCGCCGTAAAGCTTATTCGTCTCGTCCAGAATGATAGATGCCAGCACCTTTGCGGTGAAATTAGCGGCGACCAAAGGCTCAACAAACTCAATAAGCTTTGCCCTGTTCCAATTGTTGTTCAAAACCCCATCCTCACTTGCGTAGAGAACGCCGTCTGACATTGCGATGAACACATCGCCCTCGGCAAGCTCTATCGATGAGCGGTAAATGGTCTTTTCGCCTATGTGCATCGTTGACATGGGAAATTCGTAATGCACGCCGTTTCGCAGCAGCACGACATTCGGGTTTTCGTACTGGATTATATCCGCATGCTCGTTTCCGACAATTCGAATAATTGTAAAGGTCGAAAATGCGGTCTTGCGCTCGGCACATATGGGGAGCGTGGCGGCGATAGTCTCAACAGCGTCACGGATGCCGAGACCGGCGGCGAGCATGGTGGAGATTATCTTCGAGGTCAGCGTCGAGAGTATACTGGCCTTAACGCCGCTGCCGAGCCCGTCGGCAAGCACGATTATCGTTGTGTCGCCCTCCTCGACGGCGTCGACATGGTCGCCGCAAAGCTGCTCGCCGTAGTGGTTAAGGCTCAGGTGACCAATATCGCAGCTAAGATTATTCTTCTTCATCATCATCATTCAGACTCAGTGACTCCTTCAGCCTTGTCAGAGCAATCTTCGTCTCGGCGGTCGTTTCGCCGAGCAAGGATGCAATTTCCTGTACTATACGCATCTGGTTTTCGATGACATTGTTCGTTATCTCCGCAGTCTGGCGGCTAATGGCCTTGCTGCGGGCGGCTTCTTCCTCCTCCTCGGTGACATCGCTGAAAATGTCGATGAGTATCCTCGATGAGCGGTCGTAAACGATGGTCTGCTCAAAATACCTGCCGTAGTCGGAGAAGTAGCTGCGCAGCTTTTTGACGGATTTGCCGGTTTCGAGAGCCGTAAAGAACGGTGCGGTGTCAAGTATGCGCACAACGCAGTCGCCCAGGATGTCCGACTCGTGGCTGATATTCAAAAGCGCAAGGGCGGAGCGGTTTATCTGCTGCACCTCGAGATCCTCGTTGACGACGATAAGACCGCTGGGCATGTTGTTGAGCACCTTGTTGTTTATGCGCTCGGACCTGTCCATGATAAACGGCAGGCACATGCTGTAATCTGCCGTGCCTCTGTAAATGGCGATAGCCTTGTCACGGCAGGAATCATAGCCGCACGAGCCGCAGTTTAATTCATCTGATGGATTAGGCTTGCCTATCCTTGCAAGTATCTCACGGATCTCCTTGTCGCTGGGCGTCGGCAGATTGAGCGGTGTGCCGATGTGCTCCTTGTGCAGGCTCTCGGGACTGGGCTGCTCAACGGGGAAGTCCTCCTTGCCGACATGCTTCAAGACCGAGCAGATGTGGCGAACGGGCGAGTTTATGTATTTTTCCATGATAGGCCCGTCGATGCAGCCGCCTGCGCAGGCGCACATTTCGACAAAGCACTTGTCAATTTTGCCGTTTCTTATATCACGCAGGGCGTTTAAGCAGTTTTTCGTGCCGTCGATGGTTATGGTGAAGTAGCCCGTGTCGGGCATATCCATGCTGCTGGTTATGCCGCCTGCAACAGAAAAACCTGTGGCTCTGCCCTTGAAGCTTTCGCCGAACTCCGGCTCGACCTCAATGCCCTTGGAGTGCAGCATCTGGTCAAACTCCTCAAAGGTCAAAACGGCGTCAACGCATGTGTCGACATATTCGTCCTTCTTCGCAACGCACGGGCCGATGAACACGACCTTGGCGTCGGGGATGCGGCGCTTGATGTCCATTGCGTGCGCCACCATGGGCGACACGGTGGGGGACAGGAACTTGCGCAGCTCCGGAAAATGCTTTTCCACAAGCAGATTCACCGAGTGGCAGGACGAGGATATGATGATATCCTGCGCACCCTCTCTTATCTGGCGCTCATACTCACGCTTGACTATCGTTGCGCCTATGGCAGCCTCCTCGGCATCGGTAAAGCCGAGCGTTTTCAAGGCTTTGCGGATAGAGTTTATGCCGCAGTTATCCCACACGGCGAAAAACGACGGCGAAACGCTTGCGATAACGGGCGCACCGCTGTCGATAAGCGCACGCACCGTGCCGCGGTCGTCGACTACCTCCTTTGCCTCCTGCGGACATACAACAAAGCATTGACCGCAGAGGATGCACTGGTCACTTACGATATGTGCCTGGTGACCGGAAAAGCGGATGGACTTGACGGGGCATTTTCTAATACATCTGTGACAGTTTTTGCAGTTTGATTTCTTTAGGTTGAGAACACTTGGCATGGTGACCGACCTCCCATAATATGTTCAGCCTCATTGTAGCATAATCGGGGGCTTGCGGCAAGGCGAATGAGCGTGTATAATGAGAAAAAAAGTGAAACGGGGAAGGTAAAATGCTTCAGGAAGCGATAATCACGAAGATAAGGGACGACGGACTTGCCGAGGTCGTCGTTGAGCGGCTCGGCATCTGCGGCGGCGACTGCAGTGAATGTGACGGCTGCAAGTACGATAATCTCATGAAATCGGTTGTGCAAAACCCCATCGATGCGCACCGTGGCCAGCATGTCATGATAGAAACGCCCACCGTCGGTGTTGTAAAGGGTGCACTTGCGATATACATCCTGCCGATAATCCTGCTTTTCGTCGGCTACGGCATCGGTGCATTGCTGTCGCTCACCGAAGGCATGTGCATTTTGGCGGCGTTCATCGGAGCGGTCCTCGGCGTTGTCATTGCCATTGTCGTGAGCAAAAAGCGCCATGCGGCAGACCCCACGCCGACAAAGATAGTCAGCGTTATATACGACCAGGACTGAAAAAACTGACGGTAGAGATACCGTCAGTTTTTCATGCTTATCTGTTTTCCGGCAGCTTGCCGTAGTAGCAGCGCAGCGTCCTTTGCTCTGCGCCCATGAGGCAGAAGTTGCAGTTTATGCAGCGTGCCGCCGTCTGCTCGCCGCCTTTAAGCTGGTTTACGAGATTGGACTCTAAGATAAACGGCCTTGACATGGAAACCAGATCAGCCTTGCCGCTGTTTAGTATCCGGGCAATATCCACCGTCGTGCGTATGCCGCCGCAGACCATCACGGGGATGCTCACGGCATCCTTTATCATACCCGCAGCGTCGACATTGTAGTTAAAAAGCGGCTGCGGACTTTTGAACATGAGCTTCATAAAAGGCTTGAGCAGCGGCCAAGTCGCTTTCGGCAGCGATTCAAAGCGGAAATTATCCGTGCACATGATAGGGTAGGGGAAGCCGCCTCTTGACATGTTGAAGCCCTCGCTCGCTCTTCCGCAGGAGACCTCAATGCCGTCAACGCCGCATTTTTCCATAAGCTTTGCTGTCTCGACCGCCATCTCGGGCTTGAGCCCGTCGCAGTTTCGCTCCGATGCACTCATCTTCACGATTATCGGGAATTCTCCGCAGAGTGAGCGTGTTTTCTCGACGATCTCGCCGACTATGCGGAAGCGGTTTTCTACGCTGCCGCCCCACTTGTCACGGCGCTTGTTCGTGTGCGGGGACAAAAATTCGTGCAGCAGATAGCCGTGCGCACAGTGCAGCTGCACGCCGTCAAAGCCTGCTTTCTTCGCCCTGAGCGCTGCCTCGGCAAAGTCGTCGCATATCTTGTGTATCTCCTTATCGCTCAGCTTATGCGGTACATCCTCGCAATAGAGAAAGTCACGGATGCGTGACGGGGCGACCGTCCTTTCGCCGGTGACCTTTTTCCTCGTCTGCCTGCCGGAGTGCGCGATCTGCGCAAAAATGGGCGTTCCGTGCGCATGGACACGGTCCGTTATCTCCCACCAAGCGGGGATAAGCTCATCGGAGTTTATCATCGTCATGTTGTAAAGCGGGCACTTGCCCTGCTGAGATATACCCATGTAGCCTGTGATTATGAGCCCAACGCCGCCCTTGGCAAGACGCTCGTAAAGCTTGGCAAGCTTCTCGGTCGGCACGCCGTTTTCGTCCGCCATGCCCTCGTGTGTTGCCGAGCGCACTATGCGGCAGGGCATTTTAACGCCGCAAAACTCAAACGGCGCAAACGGATCTATCGCAAAATTCATGTCTAGTAACCCCTTTTTGATGATATATACAGCATAACATATAATTATTGTCAATAAAAGCCCGATTTTTGATAAAAATGCTTTGATTTTCGGGCATTATTATGATATCATACCAATTTGTGAAATTGATTACGGAGAGAAGCATATATGTCTGAAATGCAAAAGCAGATCGAGCGTCGCCGTACATTTGCGATAATCTCGCACCCCGACGCCGGTAAAACAACGCTAACCGAAAAGCTCCTGCTTTACGGCGGAGCGATACAGCTAGCCGGCTCTGTCAAGGGCAAGGCCACCGCAAGGCACGCCGTGTCCGACTGGATGGAGCTTGAAAAGCAGCGTGGTATATCCATAAGCTCGTCGGTCATGCAGTTTGAGTATGAGGGTTATTGCATAAATATCCTCGACACCCCCGGCCACCAGGACTTTTCCGAGGATACCTACCGCACCCTCATGGCGGCAGACTCGGCGGTCATGGTCATCGACGCCGCAAAGGGCATCGAGCCGCAGACGAGAAAGCTCTTTAAGATATGCGCAATGCGCAATATCCCCATCTTTACATTTATTAATAAGCTCGACCGTGAGGCTCGCAGTCCATACGACCTCATGGAGGAGCTTGAAAATGAGTTCGGCATCGGCACTTACCCGATGAACTGGCCCATCGGCTGCGGCATCGACTTCAAGGGCGTTTACGACCGTGAAAAGCGTGAGATACTCGCATTCAACGAGTTCCACCGTGGTCAGAACAAAATTAAGGCGATAGAGTGCACCCTCGACGAAACGGAAAAGCTCGATGAGCTCATCGGCCCTCGGCTTCGTGAGACGCTGTCGGACGATATCGAGCTTCTTGACGGCGCAGGCTATGAGTTTGATATCGAGCAGGTGCGCCGGGGTAAGCTCAGTCCCGTGTTCTTCGGCTCGGCTCTTAATAACTTCGGCATCGAGCCGTTTTTGGAAAGCTTCCTTAAAATGACTATGCCGCCGCTGCCGAGGATAGCGGGCGACGAGATAGTTGACCCGTTTAACGAGAAGTTCTCCGCATTCGTGTTCAAAATTCAGGCGAACATGAACAAGGCGCACCGTGACAGAATAGCATTCATGCGCATCTGCTCGGGCAAGTTTGAGCGAGATAAGGAATATTACCATGTGCAGGGCGGTAAAGCGATAAGACTTGCACAGCCGCAGCAGCTTATGGCGTCCGAGCGTGCCATCATAAACGAGGCATATGCCGGCGATATCATCGGCGTGTTCGACCCCGGCATCTTCTCTATAGGCGACACGATATGCGACAAGACTATGAAGGTGGAGTTTGAGGGCATCCCGACCTTTGCGCCCGAGATATTCGCCGCCGTTGAGCGTATCGATACAATGAAGCGCAAGCAGTTTGAAAAGGGCATCATGCAGATAGCGCAGGAGGGTGCGATACAGATATTCCACGAGCCGTATACCGGCGTTGAGGAGATAATCGTCGGCGTCGTCGGCGTTCTGCAATTAGAGGTTCTGGAGTACAGGCTCAAAAACGAGTACGGCGTTGATGTCCGCCGCCGTAGCCTGCCGTTCGAGGTCGTCCGCTGGATCGATAACGAGGGCTTAAACCCCAATGATCTGAACCTCACGAGCGACACCAAATGGGTGCAGGACTTCAAGGGCAATAACCTTCTCCTGTTCACCTCCGAATGGTGCGTCAACTGGGCGCTGAACAAAAACGAGGGTCTTATCCTCCGTGAGTTTAATAAGGACTGATTTTACACAATATTCTTTTATTACTTGCAATAGTATGTTATAATCGTATTGCGAAAGGGAGGTGAGCTTATGCCGAAGCAGACGGGCGTAAAGCAGATAGCGGCAAACCGCAAGGCGTTTCACGATTATTTCGTGCTCGAGCGCTTTGAAGCGGGCATAGAGCTCGCCGGCACGGAGGTCAAGTCATTAAGAGCGGGCACGGTCAATATGAAAGACTCGTACTGCACCATAAAAAACGGCGAGATCTTCATCCGTTCGCTGCATATAAGTCCCTACGAAAAGGGCAATATCTTCAACAAAGACCCTGTCAGACCCCGCAGACTGCTTATGCACAAGCGTGAGATTATGAAGCTCAACGCCCGCATCATGCAGGACGGTGTTGCGCTCATCCCGCTGTCGATGTATTTTAAGGACAGCAGGGCAAAGGTCGAGCTCGGGCTGTGCAAGGGCAAAAAGCTTTACGATAAGCGCAATGACGACGCTAAGCGTGAAGCGATACGAGACATTGAAAGAACAATGAAGGAGAGAAACTAATGAGCAATCCTATCGTGACCATCGAAATGGAAAACGGCGATATCATCAAGGCGGAGCTGTACCCCGAGGTAGCTCCCAACACCGTTAATAATTTCATTTCACTTGTAAAGGATAAGTTCTATGACGGTATTATCTTCCACCGTGTCATCAGAGGCTTTATGATCCAGGGCGGCGACCCCCAGGGCATCGGCATCGGCGGCCCGGGCTACAGCATCAAGGGCGAGTTCAGAATGAACGGCGTGCAGAACGACCTTAAGCACACCAGAGGCGTGCTGAGCATGGCTCGCTCCATGGCGCCCAACTCCGCCGGCAGCCAGTTTTTCATCATGCATGAGGATGCACCGCACCTTGACGGTCAGTATGCAGCCTTCGGCAAGGTCATCGAGGGCATGGAGAATGTCGACAAGATAGCAAATTGCATGACCGGCCGCAACGATAAGCCCATCCACAGACAGGCAATGAAGAAGGTCACTGTTGACACCTTCGGCGTTGACTATCCCGAGCCCATAAAGGCATAATAAGCTGATAATGTTGGGTGCGGCGGAAGCCGCACCCAAGCATAGCCCCAATTAGTTGATTGCCGCACCCCGATTAGCACAATGTCACCGGTCGGGCTATAGCAGTAACGATTAAGACAAATCCTAAAAGCGTATTGAAAATGGGGATGTACCGGTTTCGACGGGGATGTGGAGGCAGGAATAGCGAGCAGATGCGCCTACCATCTTTAAAATGGGCACCTTATAAATTAAAGAACAACAATAACACTGTTCTTCTCGCTGCTTAATTAGCGAGCGTTCTGCCTCGGAGGACCACGGCCGGGGACAGGGCGTCGATTAGTGGTGAACATGAGTGCGCAAAGCTTTGAGCGCACCATGCATAATGAAGCTACCAAGCCCTTGAGCATGTCGGCCTGCGCAGGGGTAAGGGAATGTAAATGACCGACTGCGCTCGGAGAAGTTTCTGTTAAAGCGTTTTCGGACAGGGGTTCAACTCCCCTCATCTCCACCAAAAATCGGCAAGTATCGAAAGATGCTTGCCGATTTTTACTTTTTCACTCTTCACTTTTCACTCTTAACTAAGCTAAAATGGCCGATTTTTGGTAGGTAATAAGTAATAGTGAATGGTGAAAAGGTCAATATTCATTATTTATCAAAGTAGGATTTTTCAATGAAAAATTAATGATGAAGTCGCTTCGCTGATGAATAATGAATAATCTCATCGAATTATTGATATTTGCGTTGAACATTGCCGCTCCATGCTTTATAATCAAATTGTATAAACAAATTCAACCGATTGACGGAGGTGCGTTATGGGTGAGAATAGTTCAAAGCGCAATATCTTAAGGACGGTCGTCTATGCGGCTTTGCTGGTCGCTGCCGCAATTTTGTGCGTCTCGACCGGCGCTGTCGATGTGGCGAAGCTCAAAACGGATGTGGTCGTTGACGTGTCCGCAATTGCAAGACTTGCGCTGATGATCTTCGGCGTTTTGCTTGTAAAAAACCTTATCACGCTCATTCTTGGGCTGTTCAAGCCCGAAAGCCACAGGGCAAGATCGGTGATATCCCTGACAAGCAGCCTCATTAAGTATCTTGCGTTCATCGTGATGCTTTGCTGGGGACTTACGATAATCGGGGTGAACATCACGACTATTATCGCCAGCGTCGGCGTTTTGGCGTTGATAGTCGGCTTCAGCGCCGAGAGCCTCATTGCCGATGTCGTGACGGGAACATTCATGCTGCTTGAAAACCAGTACAATGTCGGCGATATCGTGGAGGTAAACGGCTTCCGAGGCAAGGTGACCTCCATCGGCATCAGAACGACCTGCATAACCGATTCGGGCGATAATGTCAAGATTATCAACAACTCCGAGATGAAGAATATCTTAAACCGCTCGGATAACTCCTCCCGTGCCGTCGGAGATATCAGCATACCCTATGAGACCGACCTTGCCGGGCTTGAAAAGAAGCTGCCTGCGCTCATGCAGCAGATCTATGACAATAATTCCGAGACGCTCAAGGGACTGCCGGAGTATCTCGGTGTACAGGCGCTCGAAGCGTCCGGCATATTGCTGAGATTTGTGGTCGAGGTCGACGAAAAGAACATATTTTCTGCCGGAAGACTGCTTAACCGTGAGCTGCTGCTCGGCTTCAGGAAGCTCGGTGTCGAGTGCCCGTACAGCAGGCTTGATGTACATTCGGTGTGAGCATGAGAAAGGACGATCTGGAATTCGGCTCAGCGACGGAGTTCACGCCGCTGCCGGAGGAGTTCGGGCAAAGCACCCGAGCACCCGATACACCACCGCCGAAAAAACGGCGATGGCGGAAAAAGGCATGCCTCGCCGCTGCGGCAGTGGCCTTTGCGGTGATGCTCATTTTGCCCGTCGAGAGCAAAGCGCCGCCCGTGCCCGATAATCCGCAGCCGTCGCAGCCTGCCGTCACGGACAGCATCATAACTCCGATGACTAACGGCACGGTGTATTATACCGTTAATAATTGCAGCTTTGACGAAAACTATATGCCGCTGGTGCTTTCCGAGGGTAGCGTGTCCGTTGCCGACCTTGCTGCCGGTGCGGCTATCGAGCTGCCGCAGCCTGTTTCGGTCGACGGCTACGAGTTCGTCTGCTGGATAATGAGCGGCAGGGGAGACCTGATGCCCGTCACGGACGGAAGCATCGGCATAGATGATATACGCAGCCGAACACCCGACGAAAACGGCGATGTGCGCATAACCGTCAATGCCGTGTGGAGAGCCGTGACCGATATCGGCATGCGCTTCATGCTGACCCTGGACGCAAACGGCGGAACGATAGACGGCGGGCAGTCCAAGACCGTCAACACCTGCGGACCGCTCATGTCCGGCACTAATACCTACCCTGCGGCATACGGCACACCGCAGCGTGACGGCTATGCCTTCACCGGCTGGTTTGCGGATGCCGAGTGCAGCGGAGACCCCGTTAAAACTATCCCTGCGACCTCATTCTTTGCCGTAAACGCAAGCGGTGAGACGGATTGGTCAGCGCCTGTAACGATAACACTGTACGCCGGCTGGGCAAGGCGATAGTGCGTCACTATGAAATTTATTAGCAGCTCATAAATCGACCAATATCTTTTCCCGACCCTGTATGTCGCTTATAATGAGCACATAAAGCGAGGCAAAAGTCTTAAATACAAGGAGCTTAAAATGAACTACAACTTTGACGAGATAATCGACCGCCGCCATACAAATGCGCTCAATACCGATGGCTTTAGGGACTATATTTTCCACGCCGGACCGGAGAAAGTTTTCCCTTATAAGGACGAGGAATTTGTGCGCATGTGGGTCGCCGACATGGAGTTCGGCGTTGCTCCCGAGATACTCGACGCACTGCGCAGCCGCATCGACCGCCGCATCTTCGGCTACACCGGCCTTTACGACAGCGAGTATTATGAGGCGTTTTCCAAGTGGTGCGCTGACCACTATGACTGGAGCTTCCCGCAGGAGCAGCTGTGCGTTTCGCCCGGCATAATTCCGGCGCTTTATCAGCTTACCGAGACCCTGTGCACCAAAGACGAAATGGTGCTTGTGAACACCCCCGCATACGGCTACTTTGCCCATGCCGCCGAGTACGCCGGCGTCGGTATCCTGACATCGCCTATGCTCAAAAAGTCCGACGGCACATTTAAGGTCGACTTTGACGATTTTGAGAAAAAGTGCGCCGACCCGTCCTGCAAGCTCGTTTTCTGGTGCAATCCGCAGAATCCCAGCGGCAGAATGTGGACCGAGCAGGAGCTCAAAAAGGCAGCCGAGATAATGAAGAAATATAATCTGTGGGTCGTGTCCGATGAGATACACTGCGATCTTATCCGCTGCGGCAGCCGCCATATCCCGATGGCCAAGGTCATGACCGATTATCCCAAGCTCATCACCTGCATGGCGCCGACCAAGACTTTTAACATGGCCGGTCTTGCGTTTTCAAATATCATCATCCGTGACGCTGCGCTGCGTGAGCGCTTCAAGGACAGAGACAAGCTGTTCGGCATGGTAAACCCCATGTCGCTCACGGCGGCAAAGGCGGCATACGAGGTCGGCGGAGCATGGCACGAGGAGCTCAAGAAATACCTCGACGCAAACTTTGCCTTTGTAAAGCAGTATCTTACAGAGAAGCTGCCCGATGCCGTGATGTACATCCCCGAGGCGACCTATCTTGCATGGGTAGACCTCAGCAAGTGCCTGCCAGATGTTGAGGACATGCCGGGCTTCTTCGCAAACAAAGCCGGTGTCCTGCTCGAAGGTGGAAACTCGCTGTTTGTCGGCAATGCCGAAGGATATATCCGCCTCAACCTTGCAATGCCCCGCTCGATAATAAAAACCGGCCTCGACCGCATGATCGACGCCATAGAAAAGCACAACTCAAAATAAAATGACCGGAGGAGCAACAGCACTCCTCCGGCTAATTTTATCTTATGAAGTTTGTGAACACGACATTCTCTTGATTGGGCAGACCGAGCTGCTCTTTGCCGAGGGCAATGCTCTTCATTAGGAACACCATGTTGCGTGCAACATAGCGGGCATTTTGCATGCCCTCTGCGTCCTGCACCGATTCGCCCGGGGCTCTGCCGTAGACATTGTTCCAGTACCGGCCCGACACCACCGGCATTTGAGATATGGTAAAGAACTTGTTGAGCTCGTCAAATGTGGCTGTCGTACCCGAGCGCCTTGCGCTTACGATGACTGCACCGAGCTTCATAGACTTGTCCACCGCCCATGTGCTGTAAAACAGTCGAGACACGAACGAGGTGAGCGCACCGGGCGCTTGTGCAAAGTGTACGGGGCTGCCGATGACAACGCCGTCGCACTCCTTGAGCAGGGCTGCGGTCTTGTTGACCTCGTCGTCAAAGACGCATTTGCCGGTTTTGGAGCAGCTTCCGCAGGAAATGCAGCTGTGAAGCTCAAGCTGGCCTACATGCACTTCCTCAAATTCGACACCCTCGGCGGTAAAGATCTTCTTCATCTCATCGAGGGCGGCAGCAGTGTTGCCGCACGCTCTGGGACTTCCGTTGATAATTAAAACCTTCATCTTCAAACCTCCGTTATTGACCTTTTATCTCTTAGCTTTTTGCGTGAAAAAGCGGTGCACAGCGGGATAAGCCAAAGGTAGAACGCCAAGGGAACGGCCGCAGCGCCGACATTCATCATTGCAAGCGGCACGGAGCAGGCGATGCACCACGGGACGAGCCCCGCAATGACGATGACCGAGTTTTCGATATCTATCATCTTGCTGTAGCGCTCGTCATCTTCCGTGCCGTACAAGCACTCGGACAGCTGGTTGAGCATGATAACGCCTATCGTCTGATTGCAGAATACGATACTGACCGCAAACGAGAGCAGCACCATGACGGGGAAGCGACCGACCTTACCTCTTAATATTATAAGCTTTTCCGAAAGTCCGTCAAGCATACCCGTGCCGTGGAAAATGCCGCCGTATGTGCCGGAGAGGAGCAAAATTCCGCAGATGGTGAGCATGGACTTCACGCCGCCGCCCGAGAGCATGGTCGAAAGAGCGGCGTTTTGCGGCTCAAAGCCGAGCAGCATGGTTTTGAAGCAATCGACAAAGCCTGCGCCCTGCGTCACCATGGCAAGCACGAACGACACGACGATATCTATCGCCATCGCCCATTTGACCTTGACCTTGCAAAACGGCAGAATTATCATCAAAATCGCAGGGAAAAGGCACAGCCACGAAAGCTTAAATTCCTCGCCGAGCTCTGTGAGCACCTGCGAATCGGTGCTCTGCATAGGGTAGAACACCGACAGAATGCCGTAGATAACGCAGCACAGTACAAACGGCACAGCGCCGCTTTTGAGCATGATCTTTATATTCTTTTCAACATCCGTACCCGTGACGGCGGCGACGAGATTAGCAGCCGACGACGCCGGTGAGCCACGGTCGCCGACATAAACGCCTGACAGCACAGCACCCGCAACGGGTATCGGCGAAATGCCGCCTGCGTGGGCGATGCTCATAATGATAACACCTGCCGTTGCGGTGACGCCGAAGCTCGTGCCGATGGCAAAGGACATGACGGCGGAAAGCAGAAACGCCGCCAGCAGGAAAAACGACGGCGGCATGACGGAGACACCGAGCGTGACAAAATACGCTACCGTGCCGCTTGAGCGCCAAAGCCCCGTAAGGCAGCCGATAAGCAGCAGTATACCCACGACGATGAACGACTCCTTTAGACTTCCGACGGCCATCTTGAGCACGGCCTTGAGCGCAAAGCCCTTGTGCACGGCAAGTGCGCTAAACAGCACAAAGCCGACCAGCAGGGGAGCGAGCATCGATATATCCAGTATCAGCGACACGGCGACACACATTATAAATATAATAAACGCAGCAGCGAGCTCCATAAGCGCCTCCATGAAAATTGCACCGATTATACCACCGCATCGGAGAATATTCAATCTGGCAAAATGAACGGCGAAAATTTTTGTTGTTATTGACTTTTTAGGATTTATTATCTAAACTAAATTCAGCAAAGCTTACAAGAGGTGCATAATGAAACAAAAAAAGCACTCAGAGGATGTTTTTACAAAACTGAGTTATGTGTTTATAGTGCTCATGCTGACGGTGTTCCTGTTCTGGTTTGATTCATCCGGCTACAGCGGGATCACCGAGGCAAAGCTCACGGTGTTCAATATAATATGCGGCGGCTATGTCATCCTGACGCTCGTATTGATACCGGCAAGCCTTGCGACCGAGGTCGTTTCAAAGCAGGAGCTCAAGGCATATATAAAAGAAAGCACATGGGTGCAGCGCCTGCTGCTTATATTCCTGCTGCTGACGGTCATATCGGCACTCCTGTCTCCCTACAAAAGCGAAACCTGGGTCGGCGTTTCACGCTACGAGGGCGTGCGCAGCATAGCCTTGTATGTGCTGACGGCTGTGTTCCTGTCGAGCTTCGGCAGGGTAAAGTCCTGGATGGCGTATCTTCTCGGCGGCTCGCTGCTGTGCTTCAGCGCTATCAGCATCATCCAGCTGTACGGCGGCAACCCATTCGGCCTGTATCCCGGTGATCTAAACTACTTCGGAGCGGGCGTTGACTATTCCGGCGCATATCTCGGCACTATCGGCAACACCGACCTTGTTGCGGGCTTTTTGTGCGTTGCAATAACGCTGCTGTGGGTCGCAGTGGTGCGCATGAAGGGCAAATGGCGCTTTGTGCTCCTTATCCCGACGGCGGCTGCGCTGTTCGTACTGTTAAAAATGTCCGTCATGGCAGGTCTCGTCGGTGTGTTCGGCGGAGCGGTGCTTGCACTGCCTGTCGTCCTGCCCGTGTCCGCAAAAACTAGAAAGATAATTGCGATAGCGATACTCGTCCTGTTTGTCCTTGCACTTGTATTCCTCTACATTGCCGATATCGGCGGCGGTATGCTGCACGAGGCACACGAGCTTCTGCACGGCAATGTCAGCGACAGCTTCGGCTCGAGTAGAATTTATATCTGGAAGAATGTCATTGAGAAGATACCCGATAACCTATGGTTTGGCACAGGGCCTGACACCATGAGCTACGCCAAGATCGATGCGTTCACTCGCTATGACCCCAACAAGGGCGTGGAGCTCGTCGCCGAGATAGACACGGCGCACAACGAATATTTGAACATCCTGTTCCACCAAGGTATATTCGCTCTGCTTGCCTACCTTGCGGCACTCGTGCTTGCGGCCGCAAAGTGGATAAAGCACGGCAATGCCTCACCGGCTGCCACAGCCTGCGGAGCTGCGGTGCTGTGCTATTGCATACAGGCGTTCTTCGGCATCAGCATGTTCCTGACAGCGCCGTTTTACTGGATGACACTCGGACTCTTGGACGGCGCATTGAGGACAAAAAGCAAATAACAAATTTCACCGTCTGCAAAAATGCAGGCGGTGTTTTTTATCTTCGGTTTAGCCTCAGCGCAGACTCGCCCACACGCTGCCGCAGCGGGGGAGTGGGGTAGGCAAGGATCAGCGTTTTGCCGCCGTATGTATAAATGTCTGCGTCAAGGCTGCGGCCGTCCGCCGGGAGGGCAGACCTAATCCTTGCGCACAGCTCGTCGTTTGTAAAGCTCTCGCCGTCGAGCACCAGTGCGAGAGCTTCTTTGTCGGCAGTTTCGGATAACATAATATTTTTCCTCGTATTTTTGATAAATTACATAATAGTTACGACTTGGTTTCAAAATATATAACACTCTAAAAAAATTCGTTTACAATCTCGATTTTAACGAAAAAAAGTTCACATTTCCATACAAAAATTATGGTAAAGCTGAAACATTGATGATATACTAGATGCGCATTATGTAAAGCGATAATTATTTTTTACCGAGGGTATTATGGACCTGTCAGAGAAGAAAATAGATAGTGAGCTCAAGTACAGCGGCGTCATCGTAAATGTAACGCTTGACCACGCCGAGCTGTGCGACGGAAGTATAGTCAAGCGTGAGGTCGTTGAGCATCCCGGCGGTGTCACGATACTGCCTGTTGATGACGACGGCTTTTGCTACTGCGTCCGCCAGTTCCGCTATCCTATCGGCAAGCTTATGCTCGAAGCTCCGGCAGGCAAGCTCGAAAAGGGCGAGGATCACCGTGAGTGTGCGGTAAGGGAACTTTCCGAGGAGACGGGCTTTTCGGCAGATGAGCTTACTTATCTCGGGCCGAGCTGCACTTCTCCGGGCTTTTCCACCGAGGTTTTGCATATCTATCTTGCGCAGGGACTCCACGCCGGAAAGAGCCACCCGGACGAGGGCGAGTTTCTCAGCGTTGAGAAGCACCATATCGACGAGCTTGCCGACATGGTCATGTCCGGCGAGATAGACGACGGCAAGACGATCATTGCCGTGCTGAAGGCAAAACGGATTCTTGACCAAAGAAAATAGTTACGATTTGTTTACAATTACTAATTGCCATCATAGATACCCTATGCTATAATACTAAGCCGATGCGGATGGGCGCATCACACGAAAGGTGTACCAAATGGAAAAGTATGTGATTAAGGGCGGAAAGCCTCTTCAGGGCGAAGTTGAAATAAGCGGAGCAAAAAATGCAGCGGTCGCAATTATCCCCGCCGCACTAATGGTCGACGGTGTCTGCCGCATTGAAAATATGCCGCAGATAAGCGACACGGATATGCTGCTGACGATCCTCACTCATCTTGGTGCGGAGGTCAGGCTTATAAACGGCTCTACCATAGAAATCGACAGTCGTAATGTTAAATTCTCCGATGCACCCTTTGATCTTATGCGCAAGATCCGTGCATCTTATTATCTCATCGGCGCAATGCTCAGCCGCTTCGGAAGCGCAAAGACCACCATGCCCGGCGGCTGCAACTTCGGCGTTCGCCCGATAGATCAGCACATCAAGGGTATGAACGCACTCGGTGCCGATATCGAGGTCAAAAACGGCTTTGTTTACGCCGAAGCTCCCGACGGCAGACTGCACGGAGCGAAGATATACCTTGACAAGGTCTCCGTCGGCGCAACGATGAATATCATTCTTGCCGCAACGCTTGCTTCCGGCAGAACTATAATAGAAAATGCAGCCCGTGAGCCGCATATCGTCGACCTTGCAAACTTCCTCAACTCCATGGGCGCCGATATCAGAGGCGCAGGCACGGATACGATCAAGGTTAACGGCGTCGACAAACTCCACGGCGGCAGCTATTCCATCATTCCCGACCAGATCGAGGCGGGCACTTACATGGTCGCAGCGGCAGCCACCGGCGGCGAGGTCTTGGTCAAAAATGTCATCCCCAAGCACCTTGACTGTATCTCGGCGAAACTGCGTGAGACCGGCACTATCGTTCTTGAGTATGAGGATTCCGTTCTCGTCAAGGGCAACGGTAATCTGCGCAAGGCAAATGTCAAGACCCTGCCTTATCCCGGTTTTCCGACCGACATGCAGCCGCAGATGGGCGCACTTTTGTCCATGGCAAGCGGCACTTCGGTCATCACCGAGGGCATCTACGACAACCGCTTCAAGTATGTCAACGAGCTTCGCAAGATGGGCGCTGACATTCAGGTCGACGGCAGAATAGCCATTTTCGAGGGCAGCGCAAAGCTTACGGGAGCTCCCGTCATGGCATGCGACCTCAGAGCCGGTGCGGCAATGGTCATTGCCGGCCTGTGTGCAAGCGGTACGACCGAGATAGAAGACATCCACTTTATCGAAAGGGGATATGAAAACTTTGTGGGCAAGCTCCGTGCCTTGGGTGCGGACATCTCCATCGTTGATTTTCCCGATGAACCCGAAATTCACGAAAAGGTAATTGCAATAGGTTAAAACATGCGTATAGTAACTTTTGCCAGCGGCTCGACAGGTAACTGTGGCCTTATATCCGACGGCGAAGCGAATATACTTATAGATGCGGGGATATCCATGCGCAGAACTGTTTGCGCCCTTAAAGAGCTTGGACTTTCGCCGCAGGATTTATGCGGAGTGCTCATTACACATGAGCACTCCGATCACATATCGGGACTTTCCATGCTTGCAAAGCACCATGATATAAGTATATTTGCCCCCGCAGAGCTTTGCGAGGTGCTCGCCAAAATGAAGCCGGAGCTCAAACCCCGGCTTGTCGCCGTACCATTAAACGAAGCATTCGGCATGGGCGGCATTGATGTCAAAGCCTTCCGCACGCCGCATGACTCGAAATTCAGCGTCGGCTATCGCTTTGAGGGAAGCTCCGTTGCTGCCTTTGCGACCGACACCGGCAGCATAACCGATGAGCTCGTTTACGGGCTTGAGGGTGCTCGCCTGGTGCTCATCGAGGCAAACCACGACCTTGAAATGCTGCGCAACGGCCCGTACCCTTACTTCCTGAAACGCCGCATTTTGTCCGAAAACGGACATTTATCCAATGAAGATTGCGCAAAACTTGCCTTACATCTTGCAAAATCCGGCGCATGGGATATAATAGTGGGGCATCTTAGTCGTGAAAATAACACACCGCAGTTAGCGTTCAATACCGTGTGCGCCGGTTTAGCGGACGAAAAAGTCGGGCTTCATGTTGCACCGATGGATAAAATGCTTGCGGTAAGCGTGGAGGATAGCGTACAATGCTCAATATAAAGCTCATATGCGTGGGCAGACTGCGTGAAAAGTTTTATATTGATGCCTTTAACGAATACGCCCGCAGACTATCCGCCTACTGCAAGTTCGAGTGCGTTGAGCTTACCGAGACAAAGCTCGGCGACAAGCCCTCGGATAAAGAGATTGAAAATGCGCTCGTGCGTGAAAGCGCCGATATCGAAAAGGCGATACCGAGAGATGCCTATGTCGTCGCCATGTGCGTCGGCGCAAAGCAGCTTAAAAGCGAAGAGCTTGCGCAAAAGATTAATGCCCTTGCCCTTTCCGGCAGAGGGAAGATATGCTTTATTATCGGCGGCTCGTTCGGCATGGCGGAAAGCGTAAAAAAGCGTGCCGACATGCGCCTCGGCATGAGCGAAATGACCTTTCCGCACCATCTTGCAAGGGTCATGCTTACAGAGCAGATATACCGGAGCTTTAAGATTATCGAAGGCTCTCGTTATCATAAATGACAAAATGAGGTTATCATATGGAAGATGATTTGAAGCTTGAATGGGGCAGAAGAATAACCGGCAAGCTCCTGGATGCTTGGCCTAAGGACGAAAAGGGCGAGCTTATAGAGCCCGTTTTTCTCACCCACTGCATGAGCTTTGACATGCGTGACGAGATGATCGTCAATCTCCTCGAAGCTTACGATATCCCCTGTGTAAGACAATACCCGGCCGACGGCGATTTCGGCAGACTTATAATCGGAATGAGCGGTCAGGGTGTTGATATATATGTCCCGAAAACTATGTATGAAGACGCTGTCAATTTAACCGAAGGGAGCGCAGAATATGAGGAATTATAAGGAAGAATATGAGCTTTGGCTCGACAGCCCCAATCTCAGTGAGAAGGAGTGGGAGGAGCTCAAATCCATTGCAGACGATGAGAAGGAAATCGAAAGCCGCTTTTTTGCCCCACTTGAGTTCGGTACTGCCGGACTAAGAGGCACGATGAAGCTCGGTCTGCATCAGATGAATGTCCATGTCATCCGCCACGCAACTCAGGCTTTTGCAAATGTCATCAAGGCCGAGGGCGAGGAGGCTATGAGAAAGGGCATCGCCATCTGCTTTGACTGCCGCAATAACAGCGAGCTTTTTGCACATGAGGCAGCCTGCATCATGGCGGCAAACGGCATCCATGTGCGCATTTTTGACGCTCTGCGTCCCACGCCGGAGCTGAGCTTTGCCGTGCGCCATTACGGCACGACCGCCGGCCTTAACATCACCGCAAGCCACAACCCTAAAGAGTATAACGGCTACAAGGTCTATTGGTCCGACGGTGCGCAGCTTCCGCCGCAGCACGCCGCAGCAATAGCCGAGCAGATGAATAAGATAGACATTTTCCGTGACTTTGTCACCTGCGACTTTGACGAAGCCGTTGCCGACGGCAGGATCGAGATGATAGGTGCCGAGACCGACGAGGCATACCTTGCCTGCGTTCTTGGACAGGCAATCAACAAGGATGTCGTGGCAAGCGTCGCCGATAAGCTCAAGATCGTCTACACCCCGTTCCACGGCGCAGGCTATAAGCTCGTCCCCGAAGCGCTCAAACGCCTTGGCGTGACCCAGCTTTACCCCGTGCCCGAGCAGATGGTGCTCGACGGCAACTTCCCGACGGTCGAAAGCCCCAATCCCGAAAACCCCGAGGGCTTCTACCTCGCAGTTGACCTTGCAAAGAAGGTCGGAAGCGACCTTATAATCGGCACTGACCCCGACTCTGACCGCATCGGCGTCATGGTGCGCGACGGCGAGGGCTACACCTCCATCACCGGCAACCAACTCGGCGTTCTACTGCTTGACTATGTCATCAATGCCCGCCGTGAGGCAGGCACTCTGCCCGAGAACGCAGGCGCTGTCAAGAGCATAGTCACCACCGAGATGGCAAAGGTCGTCGCCGAGACAAACGGTGTTCACTTTGAGGATACCTTCACCGGCTTCAAGTTCATGGCCGAGCGTGTCGCCGAGTGGGAAAAGGCGGGCACTTATAAGTACATTTTCGCTTATGAGGAAAGCTACGGCTACATGATGGGCGACTATGTCCGTGATAAGGACGCCGTGACCGCATCGATGATGGTCGCCGAGATGGCGGCGCACTACCTTGCCAAGGGCATGAATCTCAAGCAGGCGATGGAGAGCCTGTACGAAAAGTACGGCTACTATGAGGAGCGCACGCTCAATCTCGTCATGCCCGGTCTTGACGGCATCGAGAAGATGAAAAACCTCATGGCAGACCTGCGCAATGACCCGCCGAAGTTCATCTCCGGCACTGAGGTGTTCTGCATCCGTGATTACTCCACGGGCGATCTCATCGTGCCCAAGCTCGGCGTGATGGGTCAGACCGATATAAAGGGCTCGAATGTCCTGTATTTCGAGCTTGCCGACGAGACGGCGTTTATCGTCCGCCCCTCCGGCACAGAGCCCAAGGTTAAGGTCTATATCCTTGCAAAGGGCGAAAATAAAGCAGAATGTGACGAAAAAGTTGCCAAATATGTAGAATACGCCGAAACCCTGAGAAGATGAAAGAGCTGCTTGACATTTTCATAGCGTCGTTTAAAGTCGGCCTCATGACCTTCGGCGGCGGCTACGCCATGCTGCCGATACTCCAGCGTGAGGTCGTCGAGACCCGCAAGTGGGTCACCGAGGAGGAGGTACTGGACTACTACGCCATCGGCCAGTGTCTGCCCGGTGTCATCATGGTAAACACCATGATCTTCATCGGACAAAAGCGCAGAGGCACGGTCGGCGGCATCGTCGCCGCCCTCGGCACGGTATGTCCGGCGCTTATCATCATCACGATAATTGCCGCCGTCCTGAGCGGCTTTGCCGAAGCGCCGGTCGTTAAAAGCGCCTTTGCAGGTATTCGTGTCTGCGTCTGCGTTTTGATTTTCAACGCCGTTATGAAGCTTTGGAAAAGCTCCGTGGTCGACTGGAAGTGCTTTGTCATATTCATCCTCGTCGCCCTCGGCTCACTGTTTACGGACATTACGCCCGTTTTGTTCGTCGTCGTGTCGGCAGTCATCGGCATTGCGATAAGCTGTCTGGGGGTAAAGGGTAAATGACGATTCTTCGCCTTTGGTGGGAATTTTTCAAGATAGGCATGTTCTCCGTCGGCGGCGGCATGGCAACGCTCCCTTTTTTGTACGATATGTCCGACCGAACGGGCTGGTTTACCTATGATATGATCGCCGACATGCTTGCCGTGTCCGAATCCACACCCGGCCCTATCGGCATCAACATGGCGACCTACACCGGCTATGTGACGGCGGGCATCCCGGGCTCTGTTGCCGCAACTCTCGGCGTTATCACCCCGGGCATCATTATCGTCCTACTCATCGTTGCAGTGCTTGACCGCTTCAGAAAAAACAAGTATGTCGAAGCGGCGTTCTACGGTCTGCGCCCGGCCTCGACCGGCCTTATCGCCGCAGCGGGTGTGCTTGTTGTCCAGATAGCGCTTTTGAATGTCGACCTGTATAAGCAAAGCGGCAATTTGCTCGATGTTTTCAACATCAAAGCGATAGTCTTGGCTGCGGTGCTGTTGGTGCTTACACGGTGGTTTAAGCCGACAAAAAAGCTACACCCGATAATATTTATCGCCGCCTCCGCCGTTGTCGGTATACTTATCTTTTAAAACAAAACAGCCGCTCCCAGCAGCGCAAGTGCGCTGCCGATAATAGCAATGATAAACCGTCCGATGATATATCGGGCGGTTTTTATATCCGTACCGCTGAGGACGGAAAGCGTCTGAAAATGCACGGAAACGCCGCCCCAGCCAAGGATAAACGCCGCAAGAGCGAGGTCAACGGGACTTGCGCTCAGGCCGCTCATTGCGCCGATGCCGTTGCCGAGCTCCAATATGCCGCAAAACAGTGCATTGCTCCACAATAGCTCCATGCCGAAAACGGCAGACAGCAGCTTGGCAGCTGCCGCAAATACGCCGGTTTTTTCGAGTATTCCCGTCAAGACCGAGAACGCCACGATAAAGCCGCATATAGACAAACATGCGCTGACCGAAGCTTTCACGGCGTTTGTAATCGCTACCGCAAAGCCCGCCGATGCCTGCACTACTTGCGGCTCGGCGGCTTTTTCATCGCCGTTCGGCGCAAACATGATCCCGCTCAGGACGGCGGCAAGAATATGTACGGCGTATAGAAATAAGCCTATTGCCGACGACTTGAACACCCCGACGCCCGCTGCACCTATAATAAACGACGGGCCGGAGTTGTTGCAGAAAATTAGAAGCCTCTCCGCCTCATCCCTTGAAATGTCACCCTTTTGCCGCAGCGACGCAATGTATGCTGCTCCCATCGGATAGCCTGCCGTAACGCCGATGATAAACGCCGTGCCGCCGCTGCCGGAGACATTAAAAAGCCTGCGGCTTATAGGCGCAAACGCTTTACCCAACCACTGCGCAAGCCCGAGCTCGCTTATAAGCTTTGTCGCCACGAAAAACGGAAACAGCGATGGGATGATAAGACCGGCGCACATTTTAAGCCCCTGCACCGCCGAAGCGGACGCCGTATCGGGAAAAGCGATAAGCGCCGCAAAAAGCATCAGCGCACAGGCCACGGATACAAATTTTTTCACAGCCGTCAACTCCTTGTCCATGTATTAAGCTATGAAGCAAAACATAGGTTTATACAGCGGGAGGTGGTGCGCCTATGGATGGTTTAAAGGATAAGGCGGAGCTTTTGGCAGACAGACTGGAGCTTCCGTCAGATGCCCTTGCGGGAACGGCGAAGCTTACCGTGAACGGCAGACGCAGGGTGCTTATTGAAAACCACTGCGGGATAATCACATACGAGGACACGGTCATTGCCGTCGACTGCGGCGGCATGAAAGCCGTGATCCGAGGCGACGAGCTTACCCTCGGCGCAATGGATAAGCAGGATATGCTTATAACGGGAAGAATACTGTCTATCGAGTTTGAGTAGGTGACGGATGGAAAAGCTATATGATCTTGCCCGTGGAACGGCAAGACTTGAAATATCGGGAGCAGACCCCGAGCAGGTTTTAAACTTCTGCGCCCAAAACGGCGTTGAGTTTTGGGACACGAGCCCGAAAGCGGACTTTGCAGTACAGATAACCATACACGCTGCCGATTACCCGCTTTTGCAGTCGCAAAACGGCAAAAACGGCATCGGGCTGCGGCTCATCGCCGCAAAGGGCGGCAAAAACATAACCGCTTCAATGAAAAGGCGGCTTGCCCTGTGCATCGGTGTGGGACTATGCATCGTGCTGCTTGCCGTGTCCTCGTTATTCGTCTGGCGTATTGACATTACCGGCAACGATTCGATAAGCGACGGCGTTATCCTGCGGGCACTGTCCGAGTGCGGCGTGGATAACGGCACATTTTGGCCTGCGCTTTCCTCGGACGAGGTGCGCAGCGATATGCTCATGAAGCTGCCGGACATTGCGTGGCTGAGCGTGAATGTCCACAACTCGTGCGCCGAGGTCGTCATCCACGAGCGCATTGCAAAGCCCAATATCGTGGACGAATCCGAGTACGCCGATGTCAAGGCAGCAAAATCGGGATATATAACAAAGCTCTCCGTCTTAGAAGGCAAGGCCCTCGTTTCGGTCGGCGACACCGTCTCAAAGGGAGATACTCTCATTTCCGGCACGATGGACAGCGAGACCGCCGACGACCGCTTTGTCCATGCAATGGGCACGGTGCAGGCACGCACATGGTACGAGATAAACGCCCAAACGCCGCTGTACGAGAGCGTAAAAACCGAAAAAGGGCACACTAAGATGAGTTTATCGCTCGTATTCGGCAAAAATCTCATAAAATTTACGACTGACAGTAGAAATAACAACGCAAGCTGTGCTAAAATAAATAAATTAAGATACGCAGCATTGGGCGAGGCTTTTACGCTGCCTGTGGGGATAATAAAGCAGGAGAGCACGGAGTATAAGCTTCAAAAGCAGCGGATAGACGAAAACGCTGCCATTGAGCGGTTAAAGCAAAATCTCTTATCGGAGCTCAAGCGCCGCATCGGCGACGGCAGTGTCAGCCAAACGAGCTTCAGCGTATCCAAAACCGATGAATTGCTCACCGTCACGCTCAGGGCGGAGTGCATTGAAAATATAGGAGTAGAATATGATCGAAAGAACGATAGAAGTTGAAAGAATGGAGCATGTCATAAGCGTGTTCGGCTCGTTTGACCAAAATCTCAGAATCATCGAAAGCGAGCTTTCCGTCAAGGTCATCGACCGTGACAATAAGATACACATCTGCGGCGAGGCCGAGAATGTCATGCTTGCCGAAAAGGCGATAAACGGTCTTCTGACGCTTGCCATGCGCGGCGAGAGCATCGATGCTCAGAATGTGCGTTATATCCTGAAGCTCGTTTCCGAGGGCAAGGAGTCGAAGATAGACGAGCTTGCAAGCGATGTTGTGTGCATAACCGCAAAGGGCAAGCCCGTTAAGGCAAAAACACTGGGTCAAAAGACCTATTGCGATGCCATTGCCAATAACACCATCACCCTTGGCATCGGTCCTGCCGGTACGGGCAAGACCTATCTTGCCGTTGCAGCAGCTGTTGCAGCCTTCAGGGCAGAGCAGGTGAACAGAATTATCCTGACCCGTCCCGCCGTCGAAGCCGGTGAGCGCCTCGGCTTCCTGCCCGGCGACCTGCAAAGCAAGGTAGACCCGTACCTCAGACCGCTTTACGATGCGCTGTTTGATATGCTGGGTGCGGACACATATCAGAAGTACCTCGAGCGTGGCAATATCGAGGTAGCACCGCTTGCATACATGCGTGGCAGAACTCTCGATGACAGCTTTATCATCCTCGACGAGGCGCAGAACACCTCAAGAGAGCAGATGAAGATGTTCCTGACCCGCATAGGCTTCGGCTCAAAGGTGGTCATAACCGGCGATATTACGCAGATAGACCTGCCCGACGACAAGGTAAGCGGCCTTAAGGTCGCAATGAAGGTGCTTGAAGGCATTGACGATATCTCAATATGCAAGCTCACCGGAGCGGATGTTGTCCGTCACCAGCTGGTGCAGAAGATAATCGAGGCATACGAGGTGTACGATAAGAAAAATCCCCCCGAGGCCGAGAAAAAGCCTGCGGGAGCGTATAGGAGAAAAAGACCGTAAATGGGACATGAGATTTATATAAGCCGTGAAAAGACCGGCCTTGGCCACGCAAATGCAGCGGGGCTGATAAAAAAATCAGTAAACAAGGCACTCGCCGCCGAGGGCATAGACACGCCGTGCATTATTAGTGTCATGCTGACCGATGACGAGGGCATACACGCCGTTAACCGTGAGTTTCGTGGTGTGGACAGGCCCACCGATGTGCTGTCGTTTCCTCTAAATGAGCTTGAAGCGGGGCATTTTGATGCTGACCTATGCGAAAAAGACCCCGAGACGGGCGCTGTCATGCTCGGCGACATGATGATATCGCTCGAGCGCTGTGCCGCACAGGGCGAGGAGCTCGGTCACGGCTTTGAGCGTGAGGTGTGCTACCTTACGGTACACTCGGTTTTGCACCTGCTCGGCTACGATCATGTCGATGAGGGCAAAATGAAGGCGCAGATGCGCAAAAGAGAAAAGCAGATTATGGAGGATGACAAATGATAACCAAATCAGCGATGATAACCATATGCGGTAGGCCCAATGTCGGCAAATCGACGCTCACTAACGCCCTTGTCGGCGAGAAGATAGCGATAGTTTCAAACAAGCCGCAGACCACCCGCAACCGCATAAGCGCCGTTGTGACCCGTGGCAATACGCAGTTCGTGCTCATGGACACCCCGGGCTTCCACAAGCCCAGAACTCGCCTCGGCGACTACATGGTCAATGTCGTTAAGGAATCCGTTGCCGATGTTGATGCCGTCATGCTGCTTGTCGAGCCTATCGCCAACATCGGCCGCCAGGAGGAAGAACTCATTGCCCGCCTTAAGGAAACGAATGTTCCGGCGGTTTTGGTCATAAACAAGATAGACACCGTCGAGAAATCGGAGCTTCTTGAGGTCATGGCCATGTACTCACAGGCGCACGGCTTTGATGCCATTATCCCCATTTCCGCAAAGAACAATGAGGGACTGGACGAGCTCATGGAGCAGCTGGATAAGTACGCCGTCGAAGGCCCGCAGCTTTTCCCGGACGACATGATATCCGACCAGCCGGAAAAGCAGATCTGCGCAGAACTCGTGCGTGAAAAGCTCCTTCTGTGCCTTGACAAGGAGATACCGCACGGTACAGCTATCGAGGTCACAAAGTTTTCCGAGCGGGATAACGGCATAATCGACATGGATGTGACCATTTTCTGCGAAAAAGCCAGCCACAAAGGCATCATAATCGGCAAAAACGGCGCAATGCTGCGCAAGATAGGCGAGATGGCAAGAACGGATATCGAAGAGTTCATGGGCACAAAGGTTTTCCTGCAAACATGGGTCAAGGTCAAGGAAAACTGGCGTGACTCCATGGCGCAGCTTCGCAACTTCGGCTACTCGGAATAAATAACCACTAATATGATCACCCCGCTGTCAGATAATAATGACAGCGAGGTGGTCATTATGTCAGATAATTTATTTTGGCAGGTCTTTACCGATACCGGCGATCCGCTGTGTTGGCTTATGCATAGAGCGGCGGAAAAATCAAACAATAAAGATGGGGCGGGGGATGACCCCCAGCCCCTCGGATGAGCAGGGTACATATGTTCAAAACGACAAAGGGGCTAATACTCCGAGAGGTAAAATACAAGGAAGCCGACCGCATCTTGACCGTCCTGACCGAGGACATGGGCAAGATAACCGTCAAGGCTCGGGGCGCACTGCGCAAAAGCAGCAAGGTCGCTGCCGCAACGCAGCTTTTTGCGTTTTCCGAGCTTACGATGTTTGAAAACAAGGGCAGATGGTCGGTTAACGAGGGCTCGACCATTGAGGAGTTCAAGGGACTTCGAAACGATATCTCGGCGCTTGCACTTGCGGCGTACTTTGCCGAATGTGCCGAGGCACTTGCCGATGAGGAAAGCCCCGACCCGGGCATGCTCCAGCTTATTTTAAACAGCCTTTTTGCCCTGTCAAACGGCTTGTACGACCAGCAGCATATAAAAACCGCATTTGAAATGCGCCTTATGCGCATAGCGGGCTACGAGCCTGACCTGTCGGCTTGCATCGTCTGCGGCGAGGCCGAGCCCAAAGAGCCACGCTTCAGCCCGCAAAACGGCATTATCTGCTGCCGTGACTGCCGCAAGAGCATCCACGAGGCTAGCGTCATCCTTTGTCCCGATTCGCTCAAGGCGCTGCGGTATATCCTCTACGCCGAGCCGAGAAAGCTCATGGCGTATTCAATACCCGAGGACGCAGCGGGGAAGGCTGCCGATGCTGCGGAGACATATCTGCTTACCCAGACCGAACGAAGATTCAACGCACTTAACTACTGGAAACAGGTGAAATAATGGATTTTTACGAAAAATCGCTCAATACCCTCGAGCTTCCGACCGTGCTTCAAATGCTGGCAGCCGAGGCTGTGTCCGACGGGGCAAAGGAAGCGGCGCTGAAGCTGCTGCCCTCGGACGATAAATATGAGGTCAAGCGCCGCTTGGACGAGACAGGCTCGGCTAAAACGATGATGGTCGTGAGGGGAAGCCCCTCGTTTTCGGGCGTAAAGGATGTGCGCCCCTCGCTGTCACGAGCCGACCTCGGCGGCAGCCTCAACACACTTGAGCTACTGAGCATAGCAAGAGTTTTGCAGTGCTCGAGACTCGTCAAGGCGTATATTGCCGACGATGCTGTCGGCAAAACGACGATAGACTATCTGTTCTCGGCTCTGCACGCAAACCGCTTTCTTGAGGAGAAGATAACCTCATCCATCGTCGGTGAGGATGAGATAGCCGACAGTGCATCCTCCGAGCTTGCGAATATACGCCGCAAGATAAGGGCGGCAAGCGCAAGGGTGAGGGATTCTCTGCAAAAAATAATCTCGTCTCCGTCCTACGCAAAAGCTCTGCAAGAGCCGATAATCACCATGCGCTCGGATCGCTTTGTTGTTCCCGTCAAGGCAGAGCACAAGGGTGCGATACCCGGACTTGTGCACGATATCTCGTCCTCGGGTGCAACGCTTTTTATCGAGCCTATGGGCGCGGTCAAGGCAAATAACGAGCTTCGTGAGCTTGCTGCAAAGGAAAAAACGGAGATAGAGCGCATTTTGGCGGAGTTGTCCGCTGAGTGCGCAGAGCACGCAAACGACATATCTTCCGACTATAATCTGCTTATCCAGCTCGACCTCATCTTTGCAAAGGCCAAGCTGTCGTATAAGCTCGACTGCTCGCAGCCGGAGCTTCGTGAAAAGGGCATAGTGTTCAGAAACGCACGCCACCCGCTGCTTCAAAAGGGCAAGGCCGTGCCCATTAGCCTGGAGCTTGGCGAGGACTTTGACACGCTTGTCATCACGGGCCCGAATACCGGCGGCAAGACCGTAACGCTCAAGACCATAGGACTTTTGAACATAATGGCTCAGTGCGGGCTGCACATTCCTGCCGAGGACGGCAGCGGTGTGCCGGTGTATAAGCATATTCTCGCCGATATCGGCGACGAGCAGAGCATAGAGCAAAATCTCTCGACCTTCTCGGCACATATGACCAACATAGTGCATATATTAGCTGAGTGCGGCGAAAGCTCGCTGTTGCTTTTCGATGAGCTCGGTGCAGGAACAGACCCCACCGAGGGTGCGGCTCTGGCTATCGCCGTCATCGAAAATGCAAGGCAGCGTGGTGCGACCATTGCTGCCACGACCCACTATGCCGAGCTCAAGGTTTACGCCACCAGCGAAAGCGGCATCCAGAACGCTTCATGCGAGTTTGATGTTGAGACGCTGCGCCCGACCTACAGGCTTCTCGTCGGCATCCCGGGCAAGTCAAACGCCTTTGCGATATCCCGCAGGCTGGGACTCGACGATGCTATCATAGAGGATGCCAAGCGCCGTGTCGGCGTTCAGAATGCAGACTTTGAGGCGACCATAGAAAAGCTTGAGCGAACAAGACTTCTTCTTGAACGAGACAGGGCGGAGGCGACAAAGAAGCTTCGTGAAGCCGAGGAAAACGCAAAGAAAGCGGCTTTTTTGCGAGCGGAACTTGCCGTAAGGCTCGAAAAAGCCGACGAGAAATCACGCAGGGAAGCCGAGCGCATCATCGAGGATGCCCGCCGGACTGCCGAGGAGACTTTTGCCGAGCTTGACGAGATGCGCCGCCACGCAAACGAGCAGGAGGAGGCGCAGCGGGTAAACGAAGCCCGCAGTGAGCTTCGCCGCAAGCTCAACGAGCACGAGGGCAAGCTCAAGACCGCAAAGCCCGAGCCGCCCTGTGAGGAGAAAAAGTCTGCCCGCAACGCCGAGGTCGGCGACACGGTCGAGATAATCTCCATGGGCGTCAAGGCCGAGGTCGTTGGCGTCAACTCCGACGGCAGCCTGGAACTCAAGGCAGGCATCATGAATGTCAAGGCAAAGCAGAGCGAGGTGTACCTTGTCGAGGGTAAGGCGGCAAAGAAAAAGGTGAGCTATAATATACAGACCAGCACTGTGCGAAGCGCCGTCAGCTCCGAGATAGACCTGCGAGGCATGGAATCGATAGAGGCCGTAAGTGCGGCGGAGATGTATATAGATAACGCAGTTATGGCTAAACTTAGCACAGTGACCATCATCCACGGCAAGGGCACGGGTGCACTTCGTGCGGCGATACATCAGATGCTCAAACGCAACAAAGCGGTCAAATCATATAGACTCGGCCGTTACGGCGAGGGCGAGACGGGCGTGACAATAGTCGAATTGAAGTAAAAGCCGCCGATAACATTTGAAAATAATGTGTAATTCTACGAAATAGACAAAATCGGTTGACGATTTTTAAATAATTTGCTAAAGTAGGGGTAATCTTTAAGGACTTTGAGGAGTGGCGATCATGGTAACAAAAGAAGTAGTTATAAATAATCAGGTTGGACTCCATGCCAGACCCGCAACTTTCTTTATTCAGAAAGCCAACGAGTTTAAGAGCAGCATTTGGATCGAGAAGGAAGACAGGAGAGTCAATGCAAAGAGCCTTCTTGGTGTTCTCTCGCTCGGCATCGTTAAGGGCACTGCCGTTAATCTGATTGCCGACGGTGCTGACGAGGCGACCGCAGTTGACACGCTGTCCGAACTCATTGCATCTGACTTTACCGAATAATAACCAAAACGGAGCTAAGGGCGTGTTTTTCGACACGCCCTTAATTGCTATGTAAAATGAAAAAGGAAAACAAAGCAATACTGCAAATGCTCACCTGTGCCGCCCTTTGGAGCATAGCGGGCATATTCATAAAGCTCATACCATGGAACGCATTTGCCATAACGAGCCTGCGCAGCCTTTTTGCGGGAATCACGGTTTTTGCTTTTATCAAAATCAAGGGCTATAAGATCACAATAAACCGCCGCACCTTAACGGCGGGTATTCTCATGTCGCTTGTCTACACTGCCTTTGTCGGCGCAAACAAGCTCACTACCGCCGCAAATGCCATCGTTCTGCAATTTACTGCACCGCTGTTTATCGTCATTTTCTCTGCGATATTTTTTAAGCAGAAGATAAAACGAGCCGATGTCACTGCGGTTTTGTTCACAATGCTCGGCATATCCATGTTCTTTTTCGATAAGCTTGAGGGCGGCTACCTTACCGGCAACCTTGTTGCAATTTTGGCAGGTGCACTCATGGGCGGCATGTATATGGCGATAGGCAAGACCGACGGAGCAGAGCGCTTCAGCGCAATTTTAATCGGTCAGCTGAGCGCATTTTTGATAGGTGTGCCGTTTATCATCGCAACAAAGCCCGAGATATCGGCGCTTCCGGTTTTGTATATCGTCATTCTCGGCGTTTTGCAGCTCGGCATCCCGTACATTCTCTACGGCATGGCATCGGAATACTGCCCGCCACTTGCGTGCAGCCTGCTCGGTGCGGTAGAGCCGCTTCTAAACCCCATCTGGGTGCTGATATTTGACGGCGAAAGACCCGGCATATACGCACTTATCGGCGGCGTGATAGTCGTTGCATCCGTCACGCTGTGGTGCGCATTCGGTAATAAGGTCGAGGAAAAGAATGCTTGATACTTTGCTTGAAAAGGCCAATAATCTCCCGATGAAGCCCGGCGTGTACATCATGCTGGACTCATCGGGCGAAGTCATATATGTAGGCAAGGCGAAAAAGCTCAAAAACCGTGTCACGAGCTACTTCAGAGGCAGTCATCTTCCTAAGGTGGCGGCAATGGTCGAGAAGGTAGCGGACTTTAATGTCATCGTCGTTGACTCGGAGTTTGAGTCGCTGGTGCTTGAAAACTCCCTTATAAAGCAGCACCAGCCGCACTATAATATTCTTTTAAAGGACGACAAGGGTTACCCGTTTATAAAGCTTGATATAAACTCGCAGTACCCGAAGTTCGATATCGTCAATAGGCCCCCCAAGGACGGGTCGAAATACTTCGGTCCATACGGCGGCAGAAGCATGACTCGGCAGATAATCGATGTGATTTCGAAGGCTGTGGGTCTGCCCACCTGCGGAAAGAAGTTTCCCCGTGACATCGGCAAGGACAGACCGTGCCTCAACCACCACATGGGCAATTGTCGAGCCTGGTGTCAGGGCAACGGAACGGCAGGGGAGTACCGAGCAGCCGTGAACGAAGCCTGCCTTATATTAGAGGGCAAGACAAAGGAACTCTTGGACGACCTTAGCGACCGCATGACCGAGGCTGCCGAGGACCTGCGCTTTGAGCAGGCTGCCGAGCTGCGTGACCGCATACGGGCGATAGACGGCCTTGCAAACAAGCAAAAGGTCATTGCCACGGCATTTGCAGACACCGATGCCGTCGGCTTTAAGCGTGGGGCAAAGTGCTGCTTTGTCGTTTTGCATTTTAACGACGGCTCGCTTACCGCAAAGGATTTTAAGCTCCTGCCCGAGCCTCTCGAATCGGACGGCGAGGCTGTTTCGGCGCTCGTTCGGCAATACTATACCGCAAAGGGCAACTACCCCAAGACCGTGCTTTTGCCCTGCGAATGTGAGGATAGGGAGGAACTCCAGCAGCTGTTTACCACGCTTGCCGGGCGCAAGGTGTCCGTCGAAGTGCCGCAAAGGGGTGAACGGGCAAAGCTTTGCGAAAGGGCAAACCTCAATGCCACCGAGGAGATACTGCGCTCGACGACTGCCGAACAGCGCAGAGTCGGAACGCTTCAGTGGCTGCAAAAAGCGCTCAATTTGCCCCAATACCCCGAACGCATCGAAGCCTTCGATGTCTCAAACCTCGGCGACACGGGCATAGTTGCCGCCATGACCGTTCACAAGGACGGCAAACCCCTGAAGCGTGATTACCGCAAGTTCAGGATGAGGGACATGGACATCCGTGACGACTATGCCAGCATGCGTCAGGCGGTCGAGCGCCGCTTTGCCCGATATAAAAACGGCGACGAGAAGTTTAACAATCTGCCGCAGCTGCTGCTCATCGACGGCGGCATAACCCACGCTCAGGCGGCAAAGGGCGTTCTAAACGAGCTCGGGCTCACCGTGCCGGTGTTCGGCATGGTCAAGGACGATCGCCACCGCACCAGAGCCCTCGTCACGCCCGAGGGCGATGAGATAAGCATAAACACAAATCAGGCGGTGTTCTCGTTTATAGGCAATATACAGGAGGAGACCCACCGATTTGCGATAGAGTATCAGCGCTCACTGCGATACGAAAGCTTCGGCTCGCAGCTGTCGGACATAAAGGGCGTAGGCGAAAAACGCAAAAACGAGCTTTTGAGGGCGTTCAAGACCATCAAAGCCATAAAATCGGCAAGCTATGACGAGCTGTGCGCCGTCGTGCCGAAGAATACGGCGCTTGCCGTGTACGAACATTATCATTCCGGAGATGAAGAAACATGAGAGTTATAAGCGGACTTGTCAGAGGCAAAAAGCTCAAAGAGCCCTCGGACTACAGCATAAGACCCACGACTGACATGGTCAAGGAAGCACTGTTTAATATCATCCAGTTTGAACTTGAGGGCAGAAAGATTCTCGACCTTTTTGCTGGCACAGGTCAGCTAGGCATAGAGTGCCTGAGCCGTGGCGCAGCGTCGGTGACTTTTGTCGACCAGAGCAAGGACTCTATCGCCATCGTGAAGCAAAATCTCAAGACCTGCGGCTTTGAGGCGAGAGTTGTGCAGACCGATTCTATAAGCTTTCTGCAAAGGGGCGAAAAGTTCGATATCATACTTTTAGACCCTCCGTATGTAACAAACCTGCTCGATAAGGCGCTGGAGATCATCAATTCCGTTGACATATTGTCGGAAGGTGGTATAATTATGTGCGAAAGTGGGCGTGAAAAGCCTATGCCGGACATGAATAAGCCTTATTTTAAGCGTAAGGAGTACAATTACGGCAAGGTCAAGCTCACTACCTATAGCAAGGAGACAGACATATGAGTCTTGCCATATGTCCGGGCAGCTTTGATCCCATAACGCTCGGACACCTGAATATCATCAGAAGATCTTCGAAGATCTTCGATAAGGTCATCGTGTGCATCATGTATAACTCCACCAAGACCAAGCCGATGTTCACCATCGAGGAGCGGGTGGCGATGGTGCAGAAGGTCGTTGAGCGCTTTCCCAATGTCGAGGTCGAGACCTCGGACGGTCTGCTGGCCGAGTACGCAAAGCAGTTTTATAAGCCCGTCATCGTAAAGGGGCTTCGGGCAGCGTCCGACTTTGAGTATGAGTTCCAGATGAATCTGATAAACAAGAAGATAAACCCCGAGTTGGAAACTATGTTTCTGACCGCCAGCGAAAAATACACCTTCCTCAGCTCCTCGGTCGTCCGGGAAATGGCATCGTACGGTGCCGATCTTACAGGCTTTGTGCCGTATGAGATCATTGATGAAATAGAGAAAAAAGCTCAGTTATGGAGGCGTTAGCATGAACGAGAATAAAGTTGAAGTAATGGAACTCATCGAAAACCTTTATACCATGGTGTCCGAGGCATGGGGCGTGCCCCTCGGCAACGATAAATGCATAGTCGAGCGGGAAGCGGTGCTTGAGATCCTCAATGAGATAAAGACCCGCTTGCCTGTCGAGCTTTCCGAGGCAAAGCGTGTCGTCACCGCAAAGGACGAGTTTATCGGCAACGCAAAGCGTGAGGCCGAGTCCGTGCGCAAAAACGCAGAGGACAAGGCTCGTGAGCTTTTGGAGGAGCAGGAGATAGTCAAGAGAGCAAACGCACTCAGTGCTCAGCTGGTCAACGATGCCGAGGTCAAGTCCAAGGAGCTTCGCCGTGTCGCAAGTGAGTATGTCGATGACATTCTCCGCCGCACGGAGGTGACCGTGGGCGAGGCGCTCCACTCCATAAACGAATCCAGAGCCAACTTCAGAAAGCTTGCAGGCGCAGCTAATGCCGAGGCTGAGCCTGAGGAAGAAACAGAAGAATAATTTGATTTAAGATAAGCTTCACGGTCAAAAACCGTGGAGCTTATTTTTTGCTTGTAAATAACTGAAAAAACACTTGCAATTTAGCCCGATAGCTTCTATAATTATATCACGGTGGTGGAAAGTGGTGCAAAGTGCATCGAAAACCCACGAATTTTGGAGGTGAAGGGCTTGACAGGCGAATATAAGCATACTCTCGACTCAAAGGGCAGGCTCTTTATCCCTGCAAAGCTCCGTGAGGAGCTGGGCGATGTGTTCTATATAACCCTCTCGATGGACAAGTGCATCTCGGCCTACAGCGCCGAAAGTTGGAAGGCGTTTTCCAATAAGGTCAATGAGATGAGCTATGTCAAGCAGCGCAAGATGCGTCCGCTTTTTGCATATGCGGCAAAGTGCGAGCTTGATAATCAGGGCAGAACGCTCATCCCGGCGCACCTGCGTGAGTATGCCGGACTTACAAAGAATGTGACGGTCGTCGGCTGCAACAACCATGCCGAGATATGGGATGAGGAAAGCTGGCAGAGCGTCCACGATGCCGAGATAAGCTCGGAAAATATCGCCTCTGTCATGGAGGAACTGGAGTTTTAAATGGATAAACCTAAGCATATATCCGTTCTGCTGGATGAATGTATTGAAAATTTGAATATAAAGCCCGACGGCATATATGTCGACGGCACATTGGGTCTCGGCGGTCATTCTGAGCAGATATTAAAGCGGCTCACGACCGGCAGACTTATCGGCATCGACCGTGACGAGTCGGCGATACAGCGCACCGGCGAGAGACTTAAAGAGTATGCCGATAAAATGACACTCGTGCACGGCAACTTCTGCGATGTTGCGCAGATATTAGACGAGCTCGGTGTCGACGCCGTTGACGGCATGCTGTTTGACCTCGGCGTGTCCTCACCGCAATTGGACGAGTGCGAGCGAGGCTTTTCGTATATGAACGATGCGCCGCTTGACATGCGCATGGACAGTACAAGCGCTTTGACGGCGTGGAATGTCGTGAACGAATGGCCGGAGGATGAGCTTGTGCGTATCCTGCGTGATTACGGCGAGGAGCGCTTTGCAAGGCGCATTGCGTCAAGGCTCGTCGAGCGCAGGGCGGACAAACCTGTTGAAACGACGCTTGAGCTTGTGGATATCATAAAAACCGCCATGCCTGCTGCGGCACTCCGAGAAAAGCAGCACCCGGCAAAGCGCAGCTTCCAGGCGATAAGGATAGCCGTCAACGACGAGCTTGGAGCGGTCGAGCAGATGATGCGCACCGCACCAGATAAATTAAAGATAGGCGGCAGGCTGTGCGTTATTAGCTTCCATTCGCTTGAGGACAGGATAGTCAAGACCTCGATAGCATCCCGTGAAAACGGCTGCACCTGCCCGAGGGAAGCCCCGATATGCGTTTGCGGCTTTGTAAAGACACTAAAGAGCGTACATAGAAAACCCGTTTTGCCGAGCGAGGATGAGCTGAAAATTAACCCGAGAGCAAGAAGCGCAAAGCTTCGTGTTGCGGAGAGAGTGTAGGCTCATTTATGGCAAAGGCAAGTGTAATACCCGAATATCAGTACGAATACAGCAAAATAAGCACACCGAAGCCAGTTAAGTACAAACGACGAAAGAGCATAAGAGGACTGACAGCAGTCCTGATTATATGCATCATGTCGCTTGCGGCGGCAGGGCTTATGATAAAAGGACTGTTCGTTCGGATAGAGCTTGCCGAGCAAAGCGATAAAATAACGGCGGCAAAGAAAGAACTGAGCCAGATTGAGGAGGAAAACCGCCGGCTCAGGATAGAATACGAAACTAAGATAGACCTCGACGAAATTGAGGACTATGCCAAAAGCATGCTTGGCATGCAGCGCGCCGGTGAGAGCCGGACAGAAAAGATAGACACTGATACTCAGGACAAGGCGATAGTGATCGAGCGGATAAGTTGAGCATATTTTTTGGCGTGCCCGTATAGTATGTCTGTAGACAAACCACGGCGCAAAGGAGCAATCATGCAAAAATCGCAGAAAACCGATGATTTTAGCCGCAGTCCGAACAGAACGATGCTCCGCCGCACACTTTTCCTGATGGCAGTGTGCGGCATACTTGCATTTTTGGCGCTTGCCGCAAGACTGTACATACTACAGATAAGAGATCACGAGAAATACGAGGATCTTGCCATCAGCCAGCAGCTGCGTGAGACGGGCGCATCCGCATCCCGAGGCACTATATACGACAGGAACATGAATGTTCTGGCGATGAGCGCCAATGTCGAGAATGTGTACCTCAGCCCGGCGGAGATAAAAATGTACGGCGAGGACCCGCAGTTTATTGCAAAAAACCTTGCCGAGATATTAGACCTTGACTATGGATCTATCCTCAAAAAGACGGAAAACACCGGCTCGTGGTATGTGACCGTTGCAAAAAAGCTCGAGCCCGAGCTTGCCGACAAGGTGCGGCAGTTTAAAAAGGATAATAACCTCAAGGGTGTGCGCCTTGAAAGCGACACAAAGCGCTATTACCCGTATTCGTCGCTTGCATGCCATGTGATAGGCTTTGTCGGCACGGATAATATCGGCCTTGACGGAATTGAAGCGCAGTATAACTCAGCCCTGTGCGGCACGGACGGCAAGTATATGCGTGCGACCAACGCATACGGAACTGACCTGCTGTTTAACCAGTTTGAGGGCTATTACGGCGCTAAAAACGGCTGTGATGTCGTGACTACCATCGACATGAGCATACAACACTATGTTGAAAAAACGCTCAACCAAGCCGTTAAGGATTATGATATAAAAAACGGTGCGGGCGCAATCGTCATGGATGTCAATACCGGCAAGATACTTGCCATGGCATCTCTGGGCGGGTACGACCTTAATAACTTCCTCGATGTCAGCGACGAGGCAAAAAGCATGATAGACCACGCCTCCACAGAGGAGGAGAAAAATCAGCTTCTCGCCGATGCCCAGCGCCTGCAATGGCGGAATAAGACCCTGTCGGACACCTACGAGCCCGGTTCGACCTTTAAGATAATCACCCTTTCCATGGCACTCGAGGAGGGCGCGGTCAGCCTTAAGGACAGCTTCGGCTGCGGCGGCAGCGTTCAGGTGCAGGGCAGAACAGCCCCCGTGCGCTGCTGGAAAACCACCGGCCACGGCGGTCAAACACTCACGCAAGCGGTGCAGCACTCGTGCAATGTCGCATTCGTCAATATCGGCATGCGTGTCGGGGCGGAGAAGTTTTATAAATACTGCGACGCTTTCGGCTTTTTAAACCTGACTGACGACAGCTCCGAGCAGCTCACCGCCAAGACCGGCATCGACCTCGGTGGCGAGAGCGGCAGTATCTGGTGGAGCAAGGATGTCTTTTGCAGCGAGAAAAATAAATCCCAGCTTGCGGCGGCGTCGTTCGGTCAGACATTCACGATAACGCCCTTGCAGCTTATAACCGCAGTCAGCGCCTGCGTCAACGGCGGCAACCTCATGCAGCCGTATGTTGTAGAAAGTTTACTGGACGAAGACGGCAATGCGGTGTATAATCGAAAGCCGACGGTCGTAAGACGGGTCATAAGCGAGGAAACGAGCAAGACCGTCTGCGGCATCCTTGAGCAGGTCGTCGGCGATAACAAAGAGGGCACGGGCAGAAATGCTGCCGTCCCGGGCTACCGCATCGGCGGCAAGACCGGCACATCGGAAAAGGTCAGCCTTGAGGCGCAGACCGGCAAAAAGGATTACATCGTATCGTTTATCGGCTTTGCACCTGCCGACGATCCGCAGATAGCGGTGCTCGTAATGCTCGACTCGCCCGGTAACGAATCGGGTATCTATATAAGCGGCGGTCAGATGGCAGCGCCCACCGTGGGCAAGATGTTTGCCGATATCCTGCCGTACATGGGCATCGAGCCGCAGTATGACTCCGACGAACTCAAAAAGATCGACAAGACCGTGCCGGATGTCACGGGACTTAGCGTTGATGATGCCGAAAAGAAGCTCAATGACGCAGGCTTTGCGGTCAGAAAGTTCGGCAGCGGAGGCAGCATAAACGCCCAGCTACCGGCGGCAAGCTCCGTCATAGCCGACGGCAGCACGGTCATAATCTACGCCGGCGCCGAGCCCTCGGCGGCGACGGAGACCATGCCGGATATAACGAACATGAGCTATAACGAGGCCAAGGAGACCCTGAGCACCTACGGCCTGTTTATAAAAACGAGCTCGGCGATAACCAACCCCGAAATGCAGCGCATTTCGTCGCAGTCGGTGAAAAAGGGAGCAAATGTTAAGCACGGCACGATAGTGGAAGTTACATTTGTTTCGAGTGATGACTCGATACTCGGAAGATACTGAAACAGAGGATATAATATGAAGCTGAAGGAACTTTTAAAGGACATTGAGGTCATTGAGCTTGCGGCATCGTTAGACGCCGAGATAAGCGGCGTAAGCTACGATTCACGCAAAACAAACAAGGGTGATGCCTTCGTCGCGATAACCGGCTTTGCGTCCGACGGCTATGCCTACATCCCGTCGGCGGTGCAAAAGGGTGCTGCGGTCGTAATCTGTGAAAAAAAGCCGCAGATAGACATTCCCTATGTCATGGTGGCAGACTGCCGCTACGCTTTGGCGATATTGAGCCGCAACTATTTCGGCGACCCCGCCTCGGAGATGACTGTCATCGGCATAACCGGCACAAACGGCAAGACCACGACAACCTATCTTTTAAAGCACCTGCTTGAAGCGAAGCTCGATGCAAAGGTCGGCCTTGTCGGCACAAACGGCAATATGATAGGCGACGAGTTTATCCACACCGAACGCACAACGCCGGAAAGCTACGAGCTCCAGCAGCTTTTCCGTGAGATGGCAGACGCAGGCTGCACCCATGTCGTCATGGAGGTATCCTCGCACTCGCTCGTTCTGCACCGTGTTGCCGGCATACACTTTGCCGTCGGTGCGTTCACGAATCTCACGCAGGACCACCTTGACTTTCACCACACAATGGCCGAGTATGCCAAAGCCAAGGCAAAGCTTTTTACCATGTGTGATATCGGCTGCATCAATATCGACGACGAGTGGCACAATGTTATGCTCGAGCACGCGAACTGCAAGCTTGTTACCTATTCTGCCGAGCACAATGCGGCATCTCTTGTAGCAAAAGATATCCGCCTTGCGGCATCGGGAGTTAAGTTCTGCGCCGTGACGGAAAATGCGCTTTCGCATGTGAAGCTCGCCATTCCCGGCAAGTTCTCGGTTTACAACGCTCTGGGCGTTATTGCCGTCGGCCTTGCGCTCGGCATAAGCCTTGACGACTGCGCCAATGCCATCGGCAGCGCAAGTGGCGTAAAGGGCAGGATGGAGGTAGTCCCCACGGACGGAGACTACACCATAGTTATTGACTACGCCCACACGCCCGATGCCCTTGAAAACGCACTCAAGGCGCTACGCACGGGCGAAAAGGGCAGACTTGTCGTACTCTTTGGCTGCGGCGGCGACCGTGACAGAACAAAGCGCCCCGTCATGGGAGCGATAGCCGCCGACAACGCCGATTTTGTCATCGTGACCAGCGACAACCCCCGCACAGAAGACCCGCAGGAAATTATTAATGAGATAGTTGCGGGCATAAAAGGCAGGAAAAACAGATACAAAGTCATATGCGACCGTGTTGAAGCGATAAAATGGGCGATTGACAACCATATGCCCGATGATGTAATATTGCTTGCCGGCAAGGGTCATGAGGACTATCAGGAGGTCGGTCACGAAAAGCACCATATGGACGAGAGAGAAATCGTTGCAGAACATATAGAGAAGAGGAAAAACAGATGACATTGAAGCTTTCGCTTGCGTTTGTTCTCGCATTTATAATTGCGGTTATAGTCGGAAAATTCTATATTCCCTGGCTGAGAAAGATGAAGGCCGGACAGGAGATAAAGGAGATCGGCCCGTCGTGGCACATGTCAAAGACCGGCACACCGACCATGGGCGGCGTAATTTTCATCCTTGCAACTGCCGCCGTCTGCCTGACTGTGGGCTTCAGCTCAATGAGAAACGGCGACTACGGTCATATATTCATTCTGCTGTTTGCGCTCGTTTTCGGTGCGATAGGCTTCCTCGATGACTGGGAGAAGCTGCGTAAAAAGCAAAATCTCGGTCTGAGCGCAAAGGCAAAATTCATTTTGCAGCTTGTTGCGGCACTCGTGTTTGTTCTGCTCATGCGTAAGCTCGGCTACCTGTCGACGCATCTTTATATCCCGTTCTGGAATGTTGAGGTACACATCCCGGATGCGCTTTACTTTATCCTTGCCGCTTTTATCATCGTCGGCACGGTCAATGCCGTCAACATCACCGACGGTGTGGACGGCCTTGCAAGCGGCACATCCATACCCGTGTTCTTTTTCTATGTCGTGGTAGCCTTCCTTTGGGGAGAGCGTTATCTGTCGCTCGGCATCTTTTCTTCGGCACTGCTCGGCGGCCTGCTGGGCTTTCTTGTGTATAACTTTAACCCCGCCAAGGTGTTCATGGGCGACACCGGCTCGCTGTTTCTCGGCGGAGCTATAGCGGCGCTTGCGTTTGCATACGATATGCCGCTTATCCTCGTTACCCTCGGCATCGTGTTTATATGGGAGACTATGTCCGATATCATCCAGGTCACCTACTTTAAGGCGACCCGCGGCAAGAGGGTGTTTAAAATGGCACCGTTCCACCACCATCTCGAAATGGGCGGCTGGACGGGCAAAAAGTGGAAAGAGAAAGAACTTTTTTGGTTATTTACCTGCACATCCCTTGTTTTTGCAATAATTTCATTCGTAGGAGTTTATAATCGTTTCCAGTTCTGATATGCGGAGGAGATCGGTATGCAGTACGGCAGTACCAGACTCGAACAAAGGGAAACGAAAGATAAAACGAAGCGAAAGGGAATGGATATACCCTTTTTCGTTCTCGTAATGCTTTTGCTGACCATAGGAGTCACAATGGTGCTGTCTGCAAGCTTTGCCCGAGCATACTACGACCCGGGCAATATAACCGGCGGCAAACCGACCTACTACTTTATCCGTCAGCTTCTGTTTGCGGCCTTAGGCACGGCGGCGATGATATTTGCGTCCCGACTGCCCATGGGCTTTTACAAACGGTTTTCGATACCGCTGCTTATAGCCGCCATCGTTCTTCTGATGTTCGTTCCGATAATCGGCACGAACGCAAACGGCGCAAAGCGCTGGATAGGCATAGGCTCGCTCACGCTTCAGCCGTCGGAGATCGCAAAGATCGGCGTTATACTGTCATTTGCAGTTATTATCTGCAAAAACCGTGGCAGGATGAAGACCTTTAAATACGGCATACTGCCGTTTGTGGCTATCCTGCTCGTGATAGTGGGACTGCTCGTTTTAGAGCCGCACTTTTCCGCATCGATAATCATAGTCGCCATCGGCGGCGTGATGATATTCCTCGGCGGCGCTCGGCTTATATGGTTTGTAGCCGCAGCCGTTGCGGCAGGCGGCGGGATCGCAGTTCTGCTCACGATGTTTCCGTATGCGTCAAGCCGCATAACCACATGGCTCGACCCGTTTTCGTCGACCTCCGACGAGGGCTATCAGATAGTTCAGTCGCTGTATACCATAGGCTCGGGCGGTCTTACCGGTCTCGGCCTCGGTCAGAGCAGACAAAAATACCTGTACCTGCCCGAGGAGCACAACGATTTTATCTTTTCCGTCGTGTGCGAGGAGCTCGGCTTCATAGGAGCGGTTTTGATACTTACCCTGTTTGCGCTGCTTATCATTCGTGGCTACTGGCTTGCGATGCACGCTGCCGACAGATACGGCTTTCTTGTGGGAGCCGGGATAATGACCCTGCTTGCGATACAGGTCATTTTGAATGTCGCGGTGGTGACGAATCTTGTGCCCTGCACGGGAATCTCGCTTCCGTTTTTTAGCTACGGCGGAACGGCGCTTCTCATTCAAATGGCACAGATGGGAATAGTCCTGAGCATGTCAAGGGATATACCTGCCAAACGGGCAGGGTAGAAAGGGAGCTTAGATATGAGATTTATGTTTGCGTGCGGAGGCACGGCCGGTCATATCAATCCGGCTATCGCCGTTGCAGGCAGATTGCGGGAGCTGATGCCCGACTGTGAGATACTTTTCGTCGGCTGCGTCCGCCAGATGGAGACTATTCTCGTCCCGAAAAGCGGATACGATATCAAGACCGTCAGAGTCTGCAATATAAGCCGTGAAAAGACGCTCGGCGGCTTGGCTCATAATATAAAGGCGCTGTATTTTGCGATAAAATCCACCATACAGGCAAGAAGAATTATAAAAAAGTTTAAGCCCGATATCGTCATCGGCACAGGCGGCTATGTATGCTACCCGGTGCTGAAGTCGGCGTCCCGCCTCGGCATACCCACCGCCGTGCACGAGAGCAACGCCGTCCCTGGGCTCACGACAAAGATGCTGTCTAAGATAGTTGACAAGATAATGCTCGGCTTTGCCGAGAGCAAGCGCTACTACAAGCACGCAGAAAAATGCGTCGTCACCGGCACCCCTGTAAGAGGCGAGTTTGCCGCATATTCAAAGAACAAAGCCAAAGCGGAGCTCGGCATACCGGCGGATAAGCCGCTTGTCGTCTCGGTCTGGGGCTCGCTGGGTGCGGCTAATATGAACGCAGCCATGTGCAATTTTATAAAGCTTGCGGGCAGAAGCCCGGGCTTCCGGCTTATCCATTCGGCGGGCAGCGAAGGCTACGCCGAGATGGTCACCGCACTTCAGGAGACCGTTCCGGATTACGAGAAAAACGGCATGGATGTTCGGGAATATATCTACGACATGCCCCGTGTAATGGCTGCGGCAGACCTTGTTTTATGCCGTGCCGGAGCGTCTACCGTGTCCGAGCTTACATATATGCACAAGCCCACGATATTCGTGCCCTCGCCGTATGTGACGAATAACCACCAATTCAAAAACGCCAAGGTCGTCGAGGATGCAGGCGGTGCGCTGATATTTGAGGAGGAAAGCCTCGATGCCGGTGCGCTTTTAAATGAGGTAAAGCGCATTTTGTCCTCAAAGGATGAGCTTGAAAAAATGTCGCAGGCTATGGCGAAGCTTGCAAGACCCGAGGCAACGGACATGATAACAGAGCAGGTGCTTTCCTTGTGCCAAGGGATAGAAAAATAACACATAATTACCTCGCAGCATAGAATGAGCCGATATAATTCTTTTCTGCGAGGTTATTTTATGGCTATATGGCATATAAACGGCGGAAACCGCCTTGACGGCGCATGCTTCGTTCAGGGCTCAAAAAATGCCGTGCTGCCAATTTTGGCGGCCTCGGTCATTTCTCCCTGCGAAACCGAGCTTTTGAATGTCCCGCAGCTGAGCGATGTGTCCTCAACTCTGCGCATCCTGCGTCAGCTCGGCTGCACTGCCGAGCAGCAAAACAACGATGTCTACATAGATTCACGCAATTTAAGCCGCTGCACCATACCGCAGGGCATGATGGAGTGCATGCGCTCATCGGTGCTTTTTATGGGCGCACTTTTGGCTCGCTGCGGCGAGGTGCACCTGACAGCACCCGGCGGCTGCAAGCTCGGCGCAAGACCCATTGACCTTCACATAAGCGCCATGCAGGCTCTCGGCGCAAGCGTCGAAGAAAGCGGCTGCGAGATAATCTGCCGAGCCGAAAAGCTCACCGGAGGCAGGATAGAGCTTCCGTTTCCCAGCGTCGGAGCAACGGAAAATGCGATGATAGCCGCCTGCGGCGCAGAGGGTGAGACCGTCATAACCGGTGCTGCCAAAGAGCCGGAGATAGTCGACCTGCAGGAGTACCTGCGCAAGCTCGGCGCTTACATAGACGGGGCGGGGACTAATACGATAACCGTTTCGGGCTTTGTGCCCGAGCGTCATGTCGGTCACAGGGTCATACCCGACAGGATAGCGGCATCGACATTTCTGTGCGCCTGTGCAGCTGCCGGCGGCGATATCGAGCTCAGAGGCGTTGATTCGAGGCAATTTTTACGCATACAGTACTTCCTAAACCAAGCAGGCTGTGATATAATAAGCTCCAAACGCAGCGTCAGACTGCGCTCGGATGGCTGCCTGCATGCCGTCAGCAGAGTCGTCACAGAGCCGTACCCGGGCTTTCCGACCGACACACAGCCAATTTTGATGGCGGCATTATTAAAAGCTCACGGCATGTCGAGGTTTACTGAGAACATTTTCGACAGCCGCTTCTGCCACGCAGCGCAGCTCATGCGCTTCGGCGCAGACATTGCCGTTGACGGCAGGGAAGCGACCGTTTGGGGCGTGCGAAGTCTCACCGGCGCAACCGTTACGGCGACCGACCTAAGAGGCGGCGCTGCAATGATCATAGCCGGCCTGTCTGCCGAAGGCAGCACGAGCGTCATTGACGCAGGGCATATCGCCCGTGGCTACGAAAACTTCGATAATAAGCTGCGTTCACTGGGCGCAGATGTGTTTATGGAGATATAGTTTGATGTCAAATACGAATGATTACTACAATAAGCCGTCCGGCCGCAGGGAGAGCGGATCACCCCGCCGCACGCTTTACAGACCCTTGACATTTTTTCTTATCATTGTGGCAATAATATTCACGATGAGCGTGTTCTTCAAGGTCGAGAAGATCGAGGTCAGCGGCAACAGCAAATATTCAAAGGAGCAGATAATCTTGGCTTCCGGTATACACACCGGCGACAACCTGTTTTTCATAAACAGGATAGGTGCCGGAAGCCGTGTAGTTGTAAAGCTGCCGTATATTGATTCGGTCAAGATAACCCGAAGCCTTCCCAACAGCGTCACCATCACCGTTGAGGAGAGCAAGGCCGCTGCCTGCATTGCCTCGGGGGATGAGTTGTGGAGCATCAGCAGTACCGGCAAGTTCTTAAGCAAGCTCAGCGATAAGGACGCAGAGCTTCTGCCGCAGGTAAAGGGCATTAGCATAAGCGGAGCACAGGTCGGCGATCAGATGAGCGTGTCAAATGACGATAAGCCGAAGCTTGACTATCTTTTGGACATCCTGTATCAGGTGCAGGCTCGCTCGCTGGTGGAAAAGGTCGCAAACATCAATGTGACCGATGTAAATGACGCAAGCTTTGAGTTTGACGACAGATTCGTCGTCAAGCTCGGGGAGGACAATAACACCGAATATAAATTCGGTAAGCTCCTATCCGCCGTGTCGCAGCTCAAGGCCGACGATGCCGGTACTTTGGAGCTTTCCGACTCAAATAAGGTCACATTTAGGCCGAATTAACACTAAGTTTAAAACTTTGTTTACATAACTTAGTGAAAATATATTGACCTTGGCAGAAAAAAGTTATAGAATATACCATATCGCAAAAGCGATGTTCTCGTTTCAGAAACAAAATTGGAGGAATAATCATGGATTTCAAAGCCGAAGCAGGCCCTGAAAATGTCGTAACAATAAAAGTAGTCGGTGTCGGCGGTGCCGGCAACAATGTCGTTAACAGAATGGTCAAGTCCGGAACACAGGGCGTTGAGTTTATCTCCGTCAATACGGACAAGCAGGCACTTGCAGTGTCCAATGCCGACCAGAAGATACAGATCGGCGAAAAGCTCACCCACGGTCAGGGTGCAGGCTCCGACCCCGAGGTCGGCAAGCGCAGCGCCGAGGAAAGCCGCAATAATATCGCAAAGTCCCTCGAGGACTCCGACATGGTCTTTATCACCGCAGGCATGGGCGGCGGCACAGGCACAGGCGCAGCTCCCACCGTTGCGGATATCGCCCGTGAAGCAGGCGTGCTCACCGTCGGCGTCGTAACTAAGCCCTTCAAGTTTGAGGGCAAGCGCCGCATGGATCAGGCAAACGCCGGCATCAAGGAGCTGCTCGGCAAGGTCGACTCTCTGCTTATCATCCCCAACGACCGCCTGAAGTACGCAACCGACCAGAAGGTCACTCTCGCAAACGCATTTGAGATAGCCGACGATGTTCTGCGTCAGGCCGTTACCAGCATTTCCGACCTTATCAAGAACACCGGCTTTATAAACCTCGACTTCGCCGATGTCACCTGCATCATGAAGAACGCAGGCTTTGCCCACATGGGCGTCGGCCGTGCAGCAGGCAAGGGCAAGGCTGAGGACGCTGCCCGCATGGCAGTCGCAAGCCCGCTTATGGAGACCTCGATCAACGGCGCTCACGGTGTGCTCATAAACATCACCGGCTCTGAGGATATGGGCCTTGAGGATGTTGAGGCAGCTGCAAACCTCGTTCAGGAGGCAGCTCACCCCGATGCGAACATCATCTTCGGTGCGACCTTCGACGAGTCCATGCAGGATGAGATCCGTGTAACCGTTATCGCAACCGGTTTTGAGGAAGCTCCCGCAAACAAGCAGCCAGCACCTGCGCAGTCGGCAGGCAAGCCCATCGAGCCCGTTGCTTTTGAAAAGCAGCAGGGACTGTACACCGCAGCGACCGAGAAAGCAGCCGAGAAGAAGGAAGAGCCCGCCGCAGCAGCACCCAAGGGCGAGGAAGACCCCTTCGACAGCATCTTCAAGATCTTCAACACTAATAACTAATTTTATAAAACCAATGCCGCAGTGCTTAGCTCTGCGGCATTTTTCAGTTTATGAACTTGTCTATCGCCGTGTTTAGGTCCGAAATGACCTCGGCGTCGCCTGTTTCGACTGCGTCGGTTATACAATGTTCAAGGTGGTCTTTTAAAATGACCTTTGCGGTGTTGTTGAGCGCTGAGCGCACGGCAGCAAGCTGGATAAGCACCTCCGTGCAGTCCCTGCCGTCCTCGACCATCCGCTTTACAGATTCAAGATGGCCGATAGCTCTTGCAAGCCGGTTTACTACTGCCTTGGTGTTCTCGTGCCTGTGCGGATGGGTGTGGTGATGGTGCTCGTGCTCTTCATGCTCGTGCATGTCGCTGCATGGCTCGCTGTCGTGGCAATGGATTATCCCATCGCCGTGGTCATGGTAAAAACCGTCGTCTGGCCTGTGCATTTCTATCTCCCCCGGGAAAATCTGTTTTCATATTAACGCCGATGCCGCAAAATTGCAAGCGAAATTAACGAATTTGTACTTGCCACTTCCGCTTATACTGTTACGGAGGTGATTTGATGTTTACTTCGGCGCTCATGATGCTGATAGGCGGCACACTTTTGATGCTCAGGCTATCGCCGAACGGCTCCTTTCCGAGTCCGCTTTCTAAGGAGGAGGAAAAGCTGTATGTCGACATGTGGATGGACGGCGATATTGAGGCGAGAAATGTCCTCGTTGAGCATAATCTGCGGCTCGTTGCGCACATTATAAAGAAGTATTACACCCAAACGAGCGATGTCGACGACCTTATATCCATCGGTACGATAGGGCTTATAAAGGGCATAAATACATACCGTCCCGACAAGGGCGTGCGTCTTGCGACCTACGCCAGCCGCTGCTGCGAAAACGAGATACTCATGCACTTTCGCAACATGAAAAAGACGGCAGGGGATGTGAGCCTGTCGGATGCTTTAGATACAGACTCCGACGGAAACAGCCTGTCGCTCATGGATGTGCTTGCGCAGGACGAGGAGCTCAGCGATGCCGTCGGCAACTTCGAGATATGCCGGAAGCTGCACGAATATGTCGACACGGCGCTCAGCGAAAGGGAAGCGAGGATAATCAAAATTCGCTACGGCCTTAACAGCCTTGAGCCCAAGACCCAGCGTGAGACGGCGCAGTTACTCGGCATAAGCCGCTCATATGTCAGCCGCATCGAGAAAAAAGCCCTGGAAAAGCTGCGTCTTGCCCTCGGCGAGGATGCAGCGCCCGTATAAAAGCTTGTACAAAGCCTGATCGTGTGGTATAATGCGACGGTAACAAAGGAAAGGCGGTGTGAATATGAAGATAAAAAAGGCGTTATTGCTTGTCATGCTCATCATTGCGGCGGCTGCGCTCGTTTTCGTTATCGAATCCCGCACCGGCTTGAGATCCGAAGTCATTCTCGGCGGCTCTGACGGAGTGTTTATAAATTCCGATAACCTCAAAAAGCCGCTTGACGACTACGACGGACGCATCGAGGCTGAGGATAAGTACAAGGACCTCGACTTTCCGAATATCGATATCGAGGACTGGAACTACATTCTCATAAACAGCAGCCATGTCATAAAAGACAATACCCCCGAGGTCTCCGAGGTCGGCGACATGGGTGTGACCTTTGATAAGCGTGCGGTAAATCAGCTCGTCGGCCTTATTCAGGCGGCACGCCAGGCGGGCTTTGACCCGTATCTTGCAAAGGGCTATGTGTCCTATACCGCAGCAACGCAGCAGATAAACGAGGAAGCTACGAAGCTTACTGCCGGCGGCAGGCTGAGCTTTGAGGAAGCGGTCAAAATTTCGACCAAAAATTCCGAGACCCCCGGCACGAGCGACCACCAGACGGCGCTTGGCGTTGATATAACCGACAAGCAGTATGATGAATACGACTACTCGAAGATGAACGCCAAATTCTTTGCGTGGCTCGATGAGCACTGCGCAGAGTACGGCTTTATAAAGCGCTACCCCAGCGACAAGAGCGGCATCACCGGCGTCGACGAGCCGTATCACTATCGTTATGTCGGCGCAGTGGCGGCGAAATTCATCATGGAAAACGGAATGTGCCTTGAGGAGTTCGTGGATCACTATGATTATCAGAAATAAATGTATCTAAACACAAAAAATACTTGCAATGCAACTGCGTTGGTGTTATTATATCAATGTAAGTCAGCAGGTTTTTCAGAGTGGGTCAACGCCCACTCTTTTTGTTGAGCATTTTGCAATTGTTAAAAAGGCGGTTTTACGATGAGTAAAGTAACGGAAAAGGTCGAAGCGCTGGCAAGACCCGTCGTTGAGGACGAGGGTTGCGAGCTTTGGTCTGTCGAGTATGTCCGTGAGGCGGGCTCGTGGTATCTCAGAGTGTTTATCGACAAGGACGGCGGCGTCGGGATCGACGACTGCGAGAGGATAAGCCGCAGGCTCGATCCTATCCTTGACGAAGCAGACCCCATTCCCGACAGTTATGTGTTCGAGGTCGGCTCTGCCGGTGCTGAGCGTGAGCTCAAGCGTCCCTCGGATTTTGAGAAATTCATGGGCAGCGAGGTCGAGGTAAAGCTGTATCAGCCGTATGAGGGCAAAAAGTCCCTTGTCGGCAAGCTCGAAGCCTATGAAAACGGCGATATCACCGTCAGCTCCGTTGAGCTTAAAAAGTCACAAATTGCGCAGGTAAAGCTGCACATTTCGATATAACATAAAAGGGGTATATAAAAATGAACGCAGAATTCTTTTCGGCAATAGAAGATCTCGAAAAAGAAAAAGGTATTCCCAGAGAGTACATGTACGACAAAATTAAGCAGGCGATGCTTGCCGCTTTCCGCCGTGACAATCCCGAGTGCGCCGACAATGTCGATATCCTGCTTGACGAGAGCAGAAAGCGCATTGAGATGTATGTCAACAAGACCGCTGTCGAGCAGGTCGAGGACAAAGCTCTTGAGATCGACCTTGAGGCTGCAAAGAAGATTACCAAGAGAGCCAAGGTCGGCGATACGATAAAAGTTCCCGTTGAGACCAAGAAGTTCGGCCGCATAGCCGCTCAGGCCGCAAAGCAGGTCATCATACAGGGCATCCGTGAGGCAGAGCGAGGCATCATCTACGAGGAGTTTACCTCCAAAGAACACGAGATACTCACCGGCGTCGTCTCCCGTATTGAGCCGAGAACAGGCAGCGTGTCCATCCGCATAAACTCCAACAGCGAGTTTACCGAGGCTATGCTCGCTCCCAATGAGAGAATCAAGACCGAAGTTCTCACCGAGGGCGACCGTATCAAGGTCTATGTCGTTGAGGTCAGAAATTCCACCAAAGGACCTCAGGTCCTCATCAGCCGCACCCACCCGGGCCTTGTCAAGCGTCTGTTTGAGCTTGAAGTTCCCGAAATTTTTGACGGCACTGTTGAGATAAAGTCCATCGCCCGTGAGGCAGGCAGCCGCACCAAGATGGCAGTTCTGTCCAACGACCCCGATATCGATCCCATCGGCTCGTGCGTCGGCCCGAAAGGTAGCAGAGTTGCAAACATCGTTGAGGAGCTCGGCGGTGAGAAGATAGATATCATCAAGTACAGCGATGTTCCCGAGGAATATATCGCAGCTGCACTTGCCCCCAGCGATGTAGTGAGCGTCACCATGTTTGAAGACGGCAAGAGCTGCCGTGTCATCGTGCCCGACAGTCAGCTGTCCCTCGCCATCGGCAAGGAGGGTCAGAATGCAAGACTTGCAGCAAGACTGACCGGCTTTAAGATCGATATCAAGCCTGAATCCGAGGCGTAATTTTTAAGAAAGGCGGCAGCAGGATGCAAAAGAAAATACCGATGCGGCAGTGTCTTGGCTGTCGTGAGATGAAGCCTAAGCGAGAGCTTATCCGTGCGGTGAAGTCACCCGAGGGCGCAATAAGCCTTGACTTTAAGGGCAAAGCGGCAGGCAGAGGAGCATATATTTGTCCGAATAAGGACTGCCTGAAGAAGGCGATAAAGGGCAAGGCGCTTGAAAAGGCGTTTTCCTCACAGATACCGCCCGAGGTGTACGAGGAGCTTGAACGGCAGATGGAGGCGGTAAGGTGAAGGAGAAAGCACTTAATCTGCTCGGCCTGATGCGAAAGGCCAACGCCGTTCAGATAGGCGAAACGGACACGGGCGCTGCTGCAAGAGCGCAGACGGCAAGGCTCGTAGTTTTGGCAAGTGATGCGTCGAGCAATGCGCAAAGCCGGGCAAAGGGATTTGCGCACGGGCGGGATATCCCGCTGATAACGCTTCCGTTTACAAAGCAGGAAATATCCGAAAGCGTGGGCAAAAGCGGCTGTTCGATGGCGGCAATATGCGATCTTGGCTTTGCGGATGCATTTTTAAAGCTGCTTTGCAGTCTGGATGACGGCTATGCCGACACGGCAAAGGTCATATCGGAAAAGCTTGCAAGCCAAAAGCAGCGTAAGCGTGAGACAAAGGCGCATGAGAAAAACAAGAGGAAGAGGAGGACTAATGCATGAGCATGATAAAATACAGAGTACACGAGGTAGCAAAGGATTTTAATTCCACATCCAAGGTGATAAGCCAGATACTGACCGACTATGCGACAACACCAAAGAATCATATGCAGGTTCTTGAAAACGAGGAGCTCGATCTCATTTTCGAGTACCTCACCCAGCATAATCAGGTAGGCAGCATCGCCGAGATATTCAATACTCCGGCTCAGGCAGAGCCCAAGCCTTCCGAGAAAAAGCCCGCAAATGATCAGAAAGCAGCAAAGCCCACTCAGCAGCCTGCACAGCCTGCCGCTCCCGCTCCGGCAAAGAAGGAGAAGGAGAATAAGCCCCATGTCCCCAGACAGGTGGCCGAAAAGCGTGTTATCGACACCCGTGGCAGTGCAGCGGTCAACATGACCAAATATGACGAGAAGTTTGACAAAATGGCAGGCGAGCGTGGCCGTGACCGTGACCGCAAGGGCGGCAAGGAGAAGATCGTCAACAAGTCCAAGCAGCGTCAGCAGCAGGCCGCCAGCGCAAAGCGCCGTCAGGAAGAGCGTGACAAGATGCAGAAGCTTCAGCTGGAGATAGCCAAGAAGCAGCAGCTCAAGGTCTCCATCCCCGACGAGATCAATGTCGGCGAGCTTGCCTCCAGAATGAAAAAGACCGCAGGTGAGGTCATAAAGCAGCTTATTAAGCTCGGTGTTTTCGCCTCCGTCTCCGATGTTATCGACTACGATACCGCAGCACTCGTCGCAATGGAGCTCGGCTGCAAGGTCGAAAAGGAAGTCGTCGTCACCGTTGAGGAGCGCCTTATCGACGACCACGAGGATACCGAGGACGAACTCATCTCCCGAGCACCCGTTGTCGTTGTCATGGGTCATGTTGACCACGGCAAGACCTCGCTTCTCGACTATATCCGCCATGCAAATGTTGCCTCCGGCGAGGCAGGCGGCATCACCCAGCACATCGGCGCATATACCGTTGAGATCAACGGCAGCCCCATTACCTTTCTCGACACCCCGGGCCACGAGGCGTTCACCTCCATGCGTGCAAGAGGTGCGATGGTCACCGATATTGCCATCCTCGTCGTCGCAGCGGACGACGGTATCATGCCGCAGACAATTGAGAGTATAAACCACGCAAAGGCAGCGGGCATCCCTCTCGTCGTTGCCATCAATAAGATGGATACCGTCGGCGCTAACCCCGAGCGCATCAAGCAGCAGCTGACCGAGTACGATATCGTGCCCGAGGAGTGGGGCGGTGAGACCATCGTTTGCCCCATCTCCGCAAAGACCGGTATGGGCATCGACAATCTGCTTGAAAACCTTGTCATTCTCGCCGAGGTGCAGGAGCTTAAGGCAAATCCGAATCGTGCTGCAAAGGGTGCTGTCATTGAGGCTCGCCTTGACAAGGGCCGTGGCCCCATTATGACCGTACTCGTCCAGAACGGCACACTCAAGCTCGGCGATATCATCATTGCCGGTACTGCCGTCGGCCGTGTCCGCACGATGATTAACGACAAGGGTATGCGCATAACCGAGGCAGGCCCCTCCGTGCCTGTTGAGATCTCCGGCATGTCCGAAGTCCCCAGCGCAGGCGATACCTTCAATGCCGTCGCCGATGAGCGCATGGCTCGTGAGCTCGTTGAGGAGCGCAAGATCCAGCAGAAGAACGCAGCCTTCGGCGCAAACAAGAAAGTCAGCCTTGAGGATCTGTTCAGCCAGATACAAGCAGGCGAAATGAAGACACTCAACATCATCGTCAAGGCCGATGTTCAGGGCTCTGCCGAGGCTGTCAAGGCGTCCTTGGAAAAGATAACCAACGAGGAAGTGCGTGTCAAGGTCATCCACAGCGGCGTCGGCGCTATAAACGAGTCCGATGTCATGCTCGCTGCGACCTCAGGTGCTATCATCGTCGGCTTCAATGTAAGACCCGACAATGCCGCCCGTGACAACGCCGCCCGCTCGAATGTCGACATGCGCATGTACCGTGTCATTTACGACTGCATCAACGAGATAGAAGCCGCCATGAAGGGCATGCTCGCACCCAAGTTCAAGGAATCCGTCATAGGTCACGCCGAGGTCCGTGAGACCTACAAGGTCTCCAAGGTCGGCACGGTCACCGGCTGCTATGTCACCGACGGTAAGATCCAGCGTGGCTGCTCGGTGCGTGTGCTGCGTGACAATGTTGTTGTCCACGAGGGCGAGCTTGCTTCCCTGCGCCGCTTCAAGGACGATGTCAAGGAAGTCGCAAGCGGCTACGAATGTGGTATGCAGGTCGAAAAATTCAACGACATCAAGGTCGGCGATGTGATCGAGTGCTTCGTGATGGAGCAGATAAATCCGTAATAAAACAAGCATGGGCGGTCATAACAGACCGCCCATTCGACGATAGGAGGAAACGATATGCCTTCAAATAAACTTGCAAGAACAAATGACGATATCCAGCTTGTCATGAGCAAGCTGCTTCGTGAGATAAAAGACCCCAGAGTCAATCAGGGCATGATAAGCGTAACGAGGGTGGAGACTACCGGTGACCTGCGCTATTCGAAAATTTGGCTGTCGGTCATGGGACTTCAGAATGAAAAGGAATTTAAAAAGGGGCTCAAATCCGCTGCCGGTTGGCTTCGCCGTGAGCTCAGCAGCAGCTTAAAGCTCAGAAACACCCCGGAGCTGACTTTTGAGCTCGACCACAGCATCGAGTACGGTGCGCATATAAACGAGCTTATCAGCAATCTTGATATCAAGCACGATGAGGACGAGCAATGAACTACCGTGAGTGTGCCGAATGGCTGAGAAATCATGATAATATTCTGCTGCTGACCCATGTCCGCCCCGACGGCGATACCCTCGGCAGCGCATCGGCGCTGTGCTCGGCTCTGCGCAGGTGCGGCAAAAAGGCGGCGCTTTATAAAAATCCCGACATCACGCCCAAATACATGAAATACATTGCACAGTATGTTGACGCAGGTTTTGCGTATGACTGCGTTGTTGCCGTCGATGTCGCCGAAAAGCACATGTTCCCCACGGGGTACACGGGCGAGACCGATGCCTGCATCGACCATCATCCGACAAATTCGCACTATGCGGCAGAGCTCCTGCTGCGTCCTGAAAAGGCATCCTGCGGCGAGGCGGTGCTTGAAGTCATCAAAGAACTCTGCGGCAATGTAACTCCCGAGGAGGCAAGCCTTTTGTACATGGCGGTTTCCACCGACTGCGGCTGCTTCCGTTACGCAAATGTCACGGCGGAGACCTTCGCCGCAGCAAGCGAGCTTGCGACCTACGGCGCATCGGTGCAGGCGCTCAACTTTGACCTGTTCCGTCAGGTGTCAAAGGCAAGGATAGTCCTTGAAGGAGAGATATGCTCGGGACTTAAGTTTTACAAAGACGGTGCGGTCGTCGTTGCTACCGTCACTATGGACATGATGGACAAGGCAGGTGCTACCGAGAACGACTGTGACGACATTGCAGGCATACCCGGCAGGGTAGAGGGCTGCGTCGTGAGCATGGTCATTCGTGAGCTTTCAAAAAGCAAATGCAAGATCTCGGTCAGATCGCAGCCGAGCTTTGACAGCTCCGCCTTGTGCGCCGCTTTCGGCGGCGGCGGACACAAAATGGCGTCCGGCTGCACGATAAACGCAGACCCCGATGCCGTGCGTCAGATGATGATCGACGCCTTGGATAAGCTATGGGATTAAACGGGATAATACTTGTAGACAAGCCCTGCGACTGGACGAGCCACGATGTTGTCGGCAAGCTGCGCGGCATCCTGCATGAGCGCAGGATAGGCCACTCCGGCACGCTTGACCCGATGGCAACGGGACTGCTCGTTGTGTTTGTCGGCAGAGCAACGAGAGCCGTTGAGTTTGCCGAAGCCGACAGTAAGGAGTACATCGCCGGGCTGCGCCTGGGGCTTTCGACCGACACGCAGGATACGACCGGCAATACTTTAAAAACCTGCGACAGTCTGCCGTCAAGACCCGAGCTTGAGCAAGCGCTCTATGCCTTCAAGGGTGAGATAAGCCAGATACCGCCGATGTATTCGGCGATAAAGGTCTGCGGCAAAAAGCTGTACGAGCTTGCACGGCGTGGCAAAAGCGTCGAACGCAAGCCACGGAGCGTGACGATAGTAAAGCTTGATATAGTTGGCGAGGAAAACGGCGATCATATCCTTGATGTCGTGTGCTCCAAAGGCACTTATATAAGAACACTGTGCAATGACATCGGCGACACACTCGGCTGCGGCGGCTGCATGAGCTCGCTTCGCCGTGTAAAAGCCGGTGCGTTCTCCATTGAGCAGGCGCACACGATAGAGGAAATTCAGTCAGCCGCCGATAACGGCGAGCTTGACGGAGTTATAATTCCCGTTGACAGGCTGTTTTCCGCATACCCGGAGCTCACCGTGAGCGAGAATGCGGAGAAGAAGCTACGAAACGGCAATATCATAAAGCTTGCCGCCCCGAACGGCAAATATAGGGTTTATACCCAAACCGGCGGCTTCCTGCTGCTCGGCGATATTGAGGATAATAAACTCAAAACAATAAAAAGCTTCTTTGAGGTTTGATATGGCAGATACAAAAAGAGCTATGGCGCTCGGATTTTTCGACGGCGTGCATATAGGTCATGCCGCACTTTTAAACAAGACAAAGCAGCGAGCGGAGGAGATAGGGGCTATGCCCTCCGTGCTGACATTCGATGTCCACCCCGATACGCTCGTTTTCGGCGCAGAAGTGCCGCTTATAAACAGCGCCATCGGCAGAAAGGACATTATAAGCCGCTGCTTCGGCATCGACAATGTCGTGTTCATCCATTTTAATCAAAAGGTCATGCACATGGATTGGCACGAGTTCATCGACGAGCTTATCGACGAGCTCGGCATCGCCTGGCTTGTTGTTGGGCACGACTTCTGCTTCGGCTACAAGGGACTGGGCACAGCGCCTCGGCTTAAGGAATACTGCGCCGAAAAGGGCATAGGCTGCGATATTATCGAGCCCGTGCGCCGTGACGGCGTTATCGTAAGCTCGACCGAGATACGCAAGCTCATCCAAAACGGCGAAATTGAAAAGGCAAACGAGCTTTTAGGCCACCCGCACATGCTGTCGGACACCGTGCGCTCGGGCTACCATCTCGGCACAAAAATGGGCACTCCGACTATCAACATGAAGATACCCGAGGGCGTTGTCATACCCCGCCACGGCGTGTATGCGGCCAAGGTCGTTCTTGACGACGGCTCGGAGCATATCTCCGTCACCAATGTCGGCGTGCGCCCCACGGTCAGCGACAGCGGCGCTGTCAGCGTCGAGAGCTTCATTCTTGACTTTGAGGGTAATCTCTATGACCGGCAGGCGAGAGTTGAGTTTTACGGTTTCCTGCGTGACGAGCAGAAATTTGACGATATTGCCCGCCTCGGCGAGCAGATCAAGCTCGATGCCGAGCATACAAGGGAGTTTTTCGCCAAAAACAGCAAGCCTTAAGAAAAATTACAGTTGCTCATTTTAAGCAGTGTATGTTAATATACTGTACAGATGATATAGACAAGCAGGTGAGTGAACGATGAATGAGCTGAAAACCAAGTTTTCGCATAAGCTTCAGCGCTTTTGGGCAGCGTTGCTCGATATATTCGGACCGAGAAAGGTCGCCGTTTTCTGCGTTGTCATCCTTACGGTGATGATGCTGGTGCTGACTATCAGCGTCCGCTCATGCAGCGGCGTCGGAGGCAGCGGCGAAAATAATACAGACCCCGTGGCAGCCGAACGAGATACGATAACCTCCAAGGTCACCGGCAAGCAGCTTCCCAAGACCGCATCGGGGCTTAAAAATGAGGCAGACAGGCTCGCTGCGTCATATGACTATGACAAGGCGCTTGCACTGGTCGCCGAGTATGAGAGCGCATATGACAACGCCGAGGACTGCTCTGCATACAAACAGGAGCTTGAGACGCAGAAGTCTCAGTGCACCCGCTGGCAGGACACGACCCATGTCCCGCATATATTCTTCCACAGCCTCATTGCCGACACCGGCAGAGCCTTTGACGGCGACGAGGATGAGGACGGCTATAACCTCTATATGACCACGATAAGCGAGTTTAACGCCATCATGGAGCAGATGTACGCAAGGGGCTATGTCCTTGTGGATATCCACGACATGGTCAAGCAGGTCAAGACCGATGACGGCAGGACTGTGTATCAGCAGGGCGACATTTATCTGCCCGAGGGCAAAAAGCCCTTTGTCCTCTCCGTTGACGATGTAAACTATTATAAGTACATGACCGACGGCGACGGCGACGGTTACGCCGATGCCAAGGGCGACGGGTTTGCACATAAGCTCGTCATCGGCAAGGACGGCAAGGTCACGAACGAGTATTACGAAAAAGACGGCACTTTGGTCACCGGCAGCTATGATGTTCTGCCGCTGCTCGAGGACTTCGTCGAAAAGCACCCCGATTTCTCCTACCGTGGCGCAAAGGGTATCCTTGCGGTCACCGGCTATGAGGGCGTTTTCGGCTACCATACCCATCCCGATTGGAAGGAAAAGCTGACGGCGGATGAGTATAACAAGGAAGTCGAGCAGGCAAAGGCGGTCTCGGAAGCGATCAAGAAGCAGGGCTGGACGATAGCATCGCACAGCTATGCGCACTTCGGCTACGGAAGCGCCGATGCATATAAGCTCGCAGCCGATGTTCAGAAGTGGGAGGATCAGATACAGCCCATAGTCGGCGACACGGATGTTCTCATCTATCCCTTCGGCGAGGACATTGCCGGAGTTGAGGATTATTCCGGCGCAAAGTACAAATCCATGTACGACGCAGGCTTCCGCATTTTCTGCAATGTCGATGCCTCGCAGGATTACTGGGTACAGATACACGACAGCTATGTCCGTCAGGGCAGGATAAACCTCGACGGCTACCGTCTGTATCATTCGCCGAATCTCATAAAGAACCTAATCGACGCAAAGACCGTTATCGACAGCGCAAGACCAACGCCTGTCCCAAGCATATAAAGAAGTAAGCTCCGGCGGATCATCCGCCGGAGCTTTTAACTTAAATTTTCTCTTTTTCGCCGTCTATGAACATGCATACGAACGAGACTACGAGCAGCACTGAGCTGCAAAGTATGGCTTTTTCGTGCCAGATACCGATAAAGAAGTTGCCGATAATGGCACCCATGACGAAGCAGCCGATAATGCCGTAATAAAGTGCGGCGCTGATAAGATGTTCTCTATCCTTGCTTTGCATGTACTGGCAAAGGTGCTGCGTTCCGCTTCGGATATTGCCTATGCACATTGTTGTCGCAATGCCGTTGCCTCGAATTTTTCTGAAGCTTTCGACCTGGATACCGCATGCGAAGGATATAAGCGAGTTTGCGATTATGTTCTGCGTCAGCGGAATAAACGCAACGGCCGTAAGTATAGCCGCTTCGGTTATGACCGATATCTGCCGCCAGTGCAGCAGACGCTGCTCTCTCATGCGCACGAGCTCAGCGGCGGCAATGCCGAGAACGAAGGCGAGCATGGGCAGAAAATAGTGCAGCGCACCGGCGAAATTGCCCTCGGACAGGTTAACGCCGAAAAGCAGGATATTGCCTGTCTGTGCGTTTGCAAACACTTCGTCACGCTGGATATATGAATATGCGTCCATAAAGCCGCCGGAGGCTGCGAGTATAGCGCCGAGGCGGATGGACTCGGACATTTGCTTTGTGCTTTTCATGGGTCTGCGCCTTCTTTATGCCTTAATCTTACTGCTTGCTTGCGGGTCTGTTTTTCTTCGGCGAGCGGCCGCTGCGCCCACGGCGGCGGGAAAGCGCAGCCTTGGTGCGGTAAAAGTCGAGGGTGTCGTCGTCGGCTTTGTAAACGAGCCTGTTTGCCGTCCATGTATTGTCCTCCTGCTTGCGGAACTTAAGCCGCAAAAGATAGCTTCCGCAGTCGGGACAGCTGTAAATGTTCATGTAGCGCTGATCGCCCTGGTTAATCCAACGCTGGGAGCTAAGTACATTGCCGCAATCGGGGCAGGGGAGCGATATAAGCTTTTCGTCGGCAAAAGCCTCGGACTTGCTGATATATCCCGGGAAAACAAGGTGCTCTATAGGCTCAGGACCTTTGTTTTCGCCCGAGGGCTGCTTGTGGCTGCGAAGCGAGAGCACCCTCGATGCGTCCTCGTAATCGGCAAGGCCCTTTGCAATGTCAAGCTTCGTGCAGACTAATGCAGTGTTATACGCATCGCCGAGGGCATCGTGTGCGACTCTTGTCTGCTCGATGTCGAAGTGCTCCATCGCCGTTGCGAGCGATTTCTGATTTTTGTCGCCGTCGGTCTGCATATTATATATAAGCTGCAAATTGATCCAGTTGGCTATCCAGTCCCAGTCAAGGTCGTGAATAATAATATTCTGCTCCATAATGCCACGGTCGTCGCAGCCCCAGGTCAGAAATGTCACGCCGTCGCCGCACCACTGACGGAACTGCTCAAAAGCGTCACGAAAGCTGTGACCCTTAGCGAGGCGCTCCTTGTCAAAGCCGGTGAGCTTCTTGACCTTGTAGTGCATGCGCTTAAAGTACACAGGTTTTACATCTATGGTAAACTCCTCGGCAGGCTGCAAGTTCTCGTCAAGCTTGACTGCGCCTATCTCGATAATTTCGCCCCTGAGTTTGATCGGGAGCTTGTTGAATACGGAGGATTTGGAGCTCATAGCCTGATTCCATTCCAAATCGACCACGATATAGTTCATAATTGATCATCCTTGTCTTATATTACAAAGTGACATTATAGCATAATACTTCGCCTTATGCACTACTTTTTTAAAATATATATTTGCCCTTAGAGGCACACTGTGGTATACTCGCCATATATGTTAGGAGGTGTCGTTATGAATATAGCGGTAATATGCGGCGGATTGTCAAGCGAAAGAGATGTTTCCATCACAAGCGGAACAAATGCGGCAAGGGCGCTGCGTGAGCAGGGGCACAAGGTCGTGCTGGTCGATCTATTTTACGGTTACGACGGCGAGTATAACGACCCCAAGGAGCTGTTCGAGCGTGAGCAGCAGGATGTTCAGTATTCTGTCAAGGAGGAGACGCCGGATTTTGATAAGCTTCTTGCCGAGGGCAAGGGCTCAAGGATAGGCAGTAATGTAATTGAGATATGCCGTGCTGCGGATATATGCTTCCTCGCTCTGCACGGTCAGGACGGCGAGGACGGCAAGATACAGGCAACGCTTGATATGCACGGCGTAAAATACACCGGCAGCGGCTATCTCGGCAGCGCAATTGCGATGAACAAGGAGCTTTCGAAGATAATGTTCCGTGCAAACGGCATACCCACGCCTACGGGCATAGTCCTCGAAAAGGGTGCGGAGAAGTACGACGATGTGGGCTTTCCCTGCGTCGTGAAGCCCTGCTCGGGCGGCTCAAGCGTCGGCACATCCATTGTCCGCAGCCGTGACGAGTACGATGCTGCACTTGAGTTTGCGTTTAAGTACGAGTCGCATGTTCTGGTAGAAAAGTATGTAAAGGGCAGAGAGTTTACCGTCGGCGTTCTTGCCGGCAAGGCAATGCCCGTTATCGAGATAATCCCGAAAAACGGCTGGTACGACTACAAAAATAAGTATCAGGCAGGCATGACAGAGGAAATTTGCCCTGCTGAGATAAGCGCCGAGGACACCGACAGACTTCAGTGCCTTGCCGAGCGTGTCGCCACGGCACTCATGATAGATGTCTATTTCCGTGCAGACTTCCTTATGGACGAGACAGACGGTGAAGTATATTGCCTCGAAGCAAACACTCTCCCGGGCATGACCCCGACGAGCTTAGTTCCGCAGATGGCACGGGAAATGGGCATGAGCTTCCCCCAGCTTTGCGATAAGATCATTGAAGTTTCAATGGAGAAGTACGATAAATGAGAGGTTTGAGCGTTTCTGATGCCGCCAAAATAGTCGGCGGCGAGTTCCACGGCACTGAAAATTCGGACAGCGAGATACTCGGCGTTGCGATAGACAGCCGCAAGGTCGAAGCGGGCTTCATGTTTGCGGCGCTAAAGGGCGAGCGTGTCGACGGCCATGACTACATAAACAAGGCTTTTGAGCTTGGTGCAGCCTGCTGTATCGCCGAGCGTGTGCCCGATAATGTCACCCGCACGGTCATCGTTGTGCCCGATGTTGCGGCTGCACTCAAGACCCTTGCCGAGCACTACCGCAAGCGCTTTGATATTCCCGTCATCGGAATCGCCGGAAGCGTCGGCAAGACCACGGCAAAGGAAATGGTCGCATCCGTGCTTTCGCAGAAGTTCAAGGTGCTCAAAACCGAAAAAAACCTCAATAACGAGCTCGGTGTTCCGCTGACTATCTTTAGAATTGATCCTGAGCACGAGGCTGCGGTCATTGAGATGGGCATATCCGATTTCGGCGAGATGAGCCGCCTTGCCAAAATGGTGCGCCCCACGATGGCGGTGTATACGCTCATCGGTCATGCGCATTTGGAGCATCTGCACGACAGAAACGGCGTTTTGAAGGCAAAGACCGAGATGCTCGACTTTATGCCCGATGACGGAACACTGTTTTTAAATGCAGACGACGACCTGCTCTCAACGCTCAACTGCCGCCAGCGCAAGGTCTTGTACGGCACTGGCGCAAACGCCGATGTGAAGGCCGAAAACATTTGCTCCGATAGCCTTAACGAGCTTTGCTGCGACATTGTCTCAGGTGATAGACGCATACATGTCACCGTGCCGTCCTACGGCAGCCACATGGTCTACGCTGCGCTCGAGGGTGCGGCGGTAGGCATTACAATGGGGCTGACTGACGACGAAATAGCTGCCGGCGTTGCCGCCTATGAGACCGTCGGCCGCAGGGCAAATGTCACGGACACGGGCTATATAACGCTCGTCGACGACTGCTATAACGCAAATCCCGATTCCGTCATGTGTGCGATAGACTCGCTCAAGACCATAAATGGCCGCAAGGTCTGCATTTTGGGCGACATGCTCGAAATGGGGGAGAACAAGGCGGGTCTTCACGCCCAAGTCGGGAAATACGCCTTAGATAACGGCGCTGACCTGCTGCTGACGGTCGGTGAGCTTTCAAGATACACCTGCACGGCGGCGGAGGAGATAAACTCCTTGCACTTTGAATCGAACGCAGAGCTTATATCAAAGCTGCCCGAGCTCATCCGAAAAGGCGACACGGTGCTTGTAAAAGCCTCGCACAGCATGAAGTTTGAAGAGATATCCGAAGCGCTGAAGCTTCTGAAATGAAAAAGAGAGTGCCAACGCACTCTCTTTTTGTTATGTAATTTTAGAGGAAGAAGTTTTCAACCAACAGCAGCAATATGATCCCCGGGATGCCGAGCACGCCGGCAACTATTGCACTTACCCAGCCGACGGTGATACTAAGTCCGATAAAGCCGCCCAGGAAATTAAACACGAACAGCATCACAAAGCCCAAAACTGCGTTCAGCAGCAGCTTGAACGCCCATTTTATCGGTGTTGCGAAGATCTTGATGACCAGCCACAGCAGCAGTCCTCCGATAACTACATAGACCGCAAGATTCAAATAATCCATATGTTTCTCCTATTGCATTAGATTTTTTATGTTTGCAACGGCATAGTTGTACCGTGATTTGAGCGCACTTATCTCAAAAATGCAGGCGTCCATCATGTCGGGATCGGTAACGGAATCAAACGCCGCATATGCGCAGTGTAGCTGCGAGCGAATCGCCTTCATTTCCTTAACACGCTTGTTGTACTCTGCCTTGAGTGCTTTAGCTTCCTTTTTAGTCATGAGAAAAGAACTCCTTATCTTTTCTCATTATTATATTCAGCCTGTCCGCCGTTTAAACGGCTATGACAATATATTACCACGGTTATAACGAAAAATCCATGCCATAATATTATCAGACGCAAAAAAGTGCCCGTGAGATAAATATAATCGGGCAGAATGACAGCTCCTATCACCGTGATAATGAGAACATTCAAACTTTTTCCGTCTGCCGGGTTTGGCTCGGCTTTTTGGGGACAGAGTGCGCTCTGTCCCCGTTTTTGTTGCCGTACTTGATTTTTTGGCAAAATTATAATATACTAAATGATCTAAGTTATCAAGGAATTATTAAGTCAGTAAGCACAAGATGTTGTATTCAAGGGGAATTTTGGAAAATGAGTAAAACCACCGCACAATACGGTAATGAAAGTATTTCTCAGCTCAAGGGAGCGGACAGAGTCAGAAAGCGCCCGGGCGTTATCTTCGGCTCGGACGGACTTGACGGCTGTCAGCACGCCGTGTTTGAGATACTGTCAAACTCCATTGACGAGGCTCGTGAGGGGCACGGCAATTTAATCACGCTGACCCGCTACGCCGATAAATCGATAGAGGTCGAGGACTTTGGCCGTGGCTGCCCGGTCGACTGGAACGCAAACGAGAAGCGCTTTAACTGGGAACTTGTTTTCTGCGAGCTTTACGCAGGCGGCAAGTATTCAAACAACGAGGGCGAAAACTATGAGTACTCCCTCGGTCTTAACGGCCTTGGCTCATGCGCAACGCAGTACGCCTCGGAATACATGGATGTCACCGTCTGGCGTGACGGCAATAAATATGAGCTGCACTTTAAAAAGGGCAAGGTCGTCGGCAGAAAGGGTCAGGAGCTCACGATAAGCCCAACAGACCGCAAAAAGACCGGCACGACCATCAAGTGGAGACCCGACCTTGAGGTGTTTACGGATATCGATATCCCCGAGGAGTTCTTCAAGGATGTTCTGCACCGTCAGGCGGTCGTCAACGCCGGTATAACCTTTAGATTCCGCAACCAGAACGGCAATAAGTTCGATGTAACGGACTATGTGTACGAAAACGGTATCTTAGACTATGTCCATGAGATAGCGGCCGATAATCCGCTCACTTCGCCGTATTTCATAAGCGCAGAGCGCCGTGGCCGTGACCGTGAGGACAAGCCCGAGTACAAGGTCAAGCTCTCGGCAGCGTTCTGCTTTTCCAATAAGGTGAGCCTCACGGAGTATTACCACAACTCATCGTGGCTGGAATACGGCGGCGCACCCGAAAAGGCGACGAGAAACGCCTTTGTCTACGCCATTGATGCATACATAAAGAAGATAGGCAAGTATCAGAAAAACGAAAGTAAGATAAGCTATCAGGATGTCGCCGACTGCTTGGTGCTCGTTACAAACTGCTTTTCCACGCAGACCTCATATGAAAACCAGACAAAAAAGGCGATAACCAACCGCTTTATCCAAGAAGCGATGACAGATTTCTTCAAGGAACGCCTGGAGATATACTTCATCGAGAATAAGCCTGAGGCGGATAAGATCGCCGAGCAGGTGCTTGTCAACAAGCGCAGCCGTGAGGCGGCAGAAAAGACAAGGCTCGGCATGAAAAAGAAGCTCTCCGGCAGCATCGACATTGCAAACCGTGTGCAGAAATTCGTCGACTGCCGCAGCAGAGACCCCGAAAAGCGAGAGATTTACATCGTCGAGGGCGACTCGGCATTGGGCGCATGTAAGCTTTCCCGTGATGCTGATTTTCAGGGCATCATGCCCGTCAGAGGCAAGATATTAAACTGCCTCAAGGCCGATTATGTGAGGATATTCAAAAGCGATATCATAACCGACCTCTTGAAAGTCCTCGGCTGCGGCGTTGAGGTGCAGGTCAAGGGTCAAAAGGATCTAAATGCCTTCGATATCAACAACCTGCGCTGGAACAAGGTCATCATCTGCACCGACGCCGATGTCGACGGTTTCCAGATAAGAACGCTGATACTGACCATGATATACCGGCTCGTGCCCACGCTCATCAGTGAGGGCTTTGTGTATATCGCAGAGTCTCCGCTGTATGAGATAGAGAGCAGGGGCAAAACCTATTTTGCCTACTCCGACAAGGAAAAGGCGGATATCGTTGCGTCGCTTAACGGCGCTAAAGCCGGCATCAACCGCAGCAAGGGCCTTGGTGAAAACGACCCGGACATGATGTGGATGACCACTATGAATCCCGAGACACGTAGGCTCATAAAGGTCATGCCCGAGGATGCCGAGCGCATGTCGCAGATGTTTGACCTGCTGCTTGGCGACGACCTTGCGGGCAGAAAAAATCACATCGCCGAGAACGGATACCTGTATCTTGACATGGCGGATATATCATAAGAGGTGCGGACATGAAATTTGACAGAGCCAGAAATCTCGTTAAGTTCCTGCTTGTGCTGTGCGTCCTGTTCGGTGTTGTGGGCGTTATCACAAACGGCAGCGGCACTGCGCTGCCCATGTATTCGGCGGTGCTCTCGCTTGTGTGCTTTGTGATGTCCTTCGTTGTCGTCCTTCTTTTCTGCAAATGCCCCTACTGCGGAAAGGTCGTGTATCTGGGGCTGTTCAAGGCTACGCATTGTCCCAAGTGCCGCCGGAGCTTTGAGACCGGTGTAAAGAAAAAGGGCAAGCGTTGAAAGGAAAAATTCTAAATGGCTAAAAAACAAGCTCCCGAACATAAAAAATTCAATAATCCCAATGTTATCGGCCTCAGAGCCGAGGTCTTGGAGCAGCCGATAACCGAGACGCTGGAGCAAAACTATATGCCCTATGCGATGAGCGTTATCATCTCCCGAGCTATCCCCGAGATAGACGGCTTCAAGCCCTCGCACAGAAAGCTGTTGTACACCATGTACAAGATGGGACTGCTGACCGGCAAACGCACAAAGAGCGCCAACATCGTCGGTCAGACGATGCGCCTTAACCCGCACGGCGACTCGGCGATATACGAGACCATGGTGCGCCTTTCCAAGGGCAACGATGCGCTGCTCGTCCCGTTTGTCGACTCCAAGGGAAACTTCGGCAAGGTGTACTCAAGAGACATGTCCTTTGCCGCCTCCCGTTATACCGAGGCAAAGCTGGCTGACATATGCGCCGAGCTTTTCGGCGATATCGATCAGGACACCGTCGAGTTTGTCGATAACTACGACGGCAGCATGAAAGAGCCGACGCTCCTGCCGACCTCGTTTCCCAATGTGCTCGTGTCGAGCAACACCGGCATCGCTGTCGGCATGGCAAGCCAGATCTGCGGCTTTAACCTCGAAGAGGTCTGCCGCACGACGATAGAGTATCTATCCGATCCCGAGTGCGACCTGCTCTTGACCATGCCTGCGCCCGATTTCTCCACCGGTGGCGAGATAGTCTACGACCGCACGGAGATGGAGAATATCTATAACACCGGCCGCGGCAGTTTCAAGGTCAGAGCCCGCTGGCGCTATGTGCAAAAGGAAAATATCATTGAGATATACGAGATACCCTATACCACCACGACCGAAGCCATCGTCGATAAGGTCGCAGAGCTCATAAAGGCCGGCAAGGTGCGTGAGATCAACGACATGCGAGACGAAACTGACCTCAGCGGTCTGAAGCTCGCCATCGACCTCAAGCGTGGCACCGACCCTGAAAAGCTCATGCAGAAGCTGTTTAAGCTCACCCCGCTTATGGACAGCTTCCCGTGTAATTTCAACATCCTTGTTGCCGGCAACCCCAAGGTCATGGGCGTGAGGGAGATACTAAGCGAGTGGTGCGCATGGCGCATGGAGTGCGTCCGCCGCCGTGTGTATTTTGACCTGTCCAAGAAAAAGGACAAGCTGCACCTTCTCAAGGGCCTTGAGAAGATACTCCTCGATATCGACAAGGCGATCGCAATAATCCGAAATACCGAGCTTGAAGCCGAGGTCGTGCCTAACCTCATGATGGGCTTTGGTATCGACAAGGTGCAGGCCGAGTATGTTGCGGAGATAAAGCTGCGCAATATAAACAGGGAGTATATCCTTAAGCGTGTGTCTGAGACCGAGGAGCTCGAAAAGGCGATAGAGGAGCTTGAGGAGACCCTTAAGAGCCGCCGCAAGATAAAGAGCATCATTGTTAATGAGCTCAAGCATGTGACCAAAAAATACCCCAGCCCCCGCAGAACGGGCATCGTGTACGCAAACGAGATAGAGGAGTTCGAGGAAACCGAGCTTGTCGAGGATTACCCCGTCACGGTGTTTATCTCGAACGAAGGCTACTTTAAGAAGATAACCCCGCTGTCGCTGCGTATGAACAGTGAACAGAAGTTCAAGGACGGGGACGGACTCAAAATGTCCTTTGAGTCGTCAAACCGCACTGAGCTTTTGATATTCACCGATCAGCAGCGTGTGTACAAAACGAAGCTATCCGACTTTGACAACACCAAGGCCTCCGACCTCGGCGTTTACCTGCCGACGAGGCTTGAGATGGAGGATGGCGAGCGCATCATGAGCGTCATTTGCCCGGGCGACTATAAAAAGCAGCTTTTGCTGTTCTTTGAAAACGGCAAGATAGCAAGGCTCGAAATGTCGGCGTATGAGACCAAGACCAATCGCAAGAAGCTCATAAACGCCTATTCCGACAAGAGCCCGCTTGTCGAGGTTATGCCGATAACTGAGGATATCAATGTTGCCATGTTCTCGACCGACGGCAGGGCGCTCGTGTTCAACACCTCACTTTTGCAGCTCAAGACCAGCCGTACAACGCAGGGCGTTACGGGAATGAGTTTGAAGAAAAATCATAAACTTAACTCGGCGGCGCAGCTGGAATCGACCGTAATAAAGAATGTCTCCCGCTACCGTGTCCGCAGTCTCCCGGCAGCCGGTGCGCTGCTTAAGGACGAGGACAGGGGAGAGGAGCAGCTGTCACTTATAAACTGAGGGCTTTATTATGATTAAAAACAAGAAAATCAAAGCATTTGTATTAAAATATCTACTTATCATCGTCGGCGCTGCACTGTTTGCGGCGGGCTTCCAGTTCTTCCTGTACCCGAACTCGATAATCGTCGGCGGCGTCAGCGGTATCGCAATGATAATCAATTTGCTGACCAAGCTGCCGGTCGGCCTGCTCACCATCATCCTCAACATCCCGCTGTTTATCATAGCGTGGCGTTATTTCGGCACGGGGTTTATCGTCGGCTCGCTGGTCGGCATGCTGCTCTCGTCAGTGTTCGTTGACCTGTTTGCGCTGCTGTCGATATCGCCGACGAACGATATGCTGCTTGCCTGCATAATCGGCGGTGCTGTCAAGGGGCTCGGCCTCGGCATCATCTACTACGCCGGTGCGACCACGGGCGGCACGGATATCATCGCAAAGTTTATCAGGCTCAAGTTTCCGTACCTCAACTTCGGCACTGTTGTTCTCATAACCGACTGTGTGATAATCGTTGCATTTGCAGCCATTTTCAACAAGGTCGAGTCTGCGATGTACGCCGTCATTACCATGTTTGTCGTGTCCAAGGTCATTGACCTCGTGCTGTACGGCATCGATAACTCCAGTGTGTGCTATATCATCAGCGAAAAGAGCGACCAGCTCGTGACCGATATCACCGACCGCCTGCACCGTGGCGTCACCATTCTTGAGGGCGAGGGCGCATATTCGCACCAGAACAAGCAGGTGCTGCTGTGCGTCGTCAAGCGCACGCAGATAGCCGATATCAGAAAGATGATAAAGAATATCGACGAAAACGCCTTTTTCATCATCACCGACGCCAAGAATGTTTTCGGCAAGGGCTTCGGAGATATTGCCGATTTCAGATGAATTTATCCGGAACATGAAAGTTTTGCTTGACAAATCCGATTTGTGTGGTAGAATATCAAATGTTCCGTGTGCGGGCATAGCTCATCCGGTAGAGCGCCACCTTGCCAAGGTGGAGGTAGCGAGTTCGAGTCTCGTTGCCCGCTCCAAAAAGCAAGCATCTTACGATGCTTGCTTTTTACTTTTCCACTGTTTACAAAAGTCGATTGCTTTTGCAATTGGCTTTTTCCTTTATCTATGCTACAATGAAGAAAAGGAGGGATACAGACAATGGAAAACGACAAATGGTATACTAATATCCTCTTGATTCTGCTTGCCACTCTGCTTTCTCCCTTTATACTTATCGCTGTCGGCTTGTATGTCTTTTTTGAAAGACCAAGAGAAAAGAAAGAATACAAAAACTCTTTTTATTACAAGCGGTTTAATGAAAAATTCTGCGATGGCATCGTTGATTCAGCCGAGTATCGTTTTTATGAGACAGTAATGCACCGCAGGCTGCCGATAGAGTACAAGCGTATATCAAATGAGTTAGGCTGTTTTGTCTATAACAACACTTTATTCTTGCTTCCTTATTACGACCAAATCGAATGGGATGAGGAGCAGAAAAAGTGGCTTCTCGGTTATGACGGAGATTTTGTGGATTATGATAATGAGTTTTCACAAATGCTCGGAAAGCTTCAAAATTCTGACGATTTACCGATAAAATTGCTCGTTGAAAGGCGAATAGTAACTGCCGACGACCTGACCGCAACACCGCTGTCGGACGACATTTATGTTACATGGAGTTATGATGACGCTTTCGAATATGACGATAACCCGTTCATGACAAAGCTGCCGTTCACGACGGGCGAACTGTTTGATGAAATGCTCAAAATTCCTGACCTGTGCGGCGAGCTTGAGCTTGACGGCGAGCTTTTAAATTGGCGGTTGTATGGTGGCTATTTTGTGGAGCTGCTGCTTGATGACGGCGACGGATATATAAGCATCAGGCGCAAGACCGAGATAACACATTGGAGCCTGTCATGCTTCGACCTGTGCGAAATGGTGCTGAAAATGGCATCACGGGGCAATGTGCTCGTCATCCGCTCACGGCTATTTTCGTCCAAAACCCTATACTGCGACAAAAAGGCCGATTGCCCGTATGAACCTGATCAAAAGCCGCTTTTCGGCAGGCTACATTACTTAGAGACGGTTTGACCGTTTGTTTTATAGATCAAAAAGACCATTTGCGAGGTATAACATGAGCAAAAAAGTCCTTATTATTTCCTCGAACCCTCGCAAGGGCGGCAATTCCGAGACGCTGGCAAAGTCCTTTGCCGACGGCGCACTTGCTGCCGGCAACAAGCAAAAAAATCCCGATTTGCAATGCAAATCGGGATTTTTTAGCTTGTATGGAACAAAACGGGC